>DAHUYM010000032.1 GCA_027315205.1 Leptospirillum sp. | reverse complement strand
CTCTAGCTTACCCGCCTCAATAGTTACCTCGAATTCATCGAAATCATCTACTCATCCACTGCCTTTCGCCTCCCTATCAGCGCCGCTACACAACTCATCGCCACCGTTCCCGCCCCCTTCGTCCGGGTGCCCCGGGGGCGAAGGGTGGAGAAGTCGACGCCGATCCCGCCCCCATGCTGCATGGTGACCGCCCCCTCTTCCAAGGCCCGGAAGATTCCTGGGATGGAATCTTCGACCACGCCCATGACGAAGCAGTTGAACAGGGTCACCGTCCGGTCGGTGCCGGCTCCCGCCAGGATCCGGCCTCCCGGCAGGAACCTGTAATCCTTGAGAATCGCGCGGAATCGGCTCTCCCAGATTCCCCGATCCCGGGGTTCAACGGACGAGACCGCCCCGGCAATGCGCCTGTGGGAATCCTCGACCGACCGCTCGGGGGGACCCGATCGCGGCATGTCCCGATACTTCGATGCCCACACCAAGGTCTGAACGTCGCCCGTGCCGCTTGAGGCTTCAGCCATAAGAGAATCCTCTCGACATCCAAAGGTCCGAAAATCTGCGTTCCCGGATCAGAACGGCACCGGGGGTTGAGTCCATATAATGCTGTAAATTCCAAGTTGGCTTGAAATTGAAAAAGGCCACTGTCTTCCCCGAGAATGGGTGTTGTCCAGACAACCTATTCTCAACAAGGAGGAAGAACAATGGCCAATATTAACGTTACCCTGAATCCGGATCTTTTGCCAAATCTTCTGTCCGATGATGGCGAAGGAATGAAAAAGCTGGTCGAATCGGTGTTGAACCAGGTTCTGGAAGCCCAGATGGCCGAGCATCTGGGGGCGGATCGTCATGAACGCTCGAGCGATCGGACCGGCTACCGAAACGGATACCGGGAACGACAACTGACGACACGGGTGGGAACCCTGATCCTTCGAGTTCCCCAAACCCGGGACGGAAATTTTTCGACGGACTTGTTCCGACGCTACCAGCGCTCTGAACAAGCCCTGGTCTTGGCGCTGATGGAGATGGTGGTCCAGGGAGTCTCGACCCGTAAGGTCACGCATATCACGGAAGAGTTGTGCGGCGCCCAGTTTTCGAAGTCCACGGTGAGTTCCCTGGCCACGGGTCTTTCGGCCCGGGTCAACCATTGGCGAAACCGTCGGCTGAAGGACCCGTATCCGTTCCTCCTGCTGGATGCCCTGGTGATCCATGTCAGAAAGGACGACAGCGTGGTTCCGGTCGCTGCCTTGATTGCGACGGGAATCTCGGAAGAAGGGCAACGGGAGATCCTGGGACTCACGTTGGGAGACAGCGAAAACGAGGCCTCGTGGGACGACATGCTGCGGGATCTCAAGAGCCGGGGACTTGGGGGGGGTGGACCTGGTGGTCTCCGATGACCACAAAGGGCTGAAAAAAGCCGTTCAGAGACATTTTCAAGGCGTCCGATGGCAACGATGCCAAGTGCATTTTCTCCGGAATATTCTGGGTCATGCCCCGGCCTCCCAACGAGGGCCCCTGGCACTGGCCCTGGGACGCTTGTTCCGGGCCGATACGAAAGAAGAGGCCCGAGTCCTCAAAAACGAGATCCTCGACTCCTTTTTAAAGAAGGCGCCGAAGTCGATGGATTGTCTCGAAGAAGGCTTTGAGGAATCGCTCACGATTTTGTCCTTTCCCCGAAAGTATCGTGTCAGGCTCAGAAGCACGAACTCCCAGGAACGACTGAATGAAGAGGTCCGAAGACGGGAACGCGTGATCCGGATCTTCCCCAACGAAGACTCGGCCATCCGACTCATTGGAGCCCTTCTCTCGGAGTTCCACGAACAATGGAGCACGGGGAAGAAATACTTCGACATGTCCGAATACCAGGAGTGGAGAAAACAGGAACCGCTCAAAATCCCTTCCCTCCTTTCGGTCGTCGAATGATCGATGAATCCCATGTCTCGGGAAGAAAATTTACAGCAACTTTAGGACTTGACCCGTTGTTGTATATTTTATCGAGAGGAATTGACCATGTTTCAACTGTGGCTTTGTCTTTTATTACCGATTTTTTAACTTTTTGGGGAACACTAAGAACGGTATCGATCATATTATCAGTCTGATCATAAAGTTGATTTGTCGAGTTATTCTCCTTCTTGCCATGCATCCTAATTCATGCCGTGAGT
>DAHUYM010000031.1 GCA_027315205.1 Leptospirillum sp. | reverse complement strand
TCATGGCGCTCTCCCGAAAAGTTCCTAAATTGTAACTACGCTAATTTATGTGTCTACATTAAATATATTAAAAACATGGGTCATGACTAGAACAGAGGTTTTTTCCGGATCATTTTCAGGATCAATTTGTAGAGATCCTGGTTTCGGTGATTGAACCGGAATTCACATTCCTTCAGGTGGATGTAGAAGGTCGAAGGGTTCATGCCCCGGAAGCGCGTGAGACGGGATTTCGCGAACCCCCAGAACCCTTCAATTCCGTTAATATGGGCGGGACCGGAAACGAACTGGTCCTTCCCATGATCCACCCGAAGGTGTTTCCCGTATCCGACGTCGACGAGGCCATTATAGCCCCTCCAGCCGTCGGAGTAGATGACGCTCTCCAGGGCCACCTTTCCGCGAATGATGCCCTGAAGGGTGTCCTTGGAGCAGTTGGGGACGATCTCGGTATAGACCTTGTCAGCGATCATGATAAATGTCTGAAAAACGATCATTGAGTTTGTCCTCCCCCCAAACGATCGGTATCTTCAGGAAGTCTCACCAACCTGGAGGGGGCCGATGCTCAAGAGGGAGGACTACTTCATGATACAGGAGATGAAAGCCAAAGGGATGCACGTCACGGATATCGCCCATGCCCTGGGGGTGCATCCCCGAACGGTCCGGAGGGCACTTGAACGAGGTGGCGCGCCCCGCGGACGAAAAAAGAACCGGGTCAGCACCCTGGAGCCCTTCCGGGCCGAGATCGACCGACTGTTGGGCGAGGGGATCTGGAATGCGATGGTCGTGTTCCGGAAGCTCCAGGAGAAGGGGTATACCGGATCGGTCATCACGCTCCGGCGGTATATGCACCCCAAACGGACGCTCCGCCCGTCCCGGGCGACCGTACGATTCGAGACGGAACCGGGCGAGCAGCTCCAGAACGACTGGGGGGAGCTCTGGGTTTTGGTGGGCGGGATCCGGACGAAAGTGTACGTGTCCGTGAACACCCTGGGGTATTCCCGGCGCTTCCACGTCTGGGCCGCACTCCGGATGGATGCGGAACACACCTATGAGGGGCTGGTCCGGGGGTTCGAGCATCTGGGCGGGGTCACCCGGGAGGTGCTGGTCGACAACCAGAAGGCGATGGTCATCGCCCATCGGGCCGGGAACACGGTGGTGTTCCATCCCGGCTTCCTGGACCTGGCGGGCCATTACGGGTTTGTCCCGAAGGCCTGCCGGCCGTACCGGGCCCGGACCAAGGGGAAAGACGAACGGATGGTCCGGTACGTGAAGGAGAACTTCTTCCAGCGCTACCGGACGTTCGAGAGCCTGGCCCACCTCAATGCCCTTCTTGAGGGGTGGCTTCGGGAGGAGGCCGACACGCGCGTCCACGGAACGGTGAAGGAGATCGTGGGAGAACGCTATCTCCGCGAAGCGCCCGTCCTTCTTCCTCTTCCGGCCGTCCGGTTCGACACCTCCTACCGGGAGCGCCGGCAGGTCTCCTGGGACGGGTACGTGGAGATCCGGGGGAACCGGTACAGCGTACCCGCGTCGCTGTGCGGGCAGACCGTGGCCGTCCGGATCGGGCTGGACGACGCCGTGCGGGTTTACGACCGGGAGGACCGGATCGCCGCCATGCACCGCCTGAGACCGTTCAGGGACGGGGGCTGGGTGACGGTTCCGGAGCACCATGCGGCCTTGTGGAAAGAGGCCTTCCAGGTCATGAAGCGGGATCTCTCCGTCTACGAGGAGGTGGCGACATGCAGCTAGCCTCCCTCCTCGAAAAGCTGAAGATGGACCATCTGTCGTCGCGCCTGGACAGCGTGTGCGAACAGGCGTCCAAACGGGAACTCGACTACAAGGGCTTCCTGGCCGAGGCCCTGTCCGCCGAATGGAGCGGACGGCACGGCAAGGGGGTGGAGATGCGGCTGTCCCAGGCGCATTTTCCGGTGGTGAAAACGCTGGAGCAGTTCGACTTCTCCTTCCAGCCCTCCCTGGACAAAAAGGTTCTCCGGGAGCTCTCGGGGATGGGCTTTCTGGAGCGGAGCGAGAATGTGATCTTTCTCGGACCGCCCGGGGTGGGGAAAAGCCATTTGGCGATCGCCCTGGGGGTCAAGGCCGTGGAAGCGGGGTACCGGGTCCTGTTCCTGACCCTGGAGGAGCTTCTGACCCGCCTCAAGCGGGCCCAGGTCGAAAACCGGCTCGAGCGGATGCTCCAGCAGCTGGTCTACCCCCGCCTCCTGATCCTGGACGAGATCGGGTATCTGCCGATGTCCCGGGAGGAAGCGAGCCTCTTCTTCCGTCTCCTTTGCCGGCGGTACGAGAAGGCGAGCCTCATCCTGACCTCGAACAAGAGCTTTCTGGACTGGGGCGACATCTTCGGAGACCAGGTCCTGGCCTCCGCCATTCTGGACCGGCTCTTGCACCATGCGACGACCGTCAACATCAAGGGCGAGTCGTACCGGCTCAAGGAAAAACGGAGAGCGGGGCTTTTGGAATCCAGGACCGTTCTTTCGGAGGAAGGGGAAACTCCTGAGGTTCCGATATGAAGAAGAACGAAAACCGAAATCGGAAACAGAAGAGATTTTTTACGATCGGGGATGTGACAAACTCAATGATCGAAAATGGGACAATCTAATTAGTTCGTACTAAAAAACCCGGTTTCAAAAATCGGGCCGGAATTTTTTGAGGGGATCATGCGAAAACTCCACCCGGTTCTCTTTTCCTTCTCCGGTCCCTCCGGTTTTTTCCGGGAGGACGGGAGATTGCCGGCTTTCCCGATCCGGCAACGTCGGGGTTCTCGCCCACTTGGCCGTGTTCCAGGCGATCACCGCCCAGGAGACGTTCATCCGGTGGTCGGTCTTCAGATGGCTGATGATCGCCTCGATCCCCGCCCGGCTTGCCACAAGCTTCCGGAACCAGCGCGTTTGTTCGTC
>DAHUYM010000030.1 GCA_027315205.1 Leptospirillum sp. | reverse complement strand
ATTTATGCCGATATGTCATAACACAACACGTTGTCCCTGCCCCTCTCATCTTGGTTCCGGTCTTTTTCCAAACCGGGATACGCGCCATGCTCATAAAAACCGACCCCCTTCGAACGGAAATGTTCCATGACATTGGTCCTTTCGGAGTCGTACGGACTCTTGGAAGAGACCTTCAATTTTCAAGTGCCGTCTCGCGTGCGCCCTCAGGAACGGGCCGGAGGGCAAGTAGGCCCAGAAGAGTAACGACCGCCGTGACCGACAGATAGTATCCGACGGCATTCAGACCATATGCGGAGGCGAGTTCGGTCGCGATGTAGGGGGCCGGGGACGCCCCGGCGATGCCGGCGAGATTGAACGCGAGAGAGGCACCGGTATAGCGAACCGGCGTGGGGAAAAGCTCCGAAAGAATCGTTCCGGCCGGACCGTAGGTCAGCCCGACGATGGAAAATCCGGCCGCAAAAAAGAGAAACAGGCGCAGAAGGTGGTGAGACTCCATCATCGGACCGAATCCGAACCCGAAGAGGAAAATGAGGATCGTCGCCAGGATCATGGTCTCCCGACTGCTGCGGCGGTCGGCATAACGGGCCGATACCGGGATCAGGAGCGCAAAACAGAGCACCCCGGCCATTTGCACGAGGAGGAGACTCTCCCGGGAGTAATGGAGATGGACGGTCCCCCACCCGAGGGCGAAGACGGTCATCAGATAAAACATGACGAATGTGCTGAGCAGGGAAAAAATGCCGGCGACCAGAGCCCCGGGATGGTGACGCAGGACGGAAAGAAACGGGATGCGCACCCGTTCCCCTTTCTCGAGGGACCGGGTGAACGCCGGGGTCTCGAAGATCCGGAGCCGGATCCAGAGCCCTACGACGACGAGGACAGCGCTCAGGAGAAAGGGGATGCGCCACCCCCAGGAAAGAAACTCTTCCCGCGTGGTGAAATGGGAGAGCAAAAGGAAGACGCCCGTCGAGAGAATGAAGCCGGCCGGGGCACCGAGCTGGGGAAACATCCCGAACCAGGCCCGTTGTCGCGGTGGGGCATTTTCGGTCGCGAGAAGGACCGCCCCTCCCCATTCTCCTCCAAGTCCCAATCCTTGCCCGAGACGGCAAAGTGCGAGGAGGAGCGGAGAAAGGAGGCCGGCCCTGTCGAACGTCGGCAGGAGGCCGATGATAATCGTCGAGAATCCCATGGTCAAGAGCGAGCCGACCAGAGTGGCCTTTCGGCCCAGCCGGTCGCCGAAATGCCCGAAGAGGACGGCGCCGATCGGACGGGTCACGAAGGCCAGGGCAAACGTGGCGAGGGACTGCAGGGTCGCCGTGGTGGCGTTTCCCGGCGGAAAGAAAAGCGACGGAAAGACCAGGACGGCCGCGGTGGCGAAAATATAGAAGTCGAAAAATTCGATCGTGGTTCCGACAAGGCTTGCCAGAAGGATCTGGCCTCTGGAGGCTGGTGTATGCATGATTTTCCTGATTCTGGGTGAACGTGGCCGGGGGGACGAGACTTGCCATATTGGGTCAAGATCTGTCCCGATTTCAATACATGTCTGTTACCCGAAATCGTTGCCGAACGGGAAGGGCGTCCGATTTTCAGATAAAAACGGTTCGGTGTCAAAGGGGAACCAATTCCCGAAAACAATTCGGATGGGTCGAGAGTTCCCGTTGTACGGTTTTTTAGCGGATTTTTTCTGGAGATTGATTAAGGTATCAGGATGATGGAGTCGCAAATCTTCAACAAGAATCCTTGGTTCGGTTCATGCTGCGGGGATCGGTCACGGGAAAGCCGTGGGACGTCCTGTACGGGGAATGGTACATTTAAGGCATGGGCATTGAACGATCGTACCGGCGTCCCGTTTCCGGGACATTCCTTTTCCTCGCTCTGATCTTTTGGGCCGTACTCTGTCCCGAGGGATCGGAAGGCGATCAGCCCCCGCCGCACCCGATCCCGGATATGACGCCCCGCTGGGGAGCGTCCGCCGTCCGTCTTTCCGATGGGAAGATCGTCGTCACGGGAGGGTTCACGGGGCAGGACGTGGGGGTGACGGAAGTCTACGATCCTGCAAGGCACGCCTGGACCCGGGCATCGTCCGATCCCCATCCGAGGACGAGCGCATGCGCCGTCGCCCTTTCTGACGGACGGGTGCTGGTGACCGGAGGGTACGACGGCTCCTACCTGGGGACGACGGAGTTCTACGATCCGTTGCATGATCGGTGGACGAGGGGCAATAAAGATCCTGTCCCGAGGGCTGGAGGCGCCGGTGTCGTCCTTCCGGACGGAAACGTCTTCGTCACCGGGGGATTCAACGACACCGGGTACCTCGCATCCTCGGAACTCTTTCACTCATCGACCGGCACCTGGAGCGCGGTACGTCCGGATCCCGTCCCCCGATGGGCGTCTTCCGCCGTCGCTCTCCGGGACGGAACGGTCCTGGTCGTCGGAGGCTATGACGGCCGGACCCTCGGCACGGTCGAACGCTACGATCCGGGAACGGACTCGTGGAAAACGAAGGCTTCCGATCCTGTTCTCCGGTGGGGGGCGTCCGCCGTCCGTCTCCCGTCCGGCGACGTCCTGGTCGTCGACGGTTATGGGGAAGACTACCTGAGCGCGGCCGAAATCTATTCCGTCAAGAACAACGCCTGGAAACAAGCAGTCCCGGACCCCATTCCCCGGGAAAAGGCCGTCGCGCTTCTCCTGTCCGACGGGCGTGTGCTGGTGGAAGGGGGTTTGAACACAGGGGGTTTCCTCTCCGTGGGGGAACTCTACGATCCCGGAAGAAACCGGTGGACGGCATTGTCTTCCAAGAACCGCCCCGCCCCTTGAGCGGCATGCGTAATGTGTGTATCGGGAGGGGGGTCATTATCGGCCTGGTCCTTTGCGGGGTCGTCCTTTTTCCCGGTCGGCTCCACGCGGCCGGAACGCTTCTGGAACGGGCCGAACGGGGAGATCCTAAGGCCCAGTTCCGGATGGGCATGGATTACCTGAACGGCCGGGACGTCCCGAGGGATTCTAAAAAAGCGGTTTACTGGCTTCGGAAATCCGCCCTCCGGGGAAATTCCTGGGCCCAAGTCTGGCTGGGCCTGGCCTATCGAAACGGCTGGGGGGTTCCCAAAGACGAGACGAAAGCCATGAAGTGGTGGCGGAAGGCGGCGGAGGCAGGGAACCCCTGGGCCCGTGACCGGTTCAACGGGGAGTACTGACGGGAACTTCCGGGAGTTTCATGCAAGGGAGAACTCTTGGCACGATGGTTTTGGACCTTGTTCCTGGCTGGCCCGCTTCTTCTGGGATGTACGAAGGAACGGTCTTCGGACACCTATTATCCTCCCGCGTCGGAAATCTATGCTGGGGAGACCGGCCGGCTCGTGATGCCGGACGACGAGACGATGCCGGTTCTCCTGGGCCGGACCGTCGACGACTACACCCACGGCTGGGCGGCCTACGTCAACGGCTGGAAGGATCTGTTCGGGAACCTTCAGAAACAAGGACAGGTCCGATGGATGCCTTCCAAGACGCCCGTCCTGGTGGTCACGACTGAAAACCGCCTGGGGCAGGTCTATATCTTCGTCCGGTTTCATCCGGACAAGAGGGCGGTCGGGAATCTCCTCGAAAACCGCGACGGTTGGTGGACGAACGCCGGAGATTTCCAGATTGTCACGGGTCCGGACGGACATCCCGTAAACCCCTGAAACCCGCATTAAGTCCCTTGGGGCTCCCGGTTTTCTCTCTGCCACGCCGGGGTTCTTGATCCCACCCAGGCTAAGGAGAGTGCGTGCGCCCGAATTTCCTCCCTCCGTCGTATATCGCGCTCCCCTGACTTACCGGCTTTCCGCAAAATGCCCATGTTCGTCGGAGATGACGACCTCGACCCGGCGATTTTTTTGACGACCGGCTGCCGTTTTATTGGTGGAGACCGGAAATGCGTCCCCGTACCCTTTTATTTCGATTCGGCCGGACGAAATCCCCGAGTCGACAAGCGCGTCCCTGACCGCCTTCGCCCGATGCAACGAGAGGATGTGGTTGTACGAAGGCTTTCCGATACTGTCGGTATACCCTTCGACCCTGACGTTCCGGCCTGGGTTTTGCTTCAGATACCCGGAAAGTTCGTGGATGCTCCCTTCGGCGGCGGGGTTAAGCCTTGACGCATTCGTGGCAAAAAGCACAGCCCCCAGTGTGAATACCAGGCCCCGTTCGGTCTTCTCGGCATGAATCTGTGCAGGGGGTGGAGGAGCCGCCTTCGGAGCGGCTGCGGCGACCGGGGACTTGGGCAAGGGTTCGCAAATGGCGGTCACCCGGTCCTTGTATGTCTGGACGATCCACAGATAGTCCCGTTGGCTCAGAAGGGTCTGGACGTTGCTGACCCTTCCGGTCGGGCACTGGGCCATCAATTCCTGGTTGGCCTCCCGGGTCAGTTCCTCGGGGGAGTTCAGATGAAAGAATCCCGGGTCACCGGTTTTTTCCACATGGATGACGTGGCCCTTGTTGCCATTTTCCGTTCCGGTTATAGAGCTGAAGCGCAATGAAACACACCCGGTTGTCGCCAGAACGAACACAGCGGATGCGATTGGGATGATCGACAGTTTTTTCACGGCCGCTCCTGAATCATGATGGGATAAAGCCT
>DAHUYM010000002.1 GCA_027315205.1 Leptospirillum sp. | reverse complement strand
ACGGTGTATTCGCGGCATCTCCGTTGGCCCAGCCGCCGTTGGTGTTGTTTGGGTTCGACCCATTATTTCCGGTCCCTCCCACCCCGTTCACGGCCGTTCCATAATACGCCATCGACATATGGAAACCGATGGGGAAGTAATTCTGCTGCTTGGGGTCCTGGAACATCATGTCCAGACCATTGCCCTTGCCGGTCGTGGAGAGCATGAAACCGCGATCCTTGAAAAAGTGCCCGTTGTCCGCGAGCTTCGGCCACTGGATATGGCAGAACGTGCACGGAAAATTGTACTTCCGGGCGAATCCCGGAAATGCGCTGGCATCTTTCGGGGCGTAGAACACCGCCACCGATGCCAGGGCAAAGAAGGAGAGAAAAACCATCATCATTTTTCTCATGAACCGACCCTTTCTTTAAAAGTCCATCCAAAATGCCCGGTTGCCCCCATCGGAACCGGGACAGCGGAAAATGTCTTCTGATGATACGAATCGATAAAAAATGCCTGACGATAAAAAAGCACATACCAACATTCCGAACGAAAATGACACTCGTTCCCAATCTCGTGCGGTGCACCTCCTTCCCTTCGCACTCCCCGTTTGAGCTATGGAAACGAAGACAAACTAGGGACCGCGTTCAAGAACGATACAGACAGGATTGGATGGGTGGCATTTTACACAGAGGTTACAAAGGCGTCAACCCAAAAATACGAAGGTGTTAATTTTCGTATCAGGGGGAACCTTGAAAAACATGTCCTGCAACATTCGAATCGGGCTTCCATTGCCAATTTCGCCGATTCTTCGTACAATCGTTCCGCTCCCCTTTCACACCCTTCTTTCGGATATTCCCAGACGCTCGGATGGCGGAACAGGCAGACGCAGCGGACTCAAAATCCGCCGACCTCACGGTCATGGGGGTTCGATTCCCCCTCCGAGCACCAATATTTTCGGAGAACGCTCCCTATGCCGACATTGCCAACAAAAAAAATCGGTTCGAAAATCCTCCTCACATGATCAACGAGGAAATCTTCGAAGGGCTGGGGTTTTACTGGTCGCGGATCGATTCGGATCATGCCCCGACATTGTCATCTCCGCTGGAACAGGCTGTCCGGAAGGCCTGCTTTCACGTCCGGAAGCTTCTTGCCGAATTCGTGTACAACACGGCCGCTCTCGAAGGAAATACCTATACCTACCCGGAGGTGAAAACACTTCTGGACGGCGTGACGGTCGGAGGTCATTCTCTTTCCGAGCAGAGCCAGATCCTGAACCAGAAGGAAAGCTGGGAAGTCCTTCTTTCCAGGACCGAAAACGGAACCTTTTGCCCCGATCGCGAGACCTTTTCATTGCTGAATGGAATTGTGGCCCGGGGAGAAGCTCTCTATTGCGGCACCTTCCGCGACGGGAATGTCCGGATCGGGGGAACGGATTGGATTCCCCCCTCTCCAGAAAAACTCTCCGGAATTTTTGAAACCGGAGAAGCGATTCTCAAGAGTCTGTCCGATCCCGAGGAAAGGGCACTTGCCTTTTTTCTTTTTGCAGCCCGGAACCAGTTCTTTTGGGACGGAAACAAACGGACCGGACGTCTGATCATGAACGGGATCCTCCTCTCCCATGGCATGAATGCCATTCTTGTTCCTGTAAAACGAAAACAGGAATTCGACGAAACCATGATCCGGTTTTACGACACCGGCGATGCCACCCCCGCCATGGAATTTTTGAGAACCTGTTCGCTGACCCGCCGTCTTTCGCGGAAATAGAACAGCTCGAACAAGTCTCCCCAAAACAGTAAACGACCCTCTCCGAAAGATTTTTGAACCCCCCCATAAAGTCGGTTACACTAATTGTAAAATTTTAGTGTAACCAAGGAGGGGGTATCGAGTGAAATACAAAATTCTATCCCCGGTTCATGCCGCGCGTTATGCCGATCTTCTCCAGGCATTGGAGCACACCTTTGTTGAACGTTTCGGGATTTCCGGACGAAAGGGATCTTTCGTTTCAAGAACGGTAAAAGGACGGCCTTACTGGTACTTTCAGCACATGGTCAATAACCGCCAGGAGCATATTTTCCTGGGCCCGGATTCTTCGGAATTGCGTGCTGCGATCCAGGAAACAAAAGAGACACGGGATACGATCAAGCAGCTTTGCGCCGCGTTGACGCATGCGGATGGCTTCGTATTTCGCGGGGAGGCGTCCAGGGCACTTGAGGCTTTGAGCGACTCGGGTTTATTTCTTGCCGGAGCCATGCTCATAGGGACAAATGCTTTCATGGCATTTCAGAATGCTTTGGGCGTCCATTGGCAAGCGTCCGTTGAGACGACACAAACGACAGACATTGATTTTGCGCAGTTCTCCCGATTCAAACTGGGTGTCCCCCTGGATGTCGCCTCAGCCGTCCGTCAATCCCTCAAGGATCTTGAGGCCAACCCCGTCTGGAAATCCCTGGACCGAAAAGCGGCCCCCTGGACATACGTCATGAAGGGGGGAAGTGGATTTTCGATCGAATTCCTGACCCCGCATATCGGATCCGAAGAAAAGGGGACAAAACCCGTTCCCTTGCCGTGGGCGGGCGTCTCTGCCCAGCCAATCCGATACATGGATTATCTGATCGAAACATCATTTCACGCCATCGCCCCGGTCAATAACAGCGCTGTTCTTATCAATCTTCCCGATCCCGGTCGATTCGCGTTACACAAGTTGATCGTCCACGAGCGCCGGCACATGGCAAACGCCATCAAAAAAAGAAAAGATCTGGCCCAGGCCGGAACGTTGATTTCGTTTCTTTCGGAGAAACACCCGGAAGTTTTAGAAACCGCCTGGCAAGATCTCCTGAGCAAACATCGTACATGGGGAAAGTTGGTTCAAGAAGGGGCAAAAAAACTCCCCGATGATGTCAAAGACATACCCATCGTTTCCACGATTCTAAAGGCAAACTTTAAACATACGGAGGAGCGAAATCCGAAAACCACCCACACCCGATCCTGAAAACCCGAACAACCGGATCGGAGACTGTGTTCCGCATTTTATAAGCAAACAGCAATCCTCGTTTGTTCCTTTGTTCCCAGAATTGGGGCTTTTCACCGACCCGGATTCTATTTAAGGTTGGATCTGTTTCCAAACCGGCCTCCTTTTCAATCGGATCGCGATCGAATCTCACGTTTTTCGTCGTTACACGAAAAACCTCGGCGAAGCGGAGCGGCATAAGGTCCGCCGTGATCCAATAAAGATGGCATCAGAAACCCGACCTTCGAATTCAAATCCGGAATTGGAGTTCTTCCTCAATGAATTGGCCCCACGATCCATCCGACGCCTGCAAATTCCCGCTTCTAACAGAAGCTCTCGACCGCTACGATAGGGAAATCTCCTGCCTGAAAAAAGGCTACCACCAGGAATGGAAACGGATCCGTGCATGGAAATCCCATCCCCTGTCCGCCCGGTTCCTTCCCGAAATCCGGAGCGCCGATCTCGCGACCTACCGGAATGAACGCACCCGGGCCGGAGTCTCCGCAAACACGATTCGTCTCGACCTTGCGATCCTGTCTCACCTTTTCGAAATCGCCCGGCTTGAATGGGGAATGGAATCGCTTCAAAACCCTGTCAGAAAAATCCGGCTGCCGCCCATACCCGAAGGCCGGGACCGGCGTCTCGACCCCGGGGAACTTGAAAAGCTCCTGAATGCCTGTCCAAAAGAATTGTCGGAGATCGTCAGGTTCGCGATCGAAACGGCGATGCGGCGGGGCGAGATTCTTTCTATGGTCTGGGAGCGGACCGACCTCGACAAACGTGTCGTCCACCTTACCGAAACCAAAAATGGGAAGCGTCGGGCCGTTCCTCTCACCGGCGAAGCCGTTTCCATTCTCCGGGTCCGATCGGAATCACGGCATGACAGGAAGAAGGTCTGGAAGCTCGGTCCGGATTCCGTCTCGCAATCGTTTGCCAAAGCCTGCCGGAAAGCCGAGATCGCCAACCTGCGCTTTCACGATCTGCGGCACGAGGCGACCAGCCGTCTTTTCGAAATGGGCCTCTCCACGATGGAAGTCGCCGCCATTACCGGGCACAAAACCTTGCAGATGCTTGTGCGCTACACCCACCTCAAGCCCGAAGATCTTGTGAAGCGATTGGACAGCATGTCCTCAAATGAATGACGTTAAGGTCCCGGACAGAACTCATACCTCCAGTTTTAGGCATTCTAAGACATAAATTTCCGATTGTTAACGGCTATGGTCTCGCTTTTATAGCACATAAGTGCTACCATGAAGCATTATTTGTCGATTGCGATTTGGGAGGCCCGTATGATCACTGTCAATGTCCGAAAGCAGGGCGGAGCGGCAATTATCACGATCCCCGCAAACGTTCTCAAGATTCTGAATATCGATATCGGTTCGTCTCTGGAACTGGACGTAAAAGACGGGGAATTTACCGTCCGGCCTATTTCCAGGGCCCGCAAACGATATTCATTGTCCGAATTGTTGCACGGGGTCACCCCAGAAGCTTTGGATGAGATCAACGCGAAAACCGAATGGGCGCGGGAAGGTAAGCCCTCCGGCCGAGAGTTGGTATGACCCGCCGGCATCTCCCGCACTGCGGCGACGTGTACCGGATCGACCCGAATCCCGTCGCTGGAAGGGAAATGAAAGATAGACACCGCTTTGTGGTCATTACGCCGCGAGAAATCAACGCTCTGGGCGTGACGATGTTTGTGCCCGTTACAAGCGGTGGACGCTTCGCCCGGGAAAACGGCTTGACCGTAGCCATTTCCGGACACGAAACAACCGGCGTAGCGGTTTGCAACCAGGTTCGGAGCTTCGACATCGAAGCCCGTGTTAAGAGTGGAACGGCCATGTATGTGGAAACGCTCGATGAATCGACTGCTGACGAAATCGTTGCGCGGGTCATCAGCGTGATCGATCCGGCATGATCTCCGAAATACCAAAAGTCAGTGAGTTTCTGTCTTTCTCCAATCTCAGAAATATCCAAGGAACGGATCGACATGAATCCGTTCGGAAAGGACTCCTGCCCCCAGGAGGGCCACTTTGAACGATGAAACCATGGAAGGAGGACCCGCAATATAGAAATCGCCGTTTCTGGCTTTTTCTCCGATGGCTTCGAAAAGATGGTCCGGGGTCAGCCGGACGACTTCGATCCCGTGGGGGAGAGGCCTGGCGGCCTGGGAGACGAACTGACCGAGGAAGAGATTTTTATGGTGCCGGGAAAGTTCCTCGATCTCTCCTTGAAACGCCGAATCCTCGAGGGTGCGGTTCGTCGTGAACAGATAGAAAGAAATGGCCTTCAACCGGGAAAGACTGTCGCGCAACATGCTCATGAACGGCGTGACACCGATGCCTCCGGCCACGAAGACGACCGGTTTTTCCCAGGCGAAGGGCCGTGTCGAAGAAAAGCGCTCCGGAAGGCAGAACGTCCCGAACGGACCGTCGACCCTGATGGGGGTCCCGTCCGGCAGAGTTTCCAGATTCTTTTTGAAAGCCGACCCCGTAAGTCGGGTTGCGAACGTGAGGACCGGAAGATCCGCAGGCGGGGACACGATGGAAAAGTTCCTCCCGTTTCCCTTTTCATCCGTAAGGGGCGGGGCGATCCATTCCAAGTAAGCGTATTGACCCGGAGTGAAGGTCGTCCACGCTCTTTCTGCAAGCTCGACCCGGAACGAAAGCGTCCCGCGGGCGACGAATCCGGCCCGATAAAATCTGCCTTGCGTTTCCATGCCATTCTCTTCTCCTTTTCGGTCTGTCATTTCGGCACCTTGCGTCCCACTTAGTTTGTCTTGAACAATGAAAACCCTATGGTAAAGTGTATCATGGCTACATTTTATCAGGAGTATTTGACTCTATCCGGCTTTGGGCCGATCCTTCCGGTCCCCGCCGAAACGAAAAGGAAATGCGTCATGGAAAACGTCCGTATCAACTGTACGAAAAATGGTCCATACGAAGTCCTGGGTGAAGTGACGATCGTCGACGCCAATGGAAGGACGGTCAGTTCGATCGAACAGAAAGCCTATTACCTCTGCCGGTGCGGAGGTTCAAAAACAAAACCTTTCTGCGACGGCACGCACTCCCGGAACCATTTTCAGTCCGAGTGAAAGACGGATTTAAAAACACAAGGATAATCGGCAAGAAAGCGGAAAACTCCCGATAACCGGAGTTCCCGAAGAGGTGCTTTTATGGAAGCAGGCATTCCTCAAATCCGGATATCGACCGAACGCGTCTACGACTTCAAGGCCGGGAAAAAGGGAACGTACATCATTCTTGCCGATCGGCTCTGGCCGAGAGGCGTCCGGAAGGAATCCCTTCCGCTCGATTATTGGGCGAAAGAATGGGCGCCTTCCCCGGAACTCCGGAAGCGGTTCCACGAAGGCGAAATCGACTTCCGGCAATTCCGGATCGCCTACAGGAAGGAACTCGGCCAGCACAGGGACGCGATCGTGGATTTTTTCCGGAAATACGCCCCGTCCTCGATCGTCCTCCTATACGGGTTGAAGGATCGGGAGCACAACAATGCGGCGGTTCTGAAAGAAATCCTGGAAGAGTGGATGGCGTGAGGATGTGCGGCTTCAGCCGGGGATTTCAGGAATACAGTTCGGGGCGCCTCTGTCTGAAGAAGTCGCTTTCGGCGGCGACCGTCTTGTCGTCGGCCAGGGCGGGGTCGATCTCGCATTCTAGAAGGGCTTCCTCCGTGTCCGAAGCCCGGGCAAGTATCGCTCCCCCGGGGGAGACGACCTGGCTCGACCCGATGTAGCGAAGGGGGGGCAACCCTCCCCGCGCTTCTTCCCCGACCCGGTTCGCCGTCAGCATGAAGACGCGGTTTTCGACCGCCCGGAGGATCATCCCCTGGGGACCGAACGGAAGGACCCAGTTGACGGGATGGGCCACGAACCGGGCCCCCTTCAATGCCAGAGTCCGGGACACTTCGGGGAACAGCCAGTCGAAGCAGATCATGATCCCCATCTTCCCGAATTCGGTCTCGATCACGGGTAGCGGTCCCGTACCGCAGTCGAACCATCGGTTTTCCGCCTCGAAGAGATGCGTCTTGTCGTAAATGTCTTTCAGCTCGCCCCCGTGGAACACCGCCGCCGAATTGAACACCCGATCCCCCCGGCGGACGGGAAGTCCCCCGACCACCCATCCTCCGGTCTCCCGGGAAAGCGTCTCCAGAAAAACGAACGTGGGGCCCCGCGTCAAACCCTCCGTGGTTTCGGCCAAGTCCATCGCCTCTTTACGCGAAACGAACTGGTATCCAGAGGCAAACAACTCCGGCAACACCACGAGATCCGGGTCGGGTTCGGACCGGTCCAAAAGAAGTCGGGCGACTCCCGACAGGTTATCGGCCACTTTCCCGAACTGGGGATTATTTTGCACGAGGATCACTTTCATTTACGATGTCCTTCCCAATCTGGTGCTGTACCGCACGGCGGATTCCTATGCTAGCATATCTCCGACGACTGCCTATGCGCGCAACAAGCAGGAAGCTTGCGGTTCGGTTGTCGCACCGGAACGCATTCCGTAGATCAACGGGCATTCCGTCCGCCGGAGAGGACGATCGATGTTCGCCCGGGCTTTCATATGTCGAATACAATACAGATCACCGACGGAGTCAAGCTGGTTCCTCAACGGAGCCGATACCGGACAGAAAGCAGTGTGCCTTCGGGAATGTGTCGGGAAAAACGGATTTGTTCGTCGAACCCGGGGACGCGTCAGGGTCGGACAAGACACGGAAACGGCGGGATCCCCGCCAGGATATTCTGGAGAGACAGGACGGAAAGACGAATGTTGCACAGACATCTGAACCATCAGGATTTCACTCTGGCCGCCATAGACGACATCATTGTGCGCGGGCAGTGGACAGACTGGAAAGCCCTCCGTAAGGCGGCATTGAATGATCCGGTCATCATGGACAAGATCCTTCGTGTTTGCAAGGTTCATACGGGAGACCCTTACGCACAACGCTATCATTTCTGGAAGCACTATGTCGAAGAACACACTGCCTGAATGGGAGCGGGTTCTCTCTTCTGCCGCCCATTTGCAGCGCATCCTGCCGGATGCGGTTTTGATCGGCGGCACAGCGTCTGTCCTATATGCGGGCCACCTTTTTTCCGGGGATGCCGATCATGTCTTGCCGGACTTGCGGACACGCTTCGATCAGATCCTATCGGAACTGGAGTCGGTCGCAGGGTGGAAAACGGCACGCGTCAAACGTCCCGTACAAATCCTCGGGAGTCTGGACGGGATCGAGACAGGGGTGAGGCAGCTGATGCGAGACACCCCTCTCGATACGACCGTAATCGATTATCGGGGAGAGGCGTTGACGGTGCCTACCGAGGATGAGATCTTGCGGATCAAGGGGATCCTGATCCTGAGACGCAATGCGGCCCGGGATTATATCGATTTCGTGGCTTTGGCCGACCACTTGGGGGAAGACCGGGTCGAAAAGGCTTTATCCCGATTCGATCGCATCTATACGCAACCGAACGGCGAATCGGCTTTGCAGCAGTTGCAGGTACAGCTTGCCAACCCGATGCCCTACGACCTCGAAGAGATGAACTTGTCCGAATACAAAAATCTCGATCCGAAATGGCATGACTGGATGAACATCAAATCCGTTTGTTCCCGCCTGGCAACGACGATCTTCGATCGTGTCGCCACACGGGAAGAAGAACCCGGGTGAAACTCTGGAGCGCCTATGGGGCTTCATAAAGATCCCTTGCCCTTAAAAAAATAAAGGGAAATCAAGGAAAAGTTCCTCTTAAGCACAAATTCGATTCGATAGCTGGCGGGGTAATTCCTGGCCTCAAAAGACGCATGCGGTCTGCGACAACAGCAAGAAGTGGCTTCGAGCGGATGTGGGGGTGAACTGAAATCAGGGGCTTATCTGTTTCCCCTTCTGATGAAAAAAATTCGGATGGGAAGGACGATCCTGAACTCCGTTCTCAGGGAGGGTAAAGAGATGACACAACACATTACGACCCTTCGGCAGCTCAGGGACGCCTTACCCCTCCCGGGAGCCCGTTCCCGTCCCCTCTCGCTGGTTCCGACCATGGGGGCGCTGCACGAAGGCCATCGATCTCTCGTTCGAAAAGCCCGGGAAGACGGAGCCCAGGTCCTTGCTACCGTCTTCGTCAACCCTCTCCAGTTCGGCCCCGGGGAAGATTTCGACCGGTACCCGAGGACGCTCGGATCGGATCTCGCCGCGCTCGAAGAAGAAGGAGTCGAATGGGCCTTTTTTCCCGAGGCGTCCGAAATTGTCCCGAAAAATCCAAGGATCCGGATCACCCATCCCGTGGCCGAATTGTATTGCGGAGCCTCGAGGCCCGGACATTTCGAGGGCGTCCTTTCCATCGTTTCGACGTTCTTTCACCTTGTCGGCCCCGACCGGGCCTATTTCGGGAAAAAGGACCGCCAGCAGCTGTTCCTGATCGAACAGATGGTCCGGGAACTCCTGTTTCCCCTCGAAATACGGCCGGTCGAAACCTTCCGGGAGCCGGACGGACTCGCCATGAGCTCCCGGAACCGCTACCTCACGAAAGAGGAACGCCGGATCGCCCCCGAACTGGTCCGACTGATGACGGAAGCACGGGACATCTACGCTCCCGAAAGCCAGCTGGACCGCCTCGGCTGGATGAACCAGCTCAAGTACCGTTTGAAGGAACGGGGGTTCCGGCCCGATTACGTGGCTCTGGTCGAACCCCGGACGTTCCTCCCCCTGGACTCGGAGGATCCCCCGGAGTCTCCGGCCATTCTCCTCGCCGCCGCGTGGCTCGGAACGACGCGGCTGATCGACAACATCGACATACCGGCCCGCCATGTATGAACACCCGTCCGGGGCCCTCTACGTCGTCAGCACCCCCATCGGGAACCTCGACGACATCACGCTCAGGGCGCTTCGCATCCTCCGCTTGGTCGACCTGATCGCCGCCGAGGACACGCGGGTCACGCGGATCCTCCTCGAACGGCACGGAATCGACACGCCGGTCGTGTCCTACCACGCACACAACGCCGAAGAAAAAGCCCCCCTTCTTGTCTCCAGGCTCGGGGAAGGGCGATCGATCGCCCTGGTCTCCGACGCCGGTACGCCCCTCGTGTCCGATCCCGGCACCCTTCTGGTTCGGGCCGCCATCGAAGGCGGGTTCCCGGTCCATCCGGTTCCCGGACCGTCCGCCGTCCTTTCCGCTCTCGTCGTTTCCGGACTCGAAAGCGACCGGTTCCATTTCGAGGGGTTCCTGCCGAGACGGGACCAGCACATCCGGAACCGCCTGTCCGAACTGAAGAACCTTCATACCACCCTCGCGTTCTACGAATCCCCCCGGAGGATCCGCAGAACCCTCGCACTCCTCTCGGAGGTCCTGGGGGACAGGCCTTGCGCTCTCTGCCGGGAACTGACGAAGAAGTTCGAAACGACCCTACGGGGAACCCTATTCCGGTTCCGGGACACGACAACCGACCTTCCCGAACGGGGCGAATGGACGATCCTCGTCTCGGGGGCCCCGAACGACTCCCGCGCGACGACCCGGCCGGACGGGTCCCGGATCGCATCCGCCCTTTCCGAACTCGATATTTCCAAATCGCAGAAAGCCCGATTCTATGCCCGCCTGATGGGCATTCCGAGAAGGACGGCCTATAAAATCCTCTTTCCCGATGCGGACATGCATCCGGACGAAGAAAACGAATCGTAGCTCCCTGGCGGCATTTTCCCCTTGTCCTCGGGATCTGTTTGCTGTTATATCTGATTAAGTCCCGTCCGGATGAATGATTGGGGGAATCGGCCGGAGGGGACCGGGGAAAACGGGGAGCGATGCGAGGATCCATTCCGAAAATCCGTCCATCCGGATCCGATCCGACGGGGGATCCATCAGGGACGATAGGCGCGGGAGTGTTTCCTCACATTTTTCGCCCGGAGATCTGGCACGGGCTATTGCACAGATCACGGCACAAACTCATGACGTAGCCGGAGCCGTCACCCCTTGCCCCTTCGACCCGAATCCAACGCACGTCCCGACTTCCGGCCTGAAAACCTCCTCGATCGACTGCTCTGGGCGAATCTCTCGAACCCCTATCCGCTGATCGCTTTTCTTCTCGCCGTCGTGACATGGGGTGTCGTGTCCTGGAAGACCATTCCCCGCGACGTGTTCCCCCCCATTCCGATACCCGTGGTGATGGTGGCGACCTTCTACCCCGGCATGAATGCGACGGAGGTCGAGCGCAATATCACGAGCCTCATGGAACGGCATTTCACCATGGCAAGCAATATCGAGTCGATCCACTCCCGCTCGCTGAACGGGATCAGCATCATCAAGGTCATTTTCAACAGCAAGGTCCCGTCCAGCCAGGCCGTTTCGGAAATCAGCGAACTCTCCCTGTCCCTGTTGAACGCGCTGCCTCCGGGAACGCTGCCTCCGATGATCGTCTCCTACAGTTTTTCGAACGTGCCGATCTGCCATGTCCTCCTGACGAGCGAGTCCCTGACCCAGGCCCGGCTGTACGACATCGCGAACAACACCATCCGTCCGGAGCTGGGTGGTCTTCCGGGCGTGTCCGCTCCCCCGATTTTCGGGGGGAAGGTCCGCCAGATCTCCGTCTATCTCCATCCGGACCAGCTGACCAACCGAAAACTGACCCCTCTGGACGTCGTCAATGCCGTATACGACCAGAATCTTCTCCTGCCGACCGGAAACCTCCGGATAGGAGAACTCAACTATTTCACCCATTTCAACAGCCAGGCCCCGGATCTTCAGGCGATCTCCGACATCCCCATCCATGTCACGAACGGCGTGCCCCTTTTCGTAAGAGACATCGCCGATGTCAAGGACACGTTCTACCCCCAGGAGAACCTCGTCCTGGTCGACGGGAAACCCGCAGTCGTCCTTCCGATCTACCGGGAATCGGGATACAGCGCCCTGACGGTGATCGACGAAATCCGCAACGCCTTGCCCCACCTGTCCGCGGTCCCCAAGGAACTCCATTTCAAGATCCTGTTCGACCAGACCCTCTACATCAAGGAAGCCCTCGGCTCGCTGTCCCTTGAAACCGCCCTGGGGATCCTGACTTCGGCGCTTTTCATCCTTCTTGTCCTTGGGGACATGAAGCAGGCGATCCTGGGGATCGTCGCACTCCCCGTCGCGTACCTGACCATCATGGTCTTTCTCAGGATCAACAACGCCACGCTCAACATCATGACTCTGGGAGGTCTCGCCATTTCGGTCGGACCCATGATCGACCACATCGTCCTGGTCATCGAAAGCCTCAAAACCCACGAGCCCCCTCAGGGCTCGCCGCCGACCGCACTCCTGAAGGGCCTGAAACCGATCGCGACACCGACCATCATGGCCACCCTGGCCATGGTCACCGTATTCTTCCCGCTTTTTTTCCTTTCGGGCCTGATCCATTATCTCTTCCTTCCGCTCGGGATTGCCGTCATTGGCGCAAACCTCATTTCTCTGGCTTTGTCGATCACGCTGCTCCCCTGGCTCGTCTACCTGGTCTCGCGGCGTTTTCCGGTATCCCATGCCGCGTTCCTGGGCTGGTTTCCCAGAAGGCTTGAAGAGTATTTCGACCGGTATCGCACCTATCTGGACAGGATTCTCGACCGGCCCTTCCGGCCCCTTCTCCTGATCTCGTCGGGTCTCCTCCTTCTTCTGGTCGTCGGCCGTTCGGTCCCGGTCGACCTCTATCCGAACGTCGACGCGGGACAGTTCCGGATTTTCATTCATTTTCCGAGCGGTTTCCGGCTTTCCGAATCGCGGGAGGAATCCGTCGAGATCGACCGGATCGTCCGGAACACCCTCCCGAACGGAACGGTCAAAACGATCGTCAGCAACATCGGTATCAAGGCGGGGTGGTCCGCCATGTTCAACATCAACTCCGGAACCGATACCAACGTCATGGACATCGCCCTCGTTCCGAAGACAATGCGCCGGTTTTCGACGACGGAGGCCACCCGAATCCTCGAACCGATCCTCAAATCCCGCTTCCCGAATACGATCTTCATTTTCAAGCCTTCGGGCATCGTGGAAGATCTTCTGTCGCGAGGGCGGATGACCCCCATCGTCATCGAAATCCACGGGGACGAAATCCAGAAAAACATGCTTTTCGCCAAACGCCTGACACATCAGGTCAAGACGCTCCCGGACGTCCTCTCTTCCAATGTTTTTCAAAGAACCCATTATCCGACCCTCCATATCGAGGTCGACCGGGTCCTGGCCAGTCTTCTCGGGACCAACGAGGCCGAAGTCAGCCGGAACGTCCAGATCAGCCTCAACTCCAACAACCAGATCCGTCCCATCCCCTGGATCGATCCGACGACCGGTTTCTTCTATTACCTGTCCATCATCTATCCCCCCGTGTTCTTCCAGAAGATGGAGGATCTCGCGAATCTTCCCGTCGCCCATGCGAAAGACGGCCATATCACCTTTCTGGGCGAGCTTGCCAAGATCACCCATATTGAGAACCCCGAAGAAATCACGCATGATCGGCTGGAACGGGCGATCGACGTCCTGGTCGTCCCGACTCCGGGACATTCGGTTGCCGTCTCCAACCGGATAAAGGATTTTCTGAAGGGGGTCGAGGTGCCCGGCAACATGCATGTCCGATTCGTGGGCGTCACGAAACATATCCGGAACTCCTTCGCCCAGCTGGGCTGGGGGATCCTTCTGGCTGTCTTCTTCCTCTTCCTTCTCCTCCTCGTGTTCTACCGCTCGTTCGTCGCACCCGTCATCGTTCTCGGGGTCGTTCCGCTCGGCATGGTCGGAAGCCTGACGTTCCTCAACGCGACCGGATCGTCGGTCAATATGGTGTCCATCATGGGGATCCTCATGACGATCGGCATCGTGACGTCGAACAGCATCATCCTCGTCAACCGGTACATCGAGCATCTCCGGGAGGGAATGACCGTCAAGAATGCCATCCTCACCGGTTCGCGCGAACGGATCCGGCCGATCCTGATCACGAGCCTATCCGCCATCGCCGCCATGATCCCCGTATCGATCAACTGGGGCGTGGGGGCGGAAAACTCCCTGCCCTTGGCTCGCGCCGTCATCGGTGGACTGGGGCTTGCGACGCCCCTGACCCTGTTCCTGATCCCGCTGGTCTTTTCGATCGCGATGGATCGGACAGGGCCGATTCCGTCCCCCACAGGCGGTGGGGGATCCAGACGATGAAACCCGGCCTCTCCGGTTTCAGACGGCCGCTGCTCCTGCTCGTCGTGGCCGGTCTCGGGACTTCTTTCCTTATTGCGGCGTGCCATGCCCGCGCAGAAAAGAAAAAAGCCCAGAAAATTCCCCTCGGGATTTCCGTCTCCGTGATCGCGACAAAGCCGATCGTCACGAATTTTCCCGTCTTCGTCCGTCTGCCCGGGACGGTCTTCCCCTACCAGATGGCCCGCATTCACGCCCAGGTGACCGGCTATCTGAAAACCGTCCGGGTGGATATCGGAAGCCGCGTCAAAAAAGGCGATATCCTGGCCGAAATCGACGTTCCGGAACTCCACAACCATTTCATGAAGGCCCTTTCGGACTACCAGTACCGGCTGATCCTCCTGAACCGGTACAAAAGGATCATCCAGGAATCCCCCGACCTCGTCAGTCAGGAAGAGGTCGACCAGACGCGGAACATGTACATGTCTTCGCTGGCGCATCTCCACCAGCTCGTCTCCCAGCTCCAGTTTTCGGTCATCCGGTCGCCCTACACCGGCATCGTCACCCGCAGGTTCCTCGACCCGGGTGCCCTGGTCGGGCCCAATACCGGCAACGGGGGGGATTCCAGACCCCTCTTCCGAGTGGACGACCTGCACAAAGTCCGAGTCGAGATCGATATCCCGCAAAGGTATGTGAACGAGGTCCAGATCGGGTCCCCGGCCACCATATTCTTTCCGGGAAGACTCAACATACCGGGAGGCCGAGGGCACCCTATCCGGGGCCAAATCGGCCTGATCAGCCACGCCCTGAACCCGTCCAGCAAGACGATGCCGGTCCAGGGCATTTTCGACAACTCCGACGGCATCCTGAAGCCGGGGATGTTCATCCGGGTCCTGATCCTGCTCCACGTGATCCCGAACACCCTGACAATCCCGGACACCGCCCTGGTCGAACGCAACGGGCTCATGTTCGTCTACGCCATCGACAAGGACGGCACGATCGATGAACGGAGAATCCGTACCGGGGAGGATAACGGGATCCGGATCGAAGTGAAGCAGGGGCTGACGGCTTCGGATGTCATCGTCGTATCCGGGAAGCACCAGGTTCTTCCCGGGGACAAACCCAGGATCCAGTTCGAAAACCCCACGCTTAACGCCGAAGAGGCCCTCGAGACAGGACCGGTCCGATGAGCCGCAGGGTCCGGTCCTGGGTCATGGTTCCTTTCGTGCTGGCGATTTCGGCAATGGCACCTGCCGTCGGCGCCAAACCGGCAGGGAACCTTCAGGTCCACCGGGACACGATCGGAGAACTCCGCCAAATCGAGCCCTTTCCGGCAAAGAGGTACCACCTGGCGACGATCTCGCTCCCGAAGGTCCTTGTCCGGACGGGAGCCTATTCCCCCGAGATCCGGATTTCCCGGCGAAGAGTCGACGTCTCCTATGCCGTCCGGGGGATCGCGATCGAATCGTTTTTCCCGTCGATCTCCGGTTCCGTCGGAACGATGACCTATTCGGGTGAGATCCAGAACTCGGAAGGCACTTTTTACAACATCCTGAAACAGCAGTCGAACACGAACCGCGGACTGATCCTTTCCGTCCAGCCGGGAAACTCCGCTTACCTGACCGTGATCACAACGACCCGGATCGACCAGACCAGGGCCCAGCTGTCCGAAACGGTCAACCAGAAGTATGCCTTCGCCGCCCGCCTGTATTTCGACAACCTCGCGTCGCTCTCCCGGGTCGCCGTTCTCCGGCGCGCCGTCGACATTTCCCTAAGGATCCTCCGGGAAGAAAAAAAGCTCGTCGAACTCGGAGGCGCGAGCATCGTCGGCGTCCTCAGGGCCGCGCACGAAGTGGCCCGGGACTCCCGCCATCTGGTGGAAGAAGAAAAAAGTGTCTACCATAATGCCTTTCGGCTGGACCAGATCATGGGAGAAGACTCGGACACGCTTCCGATACCGGCGGAGTCCTTCATTCTTCCGCGGCTGTATATCCGAATGGACGACGATCTCGACTCCCTGATCGAGACCTCCGACGTGAAACGTCCGCTGATCCGGGATTACGCGAAAAACGAACAGGCGAGGGCCCAGGAACTGTCGAAAACGTACTTCTCCCCGCTCGTGCCCACGATCGGGGTATCCGTCCTGAACGGGTCCCTGGGACCGGACTTCAACGGTTTGACCGGGTACAACGAAACGCTGTTCTTCGCCCTCTGGACCGTCGGACCGGGAGGATTTCTCGATCCGGCGGCGATCAATCTGGCCGGAAGGAACAAGGACCAGGCCACGGCCGAGCTTTCCAGGGCCCGCATCCTGGTGCACCGGGAAGTCAGGGACAGTTTCGAGCAGGTGAGGAAAAGCCTCGAGGAGGAAAAAATCGCGGTCGAAGACATGCGGCTCGCCCGGCTGACGTTCCTTGCAAGCCGGAAACGCGTCCAGCTGGGCGTTTACCATGCCCTCGAACTGATCGTTAGCCTCAGGGACCTGGTCGATGCCCAGCTTAAGTACATCGAAGCCACGCGCCAGTTTGAGGAAGCCCAATTCGACCTTCTCGCGGCGATCGGCACACGGCCGGACGTGATCCGGGTCCCGGTACCCGTCGGCCCCCCCCTTAATCCGGAATTCTTCTCCTTCACATCCGGAGACAAGTCCCCGACGGGAGGCGCCGAACCCCTTCCCTCGATCGACAGGGGGGGATTCAAGTGATTCCGGTCACACTTTTTTTGACTCTTCGGTCACACAAATCCCCTTGTTTCGTAAACTATAATGGTTTACCGTTGCTCTTTTTTTGCCGACCTTCAAAAAGATCAAGATTTTTTGGTTCAAGTCCGACTAGAATGGGAGAGTTTCATTGCGGGACTCCATCGTCTTTCGAACACAAAACGGGCCATACGCGCCTTCCGAAGGGATGCTCATGAAGCAGATCGTCACTTTGGCCATCGAGGCTCTCCGTCCCGGGCATTTCGTGATCGGTCTCGATCGGTCATGGCTCGACACGCCATTCCTGAGCCACCGGTTCCTGGTGAAGGACCAGGCGGAAATCGAACAGCTGAGAGCGTCGGGCATCCGCAACGTGATCGTCGATCTCTCCCGTTCCATCCTTTCCGAACAGGCGGCATTCGGGACGGACCCTGACCCGGACGTTGCCCGCGGTTCCGGGGATCGGGACATCTCGGCCGGGGACAAGACCCGGACCCCCGGCGATTCCATTCTCGAGGAAAACCTCTCCCGCATCGAACTCCCGGAACACGATGTCGCCGTGCAGCTTACCGAATTGCACGCGTACCTGGTCACCCACTATCAAAAACTGTTCGACTCCATCCGGAAAAGTCCCGGAGGAAATCCCATCGAGACGGGACCGTTACGGAACGCCGTGGAAGAAATCGAGCGTCTCGGGCGCACCTATCCCGACGCCTTTCTTTTCCTCGCCCATCTCCAGTCGAACGACGACGAAACCTATATCCATTCGGTCAACACCATGTTCCTGGCGCTTTACCTGGCCCATTCTTCAAACATTCCGAAGGACGAAGCGATCCTCTGGGGATTGGCAGGTCTCTTCCACGACATGGGCAAGGTGCGGATACCGATTCATATCCTGCACAAAAAGGAACCGCTGACGGCCGACGAATGGGCCATCATCCGGGAACACCCCTCGATCGGCGAGACGATCCTGAAATCCCGGACCCGCCTACCGGCGATCGTATCCCGAGTGGCCGGGGAACACCACGTGCGGAAGGACGGGACGGGGTATCCCGACACGCGCCTGTTCAATGCCACGGAGTCCCTGACGCGCGCCATCATGATCCTGGACACGTTCGACGCCATGACGGCGGACCGGTGCTACCGGCCCGGGATCTCTCCCGCGAAGGCCCTGAAGCGGATCGCCCAGATCGCTCCCGACAGCCTGGATACCCGCTGGACCACCAATCTCATCCAGAGCATGGGTATCTATCCGGTCGGTTCCGTCCTCGAACTCTCAGACGGGGACGTGGGCGTCGTCACCCGGTACCACAAGCCGGCGGACGGGGAAAAAGCCGAAATCCCGGGAGAGTTTCATCATTCGTTCTCGGTCCTCGTTCTCCGTGACCGGGACGGCCGTCACCTCCACCGACCGGCCATGAGGCGGGTCACATGGTCCCCGTCGTCTCCCCCCCCCGTATCGAAAACCCACAACCATTCGGACTGGGGCATCGACTGGGACTACCTGAAACGGCACATTTCCCTCTGGACGCATTCGTCCACCCATTAAGATCCTTACGTCGTTCCCAAAATCGACACACAAACGAAGACCGAACCCAATGCCCCCTGTCCGGGGCAGCCGCCAGACCGATACCGGACTCGAGATCGTCATCGACAGACGCCTCCACGCAATTCGGCAACCGTTTCTCCGTGAACGGTGACGGTCTAGCGTGCATCAATGCCCGTTTTCTAAAAACGATCCCTGCCCGAAAAACCGGGGGGATCAGACTCCGGTGTGTCCGAACCCTCCATCGCCCCGGAATGTGCTGTCGTGTTCGGTGACGATCGTCCACCGCGGCCTCAAAACAGGAAGAAAAATCATTTGCGCGACGCGGTCTCCGGTCCGGATGTCGATGGGCTCCGGTCCGGCGTTCCAGAGAGCGAGCAGGATGGGACCGGTATAATCGGAATCGATGACTCCGGTTCCGTTCGCGAGGAGAAGTCCCCGGGAACCAAGACCGCTCCGGGGAAAAATGAATGCCGCCACCCCCGGATCTCCGATATGGATGGACAGGCCCGAAGGAACGGTAAGGCGTGTTCCGGGATCGATCCGGACATCATCCGGAACCATCGCCCGGAGGTCGACCCCCGCCGACCCTTCCGTCTGTCGGGCGGGAAGAGGAAAAAGCCGGGAGATCCGCTCGTCGAGAATGCGGATCCGGATCTCGAGCGTTTCGCCGGGGTTCACGGTTGTGTCCCGGTGACCTGGAGAACGAGGTTTTCCGCTCCCCCATAGGTATTCTTGAGGCGAAAAACGAGGGTTTCAGGGGGGTTTGGGTTCTGAAAGAAAACCCAACCGTCGATCGCCGTGCCCGGTTCGACGACCGTCGGAAGTCCCGAGCGCCCCCACGAACGGACCCGTCCCCGGAACCGGTCCCTGAATGACGGATCGGAAAGGGCCTCGGACCGGTCGCCGGACCTCGTCCTCAAAAAATAGCGTCGGATACGCTCTTCGGTCCTCCCCGTATTCCTGAGCCGGACCCGGAGTCCCAGGAGCCGTTCCCCCGAAGGGAGACCGAGCGTCCGGGCCTCGAGGATCGACCCTTCGATGCGGGGAGAGGAGGTCGGTGTCCTGGGGCAGCCCGCCAGAATCGAGACGACCAGAAGACCGGTCACCAGGAAAATTGCGTCACGGTTCCGGCGCATCCCGCAGGATCTCCGTCCCCACTCCTTCGGGGGTGAAAATTTCAAGAAGCAGGGCATGGGGAATGCGGCCGTCGATGACATGGACCTTGGGAACTCCGGCCTCGAGAGCCCGTAGACACCCCTTGATCTTGGGGACCATTCCCCCGTGTATCTCCCCCGTTTCGATCATGTCCCGGACCTTCGGACGCGTCAGTGAGGGAACGAGCTTCTTGTCGTGGTCCAGTACCCCGGGCGTGTCGGTCATCATGATCAGCTTTTCGGCCTTCAGGGCTCCGGCGATCTCGGCGGCAGCCTCATCGGCGTTGATGTTGAGGGGATTCCCGTCGGCGTCGACCCCGACGGGCGCCACGATCGTGACATACCGGTGACGGTCCAGAAGGTCGAGAATCTCGGTGTTCACCGAACGGATGCGGCCGACAAGGCCCAGCGCATCGCTTTGCCGTTCCCCCACCAGGAGGTCTCCGTCCCGACCCGCGAGACCAACGGCCCGGCCTCCTCTCCTCTGGACCAGGGTCACGAGTTCCCGGTTGATCTTTCCGGAAAGGACCATCTCGACGATTTCCATCGTCGGGCGGTCGGTGACCCTCAAACCGTCCACGAACCGGGACTCCATGCCGAGACGCTTCATCAACCGCGTGATTTCGGGTCCACCCCCGTGCACCACGACGGGCCGTATTCCGATATGGACCAGGAGAACGAGATCGTCGGCAAAGGACAGGTCTTCCGGGCGCGGGCCATCGGACACTTCCGAACGGGTGCTTCCCCCGTATTTGATCACGAACGTCTTCCCCGAGAACGTCCGGATATAGGGCAACGCTTCGATCAGAATGCGGGCCTTGGACTGGCTGTTTTCCAAAAGCTCCTCCCGACGGCCTGACGACCGTGTTGTCAAAGGATATAGCGGGACAGGTCCGGATCCCGGACAAGCCTGGAAAGCCGTCCGTCGACGAAGGCCCTGTCCACGACGATCGTCTGTCCCGAAAGTTCCGGGGCCTTGAACGACACGTCCTCCAGCAATTGCTCCATCAGGGTGAAGAGACGGCGGGCCCCGATATTCTGCGTCCCCTCGTTGATCAGAGAAGCCGATCGGGCCAACTCGCGAAGCGCCTCGTCCTTGATATCGAGGGTGACGCCTTCCGTTTCGAGCAAGGCCTTGTACTGGGCAACAAGCGCGTTTTCCGGCTCTGTGAGGATCCGGTAAAGATCCTCTTCCCCGAGCGGATCGAGCGAAACCCTTATGGGAAACCGTCCCTGGAGTTCCGGGATGAGATCCGAAGGTTTGGCCTGGTGAAAAGCTCCGGCTGCGATGAAAAGGATATGGTCGGTCCGTACGATTCCATGCCGGGTCTTGATCGCCGATCCCTCCACGATCGGAAGGAGATCCCGCTGCACTCCCTCCCTGGACACGTCTCCCTGGGACATGCCTCCCCGGGGAACCACCTTGTCGAGTTCGTCGATGAACAGGATGCCCAGATCCTGGACTTTCCGGACCGCTTCGCGTGACGCGCGCGCGCTGTCGATCCGGGCATCCGTTGCTTCCGCAAGCATGAGGGGACGGGCGTCCCGAATGGCCAGTTTCCTTTTGGTCTGGCGAGGAGGAAGCCAGGATCCGAGCATGTCCTTCAAATTGCCTTCCATCGGATCGCCCCAGTCTCCCGTCATGCTTCCGGGGGTTCCCGAGAAGGCCGTCTCCCGAAAGGAGATCTCGACTTCCCGGTCTTCGAGATCTCCGGTGTCGAGCCGATTTTTCAACCGCTCCCGCGTCGCTTCCTGGACGCCCCCGCTCCCGGGAAGAAGCGCGTCGACCAGCCGTTCCCGGACATCCGCCTCGGCCTCCTTCAGGACGGATTCCCGCTCAAGCGCCACGGTCTCCCCGAACGCCACCTCGGTCAGGTCGCGGATCATCGATTCGACATTCCTCCCCACATACCCGACTTCAGTGTACTTGGTCGCCTCGACCTTAAGGAACGGAGCCCGGACGAGCTTGGCGAGCCTGCGGGCGATCTCGGTCTTCCCGCATCCCGTCGTTCCGATCAGGAGGATATTCTTGGGCAGGACCTCTTCTCTCAGGTGGGGAGGAAGCCACCGCCTCCTGAGCCGGTTCCGAAGAGCGACCGCGACCGCCTTTTTCGCCTGGCTCTGTCCCACGATGTACCGGTCCAGCTGGCGCACGATTTCCACCGGCGTCAAATCGGCCTCCTCCATCGCCATTATCGGCTCCTCAGGGCTGGCCATCCGTGTCCTTCCTTCGATCCGGGCCGCCGGACCCTCCTGCCGTCTCTCCCGCGGCGGGAAGCGACAGGATCGTGATCTCCCGGTTGGTGTAGATGTCCAGATCCGCGGCCGTCGTCAGGCTTTCCCTCACGATCTCCGCGGGCGTCAACGCCGTGTGGCTTACGAGGACACGGGCAGCCGCAAGCGCATAGGCGGACCCGGAACCGATCGAGAGGATCCCGAACTCCGGTTCGATCACGTCTCCGGAACCGGAGATCAGGTAGCTCACCTCATTGGACGCGACGGCCAGAAGGGCCTCGAGCCGTCTCAGGCTTCGATCGGTCCTCCATTCCTTGGCCAGGGTCACGGCGGCCCTGCCGACATGCCCATGATGGGATTCCAGCATCGTCTCGAACCGTTCGAACAGGGTCAGCGCATCGGCCGTCGACCCGGCGAACCCGGCCAGGACGCGATTCTGGTAGAGGGTGCGGACTTTCTTGGCCCCGGCTTTGACGATCATGCTTCCGAGGGTGATCTGCCCATCACCGCCGAGGGCGACGGAAGAACCCCGGCGGACGGAGACGATCGTTGTTCCGTGGAAAAGGGTCCCCGCGTTGCTTTCAGGGGTCGGTGTCTTCAAGACCCCCTCCTTTCGCTTCGGAACGGGAGAGGTCGTATTTCCGCTTCAGCTCCCGGAGTCCCACATGGGTATACTTCTGGGTCGCACCCAGCGACGCGTGACCCAGGAGCCCCTGGATATTCCGGAGGTCCATTCCCCCGTTCAGGAGATGGGTGGCGCAGGAATGCCGAAGCGTATGGGGCGTGACCCGGCCTTCCAGCCCGGCCGACCGGGCGGCTTTCCGGACAATGCGGCCGATCTGGTGGACGGAAAGGGAACCGCCCCCAGGCCGGTCGAGGAACAAAGGCCCGGAAGAGGGGCCCGGATCCATGGAAAGATACGCGTCGATCCGTACCCTGGCCCAGCCCAGGATCGGAACGATCCTTTCCTTGCCGCCTTTTCCCTTCACGGAGAGGCGATCCCCGCCGGGGGAGATCTCCGACATGCAAATTCCGGCCAGTTCGGACAACCGTATCCCCGTCAGGTAGAAAAGCTCCAGGATCGCCCTGTCCCGCTTTCCTTCCCAGGTGTTTTCGTCGGGAGAGTCCAGGAGTTCCCTCGTTTCGGTTTCGCTCAGGACGGACGGAACCGTCCTGGGAACGCGCGGTCCCTTGAGGAGGGCGAACGGATTGTCGTCCACCCCCGAACGCTCCAGGAGAAAATCGTAGAACGACCGGACAGCGGAGAGGATCCGGCTCGCCGATTTCGGTCGATAGTCGAGCCGGTCGAGGTAAAACGCGAAATCCCGCGCCGTATCGGGACCGATACGCCATCCGGAAGGATGGCCCCGGCCCGTTTTGCCTGAGGAAAGGAACCTTCCGAAAAGGGACAGGTCGGAGGCGTAGGACTCGATCGTCCGTACGGAACGCCCCGATCGGCGCAGATGTTCCAGAAACTGATCCGGCCACACGTCCCGTTCGGGGTTCCGCAAGGTCGGGACGCTGTCCCGGCGTCTGTGTCCCGAGCCGTCACCGCCCAAGGATCCGCTCCTCGCAGTCCGGACCCAGGATCGAACGCTTCCATGACCGGAAATCCCGTTCGGCCCTGCGGACCAGGAGGTCCCTTCGCTGCCGGCGGGAACGGGGCTCGTTTTGAAGCGCCGGAAACAGTCCGAAATGAATATTGACCGGGCAGAACACGCCTTTTCTGTGTGGCGAAAGCCCGGACAAAAGGGCTCCCAAAGCCGTCGACGGAGGAGGAAGGACCGCCGATGCGTCGAACGACCACGGGTTCCCGGACCGCCAGGCACGGGAAAGCGTCAGGGCCGTCAGGAAACCCATCGCGAGGGATTCCGTGTAACCTTCGACCCCGACAAGCTGACCGGTTGCGTAGACGCCCGGAAGGCCGGCCAGGGTCAGGTCGTCCCTGAGGAGCGAAGGGGCATCGAGGAATGTGTTCCGGTGGAGCGACCCGTACCGGAGGAACCGGACCCGGGACAGCCCCGGGATCGAACGGAAAATCCTGTCCTGTTCGGGATACCTGAGCCTCGTCTGGAATCCGATCAGGTTCCAGCTGCTTCCTTCTTCATTTTCAGGACGGAACTGGACCACGGCATAGGGCATCCTGTTCGTTTTCGGGTCGACCAGTCCGACCGGTTTCAGAGGACCGAACGCCAGGGTCTCGAGTCCGCTTTCCACCAGGGATTCGACCGGCTGGCAGGCCGAAAATGCCCGAAGAACCTCCGGGTCGGTCTCGACCCCTTCATGGGGGGGAACGCGCGCGCCCCAAAGCAGGTCTTCGCAAAATCGTTCATAGGTCGCCCTGTCCATGGGCGCATTCCAGTGATCCCCCTCTCCCGGTGTTCCATATCGGTCGCCGCGGAAAAGAAGGTCCCAGTCCACCGAATCCGCCTCAACGATGGGAGCGATCGCATCGTAGAAGGAAAGGCGTCCTCCGCCGAGGTGCCTCGAGAGATCCTCGACCAGGGAAGGGTGCGTCAGAGGTCCCGTCGCGACGATCAGGGGACGGTCGGCCGGAAGGCAGGCGATTGTTTCCCGCACCACCCGGATCTTCGGGTGGCCCGTTACGGCCCCGGTGAGGCTCTCTGAAAACCGCTCCCGGTCGACGACCAGGGCTCCCCCCCCGGGGATGCGGCACCTGAACGCGATGTCCATCACGGGCGAGCCGACCGAGCGAAGCTCTTCCTTCAAGAGCCCATGGGGCGTTTCACGCTCGAGGCTCTTGAGCGAATTGGAGCAGACGAGTTCCCCCAGGCGCGACGTCTTGTGCGCCCCGGTCCCGGTTCGTGGACGCATCTCGAAAAGGCGGACGGGATGGCCCCAGTCCGCAAGCCGGAGAGCGGCCTCGCAACCCGCGAGGCCGCCTCCGACGACCGTGACCGGAACGGCCTCATCCCTGGCTTGAAGCATCGCCGCACGACTCGCTTGGACAGACCAGGTCATCCTCTTTCTTGCTCCGGCGGACGCGGTAGGGGAACCCGCAAACCGGGCAAGGGTCCTTGACCGGCTCCCCCTTGAGGAGATACGTGCACTCGGGATAGCGGCTGCACCCGTAAAACATCCCCCTCTTCCCCCTCCGGGGAATCAGTTCCCCCCCGCACCCCTTGACGGGGCAGGGCAACCCCGTCGGAAGGGGGCGGGTCCCCTTGCAGGCGGGGTATCGGGAGCACGCGAGGAACGTCCCGAAACGCCCTTTCTTCAAGGTCATCGGCGACGAACAGACGGGACAGTCCGGCAATGTCTCCGGCACCGGAACGGAGGCCGGCTCGGACTTCGGGGGCCAGGGCTTGGTGGTCTTGCATTCAGGATAACGGGAGCACGCGAGGAACGTCCCGAAACGCCCTTTCTTCAAGGTCATCGGCGACGAGCAGACGGGACACTCCTCCCCTTCCGGGATTTCTTCCTCGACGATACGGATCCCGTGTTCGTCTTCCGTAAAGTTTCGTGTCGTCCGGCACTTCGGATACGCAGAACAGGCGAGATAGGATCCGTTTCGTCCCCATTTTCGGACCATCGGCGATCCGCAAACCGGGCAGGAGACATCGGTCGGTTCCTCCAGCGTCTTAAGGTTGACCATGCCCCCCTTCTTGGCCCGGTCGAGGTCCTTGCTGAAGGGAGAGTAGAAATCCCCGACCACGTCCCGGTATCCCCGTTCTCCCTCCTCGACCTGGTCGAGTTCCTCTTCCATCTTCGCCGTAAAGCGCACGCTCATGAGATCGGGAAACGACGCCACCAGGAGACGGTTCACCGACTGTCCGAGATCGGTCGGATGGAACCGTCCTTCCCGTTTCTCGACATAATCCCGTTCCTGGATGGTCGAAAGGATCGTGGCGTAGGTGCTCGGACGCCCGATTCCCTTCTCTTCGAGTTCACGGATCAGGGACGCTTCCGAGTACCGGGGAGGCGGTTCCGTAAAATGCTGGGTCGGCACGAGTTCCAAAAGCCTAAGGGGCTCTCCTTCCGAAAGGGGCGGAAGGGTTTTCTCGTCGTTCTCGACATCGTCCGATCCGGATTCCGTCCGTTTCGTGACGGCCCCCCGAAGCGCCAGGAATCCCGGATCCTTCAGGACGCGCCCGGACGCCCGGAACACGTCGCCCCGACTGCCTTCGAGAAGCGCCGTGGTCTGAAGATAGAGGGCCGGGGTCATCTGGCTCTCGACAAAGGTCTGCCAGATGTGTTCGTAGACCTTCAGGAGATCCGGTTCGATCTTGCCTGCGAGCGACTCCGGAGTGCGGCTCACGTCGGTGGGACGGATCGCTTCATGGGCGTCCTGGATCCCTTTCCTGTTCTTGTAGGCGGGAACCTTCGCCGGGATCTGGTCCGGGAATCGCTTCCTGAGCCAGGCCCTGGCGCTTTCTGCCGCCTCGGGAGCGACACGCACGGAATCGGTCCTCATGTACGTGATGAGACCGACAGGTCCGATCCCGGGAAGGTCGACGCCCTCGTAAAGCCTCTGGGCCATGGTCATGGTCTTCTTGGCCGAAAATCGGTACCGGTTCGCCGCATCCTGCTGCAGGCGGCTCGTCGTGAGCGGAGGCGAAGGATTCCGGCGCTTGTCCGCCTGAACGACCTCACCCACGCGGAAGGTTTCGTTCCGGATCCTTCCGGTGGCTTCCTCGGCGGCCTCGGAGCCGGAAAGGACGGGCTTTTCCCCGTTCACGCGATCGAGCCGGGCCGTAAACGACGGGGGGACGCGCGTCTTCCCTTCCGGTTGGAACTCACCTTCGATGGTCCAGTACTCTTCCCGAACGAATCGATGGATCTCGTCCTCACGGTCGCAGACGAGACGGACGGCCACGGACTGGACACGGCCCGCGGACAACCCTCTCCGAACCCGTTCCCAGAGAAGGGGCGACAGGGTATATCCGACGATCCTGTCCAGGGCCCGCCGCGCCTTCTGGGCTTCGACCTTCCTCGGGTCGATCTCCCCGGGCTCGGACAATGCGGCCTGGATGCCTCCCTCTGTAAGCTCGTGGAAGAGGACACGCTTCAAGGGCCGGTGCAGGGATTCGAGCTCGCTCGCGATATGGTAGGCGATCGCTTCCCCTTCCCGGTCGGGATCGGAGGCGAGGTAGATTTCCCGTGCAGACTTGGCCTGGCTCCGGATCTCCGAAAGGATTTTCTTCTTGTCGGGGTTCACCTCGAACTCGAGAGCGAAATCGTGCTCGAGATCGATCCCCAGGCGCGAGGGAGGAAGGTCCTTGACGTGTCCGACAGACGCCTTGACCTGGTACCGGGATCCCAGGACCCGAGACAGGGTCCGAGCCTTCGTGGGGCTTTCGACGATAATCAGGGTCTTTCCGGCCCCTCCGGACGTCGCAGATGTTTCTTTCGCCGCCGGACGTTTCGCTTTTGGGGATGCCTTGGCGGCACGTTCGCCACGGACTGCCGGTTTTGTCTTTTCCTTTTCCGCTTTCTTCGTTGCCAAATCGTCTCCCTTATGGGGGGTTCTTCCGATCCCTGCCCGTTAACGTGTACCAAGCACCAGAATGATCTCGTCCGCCCGCGTCACTTTTTTAGCACCCTGCTCGACAAGAAACCTCGGCCCTTCGTCCGTGAGACGGTCCGCGCCTTCCGAAAAAACAACCACCTCCCGGCCTTCCTCAAGGGCCCGCCGGACCGTGATCCCCGTACCCGAAGCCCGTCGGTGCGGACCGGCGACGAGCCCGGCCGAAAGTCCGACGATCAGACGATTCCGGAAAGGAAAGTGCCAGCCCTCGGGTCCGGCTCCGGGAGGATACTCCGAGACGATCGCCCCTCCGTTGTCGAGGATGGCTTCTTCCAGCTCCGCGTGAAAGGGCGGGTACACCCTGTCGAGCCCCGTCCCGACGACAGCGACCGTCGTCCCGCCTCCCGCCAGGGCTCCCCTGTGGGCGGCTCCGTCAAGGCCCGCCGCCAGTCCCGAAACGATCGGAAAACGAAAGCGGGCCAGTCCCGAAGCCAGTGTCTCGAACGCCCGGCGCGTCTGCACCGTCGGTCTCCGGGTCCCGACCATCGCAATTCCCGGCAACTCCGGAAGCGCCCCACGGACCATGAGGACCAGGGGCGGATCGGAAAGCCGTTCGAGAAGGGTCGGATAGGAATCGGTCCCGAACGCGATCATCATAATCCCCTGCCGTTCGGATTTGTCAAGAACCCTTCGGGCCTTGTCGATCCATACCCCCCGGACAGCCAATGGACACCGGCCAAAAAAAGTCTCCACTCCGCAAGGAACCGGTCCCCCCGGACCGAACCGGGCACAGGGGTCGGAATCACCGGCGGAGAGGATCGACAGCCGCCAGAGAGACACGGCAAGCGCCATTTCGAGATGGGAAATCCCGTCGCTCACGTGGACGGGTCGAGCTCTTGCGGAATCAAGGATCTGTCCTTAAGATAAAAACACGGCGGCAGGAACCGGATTAGCAACCGGAAAGCAGGAATCGCGACATGGATATCGCACTCAACCGTCTCTTCTTGTACGCAACGATTCTCCTCACGGGAATCACCGCGGTCGGGATTCTGTACTACATCCAGGACCGAAAGCGCCGAAGCAGGGCCTTGCCCGAATTGGGCGACCACGACCGTCTCGCGGTGCTGGAACAGGAAATCACCCGGCTTTCGGATCGGCTGAATGCCCTCCAAGTCGAGAGGGAATCGCTCAGGGACCGGATGACAAGGCCGGAAACTCCCGGGGACCGCCCGGGAACAAAAGATCAGTCCCCCCGATCCACGTAAAGATCTTCGCGATCCGCGCTGTATCCGAGCAGTTCCGCGTACCGTCCCCAGTTCACCAGCGTCTGGAACGACATTTCGGCATCCTCCTGGGGAAACTGCTCCAAGAGCCTGTTTTTCACCGTTTCGGCGGACAAGGTCGCGTCTTCTTCGTGCTCGAGCCATGTGAGGACCGTCTGGAAAACCGGAAGGGTCAGGAGCCGTTCCCGGATCAATTTTTTTCGTCCGTTGATATCTTTTTTCAGGATCTCTTTCCCAAGATCCGTGATCGCGATATCGGAACCCGGGGTCTGGACAAATCCGAGGGATTCCGCCGCGCGAACGAGCTGAAGTTCTTCCCCCAGTTCGAGGTGAAGGTCCACCCCCAGCTGGTAGAGTTCCGCGAGGCCTCCCGTTTCTTCCAGCACTTTCAATAATCCCACGATGCGACTGATCCCCGGATAATGTTCCGGATCCCCTTCCATAAACCCTCCTCAACAGGTGATAGCCTCGATCACACTCCGACCATTTCTACGATATCAGGGAAAAGATCCGGTCCGAAAGACGGTCGAACTCGGGATCCCGACGATCCCGGGGCCGGGACAGATCCACTGCGATCTCTTCCACGACATGGGTCGGACGGCGCGCCAGGACGACGACCCGGTCGGACATGAGGATCGCTTCTTCGATGATATGGGTGACCATGACGATCGTCCGGACCGACATCTCCGGGTCTTTCCACAACATGAGCACTTCGTCTCTGAGGGTCAGCGTGGTCAGGGCATCGAGATTCGAGAACGGCTCGTCCATCAAGAGGATCGCCGGTTCGATGGCAAGGGCCCGGGCCAGGCCAACCCTCTGCTTCATCCCCCCCGAAAGCTCCCGCGGATAGGCTTCCTCGTACCCCTCCAGACCGACCTTGTCGATGTAAAACGCCACTTTCCGGTCGACAACGGAAGGATCCACCCCCCGGGCTACCAGGCCCAGGGACACGTTTTCCCGCACATTGAGCCAGGGGTACAGGGCAAAACCCTGGAACACCATTCCCATGTCCCGGTTGACGCCGGTCTGGACCGCATCCTTGTAGAAGACCTTTCCCGAGGATGGGGCGATGAGACCCTGGAGGATCCGCAGAAGCGTGCTTTTCCCGCATCCCGAAGGTCCGACCAGGGAGACGAACTCCCCTTCCGACACATCGAGCGAAAGGTCCCGGATCGCCAGGTTGACCCGGTTTTCTTCCGCGAACTCCCGGGATATGTGATCGAGTCTGAGAAACGGAATGTTACCCATTATACCCATATTTCGACGTGATCCGCTCATACAGCGGCGTCCAGAAAAATCGGTTGACTGTCACGACCACGAGCGTCATCACCAGAAGGGATGCGACGATCAGGATCTCGTTCCCCGAATTATACGTGGCCCGGTCGAGAAATGCCCCGATGCCCCGAACGCCGTAGTCTTTCTGGTCGTAGACCACATACTCGGACACGATCAGGGCGTTCCAGCCCCCTCCGAAGGCCGTGATCGACCCCGTAACGAGGGACGGGTACAGGAAGGGCAGAAAGATCCTCCGGATGAACAGGGAACCCCTGAGACCCAAGGTCATCGACGCTTCCCTGAGTTCGTTCGGAAACGTTCCGACCCCCGCCAGGAGGTTGAAGAGAAGGTACCACTGCATTCCGGACAGAAGAAGGAGAATGGAGGCCAGATCCATGCTGTGGGTCGTCCGGACGACGAAGATGATGATGAACGGGAAGAGGGCCGTAGCCGGAACGGATGCCATGATCTGGGCAACGGGCATGACGAAGCGGGACAGAGTCGGATTCTTGAATACCCAGTAAGCCAGGGGGACGGTCCAGAGCAGCGACAGGGCATAACCGGCCGCCAGCCGCAGAACGGAAAAAAGGAGATCAAGGGGAAGTTCGGCAAGATCCGACCAGGGAATTCCGGCGGACGCCGCCCGGATCATGCCCCGGAGAGCCGCAAAAACGATCATGCCGACGATCAGGACCCCAAGCGCGGGCAGGACCTTTTCCAGGAGAAAAATCGCACCACGATTCCCCCCGCTTTTCGTTTTTCCCATACCCCCGGAACGGATTTTCCAGAGGGTCGTATAGACGTTTCGGGAGATCACTCTCCTCCATTGGAACAACCGGGTACGGATCCCCTCCAGGAGCGGCGAATCGAGCAGAAACTCCCGGAAGGGGGAATGGACATGGGAAGCATGGGAGGTGCTCTGGTCGATCTGGAAGCGCTGGGACCACGCCATCACAGGCCGGAAAACGAAGAAATCGAGAACGACGACCGTCCCGACAAGAACAAGAATGCCGATGATGGCGTCGCCGATCTTTCCGGACGTAGTCGACACGACGAGAAAACTTCCCAGACCCTGCAACTGGTAATGGACCGACCCCAGGGAGATCATCTCGCAGGCGATCAGGAAATACCAGCCCTGGGCCCATGATAATATGGAGTTATAGACCATCTTTGGAACCGTGACCGGGATGAGGAACGCGGCGAGCCTGAGCCACCATGGCGCCTGGAAGACCTGGAGGAGTTCCCGAAACTCGGGAGGCGCCGTCCGGATCGCCTCGAAAACGGCGAAGGCCATGTTCCAGGCCATGCTGGTCGCGATCAGTACGATGCTTGCGAGTTCCACGCCATCGGCGGGGTTCCGGAAAAGGTGGACCAGGAGAAAAACCACCGCCGGGAAAAAACCCAGGATCGGGATCGACTGCAGGATATCGAGAACCGGAAGGAGATAGCGCTCTCCCCACTTGGTCAACGCCGTCAGCATCCCGTAGACGTACGCGAAGGCAAGGGAAAGGAGATATCCCCCCAGGAGCCGCAGCAGGGAATGGCCGAGATCCCCGGGAAGCATCGAAAGGTTCGCATTCCTGTGCGGGACGAAACCGAACGATGACGGATGGCGGAAGAGCAGCCAGAAGACAAATGTCAGGAGAACGAGGAGAAATGCCAGGACTCCGAAGTGCCGGCGGTTGTCAGGAATCATTGCGGCGCACCCATCTCTCCGATTGTAAAGGCCGGACTTTGATTTTTGAAGACCATCGTGAAAAAATGGAGTTTCGGCAATTCAGGCCGGAATCTCACGAAACCCACCGGACGGGAGTCTCATGACGCCATTCGAAACCGTTCTCTTGATTCTCTTCGCCGGCGCTGTCGGGGCGTTCGTCTTCCTCGTCGTCCGGATCGCGCGCTTTCTCGACCAAACAGGGGTAACGCTGTCCCGGCTCGAGCGGGAAACGCTTCCCGCGATCGAAAGGCTGTCATCGGTCCTGTCCCGCCTCGACCTGATCACCGGAGAAGCCGAATCGGCCTACCGTTCGACCCGCGAGAAGGTGAACCAGTGGAACCTCGGCCGGATCCTCGAACTTCTGGGCATGATCCTCTTTCCCAAAAGGCCCGGGGGGGTGCCAATTGTCCTGCTCTGGAAAGCGCTGGAAACCGGCGTCCACACCTTTCGAAACACATGGAACGGCCACAAGAACGCAAAGGATTCCGCCGACACGAAACGCTAGGCCTGTCGGGGACCAGTACAGCCCATCGATGAAGGAGTCCTATCATGACCGAATCGGAACGTTCCTCGACTGAAAGCTTCCTTCTCTTCCTGTCCGGCGCCATTGCCGGAGCGGCACTCACCGTTCTTCTCTCGCCGGAACTCAGGCGCAAGGCCAACGAAAGGTTCCAGACCGCCTATTCGACGATCCGGGACGAAACGACCGAGTTCATTGAAAGCGAACGGGAGGTCCTTGCGGAAGGAGCCAAAAAACTCTCATCCGAGGCGGGTGCCTTGAAGACCGCCTATCGGGCTGGCTGGAACGCGTTCCGGGAAGCCCTGGAAAAGAAGGAAGAGCCGGCAGATACGAGCCGCTCCTCCTGAGCGCCCTGTTCAAAGCAACTAGCCCGCGGAACGATGGATCAGGGGCGTGTTTTTGTCGAAGGTCACGTCCGTGACGGACACCGGTCCTGATCCCAGGGCACCGATTGTCGCGCGCGATCGGACCATCCGGACGGACGCCTTCCTGCCGGTTCCGAAGGTCACAACGATCGCCGAAACCCGGGTCCGGTCCGCCGAATAGTGCCAGGAAACCACGACCCGTTCTCCGAACGTGTTCAGGGTCGTCAGGGTACCGTTTTGGGGAACCCCGTCATTCTTCGAGGATACGGTGGCCTTGTCGGTGATGGGGTTCTTCTTTGTCCAGAATTCGATCGGATTCACGATGACCCAGTCGGCAAAGCCCGCCAGCCCGTAGACGGGGATGATGATCAGGAGCGCAGTCGTGACGGACCGGGCCCATTTGTTGTCGATCGACTGGTTGGCATCGTAAACCGTCCTGACCAGGGCAAACTGTCCGAAGCACCCCGAGAGAAGAACGGTTCCGATCAAAAGCGCAATTCCTGTCCTGAACGTCTTTGTGTGCATGAGGACAGACTCCTTATTCGCGTCCGGACCAAGACGATCACGATCCCCGGATCGATCAGACACACCCCTTAATAACCGGCGATGAACGCACACCAGAATACTGGACGTCCTCCCAAATCACAAGCGTGACAACCATTTGCCGTCAATCGGACGTCACACGGGCTAGGGAATCGAAGAAAGATAGACCTGCCCGGGCACTGAAAGAGAGTAGGCGACCGCGAGGCATTCGTCCTGGGCTTCGCAGGAAACTGCATTGACGGCAAAACTCACGCTGTTCCCCGGGAGGGTCTGTGCGACGCCCGGCCCGAACCCGAGGTTCCCCGTCAAAAGCTGTGGTATCTGGATAAGAGCGCCCGAGGATCCGAAGGCCCAGAATGAACCGTCCGATGTGGCACCGGCACCGGTCAGGTATCCAAGTCCGGACGTGTTTGCCGGGATTCCCGCCGGGATCCAGGTCTGCCCTCCGCTGTTCGTCAAGAGGACGGTCCCGGGACCGTCCGCCAGGCAGAGTGTCGCGCTTTGGCAGGCCACGCCGGATATTCCCTGGGACGCAAGCCCCGACGGAATCGGGATCAGGAGAAAGCTCGTCCCCCCGTTCAGGGACTCCACGAGCCCGTTCACCCCCTGGCCGGACTGGGAAAGTGCCGATATGAAGATCGTCTGTCCGAAAAGGGCCACCTGGTTGAAATTGGCCGGGCCGATTCCCGGCTGTGTCGCAAGGTCGGCCGTCCACGGTCCCTGAAGCTGGGCAAGGATGAAGATTGTATTGTTGTTTCCTACGGCCACGCACGCGGGAGTTCCGTTGACCTGGCAGACCACGTCGTTGAACGTCAGGTTTCCGTTGACCGTCACATACTGGGTCTGAAAGGTCTGTCCTCCGTCCGGAGTCTCGAGTATGAGCCCCTGATTCCCCGTGATGTAGCACAGGAGAGAGGTCGGGCAGCTGATCGCGGTCAGGTTGAAGTTGGCCAGGGCGGGCGATCCGTTGACGAGATTCAGCTGGTTCCACGTGCTGCCGCCGTTCGTCGTCCTCAGGATGAGCCCGCCCTGCCCCACCACAAAACAGGTCCCCAGAACCGGACAGGACACCCCGGTCGGCTGGATCCCGTTTCCCAGGGAAAGGGCTCTCCAGACCAGTCCGGATGTGACCTGGCACGCCGAGAGGAAGAACACGAGGGGGAGCCAGGGGACGATCGGCCACCAGAGCTTCAACGGTTCTCCCCGCGATCGAGTTCGGACAGGAAGGCCAGGATTTTGCGCGCCACCCCCGTCAACGGATACCGGGCCGAATCGGGAAGGGAAACGGTCGAAACGCGGGACGTTTCCTCCGACAATCCTCCGGAACCGCCGGGATCGATCTCGAAAACATGGACTTCTTCCCTGAAGTGGGAGTAAACATGCTCCACCGTTCCCAGGTGGCGTCCCGACCATCCGGGCTCGTCCGGGAAGTGACCGGGCGGACCCGGACGGGAGAGGAAATCCCAAAGCCCTTCCATGAGCCGTCCGCACTCGTTTTTCAGGAGCCAGACGGTTCTTCGTCCCGGGGGGACGAGAACAGTCCGCACTCGGAGAGGACGCGAAGTCTTCTTTCGGGCCGGAAGCGCATCGGAAAGCCCAAGGGTCAACGTCAGGCACTGTCGGGAAAACGGACAATCGACACAACGGGGGGAACGCGGAAGACAGACCGTAGCCCCCACTTCCATCAGGGCCTGGTTGACGAGGCCCGGATCCCCGGCACCGGTCACGAAGCGGGTCGAACTCTCCCACAGGAGCCCCTCGTCCGGCGAACCCGGATCCATCGCGTGGAGAAAACGCCTCTGGACCCGTCGGACATTGGCGTCGAGAATGGGCGTTTCGAGCCCGAGCGCGATGGAACAGATCGCTCCCGCCGTGGAACGCCCCACCCCGGGAAGTGCCATCCAGGTCTCCAGATTTTCCGGGAAACCGCCCCGGCCGACGATCTCCCGGGCCGCCTTCTGGAGATTCCGTGCCCTCTGGTAATACCCCAGGCCCTCCCAGCTTTTCAGGACCTGTTCGACGGGCGCGGCGGCCAGACTCCCCACGTCCGGAAACCGCGACATGAAACGGTCGAAATAGCCCACAACCGTTGCGACTGTCGTCTGCTGGAGCATGATCTCCGAGACCCATACCCGGTAGGGGGACAAGTCTTCCCGCCAGGGCAGGGAGCGGCCGGTTTTTCGATACCAGTCGAGAAGCGAGGAGCGTGAGTCCTCCCAGCCGATCCGCCTGCGGGCTTCGATCAACGCACCCGGGGTGGCTCTCTCCGAACGGTCAAAAAGAGACATACCACGAAAACCCTTCGTATCCGCCGGCCCCGTTCCCGGCGGAAGAGCGAAGCAGCCCGAAGTCCAGGGTAAGATAGGATTTGACCGCCGGTATGTCGAATCCGAACACGGCTCCTCCGAGTCCGGCCCAATAGCCGTTTGCCGTCTCTCCGATGTCTTCGGGCCCCGCGAAAAGGGAAAATCCCGGCGTGGTGAAGGCCGGCACGAGATATCGGGCCTGTACATACCAATAGGCGTTATAGCCGGTATAGTTCGCGAAAAGGTCGAACGCTCCGGGCCCCAGCAACCGGTAGAACTCTCCCTGCAAATAGAGGCCGGCCAGTCCCTGGACCGGGGTCTTGGCCTCGTAGAAATTCGCCAACGCCGCTCCGACGTCCCCTTCGACGAACCCTTGCGGCAGAGGCCACCGGATCCCGACCGAAGGTTCCAGCCCCTCGTAGGTTTGGGTATCCCGTGCCGAAATGGCGTCCGACGTGATGTAGACCAGATCGTTCACGCCGAGGAACACATGGAGGGTCGGCGACCCGGTACCGGCGGTCCCGACTTCCGGATTGGCGGAGGCCGCGAACGGTCCGTTCTTTCCGAACAGGGGAAAGAAGCCCCCGATTTCCCCGAAATAATACCAGTTGCTTTGCGAGTAAATGCTTTCCCCTCCCGTCACTTCCCATGTCGGGGAGAGAGGTGCCGCGGCAAACGCGACCGACGGAAGGAACGTCAGCAGACCGGCAAGGAAGGTCTTTAGTTTCCATTCAAGGAAGCGGATCACGGGAACTCCCGGATTCTCGACCCGGAACGCATCGATCCCGGCGGAGTGGACGACGGTGCCATGCCCGCCACAGGAGCTTCCCCGAGCGGGTGTCCGGGCGGATACGAGCCCAGGACGCTTTCGGGCGGAATCCGGGCCTGCCGCAAGGCTTCCCCGAGGATCGCGAGCAAGACCGGACGGCGGAACAGCCCGGGATGCGGAAGGATGAGGTCCTTTCGTTTCGGGGGAAACCCGGGCCAAACAAAGAGAAGGTCGACGTCCAGGACCCGTGGCCAGAGACGACCCTTCCCTCTCCGGGGACAGGCTCGTTCGAGACCGTCTAAGACCCCGAACAACCCGTCGGGCGACATGGGGGTCACTCCGACAAGGCACATATTCCAGTAGGGCGGGGAGGCGACGTCCCAGGGGACGGTCCGGAACCATCGGGAAACACCTGTCAGTCGGATCCTACCGTCCGATTTCAGCGCCTCCAGTAACCACCAAAACGCATCCGGGGTCCCCGGGAGATTGCCCCCCAGACCGGCCCCGAACACCATCACCGTTTCCCGAAAAGACCAAGCTTTTCGATCCGGGCGACCGCCTCGGCAAGACGGTCTTCCCCGACGGTCAGGGCAAACCGGATATACCCCTCTCCGGATGCGCCGAACCCGGTCCCGGGGGTCGCCACGATACCGGCCTTATCGAGAAGCGCCAGGGAGGCTTCCTCGGAAGAGAACCCTTTCGGCAACCCCGCCCAGATATAGAAGGAGGCCTTCGGGGGCGTGACCCTCAAGCCCGACCGGACAAGACCGGGAACAAAGATGTCGCGGCGTTTCTGATAAAGGTCCCTGAGCCCGGCAAGCGCGCTGTCCGGCAACTCCAGGGCCCGGATCGAGGCTTCCTGGAGCGCCTGGAAAATACCGGAATCAAGGTTGCTCTTGATTTTACCGAGCCCCGCGAGAACGGACGGGTTTCCCACGGCGAAACCGACGCGCCAACCCGTCATGTTGTAGGTCTTGGACACGCTGTGGAATTCGATGCCGACATCCTTCGCCCCCGGGAACGAGAGAAAGCTCTTCGGGGGATTCTTGTCGTAATAGACTTCGGAATAGGCCGCGTCGTGTGCGACGATGAATCCAAACTTCGCGGCTTTTTCGACGACCGCACCAAAAAAAGCGTCGGGGGCGGTGGCGCCGGTCGGGTTGTTCGGGTAGTTGACGAACATGATCTTCGTTTTTCGGTAAACCGATTCCGGAACGCGTTCGAGATCGGGAAGATAACCGTTCGATTCCAGGATCGGCATGTAATGCGTCGTTCCCCCCGCAAACAGGGTCCCCGCATGGTAGACGGGATATCCCGGTTCGGGGACAAGCACGACATCCCCCGGATCGACGAACGCCAGGGGGAGATGTCCGATCCCTTCCTTGGAACCGATCAGCCCGAGAACCTCGTTTGCGGGATCGAGCCGCACACCGAACCGGCGTTCGTACCAGCGGGCGATGGCGGTCCGGAACGAGAGCATCCCTTCGTAGGAGGGGTACTGGTGATGTTCGGGCCTGCCGACCGCTTCCCGGGCGGCGTCGACGACCGGGGCCAGGGTCGGCGTGTCCGGATCTCCGATGCCGACATTGATGATATCCATTCCCCGTGCCTGGGCTTCACGTTTTTTTTCGTCGATCCTCGCGAACAGGTAGGGGGGAAGACTTTGGATCCTTTGAGACCATCGATTTCGAAAATCCATCTGGCGAGTTTCCTTTCGGTATGGAAGAGGCCCGCCGAAAGAGCGGACCCCGGGGTGCATTCCCAATAAAGCCACAATTCTACCAGACCGGGTTTCCTCTTCCCAAGAATCCTGCCGGAACAGGCTTGTATCCGGATATTCACAAACCCAAGTCGCTCAGTCCGGGACTCCCGTCAGGCCGCCGACCCTGGGGCCAATGGAACTTTCGCTCCTGTTCCCGGATCGGAAGGTCATTAATGGATGCCAGACGGCGTTCCATCAAGCCATTCGCGGAAAACTCCCAATTTTCATTGCCGTAGGAGCGAAACCAGTTGCCCGAATCGTCGTGCCACTCGTAGGCAAACCGGACGGCGATCCGTGCACCGTCAAAGGCCCAGAGTTCCTTGATCAGACGGTATCCGAGTTCCCTGTTCCACTTCAGGGTCAGGAAATGGACGATCTCGTCCCGGCCGACGAGAAATTCGGCCCGGTTCCTCCATTGGCTTCCGATCGTATAGGCTTTTGCGACGGTCTCCGGGTCCCGCGAATTCCAGCCGTCTTCGGCGAGACGGACTTTCACCTGTGCCGTCTCTTTCGTGAACGGGGGAACCGGAAGACGTGCCGGCTCTTGTTCGCGCATCGGTTGTCTCCTTAATGGGTGAAGATCATGTTTTGCCTTCCAACCTCCGACAACCGGCAAAACGGGTCGTCACGATCTCGAGGGTCCTTTCGAACCGTTGCCCGGATAGCGGTAGAGATACGCCAGGAGAAGGGCCACGGCCTCGTAGAGCTCGGGGGGTATCGGGTGATCTGTCGGAAGCCTTACCAGGAAGGAGGCCAGGTCGGGATTTTCCCGGACGGGAATCCGGAAACGGGCCGCAAGTTCCAGGATCGTCCTGGCGATCTCTCCCCGACCGGAGGCGACGACGACCGGGGCTTCGTCCTCGCCCGGACGATATCGGAGTGCGACTGCCAGGGAGTCCGGGGGCTCCTGTTTCATCGGGAACGATTCTCGCAATGTTTTCCTTCTTCGGGATCCGCCCCTCCGGGGAAACGGATCCCGAAGACCGAGAAAAGATCGGATGAAAGGCTTTCCTGCCGGGAAAACCAGAAGTCCGCCAGACGATCCGTGGACATGCGTGACGTCAGCGAAAGGGAGCGGCTCTTTGAATCGTACACGCCTCCCACGACCGCCGTCTCTCCGTCGGGATATCGGACTTCCAGGCGGAATGGAAAAAGACCGCAGGGCCCGGCCTCCCCTGTCTCAGGCTCCGTATCCGAAACCTTCGGCCAACGGATCTCGAGATCGCACCGTTCCGGCTTCGGTCCGATATCCGGACCTGCCGGGAAGGGACCAAGAAACAGATCCGTACCCTGCGTAGGTGGGGACGTTTCCGACCGGAACGGTGCGTGCCCTCCGGAGAGCGCGGAAAACGAATCGCTTGCCGAACGCTCCGGTAAAGGAGCAGGCAAGGGTTTTTCTTTTCCGGAGAACCGCCATTCCCAGAGAACGTCCTTCTCTCGGGAGTCGGAAGGCCGGGCCCGGACGAGCCATTCTGAACCTTTTCTGACAAGGACGGCCGTAAGGGGAACCGGAAGGACACCGAGTTCGGGAGGCGGGGGGGGGAGAAGAACATGGGCTTCCTGCGCCCAGAACGCGGGGGAGGGCATCCCGGGGATCTCCCGGGGGGAGAGGGTCAGCGGGGGAGACTGGCCCGACAAGGACGGCACGAGGCGTTCAAGGGCCTCCCAAAGAGACGTGGAGAAAAACGGGAAGGAGCCTCCGGCCCCGCCCGACACGGGGGGGATCTGGAGAACCACGGACGCTAGCCCAGGAGGGGAGACCGTCCGTCCGAAAGGCGTGAAAGACCCAGGATCAGCTCGATCTCTCCTTCCCCGCGATTCATGACCTGGGCGATCTCGCGAACCGAATGCCCTTTCGCTGCCAGGGCGATGATCCGTTCGTTGTCGGTCTGGGGTTCCGGATGGGCGTACGGGACGGCCGGAGGAGAGGACGGCCCAAACGAATCCTGAAGTTCCGGGTTGGCCGGGGAAGGAGGAGGCTGAACCGAACGGAGTTGCTCAAGATCCTCGATCCACCGTTCGGCGTCGTGGAAAAGGATTTCCATCCTCGCACGCATGTCGGCCGCACGTCCGACCGCTTCCTGGAGGGACCGGAACTGTCTCATGACCCCATCCCGCTCCGACGTCTGCGATAACGGTTCCGGCTTGCGCTCGGGGACGACGGATTTATCCCGTGCGAGGCGCTGGATCGAATGCTTCACGACGCGTACGTAGGCGATGAGTATCGCCAGGAAGACAAGGAGCGTCCCGTCCAAAATCCCTTGGAAAATCCGAAAACCCATTCCGGTCCCTTCGGCCCATTTCCGTTCGGGCATTGGGGCGTCAGGCCCTCAAGTCCAGCCGACGTCCCCTGGAGGTTTTTCCTTTACCCCGGCGCTTGCGGTCCCCTCCGGTGTCGACCTCGTCCTCTCCTTTGGGGGAAGACGAGGCTTCGCGCCCTTTCCCGACGGGAAGCAACGGGGCGACGGAAGACACTTCGACCACGTCCTTGACCCGATCCTGTTCGGACGGGAGAACGGTCTTCGGATCCCCTCCGGTCAGGACTCCCTGCTGGACGATCGCCGGAAGCTGTTCCACGGCTTGCTGGACCCCAACGGTCGGAAGGATACCCACTGTCGTTTCCTCTCTGCCGGGAATGCCCTATATCTGGGGCACTGTCGGCTGGGCGGGAGTGGACGCCTTTTCCGGGGCTTTCTTCGGGAAAATCGCTTCCTCGTACCGCTTGGGAACATACTCCCTGTTCAAGATCATGATCTCGACCCGGCGATTCGTTTCCCGGCCCTGTGACGTCATGTTGGAGGCAATCGGCCGGTACTTTCCGAACCCGGCGGCTCCGATCCGTTCCGGCTCTATGGAACCATACTGGACAAGACGGGTCAAGACGTTGACGGCCCTCATGGTGGAAAGGGCCCAATTGTTGGGATATCGCGCGGTCCGGATCGGCTGGTTGTCGGTATACCCCCTGACCCTGAACTCGTGCTTGGATTTCGCGAGCACCCCCGCGATGCTCTTCAGCACGGGAACCGCTTCAGGTCGGATCCGTGCGTGACCCGTGGCGAACAGGAGGCGCGACTGGATCCGAAGTATCGTGCCTTCCTTCGTCTGAACCACCTTCATGTCGCCGCGCTGGGACGATTTCTGGACAAGGAGCTGCATGGTCCGGAAGAGGACGGACTGGACCTGGGGGGTTGCCTTGCCCGAGCTGACATTGTTGTCTTTCGGAATGACGATGTGCTTGTGGCTGATTTCTTTCTTGTGCTGGAAGGTCGCGACGATGGCGTTCGAAAGGACCCGGAACTTCCCGGTGTTCAGGGACGAGATGGCGTAAAGCATGACGAAGAAGGCGAAAAGGAGCGTGATGAAATCGGCATAGGAGACAAGCCAGCGTTCGAGGTTTTCGTGTTCCTCGTGCTTGACGCGTTTCGCCATGAGGCACCCCTATCCTTTTCCGACGAGCTTGGCCCTCTCGGGTTCATTCAGGAAGCCCAGGAGACGATCCTCGATATAGTTGGGGTTTTCCCCCTGTCCAATGCCGACCAGACCTTCGATGACGATTTCCCGGAACCGGACCAGTATTTTGTTCTTGATCTTCAGCTTCCCCGCAAGGGGCAGAAAGATGAGATTCGCCGACCCCACCCCGTAGACGGTCGCCACGAACGCCACGGCGATCCCTTCGGCCAGCTTGTTGGGGTCGGAAAGGTTGCTCATCACGTGGATGAGGCCCAGAACGGCACCCAGGATGCCTATCGTGGGCGCATACCCTCCGGCGGCCTCGAACACCTTCGCGGCAGCGGATTCCTCTTCTTCGATATAATGGGATTCGGTCTCGAGGGCATCCCGGACCTTGTTGATGTCCGTTCCGTCCATGACCATCCGTACCCCCCGGGTCATGAACGGGTCCGCCTTGATGAACGGATCGTCCAGGTACGCTTCGAGTTTCAGCAGGCCTTCTTTCCGGGACACCTTGGAAAGCTCCACGATCTTCCGGATCACGGCCCCCGGATCGGCCTTGGCATTGAGGAAAAGGCGCGGTGTCGCCTTAAGGGCGGAAATGACTTCGAAAAGGGGAGTCGTGACCAGTGTGGCGCCGAACGTACCCCCGAACACGATGATCGCCGCGGTCAGCTGGAATATCGTGCCCATGGGCAATCCTTCGAGGGTCGCCCCTCCCAGAATTCCCCCGAGACCGATAATGAAACCCAGAAGGGTCGTGATATCCATGGTGCGGCTCTAAAATCCCGGTCGTTCTTTTTCCGACGATTTCGTGTTCAATAGCCGGAAAATATCGAGAAGGATGACCAGTCGGTCCTCAAGGTGGACAACTCCCTGTATGACATCGCCCAGGTTCCGGGCGCTTCCGAAATCCTGATTTTTTTCGACCCGTTTCGCCGGGATGCGGATGACCTGGTTGACGGCATCGACCGTCAGTCCCGCCAGGACCCCTTCCGCATTGACGACGATTGTCCTCATCTCCTCCGTGATTTCCGTCGTCGGGGGAAAACCGAGAAACCGCCTCAGATTGATAACGGGAAGGATCTTACCCCGAAGATTGACGACTCCGTCCACAAAACCTGGAGCTTTGGGAACCCTCGTCACATCGGCGAGACGGTTGATTTCCTGGACGGTCATCACGTCGACGGCATATTCCTCGCCGGCCAGCTTGAAGCTCACGAGCTGGAGGACTTCCGTTTCGAACTCCTCCAGTCCCTCCTGCATGTTCCGGATATCCAGCTCCGAAAGCGGATTCTTTCGTTCCATCAGGTCCATCCATGGCCCTCCATCCCGTGAGCGTTCACTCTCCCGTCTTGAACTGCTTCAAGTACTGTTCGAGATCCTGCATCCGCGCTTCGAGCTCGGAGCCTGCTTCGGCAGCATCGATGGCACTCTGGCGGATCGTCTGGCTTCCGACCGACGCGTTTTCGACGGCCGTCGCCACCTGGCTGACCGCCTGGCTTTGCTGGGTGGTCGCCAGGGCGATCTGATTCACCTGAACGGTCACCTCCTTGACCGAAGCCACAATCCCGGTCAGGAGATCCGACGCCGACGTCATCACCGTGATCAGTTCGGTCATTTCGCGGGAACCCTTCGTCATGACTCTCACCGACTTTTCCGTCAGATCCTGGATCGACTTGATCGTATCGGAAATTTCGCGGGTCGATCGGGTCGTCCGCTCGGCGAGTTTCCGCACCTCGTCCGCGACGACGGCGAATCCCTTCCCCTGCTCGCCGGCCCTGGCCGCTTCGATCGCGGCATTCAAGGCGAGAAGGTTGGTCTGTTCGGCAATCTCGTCGATGATGTTCACGATCTGGGAGATCTGCTCCGAACTCTTCCCGAGTTCCATAATGCTGTTCGAGGCATCGCTCACGATCCCCGAAATCCGCGACAGCTCGGAAGATGCGCGCTGGATCGACTCGAGCCCTTTCGTGGCTTCCCGATCGGTCTGGGATGAAAGGTCGGCGACCGTCCGCGTGTTCCGGGCCACTTCATTGAACGAACGGGACAGCTCTTCCGTCGCCGCGGAGGCCGTCTGGACCTGTTCGGCTTCCTGATCGCACCGTAGCCGGATGCCTTCGAGGCGATCGAGCATGTGGCGGGCTCCTTCGGCGGCCCGTTTGCCCTCCTCGATCTGCCGGATGATCAATCCCCTGAGCTTGGCGACCATCGCATTGAAATGCACCATCAGTTCCCCGATCTCGTCTTGCGTCCTGGGCTCGATCGTGTGGGTCAGGTCCCCTTCGGCGGTCATCCCGATGACATCGACCACCTGGTGGATCGGCTTGATGGTGAGGACCCGGACGAGAATGGAGAGGATCACGATGAGGATCGCGATCACGGCGAGATACAGAAGGAAGACCTGGACAGTCAGGCTGTGCTGGACCTGCTTGAATTCGGCCAGGGGCGTGCTGACCCTGAGGACCGCCATGACTTTCTTCTTGGATTGGTATCCGTGGCAGAGATAGCAGTTGTTCTCGAAGGAAACGGGAAAAAGCTTCGTCAGGGCCGGGGCGCCGTCGATCGTTTCCTTGTAAGCGACGGCTTTCCCGCTTTCGACGACCTGCCTGAACCGTGGATCTTCCTTGAATTTACGGGTATCGTGCTTGGGATGGGTCAAAAAAGTCCGGGGCACGTAGGCCTGGTAATGCCGCCACCGGTTGACCTCTTCGATCGTGTCGTTGTCGTAGAACGCCTGGACCCCGTCGGGCCGGATCATCTGTATCCGAACGATCCCCTGCAGCTTCTTCTGGTCGTCGATCAGGTTATGGCTCAGCGCGGGAGCGTTCACGGACATCATCACCGTCGACATTCCCTTGATGATCGACTGGGCCATCATATCGGACTTCTTGGTCTCCTGCTCCATCAAGTTCCTGGAAGAATCCTTCAGAAAAAAGAACCCGGAGATGCTCAGTACGACGATCAGCGTCACTGCTGTAGCCAACTGGACTTTAGTCTGGAGTTTAAGCTTCACCCGAACACCCCTTTCCTTTCACGGTCACGGCCTTCAAAGGACCGACCTCACCGAGCACTGAACCAGGACTGCAAAGCCTTCCCGATGTCCTGAGGAGACAGGATCCGGTCGGACGCCCCTTCGGAGATGGCCGCCATCGGCATCCCTGCGACCGCCGAAGACTCGGGGCTCTGGATGAACGTTTGTCCTTTTCTGTCCCGGATCATTTTCAACCCCCTGGCGCCATCGTCTCCCAAACCCGAAAGAAGAACCCCCACGGCCCGGGTCCCGGCCACGCTTGCGACGGACTCGAATGTCCTGTCGATCGAAGGGATATGGAGAGAACCCGACCGGTCTTCTTCCATCCGGACGCGGAATCCGTCCGCGGCTTCCGTGAGGAGAGACTGGAGCCCCGCGGGAGCAATACGGGTTGTGTCGGGCGACAGGACCTCTCCCTGAAATGCCATGCCCACGTCCATTCCCAACGTTTTCGAAAGACGTTCCGCAAAGTACGGAAGAACGCCCGGAGGCATATGCTGGACAATGAACACCGGGGGCAATGGGCACTCCTTGAGCTCGCCCAGGAGTTCCGAAATGGCCAGCGGTCCGCCCGTGGATCCGCCGATCACCAGGATTTTCGGGCGATCGTGGGGCAGGGAAACCGTCCCATGTTTGGAGACCCGGGATATCCCTTCCCTCTCCTCATCGGCAGATTTTCCCAAAGCCCTTACCTTGCGGGCGATCTCGGTCCGGAAAAGGAACTCTTCGTCGGACGTCCTGGGTTTGTGAAGGATGTCGTGGGCCCCTCTCAGGAGCGCCTGAACGGCAATCGCGGACCCTTGAGGCGTGAACGAGCTTACGATCAGGATCCGGGTGCGGGCGATGGCCCGGACTTTCTCGGCGAGGGCGAGTCCTCCCATCCCGGGCATCTCGATATCCAGGGTCATGACGTCGGGAGGGGATCCCTGGAAATAATCCAGGGCTTCCTCGGCAGAGCCTGCCGTCCCGGACACGGTAACCCCGGGAATCTTCTCCAGCAAAAAAGAAAGGGATTTTCTGAAGGACACGGAATCGTCGACCACCAAAACCCTGATCATCGGTGCTCCCTAGGGATGGCCGGCAACCGCGGATCCGACGGATGAGACGCTCTGATTCAGACGGAACTGGATGTCCTGGAGGATTTCCCCGACATCCAGGATCAGGACCACTTTCCCGTCCCCCGTTATGGTCGCACCCGCCATCCCCCGGATGCCCGATAGGAACGGACCCATGCTCTTGATCACAACCTCTTCCTGGTAGGGCAGGCGGTCCACGACCAACCCGAGAAGCCGGGATCCGAGCTGAACGACGACGACGTACCGGTTTTTTCGCGCATCCGGTTCGCCGTTCACGGGAACCTTGAACTCGTCCCGAAGACGGAGCAGGGGGAGGACCTGATTCCTGAGATTCAGAACATCCGAGCCGGACAGCGTCTTGATGTCGCTCTCGGTGATCTTCACCGTTTCAACCACGGTCTGGAGGGGCACCGCGTAGACTTCCGAGCCGATGGACACCATCAGGGCCTGGATGATCGCGATCGTAAGAGGGAGCCGGATGATGAAGGTCGAACCTTCTCCCGGCCGGGTGCGGATATCGACGGAACCGTTGATTTTGCTGATATTGGTGCGGACAACATCCATGCCGACACCACGGCCCGAAACATCCGTGACCTTCTCCGCCGTACTGAACCCGGGAAGAAAGATGATGTTCAGGGTTTCGGCGTCCGACATCCGGTCGGCGTCCGCCTGGGTGATCAGTTTTTTCGAGACGGCTTTCTCACGGATGCGGTTGGCGTCGATTCCCTTTCCGTCGTCCGAAACCTCGATCACGATCGAATTGCCTTCCTGATAGGCCGAAATCCGGATCACCCCTTCTGTACGCTTCCCGATCCGCATCCGGTCCTCGGGAGACTCGATCCCGTGGTCGATCGCATTCCGGATGATGTGAACGAGGGGATCCCCGATCTCTTCGATGACCGACTTGTCCAACTCGGTCTCTTCGCCGGAGAGTTCCAGGACCGCCTCTTTCCCCATTTTGCGCGAAAGGTCCCGTACCATGCGCGGAAACTTTCCGAGGACTTTCTTGATCGGCTGCATGCGGGTCTTGATCACGGCGAGCTGAAGGTCGGTCGTCACGCGGGACAGTTGGGTCACCGCTTCGGCGATGTCCTTCGTCCGGATCTCCCATTCCGACTGGTCGGCGATATCGGAAGAGAGTCGGACAAGCCGGTTGCGCCCGAGGACAAGCTCTCCGACGAGATTCATCACATTGTCGAGGCGGGAGGTTTCGACGCGAATCGTCTGGTCGACCTCTCCGGCCACCGGGACCGGCGTTACACCCTCGACTGCGGGGGCCGACGGGCGGGGCGCGGGCGCCACGGCGACTTCGGTCTTGACGGGCTCCCGGAGTACCGGGGAGGGTGAGGCGTCTTCTTCGGACGGTTCCCCGGGCATTTCCTCAATATCCCCGGCTGTCGGCGCCTCTTCTTGGGGAACGTGCACTCCGGCCGCTTCGCGTTCGCTCTCGGTCTGGACGTCCTCTCCCCACTGGAGCAGGAGATCGAGCTTCATGTTCAGTCCCTCGATATCGAGTTCCACCGGCTTTCCGGACTTGACTTCCCCCACCAGAAGCTTGAGCGCGTCCATCGCTTCGAGAATGATATCGACGACCGCCGGCTCGGCCCGCATCATCCCCTGCCTGAGCTGGTTCAGGACGTTTTCCGCATGGTGCGCGACATCGACGATACGGTTCAAGCCGATGAATCCTGCCGAACCCTTGATGCTGTGGGCCGCCCTGAAAATTTCGTTCAGGAGGGTCTTGTCGTCGGGATTCGCTTCGAGTTGCACGAAATAGGTATCGAGGCCCTCGAGCATCTCTTCCGCTTCGGCCAGGAAATCCTGGATGATTTCCCGCATTTCCTCATTGTCAAAGGTCTCCGACATACATCTCTCCCGCCGAGATCGGCAGAACTCTATCGCTCCTTGAAGATCTTGGCGACTTTTTCCTGCAACGTGGCAACCGTGAATGGCTTGACGATATAGTTGGACACTCCGGCCTTGATCGCTTCGACGACATTTTCCTGCTTCGCCTCCGCCGTCACCATCAAAAATGGAAGATGCTTGAGCTGGGGCGTGGCCCGGACCTTGCGGAGAAGATCGATTCCCGTCATGTTCGGCATGTTCCAGTCGCTGACAACAAAATCGAATTTCTCGGACGCCAGGCGGTCGTATGCCTTCTGGCCGTCTTCGGCTTCCTCGATGTTGGTGAAGCCGATCTGGCGCAGCGTGTTCTTGACGATCCTTCGCATCGTCGAGAAATCATCGACGACGAGAACCCGCATATTGAAATCCACTATCAAACCTCCCCTTCGACAGCCAAATGGGCCCGAAGGACCCTGACGGACTTCGTCGTCCTGAACTTCCTTATCGGAATTTTTTTCTCCCGGGAACAGGGCACCCCCCCTGAAACCCGTAAGGAAAAAGTCCATGATGTTTTGGGATTGTGGCTTTTACTCTACCAAAAGACAGTCCATAAAAAAACATTCTCTAGGATTTTCCGTCCTTCCGGTAGAGAAAGACCGAGCCGTGCACTTCGGAAACGAACTGAAACTCGTCGCTCTCCGGAAGGATCTCTCCCGAGCCCAAGATAAGGACCCCTCCCCTTTTCAGGCTCAGATAAAAATTCTTGATGACTCTTTTTCTCGCTTCTGTCGAAAAGTAAATGACGACATTCCGGCAGACGATCGCGTCGTAGAATTCCGGAGGGACGTCCCGGTCCAGGGAGAGGAGATTGCCCTGGCGGAAACGTACGCCCTGACGGACGGACTCCCGGATCCGGAACGCATTTTCCTCCGGCTCGAAATAAGCGAGCCTCGACCGCACGTCGACGAATCGAAGGGAACGTTCCGAATAGAGCCCCTTGCGGGACAGTTCGATGTTCCGGAACGAAAGATCGGTACCGTCGATCTCGACCGGCTGGGACAGCTTTGCCCGCTCCCGCAAAATGGCGAGGGTGTAGACCTCTTCTCCTGAAGAACAGCCCGCCGACAGAAACGTGACGGTCCGCCCCGTTTGTCCAAGCTCCGGGATGACGGTATTGAAAAGGAGATTGATGCCGGGCAGGTCCCTAAAGAAAAAGCTTTCCCCCGTCGTGACCGCGTCGAACACTTCCGGCCAGGGAGAGGCGTCGGAGGGCGTACGTTCGAGGAGGGTCGCCAGGGATTCGAGGGACGGCAGGCCAAAATTCCGGATGAGGGGAAACAGGCGGCTTTCGAGAAGGTATTGCCGCTCCTCCCCGTGATAGATCCCGGTATGTTCGGAGAGAATGCGGGAAAGCCTGTGCGGGAACGGGGATGCGGACACTTTATTCACATCGGAACGGAAAATCGGCCAGGGAAGCGGCCTTCTCTGTTTTTGTCAACGCGTTCTCCATTCAGGGATCAACGGAGGGAGAACCTTTGGGAGGCTCGAAAGCATCCCGGAGAACAAGGAGGGTTTTCTTGAGCGCGAGGATCGCCTGGGTATGGATCTGCGACACCCTGGATTCGCTGACCCCCAGAACCTGGGCCACCTCTTTCATCGTCAGCTCGTCGTAGTAATAGAGCGAGAGGACGAGCCGCTGTTTTTCCGGAAGCTGGTCGATCGCTTCGGTCAGGGAATCCGTGACTTCCTTCCGGAGAAGGGTTTCCAGGGGATCGGTTTCCGATCCCGAAGCGACGCGGTCCATCAGCGTCGGCCCCTCTCCGTCCTCGATATCCATCAGGTCCTCGAGCGAGAAAACCAGATGGGGCTCGATCTCCCGCGAGAGTTTCCTGTACGCCTCTTCGTCGAGCCCCAGCCCGGCGCGAATTTCCTCGTCGGTCGGCTCCCGTTGGAGGCGGCCGAGAAGCTCGTCCCGGACCTGATTGAACTGCGACGCCTTGTCGCGAACCGAACGCGGAGTCCAGTCCACCGACCGGATTTCGTCGAGCATGGCCCCCCGGATCCGGTGCTCGGCCATCGTCTTGAACTTGATGCCGCGAGAGGGATCGAACCGGCGGGCGGCGTCCAGGAGCCCGGTCATGCCTACGCTGACGAGATCGTCGACGTCCAGTTCCGGCGGCAGGCGATGGGCGTACCGAAGGGCGTAGTATTTGACCGTGACGGCAAACTCCTTCAGCGATGCGTCATCAAGATCCATGGACCCTCAATCTGGATAGACCGTATGCGATGGTTGTCCTATGCATCTTCCGAAAGCCCCGGGCGTCCGTCCTGCCGGGGGGATAGAAGACGTTTCATGAGAAGTCCGATCCCGGAACGGATGCCTTCCCTCGGGGGTCTCGAGAGCAGATCGCGGGCCAACTGGCGAACCGCAACGGAAAAAGGGGCTCCGGGCAACATTTCCGAAAGAGCTTTCTGATTGCGTACGGCCTGGGTAACGGATGGATCCTGCGGAAGGTAGCCGGCGAACGACAAATTCAGGTCGGGAAGGAAACGGTCGGCCACTCGGGACACGAGATCGAAAAGCTCGAGTCCCTCCCGCCGGTCACGGACCATGTTCGCCAGAAAAAGAAGGGGTTTTCCCGATTGACGACGGTTCAACACTTTCATCAGGGCGAATGCGTCAGTGCGGCTGGTCGGTTCGGGGGTCACGACAATAAGGGTCTCCTGACTGGCCAGGTTGAATGTCAGCACATTTTCCGAGATCCCCGCCCCCGTGTCAATGAGAAGGACGTCGATGTCCTCCGACAGGTGGTCGAACGCCGAGATGAGCTTAAGGTTCTGTTGCGGAGTCAGGGCTGTCAGCTCTTCGACCCCCGAAGCGGCCGGCAGTATCCGTATCCCGGCAGGCCCGGGGACGAGGACGTCCGAGAGCGGGCGGTCTTCCAGTATGAAATCCCGAAGCGTCCACCTGGGACGAAGGTTGAAGAGTACGTCCATGTTTCCCAGTCCGAGATCGGCATCGAACACCAGGACTTTTTTCCCGAAGGTTTCCGAGAGGACGAACGCAAGGTTCGCGGTCACGTTCGTTTTTCCGACCCCTCCCTTTCCGCTCGTGATCGAAACGACCCTCGGGGTCGACGTTTCGGGGTCGTCTTGCCCTTGTCGATCCTGCCTGTTCCGAAGCCCTTCCGCTTGATCCGCCATTTACCGAAACCCCCCGAGGATCCATTGAGACAGTTTTCCCGCATGGGCGACTTCGATGTCGTCCGGTACCTTCTGACCGGTTGTAACATAAGAGACGGGAAGCGTCGAGCGGGAAAGGAACGGGTAGAGGGATCCGAGACCCGACGTCTCGTCCACCTTGGTCAGGATCAGGGATCCGGGGGTCAGGCTCCTGAAGCGCTCGACGGCCCCGGTCAGATCCTCGGTCTTGGCCGACGCCGCGAGAACCAGGGACACGTGGATCACGGCGCTCCCGGCACCGCTCAGGGCATCGACGAACGGACGGAGTTTTCCGATGTCGCCAAACGAAAGGCCGGCGGTGTCCACGAGGAGAATGTCGTCCGATTTCCGGTCGCAGGCCTCGGTGACCTGGGCGATGAACCTCTCCGGCGTCGAGGCGACCTCGACGGGCAATCCCATAAGGTCCCCATAAATCTTGAGCTGTTCGAGGGCTCCGATCCGGAAAGTGTCCAGATTGACGAGACGGACCTTTTTCTTGTGCTTCAGCGTGAAACCGGCCGCAAGCTTCGCGACGGTCGTCGTCTTTCCGACTCCTGTAGGCCCGGTGAAAAGACAGACGAAGGGAACCGTGTCCTTCGCTTTTTCGAGGAACGACCCCCCCACCCGGATATTTCTTGCGATCAGGAACTGGAGAAGGGAGTGGACACGGGACGCGTCCTCGAGGTCGGATGGCGAATAGGAGAGCGCCCGGAGACCCTCGACGAGCGATTTTACAGATTCGGCGTCAATGCCCGCTCCGCACAGAAGTTTTTCCGCCGGAGACGGTTCATCCGAAACCCCGTGAGCAGGTTCCCCGGAAAAGACTCCCGATCCCAGGGACTCGACATGGCGGACCAGTTCGAGAACGGATTCCCGGGTTCGCGGTCCCCAATCGCGCTCGAACTGGAGGACCGTTTCCCGGAGGGAATCCAGTTCCTGACGAAGGAGGGACGCGTCCCCAGGCCACATGGAGTTTTCCGGCCGGCCGGATCCCGTCTGGAATCCGGGGTCCTGCACCCAGGGGGGATCGATGCCGGGAAGTCCCGCGGTAACGACGACGTTCTCCTGTCGCCCGGCCTGGGGACGCCGGGTACGGGATCCCAGGATGACCGCATCCGAGCCCAGCTCCTGCTTGACCTTTTTCAGGGCCTCGTTCATGTCCTGTCCCTCGAATGTCCGGATGACCATAGATCAACCCTCCTGGAAGCGGATCACATCCGCCGAAACGATGGGTATATCCGACGGCACTTCCATCGGCGACACCACCGCCAGAGACGGAAAATATCGCTCCAACAGCCGTTTGAGTCCGAGCCGTGCCTGCGGGGACACCATCAATACCGCCTGGATGCCGCGAAGCCCCTGATTCTCGATGACTTTTCCAAGACTTGTCAGCAATTTTTGAGCCAGGGAGGGATCCAGCACGATCGGATTACCCGGCGTCGTGTGGGATACCTGCTTGAGGAACACTTCCTCCCAGTTCCGGTCGAAATTGATGATCGAAAGAGCGCGGTTCCTGCCGGACAAGTAAGGGCTGACGATCGATCGTCCCAACGCCTGCCGGACGCCTTCCGACAATCCGTTGACGTCTTTCGGGTCCTTCCCGGTGGCGACCTGTTCGGACAACGATTCGAGGATCGTCCGCATGTCCCGGATGGAAACCCTTTCGGAAAGAAGGGCGTGCAGAACGGAGACCAGGATGCCCGGGCTGAGCTGTCCCGGAACCAGGTCTTCGACAAGTTTCGGATACTCCCGGCCCAGCGCATCGAGAAGCCTCTGGGCTTCCTGCCTCCCGACCAGTTCCGCGGCATGGGCCCGGATGAGTTCCGACAGATGGGTGGCCATGACGGTCAAGGGGTCGACCACCGTGAAGCCTTTTGACTCCGCGTCCTCGCGGGAGTCGGGTGTGATCCAGACCGCGGGAAGGCCGAATGTCGGCTCCTTGACGGCGATACCGTCAACTTGGTGAGCGTCGCTTCCGGCGTTCATGGCGAGGAGTGAATCGGGTTTCAGTTCCCAGCGTCCGATCGGGTTCCCCTTCAGCAAAATGACGTATTCGTCGGGCTTGAACTGAAGATTGTCCCGGATATGGATCGGCGGGACAATGATTCCGAGTTCCTGAGCCAACTGCCGGCGAATCCCCCGTATCCTGTCGGTCAGGTCCCCGCCGTTCTGGCCTTCGACCAGGCCCACGAGCCCGTATCCGACATTGAGCTCGAGCAAGTCCAGGGTCAGGAACGTTTCCACGTTTTCGGGCGCGGGAGGCGCGGATTTTTCCGCTTCCTCCGTCTTCAGATTCATCTTCCGGACGGACGACGACCGGGACCAGGCCAGGGCCCCGGTCAGTCCCCCCAAAAGAAGGAAGGACAGGTGCGGCAAACCGGGGACGACCGAAAGCAGGAGAAGGATCCCCGACGCTCCCCCCAAGGCCCGTGAACGGGTCAGAACCTGTTCACGGAACTCCGTGCCGAGATCGGTTCCCGAACCAGCCCTAGTCACCACGATACCGGCCGCCACGGAAACGATCAGGGCCGGGATCTGGGCGACCAATCCTTCCCCGATAGTCAGTAGCGTATAGTACCGCACGGCTTCTGAGAGATCGAGCCCCTTGATCGCAAGACCGATGACCAGTCCGCCCAGAATGTTGACGAACAGGATCAGGATCGCGGCAATGGCGTCCCCCCGCACGAACTTGCTCGCACCGTCCATGGCCCCGTAGAACTCGGACTCCCGCGTCAGCTCCTTGCGCCGTTTCCGAGCCTCCTCTTCCTTGATCGATCCCGAGTTCAGGTCGGCATCGATGGCCATCTGTTTTCCCGGAAGGGCATCCAGGGTGAACCGGGCGGCCACCTCCGCAATTCTTCCCGCGCCTCGGGTCACGACGACGAAATTGATGACCACGAAGATCGCGAACAGGACCAGGCCCACGGCATAGGACCCCCCCACGACGAACCGGCCGAACGACTGGATGACATGTCCCGCCGCACCCGTACCGTTCTGTCCGTGGAGCAGGATCAGCCGGGTCGAGGCCACGTTCAGGGAAAGCCGGAAGAGTGTCGCCAGAAGGAGGATGGACGGGAAAATGGTGAATTCCAGAAGATTCTTCGTCGTCATCGCCACCAGAAGGACAACGAGAGAGAACGTGATGTTCGCCGCCAGCAAAAGATCCAGGAGAATCGGCGGCATCGGGACGATCATGATGAAAAGGATGCCCACGACCCCCAGCATGGCGAGGAAGTCGGAGCGCCCGTTCAGAAAGGCCGATACAAGCATATTCTGCTTATCCTGACGCGGTGCCGCCATTCCTTATTTCCTCCCAGTTTTTTTTGTCATACAGGACGGACAGCACCTGCGCCACCGCCTGATAGAATGCGAGCGGGATCTCCCGGTCGACCGGACAAGCGGCGTATAAAGTCCGCGCAAGAGCCGGATTCTCGACGACCGGAACTCCGGCCTCCCGGGCGACGCGACGGATGTTCGCCGCGATTTCGTCCTGTCCTTTTGCGACGACCACAGGTGCGACCATGGTTTTCATGTCGTACTTCAACGCAACGGCAAAGTGGGTCGGGTTGGTTACCACGACGGTGGCCGTCTTCACTTTCGCCATCATCCGGCGCCGGGCCATCGCCCTCTGGATCGTCCGGATGCGGGAGCGAACTTGCGGGTCGCCTTCCGTTTCCTTGAACTCGTCTCTGATCTCGGCCCGGGACATCCGGAGAGAGCGGGACAGCTGAACGCGCTGGATCAGGAAATCGGCCACGGCGATCACCAGAAACAGCGGGACGAGACGGACAAGAATATCCTTCAGGAAATGGGCGAGTCCGCCAAGGAACCGGTGAACGCCCGTCTCTTCGAGTTGGGGCAGCGCCATCCAGTCCTTCCTGAGCGAGACGAACAGGATGAACAGGACCAGGATCACTTTCAGGGTGTATTTCGCGAGCTCTATTAGGGATCTGCCGGAAAAGAGCCTTGAAAACCCCTTCGCAGGAGAGACCCGGTCCCACTTCAGCGCCAGCGCTTTCGGCGACCAGACCCACCCCCCCTGGATCACGAACGAGAGGACCGCCGCCGCGAGAAAGCTGCCCCAGAGAGGGAAACCCGTCTTCAGGAAATCCCAGAGGACGCGGGCCGCGAACGCGTTGACCGAATCCGGCCCGAGCCTGAGGACCGCCGCCTGGGTAAAGTCACCGGACATTTCCTGCTTGAGTCCGAGAAGGAGACGGTTTCCGGACACTCCAAAAAAAATGAAGGCCGTTACGAGGAAAAACAGCGAAGAGACCTCGCGGCTCCGTGCGACCTGCCCTTCTTCCCGCGCCTTTTCCAGGCGCCTGGGAGTCGGTTCCTCATGTTTCTGCTCGAAATCATCCGCCATGGCCGCTCAACATCTCGATGAGTCCCGGAAGCTCACCCACCATGCGATCGAACGCCAGACCCAGGACCGAACCCAGGTATGGAAGGGAAAGGACCAGGAGTCCGAGCCCACCGATCACCAGGATGGGGAAACCGATGGACAGGAGATTCATCTGAGGCATCATCCTCGAGAGGAATCCCATGACGAGGTTCAGCACGAGCCCTCCCACGAGGAACGGGGCGGCAAGGGTCAGTCCCAGCTGGGCAAAACGCGCGAAGAGCCGCAGGTAGCCGTCGTAAAAAACCCCGTCGAACACGCCGCCTCCGGGAGGGATCAATTCGAACGAGCGCCCCAGCGCCCAGATGAGGGCCTCGTGGGCCCCAGATGCCAGAAAAACCAGAAAAGCCACGGTATTCTGGAACGTGCCGAGCAGCGGGACTTCGACCAGCCCCAGGGGATTGATCACATCCACAAGCCCGAAGCCCACCTGGACGCCGGCCAGTTCCCCGGCGAACGAAACCGCCGCGAATACGAGAAACGCCGAAAAACCCAGGGAGACCCCGATCGCGAACTCCGAGAAAAGGGACGCGATCCAGGACGCGAAGTTCCCGGGCAGGACCGTCCCGTTGCGGATCGCCACCGGTTCGAGGAGAAAAGCCAGAGCCACGGCGAGCAGCCCCTTGATCCGCACCGGTATGGCGCGGGCCGAAAGAACGGGCATGCTTGCGACGAGCCCCGAAACCCTCGACAGGATGCAGGCGAACATGAGTACGTCGTCCGGACGCAGGGGAAACAGGTTCATTGCGTGACTCCGGGAAGCCTCCGGAACAGGTCGGTCGTATAGTCAATCAATTGACGGACCATCCATGGCATCAGGATCAGGAGAACGCCGACGACTCCGGCCACCTTGGGCAGGAAAGAGAGTGTGGTTTCGTTGATCTGCGTGACGGCCTGGAACAGGCTGACCGCGACGCCGATGACGAGGCTCACGACAAGGATCGGCATGGTCAGGATCATCGCCATCGTCAACGCATTGTGCGTCAGGTCGATCGCTGTCTGGATATTCATCTGGAGTCTCCGGGAAACGGTCCGAAGGGATTCACTTTCACTGCGGGTTGAAGTGCAAAAGCTGTGCCTGAAACTGAAAGCCGGAGGAAGGGTTTTGCGAGGGGTCGGTCAGTGGAAACTTTGGACGAGGGAGCCGACCACGAGCGACCAGCCGTCCACAAGGACAAACAGCAGGATCTTGAACGGCAGGGAAACTACCGTGGGGGGAAGCATCATCATACCCATCGACATGAGGACCGACGACACGACCATGTCGAGGATGAGAAACGGAAGGTAGATCAGAAATCCCATTTCGAAGGCGGTCGACAATTCGCTCACGACGAACGCGGGGATCAGGACGTAAGTCGGAATATCGTCGGTGTTCTTGGGCAGGGCTGGAAGATGGGCGATCTTCACGAACAGGGCCAGGTCCCGCTGCCGGACCTGCCGGAACATGAAGCCACGGACCGGTTTCATGGCCCGGTCGAACGCCTGGTCGGGGGGAAGTTCCTTGTTGAGGTAAGGGGTGATCGCGGTCCGGTCCATCGTTTTCCAGACCGGAGCCATGATGAAAAAGGTCAGAAATAGGGAAAGCCCGATCAGCACCTGGTTGGGAGGGACCTGTGCTGTTCCCATGGCCTGCCTGAGGAACGAGAGCACCACGACGATCCGGGTGAAGGACGTCATCATCACGAGGATGGCCGGGGCCAGTGAAAGAACTGTCAGGAGGAGGACCAGTTCGACGGTCACCGCGACCTGGCTCGGAGCCGGACTCCCCGCACCGAAGGAGAGGTGGATGTCCGGCAGAGGGGCGATCGGGGCCACAGAAAGAGTCTCCGTCCACCCGGCGACCGGAAGCGAAAGCAGGAGGAGAAGGCCCGCCGCGATTCCGGCCACGGCGTGCGCCCGTCGACCGTTCTTCAGACACTCCAACGGCGAACCCCTCCCGGAGATTCCCGGTTCATGCGTCCTTCTTTGATCTTGTTCAGCGCTTCGATCACCAGACTCTCGAACGACTCTTCCGGGGCCTTCACAGGCTCGGGGATAGCCGATGCCGCCACCTGCCGGGGCATCGGATTCCGCCCTGCCGGAACCTCGGAACGAACGGTCTCCTGGATCGCCCTCTCCTCCACCGTTTCCCGGGTTTTCGGACGGGACTCCCCTCCCAGCCGGGCGAGGAGAGAGACGCCCTGGGGCGTCACCCCGATGAGGAACGCCTCGTCTCCCACAGCCACGACCGACAGCGAGGTCTTGGGCGCCAGGGCGCATGTCGTCCGGATCTCGATCAAGGTCCCGGGCCCCGACCTGGAAGAACGGGAGCGTTTTTGAAGGAATCGCAAAAGCCACACCGCCCCCATGAAGAGGACGAGTACGACGATGAGGGAGAGGACAAGCCGTCCTCCGACCCACAGCAAGGATGCGTGATGCGCATTAACGGGATTCATAGGAAGACCTCGGGGAATCGAGCCTCAAAGGCTCTTGATCCGTTCGATGGGGCTCACGATATCGGTCAGCCTCACACCGTATTTGTCGTTCACCATCACGACCTCTCCGCGGGCGACCAGCTTGTCGTTGATCAGGATCTCCATCGGCTCGCCGGCCAGCTTGTCCAGTTCGACGACCGACCCTTGTCCCAGCTGGAGCAGGTCCTTGATCAGCATCCGGGCTGTACCGACCCGGACAGAGACCGTCAGGGACACGTCGAGAAGGAAATCGATGCTTTCCGGTGGTTCGTGGGTTTTCCCCGGTTCCGGCTGAGCGCTCGGTTCGTCGTCCTTCTTCGCCAGGTCCGCTTCCCACGCCGCTGCCAACGCTTCTTCGTCTATCGGTTCCTCTGCCATCTTCCGCTCCTTCAAGAGTTCCGCGCCCGTCGATTCCGGGCGGCCCGTCACTGGATCACGAACTCCGTAAAATACACCGAGGTCACCCGTCCGAGCGTCAGGACCGAATTGACCCTGTGCCGGATCTGGTTCCGGAGGGCGAGCTTTCCGCCGGTCGTCCCCAACTCCTCCGGGCTCTCCGATCCGAGCAGGATGAGAACGATGTTCTGGATCTCGGGCATCCGGTAATCGATTTCCTTCCCTACGGAAGGGTTGTTCAGCTTGAACGCGACCTTTACCTTGAGATATTTCGAATTTTCCCCGGACTGGCCGGAATTTAAGTTCACCACGAACGGTTTCAAATCCACGATCGGGTTGTTCTTGATCAGCTTTTCCATCTCCTTCGGAGTCATCTGGACCTCTCCAGGCTTTCCGTGACCATGAAGCAGGTAAAAGGCCGTGCCTCCTCCCAGAAGCGCCAAAACGCCCAATCCGATCAGGATCAGCTTTTTAATGTTCCGCGGGGGCTTGACCTCACCGCCGCCTTCGTTTTCCTTCTCCTCCTCATCCGCCATCGATGCCTCCTTCAAGAACCGGTTAATTCCCTGTTTCCGAGTAATTAGCAAGATCCATACCAAATAATTCCCTCGGACGGACCGGTTCCATCGCTATCAGGATGCCTATCTCGCAATGAAAAAAAAAGGGGAGGCCGAAGCCCCCCCTTCCATTGCTGGCCCGGATGGCCGGTTACGCTTATCCGACCCGCTGCAGGAGCGTGTTCAAGATGGCGTTGTCCGTCGAGATGACCGACGCACTGGCCTGGTAGCCACGTTCTGCCGTAATCATGTCAACCATTTGACGCCCTAGGTCGGTCGTCGACAGTTCAAGCGAGTTCGCCAGGAGCGTTCCACGGCCTCCTTCCCCCGCAAGTCCATAAACCGGGGGACCCGAAGCGATACTTGCCTGCATGGCGTTTCCGCCGACACTCTGGAGCCCGCCAGCGTTGTTAAAATTGGCAAGCGCCACGGCGGCGATAACTTCCTGGACCCCGTTCGTGAAGGATCCGACCACTTTCCCGTCCCTTCCGATCGCAAGGTTGTTCAGATCCCCCGACTTGTGTCCGTCCTGGGTCTCCTCGATCGTGGACGACGGCTGGTTGTACTGGGTCAACTCGAGGACCTGCTGGGTCACCCCGAGGACGTGGTTGGTGCGGACCCGCTGACCTTTCAAAGGGATCACGATGTCGAACGTCGTCGGCGTCTTCGCCTTGTCGGTCAGGGTCGTCTGGTAGATGGCGTGCGTCAGCCCGCCGGAATCATTCTTCAACGGGGATCCGCCGTAATTGATCTTCTCGACGTCGCCGTTGCCGTCGAACTGGATCAGGCCCACCATCCCCTTAAGGGTCTGGGGGGATTTCCTCCCGACCGGGGTATAGGAGACCGTTCCCGCCCCCTGGGTCAGGTTCGCCCCGTCCATGGTGGCCTGGAACGCCCACTGCCCCGTCACGTTCGTCGGAACGAACTTGTAGGTCAGGAGGTGCTGGATCCCCAGCGAGTCGAAGATGTTGGTCGATTTCTCGAACTTGCGGCCAGCCTTCAGGTTTTCCGTCATCGCGGCGTCCAGGTTGATCCGGGAGCTGACGTTCTGGGTCGCCTTGGGAGGAACCGTGGTCTGCGGGACCGAAACGTCCGACAGGACCGGTTGCAGCTGTCCGTTGATGGACTGGTACCCCTGGAGCTTTCGCCCTTCGATGTCGACGATCCGTCCTGCCTTGTCGAGGGCCAGTTCTCCGTTCCGGGAATAGACGAGCTTGCCGCTCTTGGCACGGAGGGTCAGGAACCCGTTCCCCTGGATCGCCAGGTCGAGCCCGTTCGTCGTCGACTGGATGGTGCCCTGGTTCAGCTCCTGCTGGATCCCTTCCACGTAAACGCCGGTTCCCGGCTGGGACACGCTCACGATATTGGATTTGCCGGTCAGGGTCTGGCCGTAGATATTCGCGAAAACGGCCCTTCCCTGCTTGAATCCGACGGTATTGAGATTGGTGATGTTGTTGCCGATGACGGACATGTCGGTCCCCATCGCGTTCAGGCCACTGTTGGCCAGATACATGGACGACAGAACACCCATTTTGATTTCCTCCTGCTTAGTGGGTCGTGCCTGGTTGCGGTTTCACCGGTTTTTGTGCCAGAACCCGGACCTCGGGATTTCCCGGGGCCTGGGAAACGGCGGGAGACGCCGGGGCTGGTACGGCCGATTTCGGCTTTTCCAGACGTCCGACATGGGAAATATCCTGCAAGGAGACAGGCTTTCCGTTGACCTCGAGAACCGGTTGCCCTTTCTGGAACAGGACCCCCGTGACCGTCCCCGTCTGGACGGGATCGGCGGAAACCGGGGTATGACGGCCGTCCATGGCCTCCACTTCGAACGTGTACTCCCCTTCGGGAGCCCGTCTTCCCTCGTTGGTGACGCCATCCCAATTGAGCGCGTGCCGTCCGGCCGACAGTGCCGGAAGGGGCATCGTCCGCACCAACCGGTGATGCTTGTCGAAAATGAACAGGCTTCCGGACGCCCCGGGAGCCGCCATCCGGAAAGAAAGCCGGACCGACGCCCCATGGGCGAACCGGAACTCGTTGCCCTTCATCGTGACTTCCTGGCCTAAAAATCCCACCATCATCATTTTGTTGGTGTCGGCCCCGGAATGGACCATGGTCCCCATTCCCTTGTTGAGCCGGGTGAGCTGGTCGAGCTGGGAAAACTGGGCCAGCTGGGCCGCGAATTGCTGGTTGTTCAGGGGATGCATGGGGTCCTGGTACTGGAGCTGGGTGATCATCAGGTGCAGGAAATCTCCCATGGCGAGCTTCTTGTTCGGAGGCTTCGGCCCCTCGGGCGTCAAGCGCTTCGCCGACTGTTTCTCGATTTCTGACAGGTCGGTCGCTTTCGAATGGACGATCATCGGCCTTTTCTCCTCTCGTTCAGGCGATCCGGTGGAAACCCCGGTGCTCCGCAGGGGCTCCGGTTCCGTTAAGTGTCATTTCGTCGCCGGATCCCTCCGGCAAATGTTCAGGACGCCTGTCCGTGGCGGCTGACGATCCGTTTTCCCGTGTTCCACCGCTTCCCTGCCCGTCGCCTCCCGACGACAGGGTCGTGCCCCCGGAAAAATCCTGGGGAGAAGCCTGGGAATTGAACGTTCCCGACGTTCCGGCCCCCGACTGGGAAGATGGTCCCGTGGAAAGAACGGCTCCCGCGGAGAGCGTTCCGGCTTCTCCCAGGGAAACGTCGAGACTGTGCATCGAGAACCCTTCCTCCCGAAGCAACCGTTTCAGAGTTTCTCCCTTGCCCTCGATCGCCGAACGCACCGACTGGTCCCGGACCGAAAGGCGGACATCGACCGCCTTCGATCGGGGATCCACTTGCACGGTCACGACGACCGGTCCCAGTTCCGGAGGGTGTACTCTGAGAGTCACCGTGCCGCCCCCGGACTTTGCCGTCTCAGCGATTTTTTCCGCGAACTCCGGGATCCTTGCCGGTTCCGCGGGACGCTCGGGGACCGGAACCGCCGGAGCCGCTCCAGACGACATCGAAAGAGATTGGGAAGAAAGTCGGGACATATCCACGTCCTTTCCCTTTCCTTTTCCTTCCTCTTTGGTAAAACTTCCTTCCTCTTTGGTAAAACCGGGAGAAGGATCGTCCGGGCTCCCTCCCTTGGCGATCGGCGTTGCCGGCGAAGCCATGGCGCTGTCGGACGCCTGCGACTGGGTTCCTCCCGTACCCTGGACATCGCTTATGGGCACGCCGGCCGGCGGCGGATTCCCCGGCTCGTCCTTCAACGCGCCGTTCAGGCGCTTGTCGAACCCATAGGCGTCGGTCGTCTTTGCATTCATTTCCGGAAGCGAACGGGATTCCGCCGGAACCGCGGAGGCTGTCTCCGGGCTGGCGGTAAAGGGAACTTTCCGGAGGGAAGGGACCGGCACCTTGTTCTTGGCGATTTCTGGTGCAAACAGGGCACGATCGACCGGTTTTTGAGAACGCCCGGGACTCGGTTCGGGAGTCGCGACGTGCATTCCGGGCATTGGCTCGAAGGACGGTTGTTCCGGAATCGGGTCAGACACGGGTGCCGAAGCCGGTTGGGAGACCGCTTTTCCGGTCGGAGCCACGGCAACGGTGTCCTTGACGGGCGGGGCGGCGGCCACAACGGACAATCCTTTCCCCAGGCTGCCGGCGATCGGGGGCTTTCCGGCTGTCGGCAGGCGCTTTCCTACTGTCTGCAGGGGCTTTCCGGCTGTCTGCGGGGGTTTTCCGGCTGTCTGCGGGACATGTTCCTTCGGGGAAGGGGATACCATTGCCACCGGGAACCCTTTTCCGAGGGCCTGGTCGAGATGGTGGCGGAAACTTTTCTTGCGGCCGGGCCTGGGCTCTGAAAAAGACCGCGGTTTTTTCCGGCTTGCGACCCTGGAGAGAGACACTTTTCCTCCATCGGTCTCCGGGACATGGGCGGGCGCTTTCTTTCCCGCCGGAAGCACAAGCGTGAAATTGGACATCGTGACCCCTTCCTTTCCGAAGCGGCTAGGGGGAACCCTTCGCATCCTTCGTCCGGACCGGCCGGGAGGCCAGGTCCGAGGAAATCCGGACGGCGATTTTGGGGTCCACATACCGCATGATCCGGGATGCCTTCCGTGGATTCATGCCGGAAATCAAGACCAATGCCAGATCTTCCGTCATCATGTTGATCTGGGCAGCCGCCGTCCGTGGGGCCATCTTCTCGTAAATCTGTATCAACTGCTGCATTTCCTTGGATCTGAGCTTATCGGAGAACACCCGGTCCTTGGAGATCTGCCTTTCGAGCTTCTGGTTCTGGTCGATCTGCCGGAGAAGATCCTGCCTCATTTCCAGCAATTTCTTCTCTTCGGTCCGTATCCGGTCAAGTTTCGCCTGATCCGAACCCGGGGTTCCTGCCGCACCGGGAGAGCTTCCCTGCATGACTGACGAGCCCTCCCCGAATGCCGTCGCGAGCGTACCGGACACGAGCGCGAACCCGACCATGCCGGTAAAGACCGCCGTCCGGAAGGTACCTCCCTGACGGGTCACGGATTTCTCCTCTGAAACCCGGCCTCCGGCCGCGAACGAATCCATCGGACCGTTTCGGCATCGTCCAGCCGGCGTTCCTCGAGGGCCTGGTGAACTTTTCTCAGATTGCGGGTTTCCGCTTCGACCAGAAGAAAGATCTTGTTCATTTCCCGGGCCGCCGCTTCCCATTCGCACCTGCGGGCCTCGAAGGTCTTCCGGGCTTCGTCCATCCGGTCGCGCCCGTCACTCACGCGCAGGGCGACGGACGTCAGGAAGCTGTAGCAGATCGCCCTCCACCCGACGGGAACCTCGGTCTCGGCCTCGAGGGAGTCCAACCCCGAAGATTGATGCTGTTCGAGATCCCTCAACGCCTTCCGGGCCGCTTCGAGATGGGACCGTGACCGTTCCATCGCGACTTCGGCCTGTCTCAGGAGCTCTTCCCTGTACTTCAGAACCGGTTCAAGTCGGCTACGCATCCAAAAGCCTCCAGAAAGGGGTTACGCTTCCGAGTCGAAAAGGCGTTCCAGCTCGTCGAGACTCTCCATGAAGGACACTCCCGTTTGGGAATCCTGAGACAGGAACGACACCATCCTGGGATAAAGCGAAATGGCTGCGTCAAGATCGCCGTCGGTGCCCGGAACATACGCTCCGATCCGGATCAGATCTTCCGACTTCCGATACAGCCCGTAGAACTTCAGGAACCTCTGGGCCAGTTCCCGATGCCGCTCCGAAACCAGGTCGTTCATGATCCGGGACCGGCTGTTCCTGAGGTCGAGGGCCGGATAGATCCCGTCGGACGCCAGGTCGCGGGAGAGAAGGATATGCCCGTCGAGAATCGCCGCAAGAGCCTCGGACAGCGGGTCGGAAGGCATGTCGTCCCCTTCCATCAAAACGGTATACACACCCGTGATCGTCCCCTCCCCGTCGGAAGCCCCCGCCCGTTCGATGAACCGGGGAAGCTGGGCGAAAACCGAAGGGGTGTAACCACGGGCCGTGGGAGGTTCTCCCGTCGCAAGTCCGATTTCCCGGAGCGCCATCGCATAGCGGGTCAGAGAATCCATCACGAAGAGAACGTTCTTCCCTCTCTTCCGGAAATATTCGGCGATGCTCATGGCAAACAGCGCCCCCCGGATCCGGAGGAGGGGGGGCTGATCCCCCGTCGACACGACAACGACCGAGCGTGAAAGGCCTTCCGGACCGAGGTCGCGTTCGAGAAAATCGCGGACTTCCCGGCCGCGTTCTCCGATCAGGGCAATGATACTGACATCGACATCGGCTTCCCGCGCCATCATCCCGAGGAGGGTGCTTTTTCCCACACCGGCCCCGGCGAACAGACCGACCTTTTGCCCCTGCCCGAGTGTCAGGAGCGCGTTCAACGACCGGACCCGGGTATCCAGGGGGTGGAGGATCCGGCGCCGCTTCATCGGATTGATCGGCGTTCCGTAAAGGGAAATCGGAGTGTCCACGGCCGGATCTGCCCCGTCGTCCAATGGGGTTCCGAGAGGATCCAGGACCCTTCCCAGAAACTGGTCCGAAATCCAGGCGACCGGACGCGTCTCCCGGCGCATCACCCGAAGTCCCGGGCGAACCCCCTGAAGATTGCCCAGCGGCATCAGGAGGGAACGGCCTTCCCGGAAACCCACGACTTCGGCGGGGATCGGCGGAGACCCCTCGATTTCGCAGATCTCTCCGATCCCCAGGTCGACGCCCCGAACCTCGATCATCAGACCGATCCCCTGGACGACAATACCGGCCTGGACCATCGGTTCCCAACGGGACACCCCGCGATCCCAGCGATCCAGGAACCTGTCGATCCCCGATTCGAGAAGCCCGGATTGGATCACGTTCCCCCTCCTTCCTCAAGACGCGCTTCGAGCTCCCTGAGGGACTCGAAGGGATCGAACGACACGACCCGGTCCTGCACGTGAAGGGAAATCCTTGCTCCCTCGAGCGTGTCGGACGACATGATCTCGATATGCCGGTTCCGGAGTTCGCCGACCCAGTCCGGGGCGGTACGCATCAAAAACCCAAGCATTGCGGGCGAAACCCACAGGGAGACCTCCTGGGTACCGGTCCGCTCCTGGATAAGGCGCTCCACCAGAGCTTTCACCCCTTCGGGTCGTGCGAGTGCATCCCCCAGGAGCTTGGCCAGGGCCGCGACAACGATTTCGCTCAGGCGTGCGGAACGGCCGAGGAGGGAATCGGCAAGGAGCGTCGGGAGGGTATCGGACCACTCGGCCAACGTCCTTTTGAGCTCTTCGGCCTCCTTGAGCCCCTGGGCCAGTCCCTCCCGTTCCCCGGCCTGGTAACCTTCTTCGCGCGCCTTGTCTTCCAGGGCTTTCAGCCAATCAGCCCGATCGAACGGATCGTCTTCGTACAGATCCTCCGGCGCATGGACCGATGTCCGGACCCGGCGCGTCGCGGAAGCCCGTTCCGCGAACAGTTCCTGGAAGCCGTCGATTCCCGGGTCTTCCTTCTGATCTCTTTCCGTCGCCATCTCCCGTTCCTTTCCCGATCCCTAAACGATCTTTTCGCCGCCACGTCCGGCGATGACGAGTTTCCCTTCCGCTTCCAGCCTTCGGACAATCTTGAGGATTTCCGCCTGGGCGGCCTCGACCTCCCGGAGAGGTATCCCCCCCATCGTTTCCATGTCGTCCTTCAAGGCCGTCTGGGCGCGCGTCGACATGTTCGAGAGGAACTTCTCCTTGATCTGCTCCGACGCACCCCGCAACGCCTTCGTGAGGGCTTCCCTCGGGATCCCCTGGAGAATCGACTGGACACCCCGGTTGTCCACGAGAAGAAGATCTTCGAAAACGAACATGAGCGAACGGATCTGCTCCGCCAGGCTCTGGTCGTTCTGCCCGACGTAATCGAGCACCACTTCGGCCGAAGAACGGTCCATTTCATTCAGGAGACTGGCGACCTTCTCGATCCGGCTGGACTCTCCGCTCGAACGGGACGCCCCCATCAGCTGCATTTCGGTCGAGAGCACCTCCTCGAGGTCCCTCATAATCTGTGGGTTGATGTCGTCGAGCGTCGCCATCCGGTACACCACGTCGGCCCTCAGAAGTTCCGGGAGGTATCCCAGCACGTTCGAAGCCTGGTTGGAGTTCAAATACGACAGGATCAGCGCGATCGTCTGGGGGTGCTCCTGCCGGACGAGACTCGAGATCGATTTCGGGTCCATCCATTTCAGCGACTGGAGGCTGCTTCCCTCCTGATCGTTCATCATCTCGAGAATCTTGTCCGCCTGTTCCTTCCCGAGGGACTTCTCGAGGATCGCCCTCATATACTTCTCGCCCGTGTTGGGCATGCCCCGGGTCACCTTGTAGAGAAGCCCGAATTCGTCCGAAACCGAATCCACCTCTTCGGGAGTAATATCCCCCATCTGGGTGATCAGGTTGCTGATAAGCGCCACTTCTTTAGGCTCGAGGTTCTTAAGGATCTCCGCAGCGGCATCGGGCCCCACGGTGGCAATGAAAATGGCCGCCTTCTCAAGTCCAGTCAACTTCCGTTTCGCCACGCCTCCCTCCGACTATTTTTCCTTGAGCCAGCTTCGTATCACAGTCGCCGCCTGGCCGGGATCCTCCTGGGTCATCCGGGCGACTTCCTCCCGCGAGGAATGAGCCATTTCGGATCCCGCCGGAGCGACCGACTGGGGAGGTCCTTCCGCGACTTGAGGGATGGGCATCTCGGGCTTCCACTGCACCATGGCCTTCAGAAGAGGCCGAAGCACCAGGAGTCCGAAGACCACGAGCAGCAGGCCTCCCAGGAAGATCTCGAAAAGGGGAACGAACGGGGCGATCTTCTCCTGGAAATTTTCTTCGAGATTCTTCGACGGTTTGGGAACCGTCCCCGCAAAAGGCACCGAAAGGACGACGACCTGGTCCCCCCGTTGGGGATCGTATCCGATCGCGTTCTGGACGATCTTGGTGAAATCCTGGATCTCCTGGGCGGATCTTGGTTTCAGGACTGTCTTCGTCCCTGTCTTTCCGGTGACGGTCACGGGAATCTCGTTGACCAGAACCGATACAGAGATCCGGCGGACCGTCCCGACAGGCTCCAGAACGTGCTGGTCAGTCCGGCTGACATGATAATGGGCGATCTGCTTGCGTTTCGAATAACTCGATTCGGCGGAATTCTTTGGGCCCAGGGGAGGGGACGACACGTTGCCGTTTGCGCCCGGAACGTTCGAAAGAAGCCCGGGGACCCCCACCGGAAGGATCCGGCTGCCTTGCGATTTTTCACGAACCTGTTCCCTGTCCTTCAAGACGCGACCGTTCGGATCGTATGTCCGGCTGGTCTTCTCCACGCGACGGAAATTCAATTCGGCACTGACGCGCACGACGGACTGGTCCGGACCGAGCACTTTGTCCAGCATCGTCTGCAATTGTTTCTGGAGGGAGTTCCTGACATCGTTTTGGTAAGCCAGCTGGGCTTGAGAAAGGTCTCCCGGAATCAGTCCCTTTTTCCTTTGATTGAGGATTTCCCCCTCGGTGTCTACGACGGTCACCCGGCCGGACGTGAGCCCCGGTACCGCGTTCGCGACAAGATGTACGATCCCGTTGACCTGCGGGCGTTCGAGAGTCATGCCGGACTTGAGGCGAACCAGGACCGACGCGTGCGACTGGTTCGGCTCGCGGAGAAAGACCGAGCGACGGGGAAGAACGATCGAGACGCGTGCCAGGGCGATCGGTCGCATCTCCTCGATCGTCCTTTCGAGTTCGGTTTGAAGGGCTTCGAGGTACTGGACCCTCTGGACGAAATCGGTCGTCGCGAGCGACGGATGGTTGAACATGTCGAAACCGGCCCCGTGATGCCGGGGCAAGCCTTCGTCGGCCAGTTCCATCCTGAGCGCGTACACCTGATCGGACGGAACCCGGATCACCGAACCCTTTTTCTGCGTGATGTACGCGACTCCCATCCGGTTCAGACGGCCCTGGATGGCGAGCGAGTCCCCGGGCGAGAGATTCGAGAAGAGGACCGATTTGACCCCTTCCCTCCCCATGAAGCCCAGCACGAGCCCCCCGGCGATGAAGCCCGCCAGGACCAGACCCCCGATGACGCGACGGGATACGGACATCTCGGAAAAACGGTTCATGATGTTCTGCAGCAACTGGCGAAAGACGTCCATGTTTTACGCTCCTGAGCTTCCCATGCGGACGACCGGCGTACCGGGTCACATGGGCATGTTCATCATTTCCTGGTATGCCCGGACGATCCGGTCCCTCACCTGCATCATGAGCTGGAACGAAACGTCGGCCTGGGCCATCGCCACCATGGTCTGGTGGAGTGTTACGCCGTCCTGGCCGGTCGTGAAGTCCTGGATCGCACGGTCGGCATCGCTCTGCAGGGCGTTGACCTTTTCGATCGAATCCTTCAGGACGCCAAGAAAGGATTCCTCGCCCGACCCTCCTCCCGTTCCGGACGGTCCGGGACCGCTTGGGGAGACCCCCTGGGCCGGTGTACCGATCGTGTTCGAACCCGAGACATGAGACGGAAGATCAGTCATGGAACAGACCCCCTCCTTCGGGATTCACGGACCTAGGCATGGATCGCCAGATCCTTCTTCGCCATCTGCTTGGTGTTGTCCAACGCCGTGAGGTTGGATTCGTACGCCCTGGAGGCATCCAGGAGGTTGACCATTTCCTCGAGCTTGCTGACATTGGGCCGGGTCACGTATCCCGACCGGTCCGCGTCGGGGCTGTCGGGATCGTACACTTTCCTGAGTGGCCGGGGATCCTTGATCATCCCCATCACACGGACTTCCTTGACCGGGCTCTTTTTCGGATCCGAAAGGATATCAAAAAAGGAGCGTCCCGGAGAAACGGCCGCGAAGATCACGTCGCGGCGTTCGAACACGCCGCCGGAGTTCCCCCGGGTCGACTGGCTGTTGGCGAGGTTTCCGGCCAGAACGTTCATCCGGACCCTTTCAGCCTCCATGCCCCCCGCGGCAATGCGCATCGCGTCCGAAAAACCCATGGAACCTACCTCCCTTCGCCGCCGCGCATCGCATCCCCAATCATGCGGTATTTCCAGGCCACCATCGATGCCGCCGCGTTGTAGTTTCCGGTGTTGGAAGCGAGTTTCTCCATCTCCATCTCGATATTGACCGTATTCAGATCGTTTCCGACGGTCTCGTCGGAATTGACCACGAGGGATCCCCGTGTCGAATCGAGAGCGGACCGGTCCGGCCTTCCGAGCGCCCGCGCGAGCTGGTTCTTGAAGGACAGGTCCCGGGCCTGATATCCCGGAGTATCCTGGTTGGCGACGTTCGAGACCAGGAGCATGTGCCGGCGACTGCGCAAATCAAGGGTCACCTTCAATAAGTCCGTGGTCCGGTCGAACAGGTGCATGTGCGCCATCTGATTCCTCCCTCAACCTTCCGGTCCATGTTTAGCAAATAACGTTCCAGATCAGGACGAAAGCATCTTTCAACGAAAAGACCCGAAAACCCGGTCCCGGGAACGGGAAAAAATTTCCCCTACTCCCTGGGTTCATCCGATTCGCTCCCGTTCATTCCGTACTCGTGGAGCTTGTTCCTGAGCGTCCGGACACTGATCCCCAATAGGCGTGCCGCCTGTGTCCGGTTTCCACCGCAGGAATCGAGCGTCATCCGGATCAGTTCGCGTTCGACTTCCCAGACCGATTGACCGGGACGCAGACGCACCCCTCCCGCCAGCAGGTCTTCTCCGGAGCCGACGGAGGCCGGGGTCGTGCCGTCGGGGAAAGACTCGCCTTCCAGGACACCGGAAAGATGCTCCGGGCGGATATCCCCCCCGCCTGCCAAAAAAGAGGCCTGGACAATGACGTTTTCCAGTTCCCGGACATTGCCCGGGAATGAAGCGCGAGACAGAAGATCCATCGCTCCCTGCGTCAAATGACCCACCTTGGCGTGTTCCCGCCGGAAGCGTTCCAGAAAATGGGACGCCAGAAGGGCGATGTCCCCGGGTCGTTTCCTCAAGCTTGGGACGGTCACCGGAAACACCCGCAGACGGTAGTAGAGATCTTCGCGGAACTGCGAGTTCCGTACCATTTCCTTCATGTTCCGGTTGGTCGTCGCGACGATCCTGAGATCGACCGGGATCGGGCGCGTTCCCCCGACGCGGTCCACTTCCCTTTCCTGGATCACTCTCAGGAGTTTCGCCTGAAGCGCCAGGTTCATCTCGCCGACTTCGTCCAGGAGGAGCGTTCCGGTGTGGGCCAGTTCGAATTTTCCGATCTTTCGGGCCACCGCACCCGAGAATGCGCCCTTTTCGTAACCGAACAGTTCCGACTCCAGAAGGGTTTCCGGGAGAGCCGCGCAGTTGACGGCGACGAAAGGCTTGTGGGCCCTGGGGGATCGTTCATGGATGAATCGGGCCATCAATTCCTTGCCCGTTCCGCTTTCTCCTTCGATCATGATGGTGGCCGGCGTCTGGGAAACCCCCTCGAGCATCTTCAGTATCCCCATCAGGGCCGGGTCGCGGGTCAGGATCGGACGGGAAATCTTTTCCCAGTTCGGGCGTCCCGCCGAAAGCGTCCGGTGTTCCTCCGGACGGACAAGACGTTTCTTGAGCTCTTCGGCCGAAAACGGCTTCATCAGGAAATCGACGGCGCCCATCCGCATCGCGTCGACCGCCTGGGGGACCGTTCCGAATGCGGTCATGAGGATCACCCGCGTCTCGGGACTGATCCGGCGAAGCGACGAAAGCAGCGACCACCCGTCCATTTCGGGCATACGAAGGTCGCTGATCACCCAATGGTAGAGCCCTCCCTTTTGTACCCGGCTCAACGCCTCCTGCCCGTTCTGGGCGAGGTCGACCGAGAATCCGTCCTGGGCGAGTGACTCCTTCAGGGCCAATGCCATTTCGTGTTCGTCGTCGACGACGAGAACGTTCGGTCTGTCGTTACGCACCCCGTACCTCCACCGCATCCTTGCCGGGATCGGACATTTCCGTCCGGGAAGCATCGTTCTCCGGGACAGAGAGACTGAACTCGGTGCTGCCCGGGGTCGAACGAAACGACAGCGATCCCCCGTGGGCTTCTGCGATGTTGTGAACGATCGCCAAACCCAGTCCCGTTCCTTTCGCTTTCGTCGTGAAGAAGGGGTCGACGATCCGATCCCTGACCTCCTCCGGGACGCCGGGACCGTTGTCGCGCATCAGGAACAGGAGCTCGCCCGCCGAACCGGGCCGGGCCGTCAATACCACCTCGCCCCCGGCATGGCTTTCGAGCGCCTGGAATGCGTTGACCGCGAGATTGAAGAGGGCGTGGTACAGGAGTCCTTCGTCCGCGGTCACCACCCGGTCTTCGGGGATCTCGACCCGCCACGAAAGGGACCCCGCCCCAGCCCGGGACTGCATCGCAGGGATCCTCGCGAAATCGGCCTCCGCCTTTTTCAGGAACCCGGACAGGGAAAACGTGGACATCACGATTTCGGGAGGCCGGGTGTAATAGAGAAGATTCCCGATCAAACGGTCCAGCCTGGATACCTGCACGCGCATATAACCGACCCATTCCGCCAGCCGGCTTTCGCCGGGCGCTTCCCGTTCCGCAAGGGACGCAAAAATCTCAAGGCTCCCCAGAGGATTCCGGAGTTCATGGGCGATCGTCGCCACCATCTCCCCCATTTCCTTCAGACGCCGGTCCCGGGCCACTTCCTCTTCCATCTCCCGGACACGCGTCCGGTCGGTCAGGATCAGGACGTGCCCGAGCGGCCTCCTGTCCCGGTCGCGGACCTCCGAATGAGTCACGATCAGGGACCGGCCCTTCCATGTCACGGGACGGGGCTCGTCTCCCTGGGGATTCGGCCAGACCCCCCACGATTCGAGAACGGCCAGGACATCGGAATCGTTCTCCCCGACCCATTGGCCGACCAGGGGGTTTGTCCAGAGGATCCGTCCCCCGGACGTCAAAACGAGAACTCCGGTGGACAGGCTCTTCAGGAGAGCGTCCAGGAACTGGCCCTGGCTGTCGAGGGCCTGGTCCTTTTCGCGGATCGTCCTGGAGAGCTCCGATATCCGGGCCTCCAGTCCCTGGTAATAGCTGGACAGCTTTTCGGACGCCTCCCGGAAAGACTGGAAGGCCCGAGAAAGAACTTCGACGTCTTCGCGGTCGGTCGCCCTTCCGTTCCCGGCTTTTGCTGACATATCAGAGTCCACGATTCTGCGCCTCCTGCCTGAGCTTTATGGCATCGGCCTTTTGTCTCGCCACGTCTGAAAGCGGAGCGGGCCCTTTGGCCAGGGACGCCCGACGGAACCATTGATAGGCGTCGTCGGAGCGACCCATCGTTTCAGCGATCTTTCCCAGCTGGTATTGAGCCCACCCGGCCCTGGAATCCTCCGGTGCGAATTTCACGAAATCCGACCAGGCCCGGTATGCCGCCGCCGGATGGTGGATCTCCTGCTCCATCTGACCCCATGCATACAGAAGGTCTCCCAGGGCTTTCCGGTCGGTCGGATTGCCCGAGTCGTCGAGGAAAGCTCTGGACCTGAGCGCCATGGCGCGAGCCCGCCTGAAATGCCCCCGTTCCCGTTCGATGGTGAAAATCCGGTACGCGCTCCTTCCGGATGTCGGGTCTTCGGGGAACTCCCTGAGGCGTTCCTCGAGATATCCCTCCTCCGACCCGGACATCCCCATCCTCCTCGCCAGGCCGGCCATTCTGCCCAGCCATGCCGGCCTTTCGACCGGATCGGCGGGAAGGACTGCCAGAAGAGTCTCTCCCGTTCGATAGGCTTCCAAAGGATCCCTGGAGGCGAGCGACAGGTCGAAAAGGTCCCCGAGGACTTCGGGTTTATCTTTCAATGAAGCCACCCGGAGGGCTTTTCGAAACCAGAGGCCGGCTTCGAAGAATCGACCCTTCTTCTGTTCGGCCCGGCCGATCCTGTCAAAAACCCGGGCCGCCTTCGGAAACTCGAAACGTTCGAACGGAACCGGTGCGGGATCGGTCAGCGCCGGAGACAGGGCATAGCCATAGTCCCGGGCGATTTTCCGAACGGCTCCGTCATGACCTGCTCCGCTCTCTTTAAGGATCCATCCGTAGACGAGGCTCTTCTCGAGATTCGAAAGACGAAGTCCCGGCCGCGAGAAAGGGTCGGTCCCGATGGACAGTCGATTCAGTTTCCGGAGAGCCACCGGCCATTGCTCCCGATGCGCCAGGAGGGGGGCCATGAGGGAAAAAGCAAGGACTTTCGTCGTTTGCGACCCGTTCCTGAAGTCGATCCGCTCCAGTTCCTCGACCCGGTGGTCGAGGATGCTCTTCTGATGCGGAGGGGTCGGCACCGCGATTTCCAGAGGCTTCTCATCCCGTTCTTTTAGAATCTCGAGCCTCGCGCGGATTCCCCAATCGGAGTCGGGATAGTCGTGGTACAGCTCCACGAGCCTACCCCGCATGCTTCTGGAACGGCCCATCCGTCCCGCCAGGATGGCCAACCGGTAGCCGGCCTCGGGAATGTCCGGGCTCGCCGGATCGAAACGGACGAAGTTCCGGAACAGGGAAAACGCCCGGCGGGTGTGTCCGACTCTTTCCGCGTAACGACCCAGGAGGAAGAACAGGGAAGGATGGGAATACGGGTAGGTCCCGTCGGCCGCCAAAGCCTCAGAAAGCATCCGTCCCACTTCCGGAATATCATTCTGTTCCAGGGCGATCCGGGCCTTTTCGTAAAGAACCGGAAGAAGACGCGTCGCGGGGAGGTTCGGTTCGAGCCTCACCCGACCTTCCACATGGTCAATTACTTGACGGGCCTTTTCCAGATGGCCTTCACGCCGGAGGATTTCCGCGATCAGGACCCGGCTTTCATATGAATAGGGCCCCTCGGGAGCTTCGATGATGCCGAGATTCAGGTACCCTTTGGCCTCGGGATCGAAATGCATCTTCACCAACATAAGCCGGCCCATCCGGTAGAACGATTCTCCCTGATCCCACCCGTCCGGAGGGGCGAGATGCGCTTTCCAGTAAAGTCGGATCGCTCTCCGGTACAGCCGATTCCTCGCATCGCGGCCGGATCCGCTTTCTTTCTTGGCCCGGCGTTCGGCGATGCGGCCGATCAGAAGATAGGCCTTGCCCACGAAGACCGACTGGGGGTGGGTTTCGATCAGGCCCTGCAGATCTTTCTCTGCCGCATTCCATTCGCCCTTGTCGAACAGAGCCTCGGCTTTCCGGTACATCAACTGATCCTCGCCGATCAGCTGGTCGCCCGGATGGAGTTCGGGTCGTTTCAGGTGGGGAAGGTGCGGCTGGGATGCCTCAGGAAGATCGATGTGCGGGGGACCTTCCTCGGATCGTGCCGTCCCGAAAACGACAAAAAGGGAAAGCATGGCCGGGAGGGCGATTGTGAAAAAAAGAGATCGGGCACGATTCCGGTTCGTCTGCGACCGAACAACGATCCTCATCCGTCCTCCCGAAAAAAACCGGTATGTCCGTTTCCGATTTCGTCCGATTCCCCCGAATCCCTTTTACCGAACATTATAGTCTCCTTCGGAAAAAGGAATACGCAAACCCTTTGCCAGAGTGTGCAAAATGGCGACCATGTTCGATGTCTATGGGCGGAAAAGGGGTCCATGGGATGCGGGGGACACGAGAGATGTCAGGGTTGTGACATCCTCGGGGAGCCGGGGGTGAAACTGGCCGGAAGGACCTCTATTCCTCAACTTCGGCGCGGGATCCGAACCGTTTCAGCTTTTCGATGAGCGTCGTCCGATTGATGCCCAGGTATTCCGAGGCCCTGGTTTTGTTTCCTCCAAACCGGTCCAGCGCTTTTTCGATCAGCTCCTTTTCGAGATCCAGGAGGATCCTGGGAAGATCGAGACCGTCCCCGTTCAGGGGAATCTCGATACCCGGCGTGACGGGGACGATCGGGCCGGGGGTCTCCGTTAAGGGGGGGGTGTCAGGGATCGGGACACCGGAAAGGACTTTTTCGGGAAGGTCTTCCCTCGCGACTTCTTCGCCGGCCTTCAGGACCAGGTATCGTTCGACCAGATTCTCGAGTTCCCGGATGTTTCCCGGCCAGCGGTAGCGGAGCAGGACCTCCTTCGATCCGTCGGAAAAGGATACGGAATCCCCCCGGTCCTCGTCGACCCATCGCTTCACGAAGTATTCGATCAGGAGGGGGATGTCTTCGACCCGCTCGCGCAGGGGAGGGATTTCGACGGGAATGACGGATAGCCGGTAAAACAGGTCCTCCCGGAACTCGCCGTCACGGACCATTTTTTCGAGGTCGCGGTGGGTCGCGGCCAGAATGCGGATATTGGCTTTTCTCGGCTGGCTTCCCCCCACACGCTCGTAGACTTTTTCCTGGAGAACGCGCAAAAGCTTCACCTGCAGGTTCAGGGGAAGCTCTCCGATCTCGTCTAAGAAAAGTGTGCCTCCGTCTGCCAGTTCGAAACGCCCGGAACGCTGGTTCACCGCCCCGGTGAAGGCGCCTTTCTCATGGCCGAAAAGCTCGCTTTCGATCAGTCCTTCCGGGATCGCCCCGCAATTGACCGGAATGAACGGGAATCGGGACCGGGGACTCTTTTCGTGAATCATCCGGGCGATCTTTTCCTTTCCCGTCCCGCTCTCGCCCACGATCAGGAGGGTGGATTCCGTTCGGGACACGCGTTCGACAAGATCCAGCAAACGGAGAACGCACGGGGATTTTCCGATGAACCCAGTCGACACGCTACACACTCCCAGTTGTGACGGTCCCGAAACGAGGATCGAAGGCTTCCCGGATCTCCCCGAGCCGTTTCCAAAGATGGTCGGGTCCGACGCGTCGCAGCGCGGGGTTTTGTTCGGCTAACTCTATAAGATCCGAACGGGAATTGACAACCATGGGAGGATCCGCAGGTCCTCCCTTCGTACGGGAAGGAGCGTTGTACGGACAGACATCCTGGCAGACATCGCACCCGAAGAGCCAGTTTCCGCCGGATCGGAGCCGTATCGGGACCGTGGGGGAATCCGGCCGTTCGATCGTAAGATACGAAAGACAGTGGTCCGCCTTGAGACGGTAAGGTCCGCGAAAGGCCCCGGTGGGACAGGCGTCGAGACACCGCCGGCAGGAACCGCAGGGGGAGAAATTTTCGAACGGTCCCTTGACCGTGGCAAGAGGCGTTTTGAAAATCATGGATCCGATCGTGAATTGAGAACCCAGCACGGGATTGATAAGGAGGGTATTCTTGCCCACCTGACCAAGTCCCGCTTCGGCAGCCAGGGATTTCTCCATCAGGGATCCGTGATCCGGTTTGATGAGGGGGCGGTCCCCGGGATCGAGGTATCTCCGGATCCTATTCCTCACGCGCCGGAAACGCTCCTCGAAAACCCGGTGGTAGTCGGGTCCCGTGGAATACCGGGCCACCCGGAAGGACAATGCCCCGTGTTCTCCTGTCCGGACAGGCGGGGACGGCAGAAGGGCCATCAGGACGGAGCGGTAGCCCGGATACCCGTCCCCGAGGGATCGGCGGCGGTCTTTCGTGCGGGCCATGTATTCCATTTCCCCCTGGTCCCCGCGCGAAAGCCATTCGAGATATTCGGCATATTCGGGCCGGGGAGGAGGATCGGACAGAAGAGCGGCAAAAGGAAATTCGCCCAAGCATTCCCGAACGATGGCCATGGCCCTTTCGGCCTGGGCGCCACCCGTGTCCCCGGGCTCAGAAAACATCGTGAGATCTCTGAACGATCAAGTCCCGGTCGTACAGGAAATCCGTCAGGAGCGACGTCACTTCCGCACCCAGTAGATTCAGCTCTTCCGTGAGCTGGAGGATGTCCCCGTCGACGAACGGAAATTCCGGATGCCCGAGGCCATAGGCGGATGCGATCAGATCTCCCAGTGCCACGATACGGACGACCGTCCGGTCGGCTTCCGGGCTCTTCGCCGGATTGTGGTGCCACCGGATCGGGGCGCAGACGATGGACGGGAAACGCCAGGAAATCGTGAGGTGCTCTCCGATTTCCATATGGTCCATCCCGAACGCCTCCTTCTCCCTCTTATAGTCCGGACGGCCGGGGTCCACGTCCGAAATGGACCGGTGCATCTCGGATGCGTCGTGCATGAAGTAGGGGATCTTTCCTATATCGTGGAGAAGTCCGGCAAGGGCGACTTCGTCGGGATACGGCATGCGGAGGTGTCCCGCGATGTTACGGGAGATCATGGATACCGCCAGGCTGTGTTGCCAGAGGGCGTATACCCCGGCCTCCCCCCGGATCCGGTCGAACAGGCTCGTCGTCAGGATGACGCCCCTGGTCGTTTCCAGGCCCAGGCGGACCAGGGCTTCCCGGACGCTCCCGACCTTTCCGGAATACGGATAAAACGGGGAATTGGCGACCTTGATCAGCCGGGATGCCAAACCGGGGTCTTCTTCGATCAGGTGGCCGATTCCGATCAGGGACGCTTCCGGGTCCTCCATCTTGTCGAACGCACTGCGGCACGACGGAGAAATCGCCGGAAGCAGGGAAAGGTCCTCTATGAGCAGAAAGAATTCATCACGCGAGTACATCCGCTCCCGCTTCCTTTCTCCCTCAGGGGGTCCCGTTCGTTCCCCGCGCGGTTGCCGGGGTCTTTCGAAAACGCATTATTCGATATTGTCCCCGTACCCGAGAACGCTTGCAAGTATGCCATCGATGGAGGACGATACGCCAAGATTTTCGATCAGTGGCCGGATACCGCCCTCGACGAAGGGATCTTCGGAATGCCCCATCCCGTAGGCCGAGGAGATCCGGTCGGCAAGCCCGACGGCATTCACGACGTCCCTGGAAGGCTCGGGGGCATCGACCGGGGCATGGTGGTACCGGATCGCATGATAAATGACCGGCGGAAAGTTCCAGGCTTCGGCGAGGCGCGTTCCCAATTCAGCATGGTCCATTCCAAACAACCGGGACTCCCTGACCGGTCCGGGATCCGTGCTGTCGTCCTCGAGATAGGCATCGAAACTCTCCCTGGCGAACATCGGATAGACGACTTTCCCGATGTCGTGCAGGAGTCCCGCGAGATAGAGTTCGTCCAGACGGGTCATGCCCGTCGCTTCACCGATCTTCCGGGCGCCGAAAGACACCGCCATGGAATGCTTCCACAGGCTCGCGACGGCGGGATGGTCCCGGATCGAGTCGAAAAAGGATGCCGTCATGATGATGGCTTTGGCGGTCATCAACCCGACCCGCACAAGGGCGTCAATCACCCGGGTCACATGACCCCTCGAAGCGTACAGCGGGGAATTCGCCACTTTAAGAATGCGTGCGGACAAGCCCGGATCCTTCTCGATCCGTCCCGAGATCCCGGCGATGTTCGCAGCAGGATCGTCCAGGCTCGTCATGAATTCCAGGACGTGCGGGGAGATCGCCGGAAGGAGTGTCAGGTCCTCCACCTTGAGGCGGAACTCTTCTTTCCGGAAGCCACCGGAATCGCCCGCATGGCGAGAGGAGGTCATGGCAACAGGATCTCGACGGCGGACAACCGATGGAGCACCTCCGGCAAGAGGTTTCTGAGGTCGTTCGTTCCGAGCCCCAGGACATCGAGGCTGCCCGTGAACTCCGGTTCGACGAACACGTATTCGGGAACGCCCGAACCGAACGCGCGCGCGATTCCGTCGGCCACGCTGCACGTGTGGGCCAGTTCCGGAAATTCCACGGATTTCGACGGATCGTGGTGGAGAAGGATGGGTTCGAAAAGGATCCGCGGGAGCCGGAAGTTTCGGACAACACGGTCACCAAGGAGGCAATGGTCGATCCCGAAAACGTCCCGTTCCCTCAACCAGTCCGGTTCGGCTCGTCCCGAGTCGCCCAATTGGAACTCCTGCTCATAATATTCCGAATATTCGTCGTAGAAGAAAAATTTTCCGATGTCGTGCAACAGCCCGATGGTCTGTAGCTCCTCCAGTTTCCGGGAGTTCATGTATCGTCCGATGACCGTGCATATGACCGAAACGGCCTGGCTGTGGTACCACAGTTCGGAGACTCCGGGATGGCGGCGAGCTTTGTCGAGGAGAATCCGGGAAACGACCACACCGCGAAGCGGTACCAGACCAAGGATCCTTACGGCATGAAGGATCCCGGTCACCTTTCCCTCGAACGTGGAAAGGAGGGAATTGGCGCTCCGGAGAACATGGAGGGACAGAGCGGGATCCTTCTGGATCAGGCTGGCGATCTGTTCAAACGAAGACTGGCTGGAATCGATCGTATTCAGAACGTCCCGGATACTGGCCGAAAAAACGGGAAGAGCATCCAGCTTACGCATCTGTTTTGAAAGATCAAACGGACTGGGAAGGCCGGAACTGGACATGATACCCCCAAAAACCGATCAGACCGGCGGGATCTTGCCCTTTTCCGCGTGGAACACTTCGAAGGCCCGGATGAAGATTTCGACGATTCGCTTGTTGTCCGGTGTATCCTGAAGACGGGAAAAGCGTTTACGGATCGCGTCTCGTTCCTGCTCGACAATCTGTCTTTCATATTCGGCGTCTCCCGAGGACTGGTCGGGGATGAAGACTTCCTGAATTCCCCGCGCGAGAAGCATTCTCTTCAACTCCGGATCGATCCGTCGCGGAGCCCTCACGAGAAGTCGGCCCAGCATGTCATGGACATCCTGGACGATCATCTCTCCATCCTCCGTCGTCGCGAGCTCGACCTTCATCATCCGCGCCATCGTCCACCCCTTTTCCGGATGTCCGGAGCTATACCGGACATCGGATCTTAAGACCCCGAACCGGAAAAATCTCCTCCATCAAAATGCGGGACCCCTCTTTTTCATACCACTCGACGAACGACTCTGCAAGTATTTCCGGGGATAACCCGGAGATCAATAAACTTCCTTGATAGAGAATGTGGCGACCGGAAATCCGCAATGCCCCCCCAAGGACTTTACGGTCCCCCACCAGAAGGTCCCCCGGAACGGGATCGGAGAAACAGAGTCCTTTTCCGGAACGCGAGGGGGAGGGACGATCCGGGCCGAGACAGGAGGCCTGGATCGTCCGTGTTTCAAGAAAGCGGTTCAGCCAGCCGTGAAAGAGCCGGTAAAATTCCTTAAGGGTCACGGGGGGGCGAGGGGAAGAGAAAAAACTGAAGCAAAGGTCGCCCCGGTGCCAGACCGCTCCTCCGCCCGTCGGGCGGACGGCCACTTCGGGATCCGTTTTCTGCCATTCTTCCGGAAGGTCTCCTCGAAACGTGCGACCGACCGTCACGCTGTTTCCGGCGAACCGGTAGATCCGTAGCAGGCGAAAGCCATCCCCGCTCGCCCGAGCGAAGAGAGACTTGTCCATGTCCATGTGATCGCGGGCTCCCCGATCCCTGTCCCAAAGAAGAGGAACCCCGGAAAAGGATCCGAAGTCCTTTTCAACCGTTTTGGGCATTTCCCGGAGGAAAAAGGGAGGGCCTGAGGGGATCTGTCAGGATCGGGTCCCGTGCGGCGCGGACTTCATCCGGACGCCCTACGGGCGTCTTCGAAGGAGATTCGTGGAGTTCGTCGGGAGAAGACCTGGCCCGTTCGACGATCCGGCGAAAGTCCCGCGCGAAACCGTCGAGGGTCGTACGGGATTCGCATTCGGTCGGTTCGATCATCAGGGCTTCCGGAACGATCAGGGGGAAATAGACGGTAGGCGCATAGTACCCCTCGTCGAGAAGTGCCTTGGCGATATCGATGGCCCGGACTCCCTCTTTTTCGAGAACCTTGGCCGAAAGGACAAATTCGTGGGCACAAAGTCCTTCACCGGTCACAGGAAGAACGTCTTCGAGCTTTTTCTTGAGGTAATTGGCGTTCAGGAGGGCATAAAGGGCCACGCGTCTCAGTCCGTGTTTTCCCAGCATGCGCATGTAGGCCAAGGCTCTCAGAAGGACCCCGGATGACCCCACGAACGAACGAATGGATCCGATCGATTCGGGACGGTCGACCATCCGGAATTCCTTGCCTTCCCGGACAATCCTTGGGTTCGGAAGATAAGGCTCAAGAAAAGCCTTGACACCGACGGGACCCGAACCGGGGCCTCCTCCGCCATGGGGGGTCGCCAATGTCTTGTGGGTATTGATATGAACGATGTCGAATCCAAGGTCCCCGGGACGGAGAACTCCCAGGAAGGCATTCATGTTCGCCCCGTCCATATAGAGGAGAGCCCCTCTGGAGCGAACGCGCCTGACCACTTCGCCCAGTTCTTCCTCGAAAAGTCCTAGGGTGCTTGGAGCGGTCATCATCACCATCGCCGTCTGGTTGGAAAGAGCCTGTTCGAGAGCCTTCAGGTCGATATGTCCGGACCCGTTCGACGGGACGGAGCGGACGGTGAATCCCCCCATCGCGGCACTGGCCGGATTGGTCCCGTGCGCCGAATCCGGGACAAGGATCTCCCGTCTCCCGGTTTCGCCTTTCGCGCGGAAATAGCTCCTGGCCATCAGAATGCCCGTCAATTCCCCGTGCGCACCGGCCGCGGGAGCCAGCGTCACGGCGTCCATCCCGAGGACTTCTTTCAGGAGTTCGGACAAATCCCAGAGAGCCCCCAGAAAACCCTGCATGGCGAATTCGTCTGTCCGTGGATGCAAGTCGAAGAATCCAGGAAGGGCCGGAACCCGGTCCATCACTTTCGGATTGTATTTCATGGTGCAGGATCCCAGAGGATAGAAATGGGTGTCCACACCCCGGGACAGCTGGGAAAGCCGGGTGAAATGCCGTATCGTCTCGAGCTCGGAGATCTCCGGCAATCCCAGGGAAATCTTCCTTAAAACCTCGGACGGGAGGTCCTTCACCGCCCCTTCGGGAACATCCTGAACCGGCCGGACGCCCCTAGCCTGCTCCCGGGAGAGTTTCCAGAGAGAAGGTTCCATCGCCGGACGGAACGAGGACCCCGAACCCGAGTGTCCCGTCACCGGGGTCGTCTTTTCGTTCATCGTGCCTCCCTCCCGGAGAGAATCTCACCGACAGCCGAGACGACGCCCCGGATTTCATCGGACGTACGGACTTCTGTCGCGCACCAGAGCATACGGTTGCTCCCTCCGAGGACCGGCCAACCCTCGAGCGGGAGACCTCCCAGGTATCCCATTTCGAGGAGTCTCCGGCTCACGTCCCGCGCCGGTAGGGACAATTCGACAACAAACTCATGGAAATGGGGCGTACGGGGAAACAGGATCCGGACTCCCGGAAGACCTGCCAAGCCTTTCATGAGACGCGCGGCATTGACATGGGAGGTTTCTCCGGCCTCACGGAACCCCTGGGGACCGACGAGGGTCAGATAGGCGAGAGCCGCGAGCGACAGAAGCGTTTCATTGGTACAGACGTTGGAGTTGGCTTTTTCCCTTCGAATATGCTGTTCCCTTGCCTGGAGCGTCAGCACATAGGCGGTTCGCCCTTCCGCATCGGCCGTCTGTCCGACGAGACGGCCGGGAATCTTGCGCATGAACGCCCGGGAAGCGGTCAATAATCCCAGGTACGGTCCTCCCGCCATCATCGGTATACCCAGGGGCTGTCCTTCTCCGGTTCCGAGATCCGCCTGCCATTCCCCGGGAGATTTGAGGACAGACAGAGAATGGGGGTTGGCATGGAGGAGAAAGAGGGCTCCCCTGGATTCGAGGGCCGCCCGGAATCCCGTGAAATTTTCCACGGTTCCCCAGAACGTCGGGATGGCCCCGATGAAGGCAGCACAATTCCCGTCCAAACGTTCTTCGAGATCCGAGAGACGGGTCGTTCCTTCCACGAGGGGAACGGTCACCAGCCGTCCACCGAGACCTTCCACATAGGTTTTGATGACGTTCGAAATTGACGGGTCGAGGCCATCCGAAACCAGGAGTACCGTCCTTCCGGTATGCCGGATGGCGACGAGACACGCTTCGGCGGCCGCCGTCGCACCATCGTAGAGCGACGCGTTCGAAAGATCCATCCCGTATACGGAGCTGATCGCGGTCTGAAACTCGAATATGGCCTGGAGGAGGCCTTGGGACGCCTCCGGTTGGTATGGCGTATAGGACGTCAGGAATTCCCCGCGTCCGATCAGCGCCGGCACAGCTTCGGGAATAAAATGCTCGTAAGAGCCCCCTCCCCGGAAAACGACGACCGAAGATGCTCCGGCATTTTTCGAAGCGAGACGTTTCATCTCGCTCAGGACATCCCGTTCCGTCAGCCCCCCTCCCGAAAGGGGGAGTTCGGGGAAAAGCCCTGCCTTCGGATAGGCGCCCACAAGATCCTCGAGACTGGAAAGTCCCAGGACGTCGAGCATTTCCCTGGTTTCGGACTGGGTGTGGGGAATGAAATCAGCCATGGCCAGGCACGCCTCCGCCATCGGCGAGGAACGCTTCGTAGGTTTTATCGTCCATCAGGCTTTCCAGTTCCGAAGGATCGTTGACGCGGATCTGGCAGATCCAGCCATGACCGTACGGGTCGCGGTTCAGGAGGCCGGGATCCCCGTCCAGCGAATGGTTGACCGCCACGACTTCACCGCCTGCCGGAGCATAGATCGAAAAAGCCGCTTTCACCGATTCGATGATCGCGATCTCTCCCCCTCGCGGAATCTTTTTTCCCATCTTGGGCAACTCCACGAAAACCACGTCCGTGACTTCTTTCTGTGCGAAATCCGTAATTCCCACCGCTCCTTCCATGCGGCCTTCCTCGATCGCAATCCATTCGTGCGTCTTGGTATATCGGCGAGACGGCGACACTGAAACCTCCTTGGAAATGGTCCAGGCGGACGAAGTTCCTCAGACAACGATAAAAAAGCGGAGCCGGATCAAACGGAAGCCGCCCTGAGGATTCCTCCCGTGACGAACGGCCAGGGACGGAAGGAAATCGGAAGGGCTTGCCCATGGATCCGGACCTTTCCGGAAACGCCGGATCGAAATTCCCTATCGAACGCCGGGTCGACGAATCCCAGGCCGAACCCCCCTCCAACCCTGGGGGAATAGCCACCTGAAGTCACCTTTCCCACAACAGCGCCCGAGCCGTTTTCGATCGGACAATCGGTCCGGGGAATACCGCGGCCTTCTACGAAAAACCCGGTCAGCGCGGGATGACCTTCATGCCGGATAGGTTTTCCCGAAGCGTCCAGGATCGCCTCCTTCCCCACGAAAGCCCCTTTCGAGCGCGAAACAGCAAAGTCCAGGCGCGCGTCGAACGGCGTGACGTCAAGGGTGAGTTCCTGACCGTAAAGGGGATATCCCGCCTCCAGGCGCAGTAGGTCGCGGGCTCCGAGACCCGCGGGAAGAAGGATCCCAGCCGCTTTTCCGGATTCAAGAATCTCGGAATAGAGGGTAAATCCCTCCGATGAAGGTCCGAACAGCTCCCATCCGTCTTCTCCCGTATAGCCTGTCCGGCTGACCAGGAACTGCCCTCCCTTCCAGGAAAGGGTGCGGGCTTCCCGACGTCCCATATCGACCAGGGAGGGCAGGATTTTACCGATCACCCGGGGCGACATGGGGCCCTGGAGAGCCATGCCGACATGGCCGTCGGAATGATCGGCAAGGCGTACGCCCGAAGGGAGCCGGTCCTCGATCCATTTCCGGTCGATATCCCGATTGGACGCGTTGACGATCAGGTCGACCCGCTCTTCGCCGAAACGGTAGGCCATGATATCGTCGACGACCCCGCCTTCTTCGGTCAGGATATGTCCGTAAAGAGCCTTGTTGGACGGAACCCGTTCGAGGTCCGACGAGATGAGTCGGTTGACGGCCTGGACGACGTCCGATCCCCGGATTTCAAAATGCCCCATGTGGCTGATGTCGAAAAGACCTGACCGCTCACGGACAGCGGCCGACTCTTCCAGGATCGAGCTGAACCGGACCGGAAGGGCAAAACCGTGGAAATCGACGACATGCCCCCCCTCCTTGAGGTGAAGGGGATGGAGAGGAAGGTTCATTCCTGACACCTTGTGGGGTCGGAAACAGGCTGGCTCGGGGAGTTCCGAAAAGGAAGGAACGGCATCGATGTCCGATGAGACCTTTCATTGAACCTGAAAACCCACGAATTCCGATGACGGACGTGCGAAGCGGCCGGATTGCGGGTTACACGACACGTACGCGTACCGTCGGGAATCCCAGAAAGACTGTGGAATTTTAGTCAAAGAGAGCGAAGAAAGCAACCGTGCCCCACCGTCGGAGGAGTATTCGGAAGGCCGGTGCAGGGCCGCTGAAGGCGCGGCCGGAAGCCCTGAATTTGCCAGATAAGCCCGGAGCTCCTAAAATGGTGGAATTGCTCATTTGGATACCGACATTATTGGCGGCGCAAGACGGGAACGGATGACTCCCCGGAAAGGACATCATGCTCGAACTGATTCGTAAAATTGCCGTAGAGCGGCCCAAAATCCTTGGGACCCTCATGGTACTGATCGGACTGGTTTTCGTGATTTCGATGGGATGGTGGGGTTTTTCGTCCTACCGTACGGGCAAACCCGAAATTGTCGCCCGCATCAACGGGACCCCTCTCTATTCCGCCGAATTCTCCCGCGACTACGAGATCATGAAGAACAACTACCAGCGTCTCCTGAACGGGGCCCTCGGCCGGAAGATCCTGACCCAGCTGAATTTCCCCGGCCTCGTCCTGCGGAACATGATCTATCGCCAGCTATGGATCGACGAAGGAAAAAAATTGGGACTCGTCATTCCGGATGCGGTCGTCGTGGAAGAGGTCGCGAGGATTCCCTTCTTCCAGGAAGGAACCCCGCCGGTCTTTTCAAAAAACCTCTATACCCAGTTTCTGCTGCAGACCCACCAATCTGCGCGGGATTTCGAAAAATCGATCCGGGCCGACCTCCTGGTCCAGAGGGTGCAGGTCCTCGTCCGGGCGGTTCAGACCCCCTCGGCGTCCCCTGCGGCCACACCCCAGGAAGCGTCGTTGGAGGACCCTGTAAAGAACCGAATGGCGATGCAGGAAGAGACCGTCCAGTCGTTTCAGACTCAGCTCGAGAACGGTGCCAGCATCCACGTGGACCAGGATGTTTTCCAGAAACTTTCGAAATCCCTTCTTTGATCGTCCACGCCTCGGGGGGCGGGACCGATCGACCCCCGGAACCGCGGCCGCTCAATAAATATTGATGCCCAGCCCCGCGGACACAAACTGGTAGGGTATCGCGTATGTCCCGATCCCGACGTCCCGCCACCGGACTTCCAGGAAAAACTGCCTCCCGGATGAAACCGGTCCGTTAAGCTCGAGCCCCGCGTCGAAGTAGGTCCGATCCTGGCCGTTGACCAGCGCCTGCCCGAAATCTCCGATAAGATCGAGGGATGCCTTGGCTCCCGACACAAGATTGATGATCAGACCGCTATAGAACGGCAGGATGTCACCGGGAATTTCCGGGGTCGTCTTGGTATTGTTCAGATAGTCGGCGGCCACCCGAACTCCGAGATTCGGGGTGAACCAGTACTGGAGATTGAGCCCTCCCCCGACCAGCAAGTTTCCGTTGGCACCCGTCACATTGATGGGGTCCGCCCCTTCCACCTCGGCTCCCAGGCCGAACTGATTGGCCGCGCCCGGGCCCGCATGCGCTTCGTTGGGAAACAGGCAAAGGGCTCCGAACGCCAACAGGACAAGACCGACCCCCCCACACCGGACACGTCTGGATATATCGCCGACACGCATTCTGCTCTCCTTTCTCAATACAGGAATGTTTTCAGGACAGGATCGTATTTGATTCTCTTACGAGGGCCATAAGAATCATTTTCTTTATCGGCAAATCGACCCGATTACAATAGCAGTCATACTGTGATTCGCATTCAATTCGAACACCCCCATCGATAAAGGGACCCCATGAAAAAAAAGACCTGCACCAGACGATCCCGACACACTCCATGGATGTCTTTAGCCGGAGCAAGCGTCCTCTTTCTCTATCAGGCATTGGGTCTTTCGAGCGCCGCCGCGGGGCCTGTCCAGACCGAAGCGCCGTGGTCCAATACAGCGCCCGTCGGGGTTCCCTTTACCGTCAGGGGTGTGGACAACGTCCCGGACATCCATGGCAACCCCTCGAATCCCCAGCTGACCCTTTTCATAGCTGGCAACCAGTTTATGGTCATGAACGATCTCCTTCGGGCATTCACCGCCCGTCACCCAAAGGTCACCCGTATCTTTTACGAGACTCTCCCCCCGGGGATCCTCGCAAGACAGATGGAGCTCGGGGGCATCACGATCGGGAATCTGGTGATCACGTCGAAACCGGACGTATATGAAAGCGGGGCCAAACGCATGGCCATCGAGCGGAAAAAAGGCAAAATCGTCCCCGGAACGATCGTTCCTTATGCCAGGAACAGCCTAGGCATTATGGTTGCCAAGGGCAATCCGCGGCATATCGCGCATCTCGCCGACCTCGCTCGCCCGGATCTTCGCCTGTCCCTCCCCAACCCGAAATGGGAGGGCATCGGAACCCAGATCGAGAATTCTCTTCGGAAAGCGGGGGGAGACCGTCTCGTGAAAACGATATTTGGGGAGAAACGGAAGTACGGGTCGACATTCCTGACCCGCATCCATCACAGGCAGACGGCGTATCGGATCCTCGACGGACAATCGGATGCCGGAATCACGTGGATATCGGAAATCCTTTTCCAGGAAAGGATTCATCATGCGATCGGGTTCGTCCCGATTCCGGACGCACAGAACAGCCAGGGGCTTTATATGGCCGGGATGGTACAGGGAGCGCCGCATTCGAAAGCGGCCCGGGAATGGCTTTCGTTCCTCGAAACACGCAAGGCTCTCTCAATCTATGAAAAGTACGGTTTTCAGCCGCCGTTCTCAAAAGGACAGAAATGAACAAAAACAACATTTCCCGAATTATGGCAAGGATTGACGCGATGAATCGAAGACTCGGAACCCACAAGGCGCTCGTACTCTTTTTCCTTTTGTTTACGGCGGTCGCTGAAATCCCCGGACCCGGCCATCCGGATCTGAAGGCCTACGGGGCAGACATCCCACCCGTTCTGCAACCTTTCCCCCTGCCGATCTTTTTTCCGGTCCGGACAGGAACGTCGTCGGCTCTTCCCTCCTCTAAAATAGCTCCTCTGGATCCGATCTTCGACTTCGACGGCGTCCCGGGATGGGTTCAGAACCATCCCCTGACGAACGCGATGGGCGTCTCCATCCCGAAGTTCGAAATCCTGGTCATCAAGGGCACCCGGATCGATGGTAAAGCCGTCGAGATTCCTCCGGGCGGCTTATACTTCGATGCGTCACCGAGCCGGGGGGAAATCCCGATGACCGGTTCATCGGATTATTTTCTCGGGAAACGGTACTTTTTCGTCGATTATCGGACGACGATCCGTGTCCGTCGGAACGTAACCGTCGACCCGACCCACTGGACCGGCGTTGGAAATCATCTCTACCGGCTCGCCGCTCCCCCGATACCCAAGGTCGTCCCCAATCCCGTCGTCCTCTGGAAGACATATGACGGAGTCTCGATCCGTCCCTGGGCATTCACCCAAAGATGGGAAAAAAGCGGCGGCAGGTTGACCGACCAGACGCCGATGACCTATCTCCAGGGGGTCATCGCTTCTGTTTCCCAAAAACCTCCGTCGATCCACTACCGGTCGTTAAGCGGCACGTCCATTTCACGGGAATGGTGGGCATCCCGGAAGGTCTTCTTCGGCGATGCGGCCCCGGGTAGAGTATTCACAACTTCCGACGGAATCGTTCGCATCGGCGCGATTTCCAGCTCGCCTTCCGGACCTGCGGTGGACATCCAGATCCTGCCGAAAGGGGAAAAGTCCGAGACATTCCGACTCGAACCTCAAACCACTCCCGGAATGCCCGAGGATGCGCAGGGACGATCCCGGATGATCGCCCGGAGCGGACGCCTGGCCGTGGTCCTGTGGCCGAAGGACCCGATCCGGGGGAAGAAAGCCCGCCTCTGGGTTTACGCAGATGTACGCGAATGGAAAACCAACGCGCCGTTCGAAGATCTTTCCGGATGGAACTACTTTCCGATCGCCTGCCCGATCGCCCATCATATCGGTGGAATGATCTACAACGACCGCCCCATCCGCCTCCGGCCCGGCCGCGTTGTTCCCGTCTTCGGAGGGTATGCCCGACTGACAGTTGTTTCCATTCATTCAGGAACGGTAAAATTCAGGGTCGGGTCTCGGAATCGGTGGACTCCGGTCCTTTCCAAGAGAGGAAACATCGACTCGGTTTTCGGCGAAGGGCGGGCGGTACACGGCATCCTGAACACCCTGAACCAGACGGAGGCCAACCTGGCCGGCCATGTGACGTTTCGCCAAAATTAGACGCATGACCCCAAAGCAAAAAAGACGGATATCGCCTAAGGAGTGCATATGTTCGGATTCGGAGGACCCGGGGAACTGGAAATACTGCCCCAGGAGTTGAAAGATCGGATGGACAGGGGGGAGGAAATCGTCATCATCGATGTCCGGGAGGACTGGGAGCACGCGCGTGTCCATATCCCCGACACGAAGCACATCCCGCTGAACCGGCTCCCGAACGAGATCGGCGTTCTCGACAAGACACAGGACATCGTCGTCTACTGCCATCATGGAACCCGAAGCATGCAGGCATGCCAATACCTTCAACGCATGGGGTTTCAGAAGATCAAGAACCTGAGGGGGGGGATCGACGCCTATGCGAAGATCGTCGACCCTTCGATGCCCCGCTACTGAGACGTAACGGAGGCGGGCGTCTGGACCGGACGCCCGTTATTTCTTCGGATGGGTGGACGGTTCGAGCGCTGGCGGACGGACGGTCGGATCCTTTTTGATGGTCGGGATCCGTTCGATTCCGGCCAGGGATTCGAGAGAATGGATCCAGTATTTTTGGGGAACCTTTTCGAGGTTCTCTTCCCGGACCCTCATCCTGCCATTTCCGGGGGGAATGATCACGTCGTACTCGTTGGCTTTCCAGTATCCCCGTGTCCGGCTTTCCACCAGCCCAAGCTGATTGCTGACCTTCACGAGAACGGTCTCTCCCGGCTGGAATCGAAACGCGATGGGACGATGTTCCATGACAGATTTCTCCTGTATGAGTCGGACCTTTATTGTGGGTCCAGACACTTTATCATAGCGTTCTTCCCCATTTCAAAGCGCGGCTTCTCACGGTGCGGGGATCCGTTCTCGAGCGAGACGCGATACGGCAGGAACGCGCAAAAACCCGGACGATCGTCCGTCATATCCGGCGAACGAAGAATGCGCCGGAACGCATCAGACATTTTTCACTCCAAACGGAGCCGTATGGCCTGCGGCATGGAGCCGAAGCGTTCCATATGGCAGAATGTCCCGTATGAAAAAAGCGCAATCCGACGATCAAGAAATTCCGACAAAAAACGACCGCGGGGTTCCCGGGAGCGTCGACGAATACCTTTCTCATATTCCGGAACCGGCCCGCAGCACCTTGTGCTTGATCCGCAGAGGGATCCGGTCTGCCGTGCCACCGGAAGCGACCGAAGGGATCAGCTACGGGATTCCGGCGTTCAGGCACATGGGAATTCTTGTTTGGTACGCGGCGTTTTCGGACCATTGCAGTTTGTTTCCCACCGCCTCTGTTGTCGAAGCCTTTAAGGACGAGCTCAAGGATTTCGACACATCCAAAGGAACGATCCGCTTCCCAGTCGACAAGCCCTTGCCGGCCGCGCTCGTCCGAAAACTGGTGAAGGCAAGGGTCGCGCAGAACGAAAGCAAGAAACGGCGCTGACGGAAACGTCCTCGCCCTGAAGTCGTTCGAAATCCTGTCTGACGGACATCACAACCTTCTTATCTTGTCTCCCGGCCCGCACCCACTTATAATCGGCCAATGCCCTTCATGCCCGGTGAATCCCTGATCCTATACGACCCGAAAGGGCGAGGCCACCTGATCGCCGCCCTCGTTCCTGGAAAAATCAAGAATATCAACGGCATCAGGATCTCCCACGACGAAATGATCGCCAAGGGTTCCGAAGGCGTGCCCTTTCCCCCCGATGCCGAAAATGCCTTCGTGCCGTTTCGCCCAACCCTCCGGGAAACCCTTTCCCACCTGAAGCGGCGGACCCAGGTCATCTATCCGAAAGATCAGGGGATCATCCTGATGTGGGGGGATATTCTGCCCGGCCATAAGATCCTCGAGTCGGGAATCGGTTCGGGGGCGATGACGGTCTCCCTTCTCCGGATGGCCGCTCCCGGGGGACGGGTCGTCTCCGTGGAAAAAAGGCCCGAACATGCCGAAGAGGCCGTCAAAAATCTCCGGCAGATCGTTCCCGGCCTCCTTCCATTCCACGAACTCGTCATCGACGAGATCGGGAATCCCGACCTTCCCGCACGGCTCGGACCGGATCCGTTCGACAGGATCCTCCTCGATCTCCCCGAACCCTGGGGAGCTCTGCCCCATATGGCCTCCGTTCTTCGGCCGGGCGGTCTCCTGCTCTCCTGGGTCCCGACGCCGTTGCAGGTCCACACCTTTTCCCAGGCCCTGAAAGGCTCGGGAATCTTCCACATGGTCCAGACGATCGAAACCATCGTCCGGGATTGGGAGACCGGACCTACGTCCGTTCGTCCCGCCCACAGGATCGTCGGGCACACCGGCTTCCTGACCGTCGCCCGGAAAGGAGGTCCCGGGGTTCCCTACATCCCGTGGGAACCGGCATTCTGATCGAACGTCCGATTTACCCGGTCCGTCGAAAGACTCCGATCCGGTAAAACGACAGGCCGTCCCCCTGATCCTCTTCGCCCGACCAGAGGAGTGTCCATCCGTCCCCCATCACCCGGGGAAACGCCTTTGCGTCGAAAAACGCGTCGTAATGCCCACGGTGACATTTGAACACCTGTCGACGGCGCTCATTTGGGTCGTGACGGAACTTTTCCGAAAATGCCCCGAGAAGGAAAAGGCCGCCGGGAGCGAGAGCAGAAGCGATCCACCGGGGATACGCGTTCCGCTCGCGACGTTTCAAATGATGAAAAACGCCCCAGTCGAGAACGACATCGAACGTTTCCGGGCGAAAGGGAAGACGGAAAAGGTCCCCCTGCACGAGGTGCACCCTTCCCGAAAACTTGGAAATTCCCGCGGCCAAAGCCGACTCGAGGGGTTCCCGAAGGTAGTCCATCCCGACGACTGCACACCCTATCTGCCGGAATGGAAGAAGGTTCCGTCCTTCTCCGCACCCGATCTCGAGGACCGAGGATTTCGATTTCACCCACCCGTTCCGGATGGACTCTAGAACCAGCCGTGACGCCCCAGAACGGGGCCATCCGATCGCTTCCCTCCGATACGCGTCCCGAAAAAAGTGTTTCTGGGACACGTAGAGGGAATCTTCTCCGTCGACTTGATGCGTGTTTTGGAAGGAGGTTATATCCGCCACAGGAGATCCTTTACGCATGTTTTTTTATTCCAGCCGATTTGCCCGCTTGATCCGGTCCCGCCCTACACGTCAAAATGATAACAGATCCGGCTTGATCGCCGGGACAATAGAAGAGAAGGAGGCACGTTGACGAACCCCCTGACCGATCCCCACGTCCGAGCTCCGGAGTTTCCGATCGGGCTCCCCTGGCTCAACACCCCAGATCCGATCACGCTGGGAGCCCTCCGGGGGAAAGTGGTCCTCCTCGACTTCTGGACGTTCTGCTGCATCAATTGCATGCACGTGCTTCCCGATCTCGCCTACCTCGAATCCAAGTATCCCGACACCCTGATCGTGATCGGGGTTCATTCGGCCAAATTCACGAACGAAGGCCTGACGGAACAGATCGACAAGGCCATCGCCCGCTACGGAATCCGCCATCCGGTCGTCAACGACCGGGATTTTCTCGTGTGGAACCAGTACGGCGCCCATTCCTGGCCGACCTTCGCACTTATCGACCCGGAAGGCAATCTCGTCGGCATGGCCTCCGGAGAAGGGAAGCGCGCAATCCTCGACCAGGCCGTCGACACTCTCGTCCAGCACCACCGGGCCAAGGGAACGCTGAGATCCGGTCCCGCGTCCGGGCCCGCACTTAAGGAATCCCCGTCCCTGCTCCGTTTTCCAGGAAAGCTCGACGCGACACCCGGAGGCAAGATTATCGTCAGCGACTCTGGACATCACCGGTTGCTTCTTCTCGAATGGAATCCAAAAACACCCGCCAGGGCCGCCTGCCTGGCAGGGATTGTCGGGTCCGGTAATCCGGGACTGGAGGACGGTTCCTTTTCCACGGCCCGCTTCAGGGATCCCCAGGGACTCCGGTTCGATTCGAACGACCCCAATCTGGCATACGTCGCCGATACCGGAAATCACGCCATCAGGGTAGTGGATTTCCGTTCCCGGACGGTGACGACCGTTGCGGGAACAGGCAAACAAGGCTGGGCTCTCTTCGACCGGAAAAACGCCTTGGCCGCAGATCTCAACTCCCCGTGGGACCTGATCTTCCTGGGGAGGACACTGTACATCGCCATGGCCGGTCCCCACCAGATCGTGGGCATGGACCCCGGCGAATCCATTCTCTTTCAGGTCGCCGGTACCGGCCGCGAAGACATTCTCGACGGGTCCGGAGACCGGGCCTCCCTCGCCCAGCCCTCGGGTCTCGCCGCAGACGGCTCTTCTCTTTATTTTGCGGACAGCGAAACCAGTTCGATCCGACGGCTCGTTCCCGGCGCAAACGCGGCATCATCCCGGGTCGAGACCCTTGTGGGCCATGGGCTTTTCGATTTCGGAAACCGCGACGGCACATTCGACGAAGCCCGGTTACAACACCCTCTCGGTGTCTTGTGGGACGACGGGATCCTCTTCGTCGCCGACACCTACAACCATAGGATCCGGGCCCTGGACCCTTCAGCCCGCACGGTTGTCTCCCTGACTGAGGGACGGGAGCTCGACGAACCCGGAGACATCAAGAAATGCGGCCCGGCGTATCTCATCGCCAATACGAACGCCCATATCCTCACGGTTCTGGAACCGGGTCCGGGAGGACCGCGTCTCTTCCCTCTCCCGATCACCGAATAAACCCGGGTACGCATTCCCGGAAAACGGCATTTTCAAGTCGCGGGTTTATCCGTGCTATAGTGAAAAACACTCGTCATGCGTGTTCGGGTTAAAAAGGAGCCCGATGCCTATCCAGTTCAGCCACTCAACGATCCGCCCGCTGTTGCCGGTCGTCAACGACCTTGACCTCTACCTTTCTGAGCATTCCCTCGCGTTCGCGATCGTCTCGCGCAAGGGAGTCTTCCTGGCCGCCAACGATCATTTCCTGTCGAAATCCGGCTCAAGGGCCACTCTCGGGACAACTCCCCTTTCCCACTTCGCGAAGAACTGGGGTCCCAAAATCGAGGGGGACGGATCCGACATTCTGATGGGCTGGTTTTTCCCCTCTCAAAAGTCCGAAAGCTTTTGGAACGAGACGATCCTTGAAAAATCGGGATCGGGACAGGTCTCTGTTACCCTTTTCCGTGCGTCACCGACATTATCGGAAGAAGAGTACGTGCTTCTCTTCCGGGAATCCGACCCCGCCCACGCCTCAAACAAGATCGCATCGGATTTGGGATTCCATTTCATCGCCTTGAAAGAGAACATTCTCCGACTGATCCTGGATCTCCGCGATTACGAAGCCCTGCTCCCGTATTTTCTCAAACAGGACGAACCGGGGGGGACCGTTCGCGGAGAGATATCCCTGTACCTCGCGGAGGAACCCCGCTGGATCCCCGGCAGCGGGTTCCTGAAGATCGAATCCCGTCCGATCGCAAATCCCGAGAATCCGAACTGGATTTCGCTCATGTCGGAACCGGTCGCTCAATTGACGGGTCCCCTTTCACAGCCCTCGAGAAGAGCGTTCTTTACCCGGAAGGACGACATACCGGATCTGATCCTGAATCTTCCCATTTTCCGGGAAACCGCCTTTTACGGGTGGGGGTTCAGGCAACTGAGAGAAAATACCGCCGAGACGGGAACCATACACAGGAAGGCCCTGAAATCCGTCCAACTCCTTTCGGAGCGCCTGCATGCCATCCGGACGGACCTCTTTCTGTTTCGTCCCCTCGAACGGGAAAAAATTCTGAACCTGTACAGTCGGCAGGGACTGATTCAGGCCCTGGAAGACTTGATCGAGCAGAACCGGTTCATCGGGGGCGCTTTCGGGCTGATCGGGATCACACTCGACGATCCTTCCGGAATTGAACCGACGGCGGCATTGCTGAAGGTATTTGTCCGGGGTGCCGACATACTCGGGCGGCCGTCCCCGACGGAATTCCTCCTGCTTTTGCCGGGAAACACGGCCGAGATGACGGCAAAGACCCTGCAGCGTCTTACGACCTTCATCGCCCCCCACATCAAGATGGATTATCGGCTGAACGCGACGGTGGGTGCATGCCACTTTCCCATGGACGGACACGCGCCATTGCGCCTGATTCGTCTGGCGTTTTCCCAGAACGCGTTCCGGATGGGCCAGGACATTCCCCAGTCCCGCCTGATACCCAGCGAACAATCTGAAAGGTAGGTCGCGATGCCAGGACCGGATGTTCCCTTCGATCCGCTTGACCACGAACCATCGGGTTCCAGGAAAAAGGGCATTCCGCTCTTGTGGATCCTCCTTCCCATCTTCCTCATCTTTCTGGGAATGATGGGGTCCAATCTCTGGCATCTCGTTCAAGGGGACTATCTAGGCTTCCCGGCACGGCACGGCAACGCGGCACCCCCGTCCGCCCATTGAACGGATGCCGGCATCCCACCCGCGCGGCAGGGTCAGGAACGTTTGAGTTGTTCGAGAAGGTCCGGGCTGATGTTCCCGGTCATGACCTCGGCCACCGGGCCTTCCATCCGGATCTCACGGTCGGCACCGAGGGAAATGGTCAGTTCCCCTCCCGGCATCCGGACGCGCACGGGACTTTGGACCTTTCCCATATGGACGGCGACGGAAGCGGCTGCGCAGGAGCTTGATCCCGAAGCCAGTGTCCATCCCGCCCCGCGTTCCCAGATGCGGATCTCGATCTCTGACGGGCCGGAAACCCGGACCATCTGGGTATTGATTCTTCGGGAGAAAAGGGGATGATTCTCGATACGCGGGCCCCAGTCCTTCATCAGGGCATCGTCCAGTGCGTCCCGGAAGAAAACGAAATGGGGGTTCCCCACCGAAACGGCCGTTCCCTTGACGCGCAGGTCGGGCCCCAGTTCGAGGAGGTCTTCGACAAAAGGAATGTCCCGGTCCAGGATCCCGATATCCCTGGGCTCGAACGTATATCGTCCCATGTCCACCCGAACGCGCCCGACCCTTTTGTTCGCGTCGGGGAACACTTCCGCAAGGACCTTCCCGCCGAGAGTTTCGATCCGAAATGTACGGGATGCGACATATCCGAATTCGAAAAGGAACTTCGCGAATATCCGAAGGCCGTTCCCGCTCTTTTCCGCTTCGCTTCCGTCCGGATTGAAAATCCGGAGGCCGAATGGTTCCGAATCACGTGTCAGGGCCAGAATACCGTCGGATCCTATCCCGAAGTTCCGGTCGCACAGGAGCCGGATTCTTTCCGGAGTCCACTCGCCCCCAGGGGGAATGACCATGACAATGTAATCGTTTCCGAGCCCATGCGATTTCACGAAATCCAGAGTCAATCCCATTCCGGATCCTTCCTAGGTCGAATTTCAGTGTTGTCCCGATGGCAAAGGTTGTGATCCTCCGTAAGATGAGGGGTTCTCCCTGGCATGGGTCGCCGACATCGCTTCCCTGACAAGGGACTCATCCTTCAAGGCCTTCGCGTTCGCGGGATCGATCTTCAACACCCTGCGAAACGCCTCGAGGGCCCCGGAAAGATCGTTCTTCCTGAAACGCTCTTCGCCCGCCCGCGTCCATGTCTCCATCGTCTTCGAAATGGTGTCCCTGACACGTTTTGCACTCCGGTTTTCCGGGTCGTACGCCAGGGACTGTGTGGCGGACTCCATCGCCTTTCGAAGCCGGTTCCCCGTGTATTGGCTCAGGGCAAGCTTGCCCCACGCCCACGAAAGGGTCCTGTCGAGTTCCCCGCTCGGGGGCATCGTCGACTTGAGGACCATCAACCTCCGGACCACTCCTTCCCAATCCTTGTCCATGGAGCTCTGGACTGCGATGCGGATCCTGAGATGCTGCTCCGTGTCACGGAGCGACGACCAACCGGGTTCGGCTTCCCGCGCTTTCCGGATGGTGTCCTGAGCTTCGTGAAGCCTCCCCAGCCGTTCCAGCTGGGTCGCCTGACCTGCAAGGTTCAGGGCGAGGCTCGAACGCACCTGGCGGGACAGGCGGTCCAATAGATCCGAATCGGAACCGGCAAGTCCCGGAACCCCTTCCCATGCCTTGACGATCCGGTAAGCCCCTTCGAGATCGTTGCTCCTGAGATCGGCACGTATGGATTTGACAGCATGATGGAAACGGACGGTGTTCCGATCCGATTCTCCTGCGGGCACTTCCGTATGGAAAAGCGAGCACCCCGTCGAAATCAGGAAGAAGATCGCCGTCACGGAAAGCGAACTCGGGATTCCCGTGCGGAACGAAGACGCCCGGCGGCGGGAAACAGCCCCGGATAATACGCCCGGTGTCATACCTTGCCTCCCTCGATCGCATCAAGGTTCAGTTTCGATCCATTGTATTTCCGACCGCCGCGCTCGATAAGGGTCCGGAAAAAGAGGGCCATGGGTCGCGCGACGACCGCAGGGGGACGAGGATTCGCCGGATCTTTCCCCGGATAGGCTTTACGCCTCATTTCTGTCTCGACCGGACCCGGGTTCAGGGTAAAGCTGTAAAGGGGTTCGGGAAGTTCGCGGGAGAGATTGGCGGACAAGGCTTCGATGGCCCATTTCGACAGAGCGTAGGACCCCCATCCGGTTCGATTGTCCCGTCCGACCGTCGACGACAGGAACACCTGCCCTCCCAGGCCGGCCTTGACCATTTCGGGAACGATCCGCGCCACCCAGAGAACCGGAGCCGTGATATTGACATCGAGTGTTTCCCGGACGCTTTCCTCGGGTTCCTCCCATTGCACGCCCCTGTAACGGAGGACCCCTGCGTTGTGAACGACCATCGCCGGAACGCCCCATTCCCCGAAAAGGCGATCAAGTTCGCGGTCGACCGTGGGCGTATCCGTTATATCCGCCGAAAAGGTCCTGGCCTGGAACGGACCTTCGGCCCGTCCGGAAGCATTCCCCGGTTGGCGCGAAACGGAGACAACGGGCACACCGGCCCCGCACAGGGCGTCCACAAGGGCCCTGCCCAGTCCACGCGAGGTGCCGGTCACCAGGACATACCCTTCCGGGGGAACGGTTTTCATGCTCCCCGGGAAATTCGGTCTCGTTTTTCCTGATTTTCCTGGTCTGTTTTGCAGGCGATACAGAGGGTCGTGACGGGGCGGGCCAGAAGACGACGTTCCTCGATCGGCTCCCCACAGGTTTCGCATATTCCGAACGTTCCATCCTGCAGCCGCTCGAGGGCGAGGTCGATTTTTCGGAGAAGGTTTTTCTCCCGTTCCTTGAGGCGTAGAGAGAACGCTTCGAGTTCCTCACGGGTGGCCATGTCGGTGGGATCGGGAAAAAGCTCGTGCGGCGTGTTGATTCCGGATTCGACCACACGGCCCGCTTCCCTCAGGATTTGCGCCTTCTGTTCTTCCAGAAGTTTGCGGATCTGTTCGAATTGCGGATCGGCAGGCTCTTTCAGCCCATCATCTTTTTTTTTCTGTTCGATCATGCCCCTGGCACCCCCAATAGACCCTATAGGCCAATGGTGATCCCCGCACGCCCTTACCGTTTCCGGTCGACGGATCCCGACGTCCGGAAACCCAGGCCCAAACCCCTCTAAATCGGCGGCGGCGGAAAACATGGCTCCATCCGTTCGCAGAGCGGGATTTAAACCACTATACACGGGGAAGAAAGAACCTTCAAGAACGAACCCGGTACGGAAGGACGCCATCGAGCGTTCGCGGGACAGAGATCGGTCCTGACGTTAGGATCACATCGACGCTTCTGGACATGGCGAAAACGATCCCGGGAAAACCCTTTCCCTAGATAAAGAGCGTCAGGATCCATGTCGAACCCCGGAGGGTTCGACATCGAATGTTTCCGCAGAGGTTCCGTTCTTGCGGTCGGGAAGCGCCCCTGTCATCGAATACACGACCGGAAGAACCAGAAGGGTAAACAGGATCGCCGTGACGACCCCTCCTACGATCACGATCGCGAGCGGTTTCTGTGCCTGGTTCCCGATCCCGGTGGAGAGGGCCGCGGGCAGAAGGCCGAAACCCGCGAGGAGAGCCGTCATCAATACAGGACGGACGCGGAGATTTCCACCGAGAATCAACGCGTCCATCATCGGGTGTCCTTCTTCGCGGAGCCGGGTCACGAAGTTGATCAGGATCATCCCGTCCTGGATCGCGATCCCGAACAGGGAGAGGAATCCGATCGCCGCGGAAATGGACAGGGCATGCCCTGTCAGGAAGAGGGCCCAGACTCCCCCGATCAGTGCGAAGGGCACGGAGAGAAGCTGGACGAACGCGTACTTGACCGATTGATACGACCAGTACAGGAGCAGAAACATCAGGCCTATGGCGATCGGAGTCAGGACCATCAGGCGATTTTGGGCTTCCTTCATTTCCTTGTACTCCCCGTACCATCCGATGCGGTATCCCTCCGGTAGCGGCAAGTTCCGTGTCAATAGTTCTTTCGCTTCCTCGACGGAACTTCCCACGTCACGTCCCCGGACCGAAAACTTCACCGGTATATAACGGGAGTTCTGTTCCCTGAAAATATAGGTGTTTCCCTCCTTGACCTCGAAATGGGCCAGTTGGGAAAGAGGAATGTGGGAACCGTCGGGAGTATCGACGAGAATGGACTGGATGGCCTTGACGTTCTTTCGATATTTTTGGGCAAGCCGGACCGTCACGTCGAACCGCTTCTCTGCCTTGAGCACCTGTGTCACTGCGACGCCGCCGACCGCGCTCTGGATGATGCTTTCGACATCGGTCACATGGACGCCGTAGCGGGAACAGGCTTTCGTGTCGACTTGGATCAGGAGTTCCGGTCCTCCGCGGATCCGGAAGATGCCAAGATCCCGGAATCCCTTGACACTGCTTAAAAGACCCATCGCCTGACGGGCCAGACGCTCCAGGACGACGGGATCCGGACCGAAGATCTTGATGCTGTTCTGTCCCTTCACCCCGGAAACCGCTTCCTCCACATTGTCTTCGATGTACTGGGACACGTTGTAGGTGACACCCGGTATCGTGCGAAGCCGTGCCAGGATCTCACGTTCGATCTGTTCTTTGCCCACACCCTTGCGCCATTGTTTCTGGGGCTTGAAGAAAACGGCGAACTCGGCGTTCCAGAACCCTCCGACATCGTAGGCGTCATCGGGTCGGCCTTCTTCCGAGGTTACGGTCTTGACCTCCGGGATCTCAAGGGTCATTCTCCGGATCGCATCCGTCAGCCGCGAGCCGTAAGGAAGACTGATCGACGCGGGATACGTGGCACGAATGTAGAGGTTGTTTTCCTCGAGCTTCGGAAGAAATTCGGTCCCCAGCCGGGGAAGAATGACGCCGAGAGTCACGACGAGAAGAATCATCGCGGTTCCCAGGGTCAGGGAACGGTTCTTCAAAACCCGAACCAGGAGCTTTCCGTAGAGAGCCTTGGCATGGCGCATGACCCAGGTATCTTCATGCGGAGGGATCTGGGCCAGAATGGTCGAAGAGAGGGCCGGGGAAAGAGTCATCGACAGAATCACCGCCGCGATCAGGCCTCCCCCCATCGTATACGCCATGGGAGTGAAGATCTTGCCTTCGACCCCGCTCATGAAAAGGAGAGGAACGTAGGCGGCAAACACGATAAGGGTCGAAAACACAGTGGCGGCCTGAACCTCCGTAACAGCGCCATAAACCAGCTCGCGAATATCGCGGTATCGGTCCCGGTCCATGATGTGCCGGTAAATATTCTCCACCACGATGACCGAAGCGTCGACCAGGATCCCGAAATCGATGGCACCCAGAGACAGGAGGTTCGCCGATACCCCTTTCCATTTCATGAACGAAAAAGCCGCGAGGAGCGCCACCGGTATCGTGCTCGCCACGACCAGGGCGGACCTTATGTTCCCCAGGAACACGTAGAGCGTGACCAGTACCAGCGAGATGCCCAGGAACAGGTTTTCCAGAACGGTATGGAGCGTCCAGTGCATGAGATCCGTACGGTCGTAAAACGGATCGATCGTAACCCCTTTGGGAAGGTCGTGTGCCCGGATCTCCTTGAGCTTTTCGTGGACCCGCTTCAAGACATGACGGGTGTTGGCACCCCTCAGGAGGAGAACGACGCCTTCGACCGTATCGTTGTCACCGTTTCGTCCGACGCGGCCAAGGCGCGGCTGGGGTCCGATCTGGACCCGGGCGATATCCCTGATCAGGATCGGGGTTCCCTTGACCTCCGCCACCATGATGTTCTCGATGTCGCGCCGGTTCTTGAGGAGCCCGATACCCCGGACGACCTCGGCGGTCTCGCCGAAATTGAGGACGTAGGCTCCGACGTTGTTGTTGGCGGCCGCGACCGCCGACATGACTTGTGAGAGGGAGAGGTTGTAGTCCCTGAGCTTGGCAAGGTCCACGAGGATCTGGTACTGACGGATCCATCCGCCCATTCCGGATTCGTCCGCCACTCCCGGGATTTCCTTGAAGCGGCGTTCCAGGACCCAGTCGTCCAGGGTTTTCAGCTTGTCGATCGGAGCCCCCGAAAGGGTATACCGGAAGATCTCACCGGTCGCCGGGGTATTGATGTCGAGGACCGGAACGATCCCCGCCGGAAGGTTGGCCTGGGATATGCGGTTGTAGATCCGGTGCCGCGCTTCGAAATCGCTGACCCCGTCCTTGAAAATGGCGATGACGACCGACAGGCCATACATAGAGATCGACCGCTGGATTTTCATGTTGGGAGTTCCGTTGATGGCGATCTCGATCGGAAGGGTGATCTGTCGTTCGACCTCTTCGGCGCCCCGCCCGGGCCATTGGGTCAGGATGCGGACCATCAGGGGAGACACATCCGGATAGGGTTCGATCTGAAGGTTCTGGTAGGAGAAGATCCCCAGGATAAAAATGGCAAGGCTGAGCAGGTAGACGAGAAATCGTTCCTTTAGGGAGAACTTCAGAAGGGCCTTCATGTCACCGCCCTTTCCCGTGGACGGGGACGTTGCCCTGATCCCGGGTCATCATCCGTTCCCGGACGCCTTCAAGGAGCAAAGCTCCCGAGACGACAACCGTTTCCCCGGGAGAAAGCCCTTCCTCGACAGTGAGCAACCCTTCTTCCTCCGGTCCAGGAACGACCGGACGGACCCGGAAGACTCCCGGAGAAGTCTCGACATAGACGTGATAACCGGCATCGTCTTTAAGGTATGCCGCCTCCGGGAGGGCAAGGACGGGACGGGGTTTGGTCAGATGGATCACCACCGATGTGAACATGCCGGGTTTCAGGAGCTTCTCCGGATTATCGATTTCGCCCCGTACATGAAAGGTTCGCGTGGTGGGATCGACCATCCCACCCTGAAAGATGATCCGGCCGGGAAAGACGCGGTGGGGATAGGCAACCGTCCGGACTTCGATCGTCTGTCCGATGTGAACGAGCGGAAGGTCTCCTTCGTAGATGTCCATATACACCCACAGCTTCGACAGGTCGGCGATCGTCAGGAGCTGGTCGCCGGGATTATTGAACAATCCTTCCCGGAGCTGGGAGTTCAGAATGACCCCTGAACGCGGAGCATGGATCGTCAGATACGGAAAAATCTTCCGGGTCTTTGCAAGCATCCGGAGATCGTCATCCGATGCCCCCATGAGAAGAAGTTTCTTCCCGGCCGCGCGGATGTAGGAATCGGTCTCGGTCTTGTCGTTCAGCGTACGGGCCACTTTGAAGGCATTCAGATATTCCGACTCCGCGGTCACGAAATCGGGACTGTACACGAGAGCCAGTGGGTCGTTCTTCCCAACCCGTTCACCCTCGAAGGCCAGGACCCGGACTTCGCGTCCCAAAACCCGGGCGGACAGGACGGAAACGCGTCCTTCGTCAAAGTTGAGGGTGCCGGTCCGCTCCATCGTCCGAACGAGTCGTTTCGGCTCGACAACCTCGGTCCGGATCCAGCCGGACTTAAGTTGGACCGGCTTCAGTGTGACCGCCTCGGGAATGATCCCCGTCGGCAAGGGTGTCTGCGGTGCCGGGGGCGCCACGGCGACGGCGTCGGTCCGGAGAAACAGAGTCACCATTCCGAACAACAGAAGACTAAAAAGGAGCTGAGAACACCGGATCATGGGAACCTCTTATCGACTCGAGCTGGACGTTTGCGGGACGCGGTCTGCAAGCAGGGAGGATCCGACGGCCGCCTCCAGATTGGATATGAACGTGTAATAGTTGATGAGGGTCTGGTACCGGTTGTACCGGGCCTGCCTGTAGTTCTGGATGGCGCTGATCAGGTAGAGGAAATCGTTCTTCTGGTTCTCATACCCGGTCAGGGCCAGTTCGAACGCCAGGCGGGTCTGAGGGACGATCTGGGTATCGTTGATCTGGAACTGCCGGAATCCCAGAAGAACCTGGGAATAGGAGTTGTCGACGTTCAGTTTCACCTGGTTGGACTGCCATTGATACTGGAAATCGGCGGACCGGACCATCTCGTCTGCCGAATCGACCTGAAGCTTCTGTTTGATCGGGGCGAAAATCGGAACATTGACCTGGATGCCGAAGTAGTAGCAGTTGATGCCGGCAAAACCGTAGCAGGATTCGCCTCCTTCCGAGCCTTCCAGCATATAATCCGGGAGATAACCGAGTTTCGTGAGCGACAACTGATGCCGGTTCAGCTCCGCGTTCGTCTTGGCCGTCAAAAGATCCGGCCGGTTCATCAGGGCCATGTCCTCGAGCTGCGACAAGGACAGGGGAAACGGTTTCGGCATTTCGACGGAGGCGATTTCCGTCGGTGTGTCGAGGGGCAGGTTCAGGAGCATGTTCAACTGTCTCCGTGCCACCTTGATTTGCCATCGGAAGGTCAACTCGTCGAGCTTCGACTGGCTGAGCTGTACCTTTGCGTTGACGACATCAAGGATCTGGGCGGCTCCAACGGACAGCTTGGCACGGGTGATATCCAGAACCCTCTGGAACCAGGTCTGCATCTCGAGGTTCAGGGCAAGGCTTTTTTGCGCGAGGAGGAGTTGGTAACAGGCGATTTCCGTCTGGTTCCGCAGAGTGACCCTTTGAACCCGATAGGACAGGTACGCGTTCTTCGTATTGTCTTTGTTGATCTTCAGTCCCAGCAAAGATTTTCCAGGAAACAGGAGACTTTGCGTTATGGACCAATTGCTACCTGCATCGTATGGGAGCCCACCTCCCTGCTCCCCCCCACCCCAAAGATATTGGACCTGAGGATCCGCCGGAGCGAGAGCGGTCGTTTCAAGCTTCTTGGTCGCCAGCCAGGCTCTCTTGAACGACAGGATGTCTGGGTTTTTCGAAAGAGCGATGCGAACGGCTTCTGCGACGGTCAATAAGCGACTCTGGGCTTCATGTTGTCCATCTCCGGCGGAAACGCTTTCTCCGAAGGCCGGGAACGGAACCATCCCCCCCAGGATGCAGGGTACGAGAGTGCACAACAGGATCGACAGGAATTTTTTTCTATTCACGGACAACCTCTCTTGAATCGTGTTCCATAGACGATCGACCACTCAAAAAAATACATTCTTCAAACATCGTCTTCCCATGCCCGCAATTCAAGGTACCTATCCTCCAGGAGGGGATGCGCATAACACGCAAGGCCATTGCTCGATCCCGGAGCTTGGACTATAGTCCTCCCCCAAACCTTTTGGCATAATACGCGACCGCTATCCCAAGCACCCCGAAATCGTCTAGCAGCCCGAAAAACGGAATATGATCGGGAATGAAATCGATGGGCGTCAAAAGATAAAAAAGGGCTCCATAGGCCACAACCTTGTCCGGAAAAGCAAGATTCTTTGAGTGAATGACTTTCCACAGCGTTGTGATCCGTCCAGACCATTCATCGCCGAGTTTCTTGAATGAAAAGACTTTTCCCGAATTCTCTTCGACCTCGTTCTGCTTGTCGGCCTGTGAGCCGATCTGGAGCAAACCCGAGAGAATCTGGTCTTCCGAGCCTGACCGATCGATTTCAAAGCCATGGCGCAAACCGAGATTCCTGAGAGCCGCCTGATATTCGCCCGACGGTACTTCTGAGAGGATGGCGCGAACCGCCGGCAGGTCGGGATCCAGTTTGCCTTCGGAGATGAGCTTGTAACAGGCGTCCCGTATGGCGGGAATATAGACCCGCAGAACAGCCGACTGCTCCGGTTTCTTAAGCCATCGGCGAAGGGTCATGCCCGATACGCCGATCACTTTCCCGAGCTCTTCAGGCGAATACGCCGTTTCCTTCAAGAGACTTGATATTTGTGAGACGATCATTAACAAATGTTAATCGAAATGCCTTCGGCTTTTCAAGAAGGTCAGACATTTTTTGTTTAAGTCTTGAATGAATCCGGATATTTATTAAAGAAGCCGAAACGGCCGTCGCTTCCGGACCAGGCGGTTCATTCTCGATCAGGATCCGGTTGCGAAGCTTCCGCGGATCGGATCCGCTTCAAAGAAGGCGGCCAATGTTCTCATGATTGACATGAAAACTCTCGGTCTGACGAAGCACACACGTGAAGAAGATTCGGATGGAAAATCGTCGGGACGGGAACGGAACGTTGGGTTCAGGACCGGACGATACCGGCACATGAGTCCCGTTCCGATCTTTCCATTCGGATAGGTCTGCACGAGCCATCGTCCATACAATCTCCTGATGGGGTTACATCCAAATCAACCGTTTCCCTTCGTATCTTCAGTAGCCTTTGATGGAGGGCCGGAACGAAGAAATGCGGACAAACGGGTGAAATGATACGGGCTCTCGGTTGTCCTGTCAATGTTCCGGGAGCCCGGAGCGTCATTCCGGGAGCAGGGGGTAGTCTGCCGGATTGGCCTTTGACCAGAGCATGATGTAGTGGCTCATGAGCAGGAGGTATCTTGGCCCGGCAGGCTGCGACGGAAAGTGGATCATTCCCTTGACCTCTCCGACGGCCGTGACGAGGTGGCCAGGTCCGATCACGAGGGTCTGGTCTTCATGTTCCCCGAAAACGACGAAAGAGCTCTGCTGTTTATGAGTCTTTGGTTTAGTATGCCCGACCATGCGAAGCGAAGGCACGAAAATGATAAAGGAATTCGACGGGACCAGGACCTTGATGGCCATTTTTTGTGGAGGTTTCGGATACGAATCGTCGGTCAACTCCATGGCCCTTACCAGAAAATACCGGCCAACCCTGGTATCCTTCCGGCGGACGATCTGACCCCCGAGGACGGCCAGTTTTCCCTTCATCTCTTTTCGCCTGGCCAGAACTGTCGGAAGATCGTCCGGGGTTTTCCTCGTGATGAAAACCGTCGGCTGCTCCGGAAGTTCGTATGCGCATCCCCCTGCAAAAGAAAGAATCCCCATGACGATTGCGGACAGGACGGCGGCAGGCTTCGAAACGTTCCCAAACACCTTCCGGGACGCTTCGAAACAGACTCTCAGAGTTTGGCTATTTTTCATCAATTCTTGGGCTCCGATCCCGAAACGCAGGGACATGCTGCTTGTCTCGATTTGTTTTCGGACAAAAGCTATATTAAGACACAATCCGGGGCTTCCGGACAGGACATCATAATGGATGCTTCCATTTTTACATACCCCAGAAGGGTTCTCAACCGGTATTTCTTTCATGACCGGACTGGGTCGGCCCAGCCGAGGGCCTGGTCATCCCTTTTTTCAATGCCAGGGCCATAGACTGTTCGTTTGTTCGATTCAAAAGAACCTGGACCTGTAGAATCGCCGTGTCCGGATCGCCCGTTTTCGCCAGGAACAGGGGACCGGAACAGACAAAATAGGCCCGGCTGAATGGGATTGGAAGAAGAAATCCGTCCCAACTTCCAAACATCTTGAATCGGGTATACGACACCGAAAGGCAAAAAAGGGGCATTCCCGTTTTCATCGCCAGGTGGATCACCCCGTCCTTGACGCGGAATGGAGGGCCTTGGGGGCCGTCGGGAGTCAAAACGAACGTTCGGGACCGATCCCTGGAAAGACGGATGATTTCCAGGAGGGCTTCCATCCCGCCCCTGCTGGAAGATCCCCGGACCGAACGGATCCCGAAAAAACGAAGGAGGGCAGCGATCAGCTCTCCGTCGGGGGAGCGGGAAACCACCGTGTTGATCTGTCCCCACGGTCCTTTCCAGACGAACGGCATAAAAAGGGACTGGTTGTGCCAGAATACGATCAGGACCCCTTCTTTTGCCTTCCATCTGCGAAACAGGTCTTCATATCCGACATGTACGCACCTCATCGATCCTCTCAAAAGAAAGAGCAAGAGAAATCCGATAAGACCGGCAAGGGGGGCAATGAGAGCCCTGAAAAGAAGATCTTTCAGCGGGGGAGTTCCTTTCACTTTCTTCATGGTCGGCTGGTGCGTCCGCAATCTTTACTGAATCGGCTTTCCAATCGGATGAATATCCTATGTTTATATTCGAGAATCGACCACCACAAAGTTACTTCGGACCTCCTTTCCCCCCCAGGAAGACGTTCGACAAACTCTTCAAGGAACTGGGGCCATACCAAGGCCTATTTTACCAAAACAGGCGCCTTGTGCTCCATTCACCCCCCTTGAAAGGGATCTGGCCAGCCGTGTCGCACGGTAAATCCTGGAATCAGTTTCTCGAACATTTTCGCAAAATTCTCTCCCAGGGAGAAAAAACGCATTACGAAGAATTCGAGAAGATCCAGGGCGACCTGAAAAAGCCCTTGTCGGACAAATTCATACTCGCCCCCGGTGCCCTGAGGGATTTCTCCTTTCTGGGAATCCGCATCCTGCCGACGCCGTTCGGCTACCACGTGGCGTTGACTCCCGCATCGAACTGGAAAGAAATCGACACAATCCACGATGCGTTCAATCTTCTGGAACTGGAAACCCAGTTTCTCGACATGACCCCCTGGTTCACGGACATCGAAACAGAAATCCTGATTTCCGAGGCCATCAGGCTCATCCCCACTGAAATCCTCAAGGAAGTCTCGTTTCATCGTCAAATCACCTATCAAGGCTCCCTCGGGCACCCGGAAGCGGCCCACCTCATTTACCGGGAAAAAAAGGAAAAATGGATCCGGGACATCCTCGAAGGGGATACCGAGGATTCGATCGGACCTACGGTCAGGGCCCAAGCCTATGTGGAGAACGGGGACATCCTCATGAGGCTCTCTATTTTTGTCGGACAGCTCTACCCCCTGTTCTGGGTTTCCATGCGCTTTATCGCCCTCGAACATTATTCCCTGCCCCATTTTCGGGACTTCGTCCGGGCGGTGTCCGACCGGTCGGTCACGCTCGCCCGCGGCTTCTCTTCGCCAATCTACGATTTTGCGCAGTACTGGATCGGCCAGGGCTATGCCACGGAAGGCATCCCGATCATCGCAGAAGCCCTTTCTCCCAAAGACCCTTATGCAGTTCCCATCATCCCCATCTGGGGACTCACGAGCGATTCGATCGGGGCCATCCGCCGGGCGACGCGCGTCTCGGACCCGCTCGTGCTCGACTGGGAGAAAGGTCTCGCCATCCTGATGCTCCGGGACTGTTCGGTCGAAAACGCCTCCACAACGGTCGTAAAACATGTGACACAAAAACTGCGTTTGCCCGTCGATCCTCCGATGACCGTTGCCCAGTTTCTCCATACCCAGTGATGTCTCCTGCCCCTTTAACAGCCGAAATCATGTGTGTTAGGATACAAAAAAGAGTTCGCGTGTCGGGAAAATCCATGCCGAGGTCGATCATGTCATCCAATGTAAGCCCGGACCAGGTTCTGGACCTGCGGGGGGTCAAGTGTCCGTTCAATTTCGTCAAGACGAAGCTCAGACTCGAAACCATGAACGCTGGAGAAGTGCTTCAAGTCGTCCTCGATCCGGGGGAACCTGTGTCCAACGTTCCGCGATCGGCCAAGGAAGAAGGCCACGCGATCCTCGGGATTACGGAACGGCCCGATGGTCTGTTTGACGTACTCCTTAAAAAATCCGGCGCTTAGTCCGGTTCTCCCGCCGTCACCGATGCCTTCCAAAACATCCCAGGGCGAGAAAGCCATGAAACTTGGAATCCTTCTTTCGACCCTTCCCGACAAGAACGACGGACAGATCGTTCGTTCGCTCGTCGAGGAAGCGCTTGGGAAAAAGGATACTGTCTACCTCTATCTTCTGGACGACGGGACCCTCTATCTCAAGGACCCGTGGGTCCACGAACTTGTCGACCGGGGGGTACACGTGTACAGTTGCGCCTACGGAGCCCAAAACCGGAAGATCTTCGACCCCGGGAAAACGACTTTTTGCGGCCTTGTCGTTCTCACCCAGCTGATGGAAGGGTGCGACCGGTTTCTTTCCTTCAACTAATTTCCTAAAGAGGGACTTTGCGTGTCAGGAATATCCGGAACTCCATCTCCTCCCGAACTCTCCAACGCAACGCTGGTATTCATCAAAAGCGATCCGAAGGAATCCCCCCGACCCGCGGAAGCGGTCCGGGTCACGGCAGGTCTTTCAGGCGGGGAAATTCCCGTCAGCGTTTACCTCTTCAAAGAGGCGCTATCTCTCTTCGACGACGATCTCGAGGACCTGGAGGACGGGGAGATCCTGATGAAGTTCTGGACGGCGTTTCCCGAGATGGGGGTCGAGATCTATTACGAACCGGACTCCTCACGGCCAGCTCCCCCGGGGGCAAAGCCCATGACGCCGGAAGAGCTGTCGGAGTACATTTCCCGGTTCTCACACTTCCTTTTTTTCTGACTTGCAGTCTCTAAAGAGGCGGTATGACACTGATCCTAGCACGCAACCCTCTTTTGGCCTCCGAAACCCGGTTCATCCGACGGGTCCTGAAAACCGACAAAGACGTCTCCCTCGTCCTGATAGGCCCTTCCGCCCGCTGGGATTCCGTGGAAGGGGAACGGGTGTACCGGGTCGGCGGCTCTTCCCCGGCAGACCACCCTGCCCTTTCCTGGAACGATCTGTACCGCATCATCCGGGATTCCGACAGAATCATGACGGTCTCGTAGCCCCTTGTCATTATGAAACCGTTCTTATATTCTGCTTGAATGTCTGTCGCCTCGACAGGAAAAGTGGAGAGATGTCCGAGCGGCCGAAGGAGCACGACTGGAAATCGTGTAGGTGCCTAAAAAGTGCCTCGGGGGTTCGAATCCCCCTCTCTCCGCCACTTGAAGATTTTCATTAAAAACGAAAGTCTTCGGGAGGGGAGCCAGGCTCCGTGCAACAGAGCCCCGTGAACCCCGCCAGGTCCGGAAGGAAGCAACGGTAGCGGAATGCTTCGTGTGCCCCGGATTTACCTGGTTCCCCTTCCGAAGACTTGGCCTCCCTTCGACCGGAACCCCACATGTCAACCGTACTGTCACTTGCAAGAAAATGGCGCCCGCAGACCTTCGAAGATCTGGTGGGCCAGGAGTTCGTCGTCCGGGCGGTTACAAACGCCCTGAAAGCCCGTAAGCTTCCCCAGGCCTTTCTTTTTTCGGGCGAACGGGGTGTGGGAAAGACCACGGTGGCCCGGATTCTGGCCAAGGCGATCAACTGCGAGAAAGGTCCGACCCCAAACCCTTGCCAGGAATGCGAGTCCTGCCGAGAAATTACCCAGGGAAGCGCTCCGGACGTGTGTGAGATCGACGGCGCCTCCCATACGAGCGTCGACGACGTTCGCACGCTCCGCGAAGGGATCCGGTACCTTCCTCTCAAGAGCCGGACCCGCGTCTACATCATCGATGAAGTCCACATGCTGTCCCAGGCCGCTTTCAATGCGCTTCTGAAAACTCTGGAGGAACCCCCTCCCCATGTCGTCTTCGTCTTCGCCACGACCGAAGACCACAAAATCCCGGATACGATCCTTTCCCGGTGCCAGCATTTTCGTTTCCGTTCGCTGAATGTCGCCGAGATCACCCAGGAACTGGAGAAGATCTCCCGCGAAGAAGGCATTCCCTTTCAGCGGTCGACACTGAACCTCCTGGCCAGGGCTGCCGGTGGAAGCATGCGAGACGGCCTGAGCCTTTTGGATCAGGTCCGTTTCCTTTCCGACGGACTGCGGTCGGAAGAGGACATCGCCCTTTTTCTCGGAACGGCCGGAGGGCTTCCGGAAAAACGGCTTCTGGAAGCCCTCCTGACCGGGAACCTGGAACAGGTTGTCAAAGAAACCGACGCCATCCTCTCCCGAGGAGTCGACCCCCGAATGTCCCTTCGATCTCTCGGGATGAAAGTCAGGGACCTCCTTCTGTCCAAGACGCTGGACTGTCCACTGGGCAATCCGCGCTTCGGATGGGCTCCCGAGGAGATTCCCGACATTCCCCCACAATCGGAACCGACGCCTTTCCTTCTCGAACAGGCCCTTTCCGTTCTTCTTCGCGGGGAAGACGAAATTCGCCGTTCGTCCCAGGCGGGCGTCACATTCCTCCTGATCCTATGCCGGATCGCGCATATCCGGAACGTCCTTCCGATCCCCGAAATCCTGAAAAGGCTGGAGTCCGCGGAACCGCACTCGCCCAAACCACCAGCCCAGAACCTTTCCGCCCCTTCCTCGTCCCGGGAAACTCAAAAATCCGGCACCGAAAAAGGTTCAAGCAATCCTCCGTCCCGGGACATCCGTCTGTCCAAGAACTGGCGCAGCGTCATCGCCGAATGGTCCGACATGCCCGGGACCCTCAGGGACCTTCTCGATCAATGTGACGTGTCCCGGACGGAGGAGGATCATTATATTCTCCGGGCGCCGAACGGGTTCTTCGAAAAAAGAATTCTCGAATCCCATCCGGACATTGTCCGGGCTCTCTCGCGATCCCTGGGACATACGGTCCGGATATCCGTGATGTCAGGAACCCCTGACCCCTCCGATGAGTCCCAGTCCATGGATTCTCTCGTGAAGAACGACCCTCTGGTCCGTGAAGCCCTGTCCCTCTTCGGAGGGCAAATCATCGCCACCCGTAAGGGCTCGTTTGAAGAACCCTCCATCCCACCCCAGGAGAAACAGACGCCATGATGCCGGATTTCTTGAAAAAAGCCCAGGAAATGCAGGAAAAAATGGCTCGCCTTCAGGAAGAGGCGGCCCGGAAAACGGTCGTAGGCTCGTCCGGAGGACAAATGGTGACGGCGATTGTAAACGGAAAGATGGAGTTGGTTTCGCTTCACATAGAACCCCAGATCCTGAAATCTGAGGAGCCTTCCTTTATCGAGGATCTCATCGTGGCCGCCGTCAACGACGGGATGGGGAAAGCCCGCGAACTCATGGCCAAATCGTTTATCGAAGCCACGGGATTGCCCTCGGGACTTCCCGGCGGATTTCCGGGTCTTTGATCCGATGGCCCTGATTGATCCGAAGGGGCTCCGGGCCACACCCTATCCCCTTCCGTTCCACCGACTCATCGAATCGTTCCGGTCCTTGCCCGGAATCGGGATAAAAACGGCCACGAAGCTGGCGTTCCATCTTCTGAAGGTGCCGGAAGAAGAGGTGGAACGCCTGGCGCGCGAGCTCGGCCGGCTGAGAGAAGAACTGGTCCTGTGCCCTACGTGCCAGAACATCATGGAACAGACCCTCGAAGAGACATCGACATGTGCCCTGTGCTGCGATCTGTCCCGCGACGGCTCCACGATCATGGTCGTCGAGGACGTCCAGACCCTGTATGCCGTGGAACGTTCCGGAGAGTTCCGGGGACTCTACCATGTCCTGATGGGACGCTTGTCCCCCCTGGAAGGCATAACCCCGGAGGCCCTCCGTATCCGGGAACTGCATGCACGCGTAGAAACGGGAGAGGTCCACGAACTGATCATCGCAACCTCACCGACGACGGAAGGGGAAGCCACGGCCCTGTATCTTTCGAGACTGTTCAAGCCCATGGGCCTCCGGGTCAGCCGGATCGCGTTCGGCATTCCGATCGGCCTGGAGCTTGAGTATGTCGACGACATCACGCTGATCCGTTCCGTGGAAGCCCGGAGACCGATGTGACGGAACGGGGTCCAGACTTCCCGGCATCCTCCGGACAGGAAAGGAATGCGTTGGAAAATATCCCGGAAACCGATTCACCCATGGCATCGCGTCTCGATGAGGAGATTCTCCGGAGGCGGACCTTCGCGATCATTTCCCATCCGGACGCCGGGAAAACGACATTGACAGAGAAATTCCTTCTCTACGGAGGGGCGATCCACCTGGCAGGGTCGATCAAAAGCCGCAAAGCGGCCCGATACGCAACGAGCGACTGGATGGAGATCGAACGCCAGCGGGGGATCAGTGTCACATCGAGCGCGTTGCAGTTCGACTACAAGGGGTTCGCGGTGAATCTCCTGGACACCCCCGGACACAAGGATTTCAGCGAGGATACCTACCGGACGCTGGAAGCGGCGGATTCGGTGATCATGCTACTGGACGGGGCTAAGGGCATCGAGCCCCAGACCCTGAAACTTTTTGAAGTGGCGCGCCTCAGGAATCTCCCTATCGTGACCTTCATCAACAAGATCGACCGTGAAGGACTGCCCCCGCTCACCCTTCTCTCGGAAATCGAAAAAACCCTGTCCATAAGAGCCCTGCCGATGAATTGGCCAATCGGGATGGGTCGAACGTTCCGGGGCGTTTTCGACCTTGCCGGCCGCAAGGCCCATCTTTATACTTCCCGTGAACACGGAGGTCAGCGTTCCGCCGAAAGCGTACTGGACGAGAATGATCCCGGATTGAATTCGCTCCTGGAGGGGATCGGCCTGGACCAGGAGTTCCGCGAGGAACTGGATCTCCTCACATCGGATTCCGATCTCTGGGATCCTGGACTGTTTCGCTCGGGATCGGTCACCCCGGTTTTCTTCGGAAGCGCCCTGAACAATTTCGGAGTGGAGCTATTCCTGAACGCATTTCTGCGTCTTGCCCCCTCTCCCGGCCCCCATACGAGCGACAGGGGTCCTATCGCTCCCGACACCCCCCAGTTTTCAGGCTTCATCTTCAAGATCCAGGCGAACATGGATCCCCAGCACCGGGACCGGTTCGCGTTCCTCAGAATCTGTTCCGGAATCTTTCATAAGGGGATGTCGGTCCGGAACGTCAATACCGGTCAAGAGATCAAGCTTTCGAAGACGTTACAGTTCCTGGGACAGAAACGTGAAATGGTCGAGGAAGCCTACCCGGGGGATATCATCGGACTCCATGACCCGAATATCTTCCATATCGGCGATACGCTGGCAGAAAAGGGCGATTTTCTGTTCGAAGGGATCCCGCACTTCTCTCCCGAATTCTTCGTCAGAGTCCAGATCGAAGATCCTCTGAAGCGAAAGCATCTGCGGAAGGGTTTGAACCAGATCGCCGAAGAAGGAGCCATTCAGATATTCGGCCTCGATCCGGAAGGCGAACGGGAAATTCTGGTCGGTGCGGTGGGGCAACTTCAGTTTGACGTCCTCAAGTTCAGGCTGGAGCACGAATACAAGGTCCGGGCGAAACTCGAGCCGCTAAGCTACGACAGGGTCCGGTGGGTGACAGGGGATTCCGGGAAAATCGCCGCCCTGGCCAATACCCTCGACACCCTGTTGGTCTACGACCGGGAAAAAATGCCCGTGGCACTCTTCCGGAACGAGTGGGCGCTTCGGTACGTCGTCGAGAAATACCCAGGACTTGCATTCCACGGCACCTCCCCCCGAACCTTCAGAACGTCTTCAGCCGACCGCTGAGGGCGGAGCCGGCGGTCCCTGAGACTGTCCCCCCCGGAAATAGACGGTCCGGGACGGGTATGGAAGCTCGATGCCGAATGCCCTGAACTTTTCGGCAAGCGCAAAATTCAGGTCGCTGACCACGGTATGCCGGAGGGTCCCGTCCTGGACCCAAAACACGAGTTCGAGATCGAACGACGATTCGCCGAAACCGGTGAACCAGACAGCAGGCGGCGGAGCCTCCAATACTTCGGGATGGGCCAGGGCGGTCTCCAGCATGGCCGTCCTTGCGAGTTCAAGCTTTGCCACGTCCATGGCGACGCCAACTTTGAGATGGAGCCGCACCTTCTGGTCCAGGTGGCTCCAGTTCACCACCTTGTTCGTGATGAAATGGCTGTTGGGAATGATGATGGCCACGTTGTCCCGGCTCATGATGGTCGTGCTCCGTGTCCGGATTTCGGTGATGTGTCCGAGTATCCCGTCGATTTCGATGAGATCCCCCACCTGGATCAACTTTTCGGTGAGAATGACGAACATGGCGATGATATTCGCCGCCACGCTCTGGAAACCGATCCCGAACCCAAGACCGATCAGGCCGAGCAAACCCTGAAGGGACGTGATGCGGATCCCGATGTTGTCGAGGGCGATAAGCGCTGTCAGGACGAGGACGAGATAGCCGGTCGCCGAGGAGAAGATCCCCATGAGATGCCGTGCCTGGGGGGTCGCCTGTTGTGCGATCTTCTTTTTGAGCGCCCTGAGGATCAGGTTTCGGGCGACAATGCCGACCAGAATGATGAGGACAAAATCGATCATTCCCGCCAGTGTGACCGGTGTGTCCCCAAGGGTGAAGAGCACCGCTTCCCGATGCCGGTCAGCCAGTCCTTCGGTCGCGAAGGACGTTGGACGGATCCGGGGTAAAACGTCGAGAAAGGGGAATAACGTCAGCATCGTCCAATCCTGCCCAAACCTGATTGAGAGCCCTGTCCCGGCTCTTGAACTTCCAGGCGACGCACCGGCTTCCCGGGCTATATGGACACCCGATCCCTCTTGTGCATGAACAACTCCGTCAAAGCGACCGGGTCTTTTCGCACGATCGCGCCACGTGACCCTTAAAGATTACGGTTACGGCCTGATGGGTCGGAGAGGAAAAAATGAATGAATATATGGCGGAGAGGCAGGGATTCGAACCCTGGGTGGGGTTTTTGACCCCACATCCGCTTAGCAGGCGGACGCCTTCGACCACTCGGCCACCTCTCCACGGCTGGACTGACGATGGCGGAGGGGGTAGGATTCGAACCCACGGAGCTTTCGCTCTACGGTTTTCAAGACCGCCGCCTTCGACCGCTCGGCCACCCCTCCAAAATCCAGGATAGAATGTATCATAGGTCTTCTTTGGATGACAACGAAAGCGCCCGTCAATGCGCCGTCGCCGGGGCTCTGACGGAACCCGGCGGGAGGTTTTGTCCCGGAGGCGGCAAAATATTGGGCGCGCCCTGCGGCGTGTTCCCTTTGTCCGGAGCCAGGAGGGGGTTGATCTTGGGAGAGGGCGTTTCTCCGGACCGGATCGGATGGAGAATCCCGGAAATCCAGGCAATGGCCCGTTTGATACCCTGGTCTTCCGGGGCAAGACGGGCTCCGCGGGCTTCCTCTGAAAGTCCCTCTTCGACAAACCCCAGGTGTGCCAGGGAGACGCCGAGCACCATGTAGGCCGATGGATCCGAGGAGTTGAGACTGAGCGCCTTTTCTTCGGCCGCCCTGGCCAATTTCCATTTCGAAAGGGATGCGTAGGCCCAGCCCAGCGCTTGCCACGCAGCTTCATCCCGGGAATTCAGGGCGAGCGCCTGGCGTTCCTGTCGGATTTCCTTCCTGAAATGGCCGGTATTGCCGAGCGCAATTCCGTAGCTGACCCGGGCGGCTTCGTTTTTTGGGCTCAAGGCAAGGGCCTGGCGCTCTTCCCGGACGGCGCGATCGTTTTTGTCGAGCTTTCCGTAAGCCAGCCCGAGCAGAAAATGGACCATGTCATAATCGGGATAGATTTTCTCGAACCGTACCAAAAGAGCGACGGCCCTTCGCGGGTGTTCCTCGAGAATCAGGCCTGCGGCCTCATTCAAGCCCTTGGCGAGGGCGGGAGGATCGTTCGGATGGACAAGGGGTTCCGCAACTGCGCCGTGCGCGAGGAAAAGAACGGAGATTCCCAAAATGGCGGTTTTGAACCCGAAGAACGGGCTTGGTTGCTTCTGGAGACGTTCTCCCATGGGCTCTAGGCACCCCTATGAATGAAATCGTCAAGGACAGGAAGCGGGATTCATGAGGCAATCCGCCCAATCCGGATTCGACGAACAGGACAAACAATGGATGTCCGAAGCGCTGAAGGAAGCCGAACTCTCCCTCCGTGCCGAAGAAGTCCCGATCGGGGCCATCCTTGTCTCGGACAACACGATCATCGGAAGGGGACACAATGAGCGGATTTCCCGGAACGATCCCACGGCGCATGCCGAAATCCTTGCCTTGAGATCGGCAGCGGCCCGCATCGGGAATTACCGTTTGACGAAAGCGACCCTCTATGTGACCCTGGAACCTTGCCTTATGTGCTTCGGAGCTCTTCTCGAAGCACGGGTGGAAACCGTCGTGTTCGGCTTGCGCGAACCGAAATGGGGGGTTGCAGGGTCTCTCTACGATCTCCAAAACGATCCCCGATTGCCCCATAGGATACGGGTCCGGGATGGAGTCCTCTCGGATCCGATCGGAGAGCTCCTCCGTTCGTTTTTCCGGGGAAAAAGGGAGCGCTGACACTCACCGCGGCGGGCATTGGAACCTGTCTTGTCGCATGCTAGTATAACAGACACGCGTTCGTTAGCATAAGAACCATTCCCTCGCGGAGAGATGGCCGAGCGGCTGAAGGCGGTTGACTCGAAATCAACTCTGGGGGTAACTCCAGCGGGGGTTCAAATCCCTCTCTCTCCGCCATTATGCCCGAATCCCAGTCCCTACAGATCCCTACTGGTTCTCCGCTTGAGTTGGATCGCGTTCCCTCCCTATACTGGTTCCGATGCCAGAACATGACCCCATGTCCGACACGGACGAACTATACTCCGTCCTCGAAAAGCTCCCCAAACCCGTACCGGACAGCCGGAGCGACCGGGATGCCGCCCGGCTTGCGCTTCTTCTCGAGGTGATCGACCACCTTCGGGGCGAGAAAGGGTGCGCCTTCGACAGGAAGCAGACCCTTTCCGGCCTCCTTAGGGACTTGAAAGACGAGATCTATGAACTCGATGAAGCGATCGGGAACCAGAACCACGGTCAGGCCGCCCGGGAAATCGGGGATCTCATCCTCATCCTCCTTTTCATGCGCCGGATCCTTTGGGAATCCGAAAAAACCACGTTCGGGGAGATCGCGGGACATGTCGCAGGGAAGATGATCCGACGGCACCCCCATGTGTTCCGCGATCCCCAGGAAACGATCGACGCACGGGTTCTCTGGGAAACGTGGGAACACGAAAAGAGGAAAGAAGCCGAGCACAGCGACAGGACATCGATCCTGGACGGCATCCCCCGGACCATGCCGGCACTGGAAGTCGCCTTCATGCAGAGCAAGAAAGCCGCGCGGGTCGGATTCGACTGGACCGATGAAGAATCGGTCTGGGAAAAGGTCATTGAAGAAATCGGTGAACTCTCTGAAGCCCGGACAGAAGGCCCCGATCGCCTTAAACACGAAATCGGGGACCTCATCCTCGCCGTCACCTCGTATGCACGCCATGTCGGGATTCGTTCCGAAGAAGCCCTGGGGAGCGCGAACCAACGATTCGACAACCGTTTCCGTCACATGGAAGAACGGGCTCTCAAAAGCGGCAGGACACTGGCGTCCCTGAGCGCCGAGGAATGGGACGAACTCTGGGAAGAGGCAAAAACCTCCGAAAGAAAACGCCGCCCGCCCCGGGAGAGCCCTCCGGCGTGAAACGTTTCATAAAAGCGGTCGGAACCGGGCCTCACGGATCGAGGGATCTCACTGTCGACGAAGCGCACGAAGCGGCGGACCTCATCCTGTCGGGTGCGTCGACACCTGCCCAGACCGGGGCCCTCCTGGTCTCGATCCGTACGAAAGGGGAGGCCGGGGAAGAGCTGGAAGGATTCCTGCGGGCCGGTCGCGAACGCATGAAAACGCGTTCTCTCTCGAACGGAACGCCGTTCGACGGACTGGACATAGGCGATCCCTATGACGGACACACGAGATATCCCGGCATCTCCTTTCCGGCGGCCCTGCTCGCATCCAGGGCAGGACTACCGATCGTTCTCCACGGATACCCGGATCTCCCGGCCAAGTTCGGCATCGGTCACGTCGACCTCTGGAACGCCCTTGGGCTTTCGGTCGCCACTCCCGAAAACGCGATGGACCGCCTTCTTTCGGAAGGTATCGTCTGCCTTTCCCAGGGGAACCTCATCCCGGAATGGGCCGAACTTCGACCTCTACGGAAAGAACTGGGTTTGAGGACGGTCATGAACACCGTTGAAAAGTGCGTCAATCCCCTCAACATGCGGACGATGGCCGTGGGGTATTTTCACGAGGTCCTGGCGGAACGTCTTTTCCGGATCCTCGAGACAACCTATCCCATACACCGGATCCACCTCATTGCCGGTTCCGAAGGGTCCGTCGATCTCTATCCACACCGTCCCACACGGTGGAATGGACCCCAATGGGAACCCCTGCCAAAGACCCTATCGCTGCCCAAAAACCTCCCCCCGCTTCCGACTTTGCCACCCGACGCCGGCTCCCATGCCCGGTTCGTCCGGGAAATCCTATCGGACAGAACGCATCCCCATCAGGATCTTGTCCGTCATATGGCCGCATTCTTCCTTCTCATGGCCAAAAGACACTCCACGATCGAAAGCGCCCTGAACGCCCTCTCCCCGGTAAAGGTCACCCTTCCCTCCTGAAATCGGGACGGGGTTTCGATCTCCCGTGCAGGATTCGAAGATAAGGAGGGTTTTCAATTGATTTTTCCGGAAAGGGAGTGCTATGTTGCGTTCGATTTACCGGAATTCGTCATTCTTCTCCAAAACGGCAACCTCGGCGTAACGGATCGTCGGGTATCGGACCCAGGGAGCTTGGGACATCTTGAAAAAGAACACCAAAGTCACACTCTCCGTCGACGACCTGAAGGTCGGGATGCGTGTTGTTGGCCTGGACAGAAACTGGCTTGCGACCTCGCTCCTCTCGCACCGTTTCATGGTCAAGACCGCAAAAGATATCGAAAAGCTCAGGCAAAACGGTATCCGGCACGTGATCGTGGAAGTCGACAAGACGAATTCCGAAACCCTCGCCGAAGATCCGAAGAACCGGGAGATTCCTGAAAATCCCGACCCCTTCTCAAATTTTCCTGCCGTTGAAATAGGCGAGATATGCTTACGCTCCATCAAAGAGATTAAAGTCCTTCAGGACCGGACTGTCACGGCTCTGAAAACCTCGTTCGAGCAGGCCCGTCTCGGTAAGGCGATTCCTACGAAGGAACTTCGGAGGCAGGTCGAGGAAACCATCGGGATCCTCCTCGCCAATCCCCATGCCATATCCCTATTGGCCGTCATCCACGAAAACGACGATGAGACCTATGTTCATTCGGCCAACACGATGCTCCTGACAACCGGTTACGCCATCCGCCAGAAGATTCCCAAGGACCAATGGATCTCCTGGGGGATCGCCGCCCTTTTGCACGATATGGGAAAAACCCAGATCCCTGCGGAAATCCTAAGAAAGCCCGGACGACTCGATGCCCGAGAGTGGGAGATCATGCGCACCCATCCTCTCCTCGGCTACGGCATTCTCCGTAAAAATCCAGAACCCGAGGTCCGGAACCTGGCGGCCAAGGTCGCAGTGGAGCACCATGAAAGGGAAAACGGAACCGGATATCCTTATGGATTGGGACTCGATAAAGTCCATCCCGTTTCAAGGGCACTGATGGTCTTGGACATTTACGAAGCGTTGACTGCGGACCGCGTATACCGAGCCGGACTGGCACCGCAAAAGGCGATCCAGTACCTCCTCGAAGGCGGGCGGGACAAAGTAGATCCGTCCATTGCTCGGGAGCTGTCCCTGATGGTCGGAATCTACCCCTTGGGAACGTTCATCGAAGTGGAGGGAGGGGATATCGGGATCATTCTGGACTACAGCGACCGGGCGAACCATCGCGGAGAAGCGAAGGTCCTCGTCATGCTTTCCCCGGAGCGCAAGCCCCTACGGCTACCGAGGATTGTCACCCTTCCGGAAATGGCCCCGGGGACGATCTGGAAGACATACCACCACCGGGATCTCGACCTGTCCCTCGGACAGGTCGAAAGCCTGATCAAGAAAATCTTCAAGCCTACTTGACCTTCTTTACCGTGACGTCCCAGAAGCCGTCTTTCTTTTCGGTGCCAAGGTGCTGCTGGCCAACCTTCTGGAGCCATGCCGGAATGTCCTTGACCGATCCTTCGTCCGTCGACAGGACGGAGAGGACCGTTCCCACCGGTTTCAACTGAATTGTCTTGATCAATTCCATGAGGGGCCCTGGACAAAAAAGCCCCCTCGCGTCCACGACCTCGTCGACCTTTTGTTCTTCAGACATTCAGATCCTCCCCGCCTCGTCTATCCCGCCTAGACAAAAAGAACCTGTCCTCCTTCGGCAATTCCCAGAAAGGTCGAAACACCGGCGACCTCATCGAAGATGGGCACGAGCTGATCCATTTTTTTTTCGATCAGGTCGAGCGCCAGGGAGCATGCATACACCTTCATGCTTCCCATCATTCGACCCTGGGAGAGCAGATCGAAATAAAGAGGCGCTTTCTTCAAGAGAACAGCACGACCGACCTCTCCGACCTTAATGAAATCCTTCCGTTCGACGCGTTCTTTCACAAAGCAGGCCATGGCTCCCATGGTCACGAACACGTTTACGTCGATGCCGGATACCGATGCGACGGATGCCATCATGCTCGCAGCCTGAAGCCTCTCGAACTCATCGGAAGCGAGTATGATTGAAAGTTTATCCATGTTCGGCCGTCCCTTCTGTACCGCTCCATACCGGGTACGAAATGGCCCACAATCAAAGATGATGCGGTGATCCTAGGGCTGGAAAACCGTTTTGTTTCATTGTAGTATCGGCCCGGGTCAATCGCAAGAATTCAGGAGGGGGATTCAAGTGCCTTTAAAGAAACGGCTCGCGCTTCTGGGGACAGGTCTTGCCGTCGTGGGAATCGTACCTGCGGCCGGGCCGGTCTACCTGGGCATTATCCGGGAAGAAGTCCACGCACATTCACGCCTCGGCGACTACGGGCTTCAAGCCATTACCCTAGCGGGTGCGATCGTCGTCATTTCGGGCCTGTACCTCGTCTTGCTCTCCCGTTCCTCTGACTCCAGGCCCCGCTAGGGGTCACCGGAACAATCGCTCCGGAAAAACGTTCGGATGAGATGGCTCGCCGGGATAGTTTACCTTGAACAGCGCCCCCAGAGTGTCGACAAAAGTCCGGTGATCCTCGTACTCGGTGACGAGGACCGGACCGCTCCCGTACGATTTCACGGCCAGGAAGGGAACTCTTCCCCCCCATCCCCGAGGTTTCCGGATCGCATGCTTCACACGCTGGACAAGCGTGTAGCGTCCTTCGTCCCACGTGATGAAAATGACGCTTCTTCCGCGCCATGCCATCGATCCGCGAATCCGTTCGACCCACGTCTTGATAAATCGGTCCCCCGCCCGGATCAGGGAAGCTTTTGCATTATCGGGGCAGGCGGTTCCCCCGTGCATGTCGTGGCATAAGTCCCCGACGATGAAGGAAAGGCGCGGGACCCGGCCTTTTCCGAGATCGTCGGTCAATTGTTCGAGGGGGACGACGCGTCTGCGCCACCCGGGATTATCCCGCATCCGGTCGAAAAGGAAGAACGGGTTGTGTTTCAGGACATACAGGGGATTTGAGGGGGGATAGGCATCCTCCAGAAACCCCGGAGCAGGCATCGCCTGAAAATAGCCCCGGACAGCCATTCCCCGGTTTTCCATTGCCTCCACAACAGTTGGCTCCGAAAAGCGAAGATGCGGATCGTCGGTGAAGGTCTTTCCGGTCTTCCCTGAAATCAGGGCCACGTAGTTCGGGAGACTGGGATGGGCCATGGCGTGGTAATTCGTGAAAAGGGCGTGACGTCTCGAAAGACGGTTTATATACGGGGCGTCGGGGTTGCCGATGATCTCTTTCAATCCTTTGTTTTCAAGGACAAATACAAAAACATGGTCGACGTCCGGATAAGCGGCCAAAGCGTCCTGGAAGGGCAATACACCAAAAGAAACCGCCAGAAGGCCTTTAAGAAGACAGCGTCCAATGGTTCCGAAGGACACGGGGAGCAATGGAATCGTTCTTGTCTTCAAGAAAAATCCTTCAACAACAAGTACCGTTGAAACCATTCCTCGAAGACGACATCGTCAGACGCAACCTCCACGGCGGGATGCATAACCGTTACCGGAGACTCGACCAGCCTGGCCAGTAGCTCTTCTGCTGTCCATTCCCGGGAGGGGAACGCATAGGTCGACATCTCGCACTGGAAGCGGAAATCTGTCACGATCATTCTCTCAAGAATGCGCTTGTAACGGTTTTCGATCACTTCCTTCACCTCCCCGTCCTCGTCGGGGAAGACTGCAACGATCCCGGCGGGATGCATCGCCAGATAGTCCGTCCCACGCTTCGCTTTCACAAGAAGGTCGATGAATTCCGGCGTAATGCCCGGTTCCTTGAGTCTGAAAAGTAAAAGGACAAACGGACGGGGAGGGGTTTGGGCAATCATGAAATTCAAGGAGGTCAAAAGACCCAGATGATCCATGACCCCGTCCTGGGAGATCTTGTACTGGGGAAGAAGACCCATCTGGCTTCGCGCCTCTCCCATCCCTTTTCCCAGGTCGAGCAGCGTTTCCTGCCAAAAGAACCTTTGGGGCTCTTTCCAGATTTCAAGGGAAGAAAGCGGTATCCCGAGCCATCCGAAAACGTGGAGAAACCAGGTGAACGGAAGAAGGATCTCGTATTTCCAGGGAAGGTCGGTGTGTTCCACGAGAACGGGGCGGACGGCGTGGCTCGAGAGCTGGTGGAAATACAGGGAATCTCCGTAAAGGACCCCTTCGAGGCTTTCCCGGGGTGTTTCCGGAGGGCCGTCATAGAGGATCCGAGCGAAATGGGTCGAATCGTCAAGGGTGATCCGGTCGACCAGGAACACCCGGAGATGCTGGTGAAGGGGTCCGAGTGTACCCATGATGCGCTTGGCCGCACCTTCGAGACCCTGAAGATCGAATTCGTCGATCAGGAACGTGGCCAGGGGCTGAAGAATCCGGCTGAAGAGCTTGTCGGCCAGAGGGGTCAGAAACTGTTTCCTCTCCTTTTCGGTCGGAAGATCTTCGTGGCGGATCAGGAAATAAAGACCGAACGGGGGCGGGAAAACACCGATACGGAACCCTTTCAGAAGGAGCGCTCCCCTTTTCCCGAAATTCTTGAAAACGGTGAAATCGTGGAACAGCGTGTCCGGGACGGGGATTTTGGAATCATCATCCTTGCCCTGTGACGCCAGATGATGGTAGAGAGCCGCGAATGGTTTACGGGCGAGCGCGTTGACCGACCATCGCACATGAAGCGTGAGGGTGTCGTTGAAAAGAATGATCTTCCCCTCAGAATCCACGAGGAAGCAGGCGGTCTGGCTGTCGTTGACCATCAATTCCAATATCTTCTTTGCAGCGGTGGTATCTCTCAAGGACCGGGTAAAAATGAAGAAACCCATAGTTTGGGATTCCCTCCTGTAGATCGGTTCTGTCTACCGGACGACCGTTTCTATCGGTGCATAGCCCGGTCGAAGACGTCGGCTCCCGCTTCCCAGATCGCTTCGCTGACTGTCGGATGGGGGAATACTGTGTCGAGCAATCCGAAGATGCCCTTGTGATCCCCCATTCCGTAGGCGAGGAGCGCGATCATCTCGGACACACCCGGACCTATCCCCTGGAACCCGAGGATCTGGCCATTCTTTGGATCGGCCACCACCTTCACGATTCCCCTTCGATCCCCATGAATGAGGGAGCGGCCGTTTCCCAGCAGCGGAAACCGTCCTTCCTTCGCTTCGATGCCTCTTTCTGCAGCTTCCCGAAGAGTCAATCCCACCGATGCGATCTCCGGATGGCAATAGATCACTCTCGGAACGCGAAGAGGATCGACCGGAAGCGGCGTTTTTCCGGCGATATGCTCGACGGCAACGATGGCCTGGTGACTTGCGAAATGCGCCAACATCGGGCCCCCGGTCAAATCGCCCGCCGCATGGATGCCGGCCTTCCCTGTCCACTGGACCTCGTCCACCTTCAGGAAACCGGCTCGGGTCCGGGAAAGGGGAACAGCTTCGAGTCCCAGTCCCTCGAGGTTGGGGACCCGCCCGATCGACACGAGAACGGCATCGAACTCCCTCGTTTCTTCGACCCCGGCCCTTTCCACCCGGATCCGGACCCTTTCGGAATTCCGTTGGGCCGACACAATCCCGCAGCCCGTAAGGACCTCGATCCCTCTTCTTTCGTACTCTTTCCGAAGCAAATCGGCAATCTCCGGGTCCTCCGAGGGGATTAGGCGGTTTTCCCGTTCGAGAAGGGTCACATCTCCGCCGAACGATCGGAAAATATCGGCAAATTCAACCCCGACGACACCGCCCCCGACGATTCCCACTTTTTTACCCTGGGGATCGAGGGACAATGCCGCGGTGCTGTCGAATACCGGTCCCTCCCCGAATGGAAGCCCGGGCCACGGCTTGGGTCGCGACCCGGTCGCGAGTAGGATATACCGGCTCTTCAGGATCGCGCCGGACCCGCTCACACTCTCATCCGCCGCCCTGACGGAAACCGAACCGGGGTCTGTGAGAATCCCTTTCCCGTTGAAGATCTCGACTCCGTTCTTTTTCAGGAGCCCCTGGACCCCATGATAGAGCCTGTTCACGATGGAATCCCGATGGCGCAACACGCCGTCGGGATCCCGGACGGGAGGCTCCACTCGAACACCGAATTCTTCGGCACGGGCCGCCCGATTCAGAAATCCCGCCACTTCAAGAAGGACCTTGGTTGGGATACATCCTTCATGCAGGCAGGTCCCCCCCACTTTTTTCTCTTCGACGAGGCCCACCTTCATCCCCAGTTGGGCGGCGCGGATCGCTCCGACATACCCCGCCGGTCCTCCTCCAACGATGACGAGATCGTACGAGATTTCCAACCCTGTCCCTGCCCTTCATTTTTCGGTTTTCGAACGGCTTTTCTTGACTTCCCGGGAGTGTTTTCCTAATATTCAGTCCGCGGGGTGGAGCAGCTCGGTAGCTCGTCGGGCTCATAACCCGAAGGTCAGAGGTTCAAATCCTCTCCCCGCAACCAATTAAATCTCGTACGGCTCCCGCCGTTTCCATCATTTTCCGCTTTTCCCCCCAGTTTGGCGACATTCATCCCGTTCACCTTGAATGTCCGTACGGATTTTCGAAAGCGTCCCGGTCATCATCGACCGTGTAAGAAGTCCCGTTTGCGTGTTCCGCTGGCTCGGGTGGTAAGAAACATACAGCCGCGGATAGGGATCGGGGTATGCGATTTCATGACCGTGCCTGAAGGCGGGAATACTTCGGAACACGTCCGGTTCGAACGACCTCATCGCCTGAACCCACGCACCCAAGGCCATTTTTCCCAGCGCGAGGACCGCCTTCACCTTGGCAAGGACCCGCCCTTCACGTTCCAGGAACGTCCGGCACCTCTCGAATTCATCGGGATCCGGTTTGTTTTCGGGAGGGGCGCATCGAACCGCAGCCGAAATGTAGCACCCGAACAATTCCTGCCCGTCCCGGATCCCCGTTGATAGCGGAAATTTCGCCCACCCCGTCTCGAAGAGTGCACGAAAAAGAAAATCCCCCGAACGGTCTCCCGTAAAAACCCTTCCGGTCCGGTTCCCTCCATGAGCCGCAGGAGCCAGCCCGACGATCCAGAGAACGGCATCCGGATCTCCGAAACCCGGTACAGGGCGCCCCCAATATGTCTGGGAGCGATACATCGCCCGTTTCCCAGACGCGACGGTTTCCCGATATTCCACAAGCCTCGTACAGGCTCGGCAAACGGTTATATTTTCTGTGACCTGCTCGATTGAGTCGGGGAAATCCCGCCCTATTTTTTCCACCAGTCCAGATTCCCTGTCACGATATATTTCCGGAACAGATCGAAAAGGATAAACGCCAGGAACCCGAACTCCAGAACGGTGAAAATCCTGAAAAAAATGGTCATCATCCGGGACCTCTGGGGAGAACTCTCCGGTGAGGGATCGGGTGTTTTCTCCTTTTGTTCGACCGTTTCATCCATGTGTGATCTCCAGAAGTTCGTTCAAGGCGGACGGGTCCGACCGGGAGACGGATCCGCGACACCGAACAGATTTTGATCGACCGAACCGATCCAGTAGGTCTTCCGGCCCGGGTCCGGAAGCCATACGAGGGTTATCGGACGATGATTGAACTCGAACGGGACATCGATCTCCCCAGGGATCTGGAATCGGGATTCGGGACCCATACGGTATTCCCCGAAGGCCCGGAACGAAGAGAGGATCGAACCTGCCTGGTTCATCCTTCCGGACAAGGCGAACGTTCCGTCTTGGGTAAAAAAATGAACCGTCCCTTCGATTCCGACAGGGCCGTCGACCAGGAGCCCTCCACCGAGGGCGAACCGATAATTCTGTTCCGGGTTCGCGAGGGGAGGAAGGACCTCCGGAAGAAGAACCCCCATTCCGACAGTATGGCGGTTTTTGACGATAAAAAGTCCGTTGTCACCGTTCCCTCTCGCATGAATCGTGAACGGTTTTCCATGGAACCACAAATCCATCGAAAGCATTCCGTTCAGCTCGGGGGGGTTCACGCCCCGCAAATCCCTGTTTTCCTGCAAAACCCCGTTCGACAGAACGACCGGAAAACGGGATTCTCCGGATTCCTGCTTGAAGGGAACGGGGCCGGCAATAGTCAAGGATTCATTCAGGAGTATGCGAAATCCGGTGAAGAGTATGGCCCTTGGAGCCCAAGGGTCCCTATGAACAGACGGATCAGTCGCAAGTACCATGATATCCGGTTCGATGACGGAAGGATCATCGCTCGGAACGAAGACGGCCTTACGGATCCGGCAGGTCGACATGTTTGCAAAATGGACGTACCCGCGAAGCCTGACGGTTTGGCGAACCCCGGCCGCCGTTTTACTGAACCGGGCGGCAAGGGGCACGACCACTTCGTCCTGGTTCGCGTTGAAGTTGGCGGGCCATGCCACTTGCACAGTGAGTTTCTCTGTCGGGGTTTCGGCCGGCCATCTATAGTCGACGTCCATGTAGCGGCTTGAACATGTCGTGACTTTCAGGATTCCCCCACGGACAAGGTCCGCCCCCATCATGGACACGGAATAGAGATCCGCCTTGCGGTCGGGGATCCCGGGCACCGGAACCAGGGACGAACAGCCCAGGACACTCGTCAAACACATCAGGGCTAAAATCAGGCCGCGAACATCCCTGACTCCGGCTCGAAAGGGATTTCTCAAACTCCGCTTTTCCGACATCACCCGAATACTTGTCCGATCATCATGTCTGTGGCACAATGGTTCCGCATTTTTCAAGATCCGATCAAAACCCCTTCATCAAAAAGGGGACCGTATCCGGCAAATCACGAAAGGGGTTGGATGATGGCGAACAAAGCGAGGATCGCTCGGCCGGTTCTGGCCTTGAGTTGGACTTTTATCTTTTGTCTCACTTCCTGCGCGGCCACCAATGCACTCATGGGGAACCATCTGGATGCAGCCCAAAAATACCGGGCATCCGCACAACAGACCGAAAAGGCGGCCCATGAACAAAGTGTAATATTAAACCATCTCGATGCCGCGAACAAATACGGCGATGCGGGTCATGTCCGCCTCCAATCCGCCAGAGAATACAACGAACTGGGAAATCCCGCACAAGCCAAGCAACAATTCCAGAAAGCCTCTTCGGATTTCGTCAACGCTTCCAACGAAAGCCTTAAGGCCGGTGGAGACAATCCCTAACGGTCCTGTGATGCCCCCGACCGTTCAGGATTTCTGGTTTCTTCCCGACGAACGCTTCCCCTTCCTGTCCTGCCGGCGACGTGCCGGTTTCCGGGGCCGGACACTTCTTTCGCCGGCGCTTTCCCCTTCAAGGGCGAACTCTATTCGGAGCCTTTCGGAGTCGACGCGGGCAACGCGTACCGTCACGGGATCACCTATCCTGAAAACCCTCTTCGTCGACTCTCCCCTTAAAAGGTGTTTCTTGTCATCGTATAGATAAAAATCGTCGTGAAGCGAGGAGAGGGTCACGAGACCTTCCACCAGGATTTCTCTCAGTTCCACGAAAAAACCGAATCCTGTCACCCCGGAAATCGCTCCTTCGAAGGTTTTTCCGAGATGTCTCGACATGAAACGGATCCGCTTCAGATCGATGGCCATCCGCTCGGCATCTACGGAAACGCGTTCCCGGTCCGAGAGATGGACGGACATGACATCGATCGGCTGTGAGAAATCCTCCGAAGGAGACGCCCCCTTTTTGGAATCGATCATCCTGTGAACGATCAGGTCGGGGTACCGCCGGATGGGCGACGTGAAGTGACAATAGTCATCAAGGGCGAGACCGAAATGCCCGAGGGCCCGGATGTCGTACCGTGCCTGCTTCAAGGAACGGAGCACCGCAAAATGGACCATCTTTTCAATGGGGGTTCCCCGGGTCGCTTCGAGGACTCCCGATAGATCCTTCGCCTTGAGGGCCACCCCTTTACGAACCGGGAGTACAATACCCAGGGCTCCGAGAAAGACGGCGAGATCCTCGAGCTTTTCCGCCGAAGGGGATTCGTGGACCCGAAACATTCCCGAACCGAATCTTCGCAGCAGTTCGCTGGCGACGATCCTGTTGGCGAGCAGCATGTATTCTTCGATCAATTGATGGGATACGTACCGGGGAGACCGTACGATGTCGACGGGGTCGCCTCTCATGTCGAGGATGATTTCCGGTTCCGGGAGGTCGAAATCAAGGCTTCCGCGCTCGAACCGCAAAACTCTCATGATTTGAGCCACCTTCCACATCGACTGGAGCAGCGCACTCCATGGCTCGTCCGGAATATTGGAGCGTTCTCCGGTAAGGAGGTGGTGAACCTGGGAATAGGTCGCCCGAAGACGGCTCCGGATCACGGAACGGAAAATCCGGAAATCGAGAATCGTTCCATCGGCTCCCAGATGCACCGAGACAGTCCTCGCCAGGCGGTCTTCTCCCGGATTCAGGGACAGGACGCCGTTCGAAAGAACTTCCGGGAACATGGGAATGACCCTGTCGGGGAAATAGACGCTGGTCCCCCTACGGTACGCTTCCCGGTCGAGCGCCCCTCCTTCGCGGACATAAGCCGCGACGTCCGCGATATGGATCCAGATGTCGAAGGTGCCGTCGTCCCGTTCCGAAAACGAAAGGGCGTCGTCGAAATCCCTGGCGTTGTCGCCATCAATGGTCAGAACCGTATGACCCCGGAGGTCCTCCCGGAACGCGTCGGGCTCGATGGGCACCGTGCGGGCCATTTCCCGGGCTTCGGCCTCGACGTTCTCCTGAAAGCTCTCGGGAAGCTGATAGGTCGCCAGAACCAGGTCTGTATCGAGAGCGGGGTTTCCCGCGTCCCCCAAGGACTTTTGGAGGTGTCCCTCGGGAATATTCAATCCGTCGGGGTAGACCGTTATCTCAAGGACGACAAGATCTCCGTCCTTCACGTCCTCCTTGAGCGATCCGACGGCCAGAAATTCGTGGGGGATTCGCGGATCGCGCGGCTTGACAGACAGACCTCCTTCAAAGAGATGCGCGACCCCGACTACGGTCTTTCGTATCCGCTCGGCGATTTCGAAGACCTGTCCCTCCGTCCGCCCCCTTCCGTCACGACCCGTCTCTACGGCGAGCACCCGGTCCTGATGCATGGCCCCATGCGTGGCATGGGGCGGAACGAACAAGTCGTCACCGGCCTTTTCCCCGGTCACGAACCCGTAACCGTCAGGATGAGCCAGGAAAATTCCCGTCCGCATGTGAAGTTTCTCCGGAAGAGCGATATATCCCCCCGGAAGCCTGACGACTACCTTTCGTTCGACGAGACCTTCGAGGGTCCGAAGGATTTCGGTCCGTCCCTTTTTTTTCCGGAGCAATGCCGAGACGATCGCTTCCGATTTCACAGGTTTCTTCGCTTCTTCCCGCAGGAAGGTCAGGACTTTCTCCTCCCAATCCCTTCCCTTAACCTGTTGTTCCTTCTCCATCAGCGCAGAACCTCCGAAAATCGATCCATTTCATGATCGTCCATTTCACTCAGTCGTACAGTTTGACACAGATTTGATGAACTTAAAAACCGCTGCCGAAAATTGGACCTTTGCAGAACTAGGTCAGAACTGGAAAAAAAGAAGATTATCGAAAAATTTCTAGAAAAAACTTTTGACACATATCAACAAATCTTGAATTTCTCTATTTGTTTGTTTTAGGATGTCGTAGTCATCATGAATAATTTGAATTAGAATCTTGAACTTGTGCACAAAGACATTATCATTCATTTAGCTTTTTGATCAGGGGCTGGAATCTACCAGACGGAGAAATGGAACCGCATTTTTTTCCGTCATTGCTCAAGATGATATATTCTCCTCATTTTCTCTTCCGGCCAGGGAATGGCAAGGATACCAAGGGAGATAGCCCCGTTGCCCCGGATGAACACCGGGTTCACGCAAACGACACCCAAACGGTTCCCCCAGGAAACCTTCTTGTTGTATTTCCCCGAAAGACGGGAACCCCGACCCTATGCAATTGCCCTCATTCCCTAGAGAAGGGCTCCACATTGAACCCTAAGGGTTTTTCGTTTTTTGCAGGTCAATGGCCCTGGGAGCCTGACAAAAAACGCCATCACCGGCACCACCCCCTTCCGAGGCTTGTCGGTGGACGTTTCTTTCATTATCAAAATCCCGGGCTTTCTATTCACTTTTAACGACGATTTTCATTTATCAGGAGGAACCTTCATGTCCTTTAACCACTCTCGAACCATCTCCCGGATTTCATGGTCGTTTCTGGCCGTGTTCGGGTCACTCGCGCTTCTCTCCTCTCCTGGGTTGACGTTGGCAGACAACGCTCCCGCTGCACCTGCGGCCTCCGCTCCCGCTGCACCTGCGGCTCCTGCCAAACCCATGGCGCCCGCAAAGAAAGCGGCACCAAAAAAGAAAGTCGTCAAAAAGAAACAGATGCACATGGGCCCTTCTTTCTCGGGGACGATCCGGGCAACGGATCTTTCCGCCTCCCCGATGACGGTTGTGGCTGTTCGGAGCCTGGGCAAGAAAAAAGGTGATTTTGTCTTCGGCGGGATACTGACCTCGCACACGGTCATCATGAAGGGAAAGAAGCACATCAAGGCGTCCGGCCTGGAAACTGGCCAGAAGGCCGTCATTTATTACAAGCGGGCAATGGGAACACTCGTGATCACCAAGATCTGGGTCCGATAAGCACAGTCGGAGAGCGGAGCCGGAAAACCTCCCAACCTAGAACCATGTTCCGGACCTCTTGGACAATTCGGCCGGAAATCCCGGCCGCAACAACATTCATTTCACGAAGGAGTCAACGAATGCGTTCCAACAAGACACTCTTGAGTTTGTCCCTGCTCATCGCCGGCATCCTGGTCACGGGTGGTTGCGCGTCCACCAAAGGATCCGCCGGAACCGAAGCCACGACATCGACTGCACCGGCTACCGCAACGACGGCGCCTGCGGCGACTGAAAACGCGTCCTCGTCCGCGGAATCGGATGTCGCGTCTTCCCTCTCCAAAGACGTCACATACGGGTTCGACAAATCGGTCCTGACCGCCGAAGATCGCCGGATCCTGAAAAAGGATGCCTCGATCCTGAATGCCCATCCTTCCGTCCACGTCGTAATCGCCGGACATGCCGACGAACGCGGGACCGATACCTACAATATCGTTCTCGGCCAAAAACGCGCCAAAGCCGCCAAGATGTATCTTGTCCGGCTGGGCATCAAGAAGAATCGGATCCGGATTGTCTCCTACGGCAAGCGTTCGATCCCGGATTACGAGCTCTGCGCCGACCACAATGAAAAGTGCTGGCAAGCCAACCGGATTGCCCATTTTATGAAGATCACGATGTAATCGAACCAATACAATACCATCGGGTAAAAAAAGGGGGGCCCCAGGCCCCCCTTTTTGTTTAAGGGTTCTTGCACTAAAATGGATCCCGTGTTCCAAGATCCTGCCCGTCAACCAACATCCTTCGGGGAATACGCATGCGCCTGACCTTCCGGAAACTTGCGTTATGGACCGCTTTTCTGTCCATGGGATCCTTGATCTCCTGTGCCCACCAGAATCCTTCCGTTCAACTCGCCCCGGGACCGGACAGCAACAATCACATTCCCGGAGTCATCGTCGAAGGACACGCACGAACGTTCCATCCTGCCGAACCCACGACAAAAACGGTTCGTATCTATTCCGAGCCGACACCGGCAGTGGCCCCCGCTCCTGCGTCACCTCAGCAGAAACCCGTTCCTTTTCAAAAATCGAAACCGAGGAAAAACCGCCCGCTCCCTCTTCAGAAGGATATCTTTTTCGCCTTCAACTCTAGCCGGATCTCATATGCCAATAAATCCGTACTCAGGGCCTATGCGAAACGCATGAAGTCGAAACCGGGACTGCACGTGATTCTCTATGGTCACACGGATCCCGTGGGAACGGAGCATTACAACAAGAAACTAGGATACCGGAGAGCTTTTGCTGCGCGGAAAATCTTGCTATCGGCCGGGATTGCGCCCAAACGGATCCGGGTGATCTCGAAAGGAAAGAGACCTGTGTCTTTCCTGCCAACGTGCCGAAAGCCGCACGCCATTTGCTATGCAAGGAACCGTGCGGTCCGGATCAGGATTGTCGGTCCGGGAACCCACGGCGAAACCGCAAAAACCCATACGTCGAAAAAAAGGAAATGATAAAGACACCAGCGGAAAAAATCACGCTGCCCACGAATAAAGGCCAGAGGACGAGTTTGACCTGGGCAAGGATCGCCTGGTACGGCATCCGGGAGAGGGCTCCCAAGGCGGGGAAATAGACCTTCCGGTGGAGAATGAACGCCCCAAGATCGATTTCCAACACGTAAGCAGGCAGGAAAAGGGGCACGAACGTCCACGGATTATTGACCCAGGTTCCCAAAATGGCCAAAGGAACCGAGACCCCCATAAGATAGCCAACCCCCATGACCAGAAAGGTATGGAATCCAAAGGGTGGAAGGAATGCCGAAGAGAATCCCAACGCGAGTGCGAGCGCAATCTTTTTGGGATCCGGATCTTCCATGATCAATTGTTTCAGGCGGGTAGCCCAGTTCCGGTAGTTAAATCCGGGTATGATCAAATCCCTCCCCTTTCAGCGTTTCCCAAATTCCGCCGGAATTCCGGCATTCCACGGGAGAGTTCCCGGACTCGATGACCTCTCCGATGCGGATGACAGAGTCTCGCGTACTCCCGAGCATTTTTCCTGCGCGTTCGACGAATTCCCGTTCCAAATCCCGGCTCACCCCCGCCACGATGTCATAGTCCTCGCCCCCTTCCCACGCCAGTCGAAAAGGATCGACCGCCAGCCGTTCCGCAGGTTCACGAAGATGCCCGATCCATCCATCGGGAAATGCGAGTCGGATCGTGACACGGGATTCGGAAGCCATTTCCCAGACGGCTTGACCAAGCCCGTCGGACGTGTCCATTGTGGCGGTAATCCCGTCGAAAGATCCGAAGACTCCTGGCCAATCCCGGAAGGTCCTTGGGCGACGGAACGTCCGGACCGCTTCCCTGAAGCCCTCCTCGTCCCCCCGTCCGGCTATCATGGCCATGTAACCGGCACGGGCCAGCCCCGGTCTTCCGACGAGATAAAGAACATCCCCGGCTTTAAGACCTCCCCTCACCGCGAAAAAACCCTTGGGAACGGTGCCGAGTAGAGAGAGCACCACGTTGAAATCCCCCCGGGACCGGGATATGTCGCCGCCGACAACGGGACAGGAGAACTCCCGGCTTCCTTCGGAGATTCCTTCGTAGAGGTCCATAAGCTTCTTCTCGGAGAAGCCGGCGGGAATCCCGATCGCGACCAGGGCCGCGTAGGGCGTCCCCCCCTTGGCGATGACATCGCTGGCATTGATCACGAACGAACGGTATCCGACCTCTTCGGGGGATAACCAGTCCCAACGGAAGTGGACGCCTTCCCTCTGGGTATCCGTTGTCCAGACAAGATCAAGGTCTGGAGAAGGGGATTCCAGGCAAGCTGCATCGTCGCCGATGCCCCTGACCACCCAGGATGGAAGCGGACCCAGCCGGCTCCTGAAAGCCTCCACCAGATCACGTTCCATGATCGTCTTTCGATGCGTCGGAGAACGCTCTCCTGAACACTTCCTCCATCCTCTTCACCGGCACGATGGTCAGGCTTTCCCGGATTTCGGACGGGATCTCGGAAAGGTCCCGTTCGTTTTCGGAGGGGATGATCACCTCGCGGACCCCGAATCTCCTGGCGGCAAGCAATTTTTCCTTCAGTCCTCCGATCGGCAGTACCCGTCCCCGCAGGGTGATTTCTCCGGTCATTGCGACATCGCCCCTGACCGGGCGGCCTGAGGCGGCCGACGCGATGGCGACGGCCATCGTGATGCCCGCAGAGGGGCCGTCCTTGGGTATGGCTCCTTCCGGAACATGGAGATGAATGTCTTTCCGGTTCCAGAAATCCGTCTCAACTCCGAACGCTGCCGGGTTCGACCGGACATAGGTGAGGGCGGCCTGGGCCGATTCCTGCATGACGTCCCCGAGTTTCCCCGTAACGGTCAAATGCCCTCGTCCTTTCATGAGCGTCGCTTCTACGAACAGAAGATCTCCTCCCGCAGGCGTCCATGCCAAGCCCCTGACTACCCCGACGAGGGGTTTCCGTTCTTCCGAAACGTCCCGGAAGGGCGGGGTTCCGAGAAATGTTTCCAGCGAGTCCGTCCGGACCTTTAAGCTTCCTTTTTCACCGTTCAGGGTCTGGACGGCGATCTTCCGGCACAATGTCCCGAGAACCCGTTCAAGACCACGGACACCGGCTTCCCGTGTGTATTCCCGGATGATCTGAGTCAGGGCCTCCCCATCGAGGATCGCCCGTCTCGCCTGGATTCCGTGTTCCCGGCGCTGCCTGGGCCAGAGGTGATGCTCGGCAATATCCTTTTTTTCCTCCTCGGAATACCCGGGGATGACGATAATTTCAAGCCGGTCCTGGAGGGGCCCCGGAAGGGTATCGATGGTATTTGCCGTCGCAAGGAATAGGACGCGTGAGAGATCGTACGGAACGTTCAGGTAATGGTCGCTGAAATTCCGGTTCTGTTCGGGATCCAGGACTTCAAGCAAGGCATTGTATGGATCCCCCCTGAAATCGGTTCCGACCTTGTCGAGTTCGTCGAGCATGAAGACGGGATCGGTCACCCCGGCCTGTTTCATGCCCTGCAGGATCCGGCCTGGGAGGGCTCCGACATAGGTCCTCCGATGTCCCCGGATTTCGGCTTCATCGTGGATCCCTCCCAGGGAAACCCTTACGAATGGCTTTCCGACAGTCTTCGCCACAGACTGGCCGAGGGACGTTTTTCCCACCCCTGGAGGACCCAGAAAACACAGGATCGGAGGACGCCCTTCCGGATTCAGGGTTCGGACGGCCAGGTATTCGAGGATCCGCTCCTTGACCTTCGAGAGGCCTCGGTGATCCCGGTCCAGTATCCGCCGCGCCTTTCCAAGATCGATTCTTGCGGGAGGATTGGGTTTCCAGGGAAGGTCGATCAACCATTCCAGGTAGGTGCGGACCACGGCAGCTTCGGCCGATTCGGGATGCAAACGCGAGAACCTTTCCAGTTGGCGATCCGCTTCCCCCCGGACGCGCTTCGGCATGCCGGATTCCCCAATCTTTTCCGCAAAGCTCGCCGTGTCGCCGGAGCTTTCCGGTCCCTCGCTCAATTCTTTCTGGATCGCTCGCAGCTGTTCCCGAAGGAAATAATCCCTCTGGTTACGGTCGATCTCGCCTTTCGCGTCCTGTTGAATTTTCCGCTTGGCGTTCAGGAGTGAGATCTCGCGGTTTAAAAAGTACAGGACCCGTTGCAGCCTCGGAAGAGGACGACGGTTTTCGTAGATCTTCTGGAGATCGAAGGACCGGATGCCCAGGTTGGAGGCGATTAGGTACGAAAGGATTCCGGGGTCCTCCGTCGACTGGATGACCGAAAGAAGTTCCGGGGAAAGCACGGGATTCAACTGGAACAACTTTTCGGTCTGTTCCACCACCTGCCGCATCAGCGCTTCGGCCTGGATTGTTTTGACGAAGGGGGAATCCGGTCGGGGAACGGCCTTTACGCGATCGAACGGCTCGCGATCCACCCACCGCTCGATCCTTCCGCGGAAAAGCCCGTGGAGGATCACCCTGGCCTTTCCGTCAGGGTTCCGGAAATTCTTGACGATCAGGCACACCGTGCCGATCGTGTAGACGGGATCGTCCTCCCCGTCGCCCGGAGACGACGGGCGGGACGCCGAAACAAAGATGAGACGGTCCCCCGCCATGGCGGAATCGAGCGCCGCCAGTGAGCGTGGCCGGGCCACGATGATCGGGATCACCATATTGGGCAGAACGACGAGGTCCCGGGACCCAATGAAAGGGATCGGCTCCGGCATGGAATCGGGAAGGCTGACCGGATCCCGGGGTTGGACTCCGTCGTTCAAGGCCCAGAAAATCCGGTCGAAATCGGACCCAGAGTCCTCGTCTTCCATCTGCCTTCCGAACGGTGAGCCATCGAAAATCATCGACCCCCCGTTTCGGGATCGCCCGGGAAAAGACTCCGGAGAAATTTTCGAAAGCTCTCGCCCAGTTCGGGATTCTTGAGTCCGAACTGTACGGTGGCTTTCAGAAAACCGAGCTTGTCTCCCGTATCGTATCGGGCTCCCCGGATTTCATAGGCATAGACCGGACGTTGACCGGCCAGCGTCCTGAGCGCGTCGGTCAATTGGATTTCCCCTCCGACCCCGGGTTTCTGTTGCTCGAGGATAGAGAATATATCGGGGGTCAGAATATATCTTCCGATGACAGCAAGATTTGAAGGGGCCTCTTCAGGGGTCGGCTTCTCGACCAGGGTTTCGATCTCGATCAGACCTTCACCGATTTCCTTCCCTGCCGCGATGCCGTAGTGGGAGACCTCTTCCGGCGGAACCCGCTGGACACCGATCACCGGTCCGTTCAGCCTTAGGTAGACCCCGACCAGCTGGGCCAAGGCCGCTTCCGGCCCATCGATGATCTCATCGCCAAGGGCGACGGCGAACGGTTCGTCCCCTATGAACTGGCGGCCGCACAGCACTGCATGACCGAGTCCTAGCGACTCCTTTTGACGGGTATAGACGATCTCGGCCAGGTAGGAGATCTTGCGGATCTCTTCAAGGAGCTCGTACTTCCCTTTTTTCTCGAGAACGTCTTCCAGTTCGTAGGAAATGTCGAAATGGTCCTCGATAGCCCGTTTTCCGCGACCTGTGATCATGATGATTTCCTGGATGCCGGATGCGACGGCTTCCTCGACCACATACTGGACGACAGGCTTGTCCACGAGGGGCAGCATTTCCTTGGGCGACGCCTTGGTCATCGGAAGAAACCGCGTTCCGTGTCCTGCCAGGGGGAATATTGCCTTATTGACCGACCTTGTCATGATTCCCTCCTTCGCTGACGCGTTTTCGCGTCTTCGAGAATACTTCGGACCGTGTCCGAAAGCTCGGAATCGGGGAGCTCGCCCGAAACCACGCGATCGGCCCTCCGGTTTCGTTCGTCCCGGGGAAGCTGCGAAGCCAGCCGCCGGTCGATTTCTGCGGCATCAAGACCGTTCCGGGCTTTCAGGCGTTCGCGCTGGACCGGGACGGGAACATCCACGGAAACCGTGTAATCCACCTCGCGGTCCAGTCCGGTTTCAAACAAAAGGGGAACCTCGTACACGAGAATCTCGGCTCTCCCCTCGAAGGAACGGACCCGCTCCCGGAAGAGATCCCGGATGCGGGGATGCAGAATGGCTTCGAGTTCCTTCCTCTCGGCTTCCGAAGCAAAAACGCGTCGGGCCAGGCAGGATCGATCGAGCGTCCCGTCGGGACCGAACGCATCGGGGAATCTGTCCCGCACGGCAGACCATCCGGCGGTTCCTTCCCGAACGGCTTCTCTGGCCAGCTGATCGGCATGGATCACCGGAACTCCCGCACGCTCGAAATACCGGGAAACATGGGATTTTCCCGAAGCGATTCCACCGGTGATCCCGATGAGGATCAATGTCGGCCGCCCGGTCCGGTCGAACCCGCCCGTGAAAGAGACCGTTCGTTTTCCTTTTGTCCCATGCGTACAAAATATCGTCGACCCGACTCGGCTTCAATCCCCAGAATCAGGGCTCCCGTAATCAGCCCCCCGACTTCGAAGAGATGGGGTTTCAGAAGGGGGTCCGACAACGGGGACCAGACAATCAGGGAAAGGCGCAAGAATCCCATGATCGCCATGGAAATGGCCACCGAAAGAAGTCCCATCGTACTCTTGAGTGTCAGACGCCTCGCGACCAGGCTCCACATGATGAGCCCCAGGAAAACGACCAGAAGGACCGATTCGAGAGCCACGTGCAGGGGATGCCTGAGACCGACCGGAAGTGCCAGGAACCGTTCGAAGATCCAGTACATGTCCAGGAGTCCCGGTATAGTAACGATCAGGATCGTAAGCCTCGTCCGGAAAGGAAGAATCATGGGGTTTCCTTTCCCGAGGGAGCCGGAGGGGAAAGCATCGGACGTCCGGTCGAACCAGGCTTGAGCACACCCTTCTTCTCCAAGTCCCCCCTATGAATGATCTTCAGGAAAAAATCCCGTTGGCGGTTCGCGGGATCGAGTTCGAGGCCTTTCTTGAAGTAAGGCATGGCGTCTTCCGATGTTCCCTGGGTCCAGATGATGGAACCCAGGGCGAAATAGGGCTCGGCCTGTTCCGGGTCCTCTTTGATCGCCTCCTTGAGTTCCTTGATGGACGGTGCGATCGCCTTGACCATCCGCAGGGCCATTCCCAGCTTGAAATGGGCGAGAGCCATGTTGGGGTATTTTTTCACGATACCCTCGTACGCGCGGATCGCCCCGTTGTAATCACCCTTCGCGATAAGGCTGTCCCCGGCCGCAAAGGGGTAGGGGACTTTTTCGGGCGAACTCCTGTGCACGAAGAAACCGATGTACGCTGCCAGATAGAGGATGAAGCCGATCCAGCCGATCCGTGCCCACTTTCGGATATTCGCCTCGAAAGGCGTTCCCCGGTATTTCCGGAGAATGATGGCCGTCCCCGCCGCCGCCAGGATGACTGCGACAAACGCCGTCCCCAGGCCTAATCCCAACATCGGCATATTCATGCCTTCCAAAAGAGCATGCCGATCGGCAGATCCCTGGATTTCCATCGTGCTTTCTGCCTCCTTGGAGCGTCATCTCCGGCCTAGCCGGGATGAGCCTCCACCCAATTCCTGCCCCGGCCGACCTGCACAACGACCGGAACGGCGAGAGGCAGGGCGTTTTCCATCATCGCCCGAATCTTGCTTCCGGCTTCTTCGGACCGGTTTTCGGGAATCTCGAAAAGCAGTTCGTCATGAACCTGGATCAGAAGACGATCAGGATGTCGGTTCGCTTCAATTTCGCGGGCGACGTCCACCATCGATTTCTTGATCAGGTCGGCCGCCGATCCCTGTAGAACGGTGTTCACGGCCATTCTCTCCCCGTATTCACGGTTCTTCCGGTCGGGAGCCTTCAGTTCGGGGATCTTTCTGAGGCGACCGAGAATCGTCCGAACCTCCCCGGTTATGCGGGCCTTTTCGACGATCGATTCGAAAAAGGGACCGACCTTCGCAAAGGCCCCGAAATAGCGGTCGATGAACGACCGGGCTTCGCCGGGAGCGACGCCCAGGTCCTGGGCGAGCCTGAATGAGGACATTCCGTAGAGGACGCCGAAATTGATCGTCTTGGCCTTGCGCCGGGTTTCGGGGGTCACCGGGTCTCCGAACAGGAGCCGGGCCGTTCGGGCATGTATGTCTTCATCCCGGGCGAAGGCGCCCAAAAGCTCGGGATCCTGAGTGAAATGGGCCAGGAGCCGGAGCTCGATCTGGGAATAGTCCGCAGAAAGCAGGACCCACCCGTCTTTTGCAATAAAGCACCGCCGGATCTCCTTTCCCACTTCGCTCCGGGTAGGGATATTCTGGAGGTTCGGGTTCGACGAGGAAAGGCGTCCCGTTGCCGCGACGGTCTGGTTGAACTGCCCGTGCAGACGGCCGATTCCGTCACGTCCCTTTTCGATCGGTTCGACATAGGTCGACAGGAATTTCTTCATCTGCCGGTATTCGAGAATCCTTTCCGGGAGTGGATGGAGAGAAGAAAGCCCGGCCAGGGATTCCTCATCCGTCGAATAACCGGTTTTCCCCTTGCGCGCCGTCGGGAGATTCAGTTTCCCGTAAAGAATCTCCCCGACCTGCTTTGGGGAAAGAATGGTGAACGTCTCTCCGGCAAGCTCGTAGATGGTCTTCTCGAGTCCGTCGATCCTCTTTTCGATATCCGCCCTCGCCCGTCCCAGGGCTTCGGAGTCGATCCGGACGCCTTCCCTTTCCATCCGGAAGAGGACCCGGCCCAGGGGTATCTCGACCTCTTTCAGGAGAACGTCCAGCCCGGCTTCCCCGATTTCATGGACGAGACGCCCGAGAACGATGCGTACCGACTGTTCGCGGCTTCCGGGAAGGTCCATGAAGAACCGGGAAGCGGAATCCTCCAGCGTATAGGACCGGTGTCCCGGATTCACGAGATAGGCCGCGAGAACGGCGTCAAAAACGATCGTGAATTCGGCATCTCCCCATTCGGGAAAATCCCGAAAAAGGGTTGCCTGGTCGAAGGTCCAAATCGCTTCGGGATGACGTGCCCAGTCCGATATCCATTCCCGAACGGATTGCCTGTCGCCGGCAGGGATGAAATGGATTCGTTCCCCTTCGTGGCGCCAAAACCCTTCCCCGGGAACATAGTCGATTCCCCTCACCGGAAATTCCGCGGGCAACGAGACGGCTTCCGTCGATACAGGAGCCTGGGCCGCATCGAACAGGCTTCCCTGCTTCCGGAGATCCCCCTCGGTCGCCCATCGCTGGACGCGCGAAAGGAGATTCGGCGCTTCCATCTCTTCGAGAAGGGTTTTCAGGACATCCATGTCGGGAGAGGCGAGCTTCAAGGCCTCCCCGTCGCCGGGATGGGAAAGATCCATGTGAAGGATCGTCACCTTTTTGTTTCTCAGAATCGTCTCCCGATGCTGTTCGAGGAGGTTCCGGATGCGATCGGGCGTCACGTCGGAGAGGTGATCAAGAACGTCTTCGGCCGTCCGATTTCCCTCCAGGATCTTCGCCGCCGTTTTCGGACCGATTCCCGGGACTCCCGGGATATTGTCCGAAGCGTCCCCCATAATGGCCAACAGATCGGGAATCCGAACCGGATCGACACCCCATTTTTCCCGGACCTCGTCGGCACGGATAATCTTCCGGTTCATCGGGTCGAACACCCAGAGGCGATCGGAAACGAGGGTCAGAAGATCCTTGTCGCCCGACATCACGAGAACATGGCTCGGGACATGAAGCCTGTCCCCTTCTTTCAGCCATTGAACCGCCAGGGATGCGATCGTGTCGTCCGCTTCGTAGCCTTCGGTCGACAGGAGAGGAATCCCCATTCCATGGATCAACCGCTCGATGTACGGAATCTGGACGCTGAAATCGGGAGGGGGTTCGGGACGGTTCGCCTTGAGCTCGGGGAGGATCTCGGTGCGCACGTTGCCCGTACGGCTTTCGAAAACGATCGAGAGGTACTCCGGCCGAAAATCCTTGAGGAGCAAAAGGAGCATGTTCCCGAAGACGGTGAACGTCCCTGTCGGAACGCCCGAACGGGTCACAAAGGAAACGCCGCTGTGGTAAGCACGAAAAATATAGTTGAAACCGTCCAGGAGAAAAAGGGTTCTTTCAGGCAGCTCCCGGGCCCATTGGGGAGGGGAGGTCCCTCCCCCGGTTTTCCGGGTTTGTGCGGCCACCGACCCCCTACCTTGCGTGACCGGTCACAACGACCGGATGGCGCCACTCCGGGTGGGCCGGAGAAAGGCCCCGGGCAATGTCGAAAAAGAGTCTCTGGAGTTTCAGGGTAACCGGCCCGGGTTTCCCGGAACCGATCGTCCGCTCGTCGACCTCCCGAATGGGAGTGATCTCCGCCGCCGTGCCCGTAAAGAACGCCTCGTCGGCCAGGTAGAGATCGTCGCGTGTCAGTAGCTCTTCCGAGACCGGGATGCCCTCCTCCCTCGCCAGGTTCATCACGGAATCCCGGGTAATCCCGTCGAGGACGGTCTTCAGGACGGGTGTCCGCAAGACCCCGTCGGACACGATGAAGATATTTTCACCGGGACCTTCGGCAACGAATCCTTCTTGGTCCAGGAGGATGGCCTCGTCGTATCCCGCCATCTTGACTTCCCATTTGGCCAGTTGGGAGTTCACATAGTGCGCCGACACCTTGGCACGGTTCAGGAAGGCGTTGACGCCGAACCTCTGGTAGGAACTGACCTTGGCACGGATGCCCTGGGCCAGACCTTCCTCTCCCAGGTACGTGCCCCATTCCCATGCGGCGATCGCCACGCGGATCGGATTTTGGCGGGCATAAATTCCCATGTCCCCGTATCCGACATACATGAGGGGACGGATATAGCAGGAGGACAGACCGTTCTTACGGACAACTTCGGTCGTGGCGTGTATCAGCTCAGCGGCCGGGAAAGGGCTCGCCATATGCATGATTTTTCCCGAATTGACGAGTCTTTCGATGTGTTCCTTGAGACGGAATACCTGGGTGCCATGGGGTCCGTCGTACGCCCGGACGCCTTCGAAGACGGCCATGGCATAGTGAAGCGAATGGGTGAGAACGTGGACGTTGGCCTCTTTCCATGGGACCATCGCCCCGTCCATCCAAATCCACTGGGATTCTTTAAGCATGAAGGACCCTTCCGGAGATCACATTGAGGGAGAGGGTTATTCCTCTCCCCGGAACAGTTCGAATAACCTCAAGAGCGAAACGAAGAGGTTCAGGACATCGAGGTACAGGGTTACGACCGCCATTACGGGCGTAATTTCCCCTTCCTGTGACTGAAGGATCCGTGCCGTGTCGAACAGGATAAGTCCCGAAAACACCAGTGCTCCGGCCCCGGCAACGACCGCCTGAAGAAACAGGGGATGCCAGAAAATCTGGACCACTGACAGGATCACCACCAATATAAGCCCTGTGAAGAGGAAACTGCCCAGGAAGGAAAAACTCTTCCGGGAAACGAGCGCGTACAGGGACAGGGAGAAAAAGATGGCCGTCGTAAGCAGAAGGCTGTCCGCGACCATCGTGGTTCCGCCCCGAAGGCTCAGCGCCCCGACGAGCATGGGACCGAGGGACGCCCCCATAAGGCCGGCAAAAAAGAACATGACGAGAATGTTCACCACCGGGATGCGCTGCACCCCCATGAGAGCGAACAGTGTCCCGAACATCGCGATCGCCGTCAGGATCGGATGGCCCCCAAAAATGCGGAGCCCCGGTCCCATGCCCCAGACGGCGGCGCCGGCCGAAATCAGGAGCGAAACGCCCAGAAGACCGTAGACCTTGACCATAAACTGCCCCAGCGAAGACGCGCCGGGCAAACTGTCGACGACATTCCCGGAATACGGGGAACGATCGGAATTTCCAAACATGCCGGACTCCTTGTGATATTGGGTTGTCGGACGGATTCCCCCGGGGTGTCCGTCAGGAACGGGAAAAAAATTCCCGGAAAGCGAACCTTCCTGCTTTCCGGGCTCCGCATCTCCGGCACCCGGGTTGCCCCCAGAAGTTCGGAGGGAACGACCGTCCTTCCTTATGAAAACCATTATATCAAATTTCGGGATCCTCCTCATCCGTCTCCCGCCGGAAGCCGGACCAGCGGATACTGCGGGAACGTCCACGACCAGTTTCCCGGATCGAGGACGAGGCAATCGGCGATGTAATCCCGGATCCAGGGACGGTGGGCTTCGCGTCGAAGACGCGAGAGGAGCCGGTCTTTCATGACGACCCCGAACGCCGGCTCGAACCCGATCCTGTCGAACCCGATGAGGACAATATAGAGGACGGGTTTCGTGTCCTTTCCCATCAGATGCAGATAGGTATAACTGTCCCGGGCTTTCGGGACCAGCGACTGGTGAATGAGCCGGTCGATACGGAACAGGTTTTCGACCTCCTGACGCTTCGAAGATTTCTGTCCGGCTTCCGAGAACGGATCCTTGACCTCGATCAGGAGAAGACGCGACCGTTCCTCCACAAAAAAATCCGCCATCGCCATTCCCTGGGGAATCGATCGCCCCATTTCGTCCAGACGCTCCCATGACACGGCCGCCGAAAAATCGAACAGGAAGGATCCCTCGCGAACGATCACGGGGAACCGGTTCTCTTGAGGGCGCGATCCACGTCCCTGTCGAACAGGCTCCGGAACGCTTCCGATGCGGGATTGGGGGAAAGGAACGAAAGCTCCTCCGACGAAGAGACCCGTATCCGGTCTTCCCTGTCGTCCCGAAAGAGGCTGTGATACATGAGGGAAACCCCGTCCTTCCGCCTGAGATCGCATTCCTTCAGAAAAACATAGTCCCTGGTCGCCACCACGATCTGGACTCCGGCTTTCGCCAGCTCCAGGAGGACCCCGACCGCTTCCCCCATGAACGCGGGACCGATATCGGCCTCAGGGGCATCCCATAGGAAAACCGTGCCGGGGATCAGCGTTCCCAGGCGGATCATGAGGGAAAGGATGGCAAGCTGACGGATCCCGGACGAGGCAAGAGGGATTTCGAGCTCGCCCTTCGTGTTGCGTATCCGGTACCTCCCGTTCCGGCGGACGACCCGGCCCGGCAACGCCTTTTCGAGACGCGCAAACGCAGGACCGAGAGAAGGATCCGTCCGTTCGGACATCCTTCCGGATACGGGCTCTTCGGGGAGGGAGCCGGGAAAGAGTAGGGAACCCCCGGCCGCGACCGGCCGGCCCGTGACACTCACCTGTGCGGAATCGGAAGAATGGGCCGTCTTCTTGAAGCGGATCGAAAGCGATCCCCCCAGGAAATTGTATTCCACGGCACTTTCACGCTCCCCGGTCGACCGAAAAAGCAGGCGGTCGAATCGACGACCTTCCCAACCGAACAGGTGAACAAGGGTTCGCCCGAAACCTTTCCCCTCCGGATCGAGACATCCGGCGTGCAGAATTCTCAATAAATGGGTCTTTCCGGTCGCGTTCATCCCCGTCACGACATTCAGACCCGGTGACAAGGCGATATCGAGGGACCGGAAAGCGGCCAGACGCTCTATACCCAAGCGGACGATCAACGTTTCCCTCTCAGGCTCGGGTGTCTCGGGGCCCTTTCGCCAAAGGACAGCCGCCCGGGATTATGGACCACTTTTTTCCAGATCCTGCATGCCGGAGATCAGTCCAGGAACCTCTTCCTTGACACGTTCACACAAAAGGGCTGTTGTCTTGGAAATGCGTCTCTTCGGCAACAGGATCCAGAGATCCCGGATCGCCTGGAAACCGTCGACGGAAACGACCCGGAGACTCGGCATGTCCCCGGGTTCGAGTGCCAGAATGGACAGGAACGCCACCCCGGTCCCCATTCCCACCAGTTTTTTGATGACTCCCGTGTGCCCCACGGTCATTGCGACGGAAAATCGTTCGAGCGGAACCCCGTGATCCAGGAGGGCGTTCTCCAGGATCTGCCGGGTTCCGGAGCCCTGTTCTCGAACGATGAGAGGAAACCCGAGGAGATTCGGAAGGGCGATGCGCGTGCCCTTCACCAAAGGCGTCTTCCGGTTGTCGATCAGCACCAGCCGGTCCTGTGCCAGGAAGGAACGGGCGACGCTCTGGGCGTATGTTCGGGCGACCTCTCCTTCGATGAAACCGATGTCGATCTCGGATGTCTTGAGATCGAAGAGTATTTGGTGGGTATTGAGGATCGAGAACTGGATGGTGATGGACGGATGATCCTTCCGGAACCCTGCGAGAACCTTCGGGAGAAGGGCCACTCCGATGGTGTTCGAAGCCCCTATCCTGAGCGTTCCCTGGGAATCGCGGGTGAACCGGGTGATCTCGGAACGGGCATGCGACATCTCTTCCATAATACGGCGGGCGTAGGGAAGCAAAGTGCGTCCGGCTTCGGTCAGGTTGACCCGGCGGCCGCTCCGGTCGAACAGCTTGACCCCGAGATCGTTCTCCAACGTTTTTATCTGAAGGCTGACCGCCGGCTGGGTCAGAAAAAGGATTTCGCTCGCAAGAGTGAAGCTCTCCTGCTCGGCCACTTTCAGGAAAATCCTGAGTTGATCGTTCGTCATCGGCTGATCCTTTCCGAGGCATTCCCGGATCGTGTCACCTCCCGCCGAAAAGGGGGGAGGCTTTCCAAAAGGAGAGATCCGTAGGATTTTTCGGTCAGACGACGGTCGAGGATTGTCACCGTTCCGTAATCGGTCTCGGCGCGGATCAACCGTCCCGCCGCCTGTACAAGGCGGAGGCCGGCCTCAGGAAGAGAGATTTCCCGGAAGGGATCCCCCCCTTTCTTCCGGATCCATTCGGCCAGGGTTTCGTCGATGGGTTCGGTGGGAACCGGAAAAGGAATTTTGGCGATCACAACGTGCGTGCACAGGCGACCTTTCAGATCCAGTCCTTCCGAAAACGAGGACAGACCGAAAAGAACGGAACCCTCTCCGTTCGATACCCGCCTGGAATGATCTTCGAGCAGTTCGGAGCGCGGCTTCGTCCCCTGGATCAAAACCCGATCCTTCCATAACTTGGGAAGCCTCCGGAAAACCCCTTCCAGCTGCTTTTTCGACGCGAAGAGTACAAGGGAACCTTCCGCCGGGTCGAGAAGTCCCGGAAGTAGATTGGCCACTTCTTCCGTATGCGCCGAAGGATCCGTCGGGTCGGACCTTAGTGCGGGAACGCGGAGAACTCCCTGGGATTCCAGACGGAAAGGGGACGGGAGCGATTCGTACGACACGGATGGAAAAGCGGACAGGCCGGATTTCGTCTTGAACGACGAGAACGATCCCAGGGTTTGCAGGGTCGCCGAGGTCACAACTGCAGAGGAAACCCGGCCCCACAAAATCTCTTCGAGGAGGGACCCGGCCCAGACGGGGCTCGCGCAAAGGACATGGGTTCTGACACCTCCATTGCGGCGCAACAGGACCCACCGTGCCGTTGGCGGTCCATCCTCCGGGTCGGAACGCCCAAAGAGGGTAAGAAGGCCGCTGGTCCTTTCGAGACGATCGGACAGGAGACCAAGCTCGACTTCCAGCCGTTCCGTCGTTTTCTTCGATTTCTGGGCGGTCGTGGACACTTCGGCAAGAGCGTCCTTCGCCCGTCGGACGTGATCAAGCATGAGGAAGGCGGCAGCCCCACCGACACGGACAGGTTCGGAAAGAGACTCCGGAAGACGGCCCCCAGGAAACCGCCATAGAGACTCTTCCGTGTCCGGGCCGAACAGGGAATCGGTTCCCTGAGAGTCCCCCGCCACCGGAACATCCTTCCATCGTCTTTCGAACACAGCTCCTGCCCAGTTGCGCTCCAGCCACCTGGAGATCTCGGCGAGGGAGCTGGAAAGGGTCTCCGCCTCTTCCATGACACCGCCTCCCTTCCCGGGAGGATTCGTGAGTTTCGCCGCCTGTTCGATTGTGGGGGGGATCCGTTCGATCCAGCCTAGAGCGTCCTCGAGATCCGATTCTTCCCGGAAATGATCGAGGCTTTTCCGAGGCAGGTGGTGCCCTTCGTCGAAGACGTAAAGGGACTGCTCGGGCGGGGGAAGAAGGACGCCTCCCCCCAATCTGAGATCAGACAGGACGAGGTCGTGGTTGGTGACGATGATATCGGCCCTGTTCAGGTCTTCGCGCCGGACAAAATACGGGCATGCCACATAATGATCGCATCTTTTTCCAGTGCACGCGGAAGCCTGATTGGCGATCCCGCTCCAAAGGCCTTCCGGAAGTTCCCCGTCCCAGTGGTCCCGGTCGCCGTCCCAATCCTTTCCAAACCGCGCCCTCATCCTGTCGAGGATCCGAATCTCTCCCAGGGTGGGAGGCCTTTTCCACGACGCATCCTCCGGACCCCCACCGGTAAGGGCGATCAGGTTCCGTTCGCAAAGATATCTCCCCCGGCCCTTTGCCAGTTCGAAGGTGAACGGGGTGGCTGACATCCGGTCCAAGTGGGGCAAATCCTTTCCGACCAACTGCTCCTGGAGGGAAATCGTCGCCGTGGATACGATCAGTGTCTTTTTACGGCTTTTTGCAAAAACGAGTCCCGGGATCAGGTACCCCATCGTCTTTCCCGTCCCGGTCGGACCCTGTATCACCAGAAGGTTTTCACCGGACGGGGTCGGGTCACCTTCGGAGCGACAATGGGAAAAGGCCCCGGAAACCCGGGCGATCATCCGTCTCTGGGCCTCCCTCGGAGCGAATTCGGGAAGGGACTCGGAAAGCGTCTTCAGGAGGAGGCGAATCTGTTCTTTTTCGTCCAGGGTCGGCAGAACGTTTTCTCCGGTGTCCCGATCGTCGGTCATGGGTCCGCTCCGGTTTCCGATCCAGGAACAAATGATGGGACATCGAACAACGTGGCCGAACCCGAAATGCCGTACCCTTTCGAGGTCCAGAAATCGTGAAACGAAATCAGGGTCTGCCCTGTCGTCGCAAGGTCGTCGAGCAGGACAAGGCCGTCATTCGGGATCGGCTTCCGGATCGCCATTGCCGACCACCTTTCCCTTCGAGCCGAACGGCCCTTCCGATCCAGAAACTTGATTTCCAGTGACGTTGCCGGAAGGGCTCCTTCCGGGGTCCAGGAACATCCCGACAACCGGGAATAACGGTACGCCATCCGGTCCGGCAACGAGATTCCCCGTCTTATCAGCCGCTCCCGATCGGTCGGAACGGGGATCAGGACCCGGGCATGGAAAAGACAAGGAAACCTCGGGAACGCGGCCGAGATCAGAAAATCCGCCAGCGCCCGATCTCCTAAAAATTTGGCTTTCAAAAAAAGTGCGCGGGGAAAACCCTCGTATCGAAACGCGGGCCGGAGGACGAGTCCTCCCTCGAATATGCGCGGTTCCGGCACCCCGGACGTCTCCCGGTCGAAACGGTCAAGACAGAGCGCACAAAGCGGGAAAAAACGGAAACGGGGCCGGTCGCACATCCGGCACCCCAACCCCATGATCCGGATCATCGGTGTTCCCGCGAAAACAGAGGTGGAACCAAATTCAGGACGAGTGCCCCAGGTAAAATGTATCCCACATAGGATCGGAAAGATTGGATCCGTCCGGGTAGCGATTGATTTCGGCACGGGTGGAATCGGGAGGGACGAGAAATCCCGGATGGACGGTCACGCTGTTCCAGCGCAGACAGCTCAGGCATCGTCCGGACCATTCCGGGGTCCGGTTCTGGCAGTGACGGCAGATATAGCGAGCAGGATGGCTTTCCGCATGAATTCCTTTTCGGAAAGCTTCCAGAGCGCTTGATTTGTCCTGTTTCCGCAAGTAAAGATCCCCCAGGATCTCGTAGAACCCGCTTTCCCAGTTTTCTCGCCCTTCCAGGAACTCCAAAAGCTCGATCGCCGAATCGACCAGCATGAGACGGCCGAAAAGACGGGCCCGGGAAAAAAGAAGGGCCGCATTCGCGGGCTCTTCTGACACGGCTTTGTCGAAAAAGGCAAGGATCCGATCCGGATTTCCGGTTTCCAGGGCCATTTCTTCCATTCGGTCCAGAAAGGCAAGGTCCCTGTTCTTCCGGAACCCTTCCTCCAGCGTTTCGAATGCTTCAGTGACCCGTCCCTCGCGTCTCTGGGCTTCGGCCAGGCTGATACGTGCCGGGAGAAATCCCGGATCGATTTTCAGGGCGCCTCGAAACGAGCGACGGGCCGAATCGGTTTCCCCCCGCAGAAGATGTTCGCGGCCCGTTTCGTACTTCAGACCCACGAGGACCGCCACCTCCCTGTCACGGCGGTCCCCTTTCTGGAAGGCTCGGGACAGGACCGACTGGACTTCGAGCGCCTCGTCCCATTTCTCGCTCCGTACCAGTAGATCGCGGAAAATCCCCAGGGCGTCGACGTTCCTCCCTTCCTTTTTCCGAAAATATTCGCGGTACAGGGCAAGTTCGTCCTCGGTCCGTCCGGCTTTTCCGTAATCCTGTGCCAGTGCGACGATCAACCGGACATCTTCCTCGTCGAAAACCCTGGCCCGCCGGTGGATCCGGATCGCCCCGGAAAGGTCTCCCCCCATTCGTTTCAGGTTGCCGAGAATAAGGAGTGCTTCGACATGATTCGGATAGAGGGACACAAGACGTTCCAAAAGCGAAAGCGCCTGGGGCACGTGCGACCGGTTCAGTTCTTCACGCACTTTTTTCCAGAGGGCGGCGACCTTTTCTTCCCGCTTTTCCTCCTGGGCTTCCCGGAGATGGCGAGCCCACCCGATCAGGTCTCCCATTCCGTGGACAAGGATCACGAAACCCGCTCCAAGGCCCAGCGCAAGGACGAACAAGGTGACTTCCGGCATGCCGATGGACCGGTTCGGGAGATATTTGAACGTGACGGTCGCGGGATTCCATTCGAAAAGCTTGACAATGAAAACCAGCGACAGGAGAAGAATCAGAAGAAGAAATCGTGTCATCTAAGTGCCGCCTGGAATTGGGGATCGAGCGGGCCAGGAAGCACGGCGCATCCCCTCCCTGGACGGCAAGTCCGGAAGCGGGCGTTGCTCAGGAGAAAGAAAAGTCGTGCGCCCGTCGTCCCCGAAAACCCAGATGGGTGCATCAGGGAAGAGATCTTCAAGACGATAGAGAAACCGCCCGCCCGCCTGGAACAGGTGGACGATGATCGTTCCCAAGTCTGCCAGGGTCCAAACCCCGCCCCGTTCCGCCCGGAAGGGTTCACCCTTCCGGGAGAATTGCCGGTCGAGCTGTTCCAGAACGGCATCGCGGTGCCGATCGTGTTCGACATCCCCGATGATCAGGTAGTCGGCATACGCACACGCGGAACCCGGAGCCAAAAGCCACACGTTTCGGGCCTTCTTCTCCTGCAGAAATCGTGACATAGATTCCGCACGCTCCCGGATCCCTTCATCAGAATCCGGAATCGTCGACCCTTCTTCGCTCAGGCTCGTCTCCCCTCTTCCGCCAAAAAGCCGCCTCTAGATGTTGCCGCCTGGTGACCGAAACGTCCTCGTGACGCCAAATAACCCTTTTTCAACGATATAGGATTTGACCGGTGCTGGCAAGATCCGGTCCGGAATTCCCTTTCCCGATGCCCAGCCCTGAAGAGCCTCCCGGACAACGGTGGACGATATGTCAGGGGTACCGGCCTGGACGAACGCGATGATGCGAAATTGTCCCGGATCCAATCCTTTCAGAAGAACCGTGTTTAGGAGTCCACGGGTCCAATTCTCCCACTCCGAGCCGTCGGGTTCGGGAAATGGCCCGAATGGGCGGACCTTGGAAAACGCTTCCCGGATTCCGCCCGCAAGGACCCCCGGCCGCCCCGCCACCATGAGATGTGACCGGTCCAGGATTTCCGAAAACCGGTGCCAAGCGGAGAAACCCAAAAAGGCATCCGCCCCAAGGATCAGCCATGGTTTCGTGTCCGGGAACAAGGTTTCGAGCGTCCGGATCGTGTAGGAAGGCTCCGGATTCCGGCATTCACAGTCGGACGGCTCCCAGACAGTCCGTCCGCGGATCGCTAATTCGATCATCCTGAGACGGTGAAGACACCCGGGGTCCTCCGGCAAGTTCCTGTGGGGAGGACGGCCGGTCGGGACGAAAACAACGCGCGAAAGATGAAAACGGCGAGTCAGGGATTCCGCGAGGGCGAGGTGTCCCTTGTGGACAGGATTGAAAGCCCCTCCGTACAGGGCAACCTTTGGAAGAAGCATCGTTATGGCGTCATCAAAGTTGTCGGGGAACGGTCAGGCGTTCCGGAGATGCCCGTTGCCGCGGACCAGGTATTTCGTGGTCGTGAGTTCGGGGAGCCCCATCGTCCCGCGCGCGTGGATCCGGGTCGTGCTGATTCCCACTTCCGCCCCCAACCCGAAGGCAAAACCGTCGTGGAGGCGAGTGGAAGCGTTCACCATGACGCAGGAGGAGTCGACTTCCCTCTGGAACCGTTCCGCTTCCGCGAGGTCGTTCGTAAGGATCGCATCGGTATGCCCCGATCCATATTCGGCGATATGGGCCATGGCTTCGCCGAGGGTGTCCACGACCCTGACGTTCATGGCGAGAGACAGGTACTCTGTCCGGTATGTTTCGGGCGAAGCCGTGCGGATCGTCTCGTCCACCGTCCGGGACCGGGGACACCCGTACAGGATGACTTCCTTATCTTTCATCGCGCGGACAAGTCGGGGAAGAAATCCCGAGAGGTGTGAACTGTGGACAAGAAGGGTCTCCATGGCGTTGCAGGTCGAAGGCCGGCTCGTCTTCGCGTTCATCACCACGGAGAAGGCCATCTCCGGATCGGCCGATTCCGCGACGAAGACATGGCATATCCCCTGATCGTGCCGCAATACCGGGACGCGCGCATTCAAGGTGACCGTTTCCATCAGTTTGGCTCCGCCCCGGGGAATGACGACATCGAGCATCGAATTGGAGAGGAGATCGACGACGACGGAACGGTCCGCCCAGGGAAGAAAGCATACACCGTCGATATCGATGTCCTGGGATTTCAACGCTTCATGGATCGACTCGACCAGCACCAGGTTCGTCTCGATCGATTCGGACCCCCCTTTCAATACGACAGCGCAACCCGCCTTAAGACACAACGAAAAGACTTCGACGGTCACGTTGGGTCGCGACTCGTAGATGACGCCCACCAGTCCGAGAGGAACACGGATTTTCTCGATGAGAAGCCCGTCCGGATTAACCCACCGGTCTACGGCACGCCCCACGGGATCCGGAAGCGCCGACACATCCACAAGACCCTGGATCATCTGGTCGAAACGGCCGTCGGTCAGGAGGAGACGATCGCACAGGGCCGGGTCCAGCCCTTTCGAGAGGGCCTTCTCATAATCCGTCCTGTTCCGTTTCTGGATCTCCGTTCTCCGGGTTTCAAGAATCCGGGAAAGTTTTGTCAAGACGGCATTCTTCGTGCGGGTCAGCAAAATCTGGTAACCCGAGGAGGCTTTCTTGGCACGCCGAACCTCTTCGTTCAGCACATCCTGGCGATAGATGCCCGATCCCTTCATGGACGGTCCCCGCTCTCCCACAACATAAGTTCGTTTCGATGAATCGCTATTGGCCAGGTCTCCGGGACTTCCCCTTTTTCCCGAAAGGTTTTCCAGCGTTCGAGTTCCAGCGACGAGAGACGGACACGGCCTCGGCCCAATGCGATTTTGTCGGGTCCGACCAGGTCCACCACATCCCCTTCGGAAAACGATCCCTCGACTTCCAGAACGCCACCCGCAAGGAAACTCGACTTGCGTACGACCATGGCCCTGGCAGCCCCGGAATCGGCCTGTATCCGGCCTTTCGGCTCGGAGAAGAACGCGATCCACACTTTTTTGCTGGGCCAGGGAGAGACTCGGGAATCGAACAGGGTCCCTTCCCCTTTATCGAAAAAACCTTCGATCGATCCGGACTTCCTGCCGAGAATGATTCCGACAGGGAGTCCCCATCGGTTGGCCAAGGCGGCCGTCATGACCTTAGACGCCATCCCCCCGGTGCCGAGGCCCGAACGGGAAATTCCCGCAAGTTTCATGATGTCGGGGGTCAGTTCATCCACGTGAGGGATCCGTCGGGCCTTCGGATTTTCGCTGGGATCCGCCGTATAGAGTCCGTTCACGTCGGACAGGATGAGGAGAAGGTCCGAGCGGACCGTTCCGGCCACATAGGCCGAAAGACGATCATTATCCCCGAAACGGATCTCTTCCGTGGCGACGGAATCGTTTTCGTTGACGATCGGGACGACATCGAGGGACAGGAGAGTCTCGATCGTCCTCTCAAGATTCGTGAACCGTTGACGGTCGCGAACATCCTGGGGGGTCAGAAGAACTTGTGAAACCTGAATCCTATGCCGGGCAAACGACCGTTCATAGGCCCACATGAGCCGGCTTTGACCGATCGATGCGGCGGCCTGTTTCATCGGCAGCGTAAGCCGACGGCTTCCCACCTTTATGTGGCTCCGGCCCGCGGCGATCGCTCCGCTGCTCACGATCACAACCCGTAGGCCTTCTTCCTTGAGCCTGGCCACCTGGCGGGCGATCCCGGCCATGACCCGGGTGTCGATGCCGGACCGTTCCGAAGCCAGAACGGTGCTTCCCACTTTCAGGACCAGAACCTTCAGCTTCGACCGAAGTTCCAGGCGCCTGGAAACGGAGGTTTCCCGACTCACACCGTCTCCTTGACCGGAGGTTCTTCCGAGATCGTCCCATCTTCCACCTCGGAAGGGAAATCCGGCAACGAGGATCCGATCCGGGCAAGAAGCAGCGGGAGACATTCTCCCGTATGCGACGAGATGGCAAGTTCCGGACGATCTTGCGATCGGGCCAGGATTCCGAACCGTGCAAGGCGCTCGGGGTCGGCCGCGTCTTTCTTGGTACCGACCAGAATTTCCGGTTTTTCGGCCAATTCGGGGTTGAAGAGCATGAGTTCCCGACGCACGATGAAATAGGCCGTTTCCGGATCGTATTCCGACGCCGCGCTGAGATCCACAAAATGCAAAAGGAGTTCCGTACGCTCGACGTGCTTCAGAAACCGGATGCCAAGTCCCTTGCCTTCATGGGCACCCTCGATCAGTCCTGGAAGGTCGGCGATCACGATTTCCTTTTCGTCGGGTGGCGTTCCCAGGATCAGGACGCCAAGGTGGGGGTGCAGTGTCGTGAACGGATATGCTGCGATCCGGGGATGGGCTCGCGTGACCCGGGACAAAAAAGTCGATTTCCCGGCGTTCGGAAAGCCGAGGAGGCCGACCCTGGCCATCACCTTGAGTTCGAGACGAAGATGGAACGACTGGGAAGGACGGCCGGGTTCGGCCATATCCGGAGCCTGACGGGTCGCGGTGGCGAAATGGACATTTCCGCGGCCGCCCCGCCCGCCTTGAGCCACGACGATTTTTTTTCCGGGATGGATTAGGTCGAAAAGGAGCGCGCCTGTCTCTTCATCGAAAATCTGGGTACCGAGCGGAACTTCGAGAAGGAGCGAACGACCGTTCGCACCGTGCTGTTTCTTGCCCCGTCCGGCTTCGCCCGGCTGTGCTTTCAGTTTCGGTCGGTGCTTGAAATCCAGGAGAGTCGATTTCCTGGGCGTGCCGACGAAGACGATGCTGCCGCCGTCGCCGCCGTCGCCGCCGTCCGGACCTCCCCTGGGAACATACTTTTCCCTTCGGAAGGAAACGCTGCCCGATCCCCCTTTTCCGGATTCCACAAACACCCGGGCTTCATCGACAAACTGGGGCACGGTCGTCTCATTCGGTCAAGAAAATCAGTTGGAGGACGTTGAAACGGTTTCGCCGGGAACGATATGGACCTTCTTCCGGTCGCGGCCCCAGCGGGCAAAATGAACGGTTCCCGTCTCCTTTGCGAAAAGAGTGTAATCCCGTCCCATCCCGACATTTTCCCCGGGGTAGAACTGGGTTCCCCTCTGTCTCACCAGTATGTTTCCGGCCAGCACGAACTGTCCGTCGTGGCGCTTCACGCCGAGACGCTTGGATTCGCTGTCACGGCCATTGCGGGTGGAACCTACCCCTTTTTTATGGGCCATGGAACACTCCTCTTTCCTTAACGGTCCCGCCGGAAGACGGGATCCTGAAACTATGCGCCCCTTACGATCTCAAGGATCTGGATGCGGGACACGTTCTGACGGTGACCTTGCTTGCGACGGTAGTTTTTCCGTTTCTTCTTCTTGAATACGATTATTTTGGTTTCCCGTTCCTGGCCCAGTATCCGGGCCTTGACCGTCACAGGAAGAGGAGTGCCCCCTTCGGCAAAGGACGTTCCCGTTTCATCGGAAACCATCAAGACCTCTTTGAACGTGAGGTCCCCATCCGTTTCCACCCTCTCGACCACCAGAATCTGTCCGGGTTCCACGCGGTACATCTTTCCGCCGGTCCGGACAACGGCAAACGCGCCCATTGTCTTCCACCCTTTCCGAACATGCTCGAACAGCCCTTCAACAACGAATCAACGACAACAAAAGGTGATTCTACCAAAAAGTCCGAAAATAAATCAAAGTTCTTTTTTCATCAGGGGAGTCCAAGATTTTTGGGGGATAGCAAATCGCAATCCCTTCAGAGTCCGATTCTTTCTTGCGGAAGTGGTTTCACCCGATGTAACATGGGCGGACCAACCCAGCGTCCGGCATTCTTTGCGTGCCACCCAAAATTCGCCGGTCATGTGCGCCATCAAGTGGGAGAATGCCGACCCATGGGGATCCATCCGAAGGAAACCGACGAAAACCGCCTTGTTTCAAAATTCCGGGATGCCGGCATTCAGGTAACGCCCCAACGCCTCATCATCGCGGGAACTCTTTTCCGGAGCGGCAAGCACGCCAGCGCCGAAGAACTTTATTTTCTGGTTCGTGAAAAACACTCGAAGATAGGCCTCGCCACTGTCTACCGGACTTTGCATCTTCTGAAGGATAAAGGACTGGTCGAGGAACACCGGTTCAATGATGAATTCAGCCGGTACGAAGTCAAGAGCCTTACGCATCACGATCATATGATCTGCATCGAATGCGGGGCGGTCGTCGAATTCGGACAACCGGTCATCGAACGCCTGCAGGACCTGGCGGCCCAGGAGCACAACTTCACGATCGTTTCCCACAGGCTCGACATCTACGGAATTTGCGGAAAATGCCAAAGCCGGAGGAACGCAAGCCTCCCACAAGGTTCCGACAGGAAAAAGCTGAGCAAGAAATCCTAGGGACGAGAGGCTGTCGCCGCTGGCCGTGGAACAAGGATGACGTTCGGCACTCCGGCAACGCGAACGTTTTGACTTCCGCATGATAGCGCCAAAAAATCCGCCCACGGGAAACCGTTCAAAAGCGATTTGTTCGTATCGCCGGGACCGACTCCGTAAAGGGTCCCCCGTTCTCCGGAAACGATTGCCATTCCAGTTCCTTCTTCGCACACCCCATAGAGGTCCCTGTCGACCGGGAGATCGATCCTCGTGAACCGCTGTCCACCGTCTGTCGAACGGTACAGCAGCCCATGGTCCCCCGCCAAATAGACCCTGTCCCCCTGGCCCCAGAGGGAATTGAACGAAGGATCCTTCCTGCCTACCCTGGGAACGGAGAGCGGAACCGGCCGGAAGGTTTGTCCTCCGTCTCGGGTCCTGAGAAAGGTCTTGCCCCAGCCGGCGATCCAACCATTCTTCTCGTCTATGAAGTAGACGGAGTAGAGATTGTCGTCCGTGGGCGGAGAAAGGAGTTTCCAGGAGTCTCCCCCGTCCTCCGACTTGAGGAGCGTGCCCCGTTCGCCTGCGATATACCCGATCCGTGGGCTCGGGAACCAGACCGACTGGAGAAACGCGTTCCGTATCGGGGACGAAATGGCCTTCCAGTGGGCTCCCCTATCTCCGGTCTTGAGGATCAGGCCGTTATTCCCGACGATGAACCCCGTCGAGGGCGAAGAAAAGAAGATTCCGTAAAACTCTCCCGTTACAGGAACGAGGACCTTTCGCGCCTGGCCGCTTTCCTCGGAAATCAGCCAGACGGTCGACTGTGCCCCTGCCGCTACGAGCGTTCCCGGAGCCGGTCGGGCGAGGGCGAAGAGTGTCCCGTTATAGGCTTCCCGGCGGGATTCGGGGTGGGATTCGGGAGAAGGGGGAACAACCGGCTGAATCAGGCGAAACGTCGATCCGGCGGGAAGAACAAGACGCGGGAAAGCCACCTCTGCCTTTCTATGGCAGCCCCCCATGATCCAGAGAAACCCGAAAAGCAGAATGGAAAAACATGAAGAAAAACCCGGAAGCACCGGACACACGACTCGACGGTACTGGATCATCAACGCCCCGCTAACCCCTTTCGGCGTCAAGGCCGTCATCCTCTGTGATGAAGCCTGGATTTGCCGCACATCCGGTCAATGGATGTTCTGAATTTCCTTGTAATGTTCCCCTTCTTCCTCTCCGAAGTCCAGCGGCTTGAAATGGTACTCGAATATCGTCTTGACCACAAAAGGTGCGCTGACTTCGGTGAGACCCGTCCCGACCCCGATATTCCAGTCGATGTGCTCCCCGATCGCAAAGTTCCAGGACTGGAATATGTAATGTTGCTGGACCTGATCCAGGGCCGTACCCCCCATGCCGTACATGTTCGTGATCGGTCCGGTCTCACCGAAGGCCTCGACCCCGAAATTCACGTTCTCGGCCAGGAGGTAATACAGTCCGGCCGCATATCCGAACTCCGGCGGGAGGGATTCGGTGGCTCCCCCGGGATTCGCGGTCTCGAAGTAAAGAGATGCGTTGACATCAACGACAAAGCGTCCCAGTCGTTTTTCCCCGATCAGGATCACGTCCAGAAGAGACGGGCTGGCCGCACCCTCTGCAGGGATCCAGTATTCAATCTGTACGGCGGGATCGATAAAATCGGGAATCCGGGGAAACCGGAACCGGGATGTGATCGCGCGGGTCTGATAATAGGAATACGTCTGGGAAGCCCCTGAAAGGAAATCGACGTACGTGCCGAGCGTCCACCAGTCGGTGACCCCGAATTCGAGAACGTACGTCGACCAGAGCAGGTTGGCGTTGACTTGGGAATTTCCGAAAACGGTTTCTCCCGATTTCGAAGGGAGGAGCAAGGACTGCCAGGTTCCGATACTGACCTCCCCCTGCTCGGGGGTTTCGTACGGGTAGAGAATGAAATCATTGAATGAATTCGCACGGGCAGGCACGACACCCAAGATGAGTGCCGAAGCAAGGACAAGCAGGAAGGGCAAGAAAGTCTTGTGACGGCTGCGGGAAAAACACACTCTTTTGGGACCGCGCTGTCTTCTCAGGACACACTCAACACTGGCCGACAAGACTCCTCCTTCTTATCCGCGTTCCGGACTTGGCTGGCTTAACAAGATTCGATATATTCAGCGTCCTTGAAAACTTCAAAAATCTCTCGGGAAAGGACGCTCTTTAAGCCACAGAAGGAGACCGCTCGGAAGGGGCGACATCGTTCCCCGGTTCCGCGTACAATCAGTCGAATAGCCGATTTCGGATTTTCGGAAAGAATAGCATATTTTTATTTTTTTTCCATACCACCCGCGGCGGGGTTGTCCACGATTCCGGATTGGTTTGGACCGGTCAAGATCATCCCTCCGGAACATCCCGGTTCGGGCCTGTATTTTCAGCCGCCATTGACATAAAATGGGAGTCTGGATCGTTTCAGCAGGCGATAGTTCCTTATATCGCAGTTTCTTCGAAAGGAATTCCTTGTTTCTCATTTCCGTAAGAGCGACCTTTGCGGCGTCCCATCAGATCCCGGGATACAAGGGCCTCTGCGCCCGGCTTCACGGCCACAACTGGAACGTAGAAGTGACCTGGGCCACGGAGAGGCTGGACGACCTCGGCATGGGAATCGATTTCCACGCGGCGGAGTCGCTCATGTCCCCCATATTGAAGGAGCTGGATCACACCCACCTGAACGAACACCCTTTCTTCAAGGATCGTCCGGCCACGTCCGAGAACGTCGCTTATCTGTTCTTCACCCGCCTGAAGGACTCCATGAAATCGGAAGGGACAGCCTTTGACAACGTCCGTGTGGACCAGGTTGTCGTTTCGGAGATGGAACCGTATCGGTCGGTCTATCGGGAGTCACCCGCTTCATGAGCGACGAACCCGTCGATTCCGCAGACGCCTCCCTTCTCGACGTCTCCGGACTGACCGTGGAGATTCCAACGCCCCGGGGTACGATCCGGCCGATCGACAACATCTCCTTTCGACTCGAAAGGGGAGACCTTTTGGCGATCGTCGGCGAATCAGGTTCCGGAAAAACCCTGACGGGCCTGTCCCTTCTGGGTCTACTTCCCGAGGAAGCCCGCGTCGTGGGGGGGGCCATCCGCTTCCGGGGAGAGGACGTCACCCGGCTGCCCGAAGACCGCTGGAACAAAGTGAGGGGATCCAGGATCAGCATGGTGTTCCAGGAACCTCAAAGCGCCCTGAACCCGATCCTCACCGTCGGCACCCAATTCCGGGAAATCTTCGACAGTCACAGGCCGGGCATGGAACCCGACGAACGGGAGCGGCGCATTCTCGATCTCCTGGCCTCGGTGGGACTCCCCCAGCCGGCATCGATCCTCCGCTCGTTCCCGCACCAGCTTTCCGGGGGAATGCGACAGCGCGTCCTGATCGCCATGGCCATCACCCTGACACCCGACATCGTCATTGCCGACGAGCCGACCACGGCCCTGGACGTTACCATGGCGGGACAGATCCTCTCGCTTCTCATGGAACGCAACGAACGCGATAAAACGGCATTGGTACTGATTTCCCACGATCTGGGGATTGTCCGGCGATCCGCCAGGAGGATCCTGGTCCTGTATGCGGGACGATTGGTGGAAAGCGTTTCGGGAGACCGCTTTTTTAAGGAAGGTCCTTCGCATCCCTATAGCCGGGCCCTGCTTCTTTCCCGCCCGTCCGCGGGTCATGCCACGAAAGCCGACGGCCCCCTTCTCGCGATCCGGGGACAAGTGCCCCCGCTCTGGGAGCTTCCGACCGGTTGCGGGTTCGCACCGAGATGCCCAAAGGCCGACGAACGCTGTTTCCGGGAAACGCCACCCTGGATTACGACAGGTTCCGGCGAAGCGGCCCTCTGCTTCTATCCGGAAGTCCCCGAAGGCTCCGAGGACGCGGCATGATCCCGCATAATACTCCAGGGAACGTCCTGGAAGTCCGCGACCTCACCAAACTGTTCTCCCGTCCGCGCACGTCCCTCTTCCGTCCGCCCGAGGCCGTCACCGCGGTACATCGCGTTTCCTTTTCCCTTCCCAGGGGATCGGTCGTGGGACTGGTCGGAGAAACCGGTTCCGGAAAAACCACCCTCGGCCGATTGATCATGCGCCTCATCGAACCGACGTCGGGCTCGATCCTGTTCAACGGTACGGATCTCGCGAAGATCCGGGGGAAGGCGCTCCGGAGCCTCAGAAAACATTTCCAGATGGTTTTCCAGGACCCCTATTCCTCGCTCAACCCCCGGATGACCGTCCGGGAAATGGTCGAAGAACCTTTCCTCGTCCACGGGATCCATCCTCGTCCGGATGCCCGGGAAAAAACTCTCGGGGAACTGATGCTCCGGGTGGGACTCGATCCTGGAGACCTCGACCGACTTCCCAAGGAGTTTTCCGGGGGAGGGCGGCAGCGTATCGGCATCGCCAGGGCCATCGCCTTGAATCCCGACTTTCTGGTCGCCGACGAACCGATCTCCTCCCTGGACGTTTCCATCCAGGCCCAGATCGTGAACCTCTTCGCCCGCCTGAACCAGGAAGACGGCATGACCATGCTCTTCATCTCTCACGATCTGTCGGTCGTTTCCTATCTCTCCGACTTCGTCCTGATCCTGTACCGGGGCATGAACGTGGAGTCCGGTCCGACCCAGGAGGTCTTCCGGAATCCCCAACATCCCTATACCCGTCTCCTGATCGCCTCGGTCCCCGGTTGGGAAGAGGGAATCCAGAACGCCCATGGCACCAAAAGGGTCTTAGGGACCGCCGCGGAGACGGGACCGTCCCCGCCTCTCTGTCCGTTCTCGCACCGATGCCCGGAGCGGATGGAAATCTGTTTGAAAGAACCGCCTCCCGTCCGGGTTGAAAGAGTGCCTCCGGTCCCGACAATGGCAGGAATGCCCGCCTGGCCCCGCGAAACAGCCTGCCACCTGACATTCCCGGACATGCAAACATCCGGCGACCCGACGAGCAACTCACCGAAAGGATCTTTTGAATGACGTGGAACTTCCATCCCCTCGAGATCGCCCTATTGAAACTGTTGCTCGAAAAATCCGGTGGAGTCTCGGTAGAGGCCCTTCCCGTTCTCTCCGGACTCGATACGTCCCAGGTCCAGATGGCGATCGGCTGGCTCAAGGCCAAGGGGCTCATCGAAGAAACCCTGGAGGAAGTACAGACGGAGGTCTCCGTTACCGAAACGGGAAAACTCGCCGTGGAACAGGGCTTCCCCGAAGAATGGATCCTTGAGAAGGTTCGGAAAAACCCTGCCCTGACACTCGATGCATTACGGAAAACCGTCGAAGACCCGGCGCAGATTTCGAAAGCCATCGGGGAGTTGAAAGAGGCGGGAGTGCTCGAGCTTCAGGCCGGTGGAACGATCCGTATCGGGAAATCCCTTCCGGACTCCCTTCTCAGGACCTTCGCCCTCATTCGTGAAATCGGGAACTCTCCACCCGTCATCCTCGAAACCCTTTCCGTCGAGGACCGGGAACTCGTGACGGCCCTCCAGAGAAAGCGGGGAAAAGGCAAGGGCATTCTCCGGTTCGATGTCCGTGAAAAGAGGCGGATCGTCCTGAAAGACGGCCTCATATCTCCCGGCGACCTCGATGCGCAGGAAGACCTTATGGGACCGGTTACCCCCGAAATGATCCAGAACCGCACCTTCCGGGACCGTTCTTTCCGGCCGTATTCCCTCGACACACCCCCGCCCCGTCCTTCCATCGGCCTCATCCACCCCTACCGCGAATACCTGAACCAGGTACGGAAACAATTGGTGAGGCTGGGGTTCGAGGAGATGTCGGGCCCTATCGTCGAAACCGAATTCTGGAATATGGACGCTCTTTTCATTCCCCAGACCCATCCGGCCCGCGATATTCACGACATCTATTTCATCCGGGAACCCCGCGAAGCCCGGGCGATTGATCCGGAAGTCGCCCGAAAGGTCCGCGCTGTCCATTCCGGATCCGGGGAAACGTTCGGAAGTCGCGGCTGGCGCCAGCCTTACAATGAGAATCAGGCGAAAAGGTTACTTCTCAGGAGTCAGGGTACCGCCCTTTCGGCTCGGACCATGGCCCTTGCACCCAAGGTTCCGGGGAAATACTTCGCGCTGGCCCGGTGCTTCCGGTACGAACAGGTCGACCAGACCCATGCCGTCGATTTTTATCAGGCCGAAGGGATCGTGCTCGAAGAAGACGCGTCGTTCAGGACGCTTCTGGGACTCCTGACCCTTTTCGCCCAGGAGGTGGCGGGCGCCAAGGAAATTCATTTCAAGCCGGCGTATTTTCCCTTTACCGAACCGTCGGTCGAAGTCCATGTCCGACATCCGGTCCTCGGGTGGATGGAGCTCGGCGGAGCCGGACTCTTCCGCCCGGAAGTCCTGAAGCCCCTGGGGGTCGAAGTCCCGGTGATCGCATGGGGACTCGGAATCGACCGGATGGCGATGATGCGGCTCGGACTTTCGGATATTCGCGACCTGTTCTCCGGTTCGCTCAACACACTGTACGATATGACCCTTTCCCGGGCCCGGACCCGCCGGGAATCAGGAGAAACACTCTAGAGACGATAGCGATCCATTCGGACTTTTTTGAAGGGGAGCCTTGTGCCGACACTCGAAACCACATTGACGGATCTTCAAACGCTGGCGGGAACAACGTTTTCGATCGAGGAACTGGAGCGCCGCCTGGACTGGGTAAAGGGGGAGCTGAAATCCTCCGATCCAAAGACGGGCAACCTGAAGATCGAATTGAACGACACCAATCGCCCGGATCTCTGGTGCGTCGAAGGGATCGCTCGCCAGCTGCGCGGAGGCAAATCCCCGTCTGACCGCTCCTGGGACCGGATGATCGATCAGACGGACGATCCCACGCTCGAGATCCGGGTCGATCCTTCCGTCCTATCCGTCCGCCCGATCATCGGGGGGTTCGTCGCCCGGGGTCCGGGGCTCGGATCCCAGGGGCTGACCCAGCTCATCCAGACCCAGGAAAGACTCTCAGAGCTCTATGGGAGGAAACGCTCCGACGTCGCGGTCGGGGTCTATCCGCTCCGCGCCATCTCCTTTCCTCTCCACTACGAAGCCGTTCCTCCGGGATCCCTTTCCTTTGTCCCTCTGGGTTTGACCGAACGCCTGGATCTCCGGGGGGTACTCGAACACCACCCGAAAGGAAAAACCTACGGCGCCCTCCTGTCCGGGAAATCCCGTTATCCGGTCCTGAGGGACACGTCGGGTGCGGTCCTCTCATTTCCCCCGATCACCAATGCCCGGGAAACGGGAGAGGTCACCGAATCGGACGGGGATCTCTTCATCGAAGCGACGGGGTTCGACCGGGAACGAATCCGCCTGGTCCTGAACATCCTGGCGGCGAACCTGTTCGACAGGGGATACCGGATCACGGCCCTTTCTGTTTCGGAGGACGGCCGGTCGACCCGGTTCCCCGATACGAAATCCCATACTCTCGTCGTCCCTAACGATCTCCCCGGTCGGGTCGCAGGCGAACCCGTCGGGAAGGAAGCGTTCCGGGACATGCTCTTGAACTACGGATACGATCGTGTCGAGATTGGCAAGGACGGGTACCGCGTGGCGGTTCCGTTCTACAGGGATGACATTCTCCATCCGGTCGATTGTGTCGAGGACTTCCTGATCGCGCGGGGGTACGATTCCTTCAGCCCGACCCTTCCGTCTTTGTTCACGGCCGGCCGGGAGGCTCGTTTCCGGCCGGTCGAAGACAAGATTCGGGAACTGATGATTGGCCTGGGGTTCCAGGAACTCCTGTCGAATATCCTGACATCGCTGGAGCGGGAGTCCTCAGACCTCGGCCGGGACTCCTCCCGAACCGTCGAGATCGATAATCCGGTTTCCCGTCAGTACGGAGCCGTGCGATCCACTCTGATCTCTTTTCTTCTGCACTCTGAGGCCCAGTCCAGCCGGTTTCCGTATCCGCACCGACTGTTCGAGATCGGTGAAGCTCTAGAGAAGCGGCCGGCAGGTCCCGATATGCCGCCGACTCTCCGGGAGAAACGGCTTTTTTCGGGGTTGATCGCGCACCCGTCGGCAGCCGTGTCCGAGATGGCCGGGTATCTTCTTGAAACCCTCCGGTACCTGGGGTCGGAACCCCGTCTCGAATCGGCCGACCTTTCTCCCTACATTTCCGGAAGGAGCGGATTCCTCAGGCTGACGCACCAATCGGGACCGATCGGCGAGATCGGAGAGGTTCACCCGGAATACCTCGAACGCTGGGGGATCCGGATGCCGACAGTTCTCTTCGAGATCGATCTCGGGCTTCTTTTCCCGTCGTACGGACCTTCCGCTCCCCAATAACGGCGAAGCGCGGCGGGAAGCAGCTACGAACAACCCTTCGCATGCGGTCCTTCCAAAAAATCCGGGATCTCCCACCCGTAAGAGGTCACGCGCAGGTTTTGGTCCCTGACCGTGATCGCGCTCTCGGTCAGGAACACCCCTTCCCGTTTTTCGTAGAACACCCTTGCGGGGTTCTCGGAAAACGCCCACGCCATCATCCGCGCAAAGCCCCTTTCATCCATCGAACGGGCGAACCGGACCATGAGTCCCGTGCCGATGCCCCGGCCCTGGTAACGGGGATGGACATGCAATGCGAACAGTTCTCCGTCATACCCTGCGACTGCCTTCCGGATCGGACCCCCGGTCGCAAATCCGACGACATCGTCTTGTCCATTGACTGTGGCAACAAATGACAGGTAGCGTTCGTCTCCTAGAAATCTCCGCTGTCGCTGTTCGCTTTCCTCCAGCGACATTTCCCGTAGCGTCTGTTCGTCGACGATACCCGCGTATGCCGACTTCCATGTCTCCAGATGGACAAGGGCCATCGAACGTGCGTCGTCCGAACACGCCCTTCGTATGTCGAATGCGCGTGCTGAAGGCATTGCACCTCCTCAAAGGGAAAGCGTCTAAGGGTACGACGCGGGAAAAAACCAAACAAAAAGGCCTTCCGACGAACCCCCGAATCTATGGGGACGTTGGAAGGCCTCAATTCCTCATGGTCTTTGAATTCTCTAGGACAGGGCGCCTTTTGCCTTCTGCGTGAGTTCCCGGAACGCGTCGGGCTGGTTCAGGGCCAAGTCTGCCAGGACTTTCCGGTCCAGGCCGATCCCGAGTTTCTTGAGACCCGCCATGAAACGGCTGTAATTGATGGACTCCGCGCGGCATGCCGCGTTGATCCTCTGGATCCAAAGACTCCGGAATTCACGCTTCTTGACCTTCCGGTCCCGATAGGCGTAGGTCAGCCCTTTTTCGACGGTGTGGCGGGCAGAGCGGTAAAGGCGGGAACGCCCCCCCCAGAACCCCTTCGCCAAATCCATGATCTTTTTACGGCGAGACTTATGGATCGTCCCCCCCTTCACTCTCGGCATCTCTCTCTCCTTTCGCACCCCTCCCGGCAAGGGCGGGGATCGTCTTTAGCCCAGAACCTTCCGGATGTTATCGGCCTGTCCTTTTTCGAGCGTTCCCGTCTTCAGGGACCGGGTCCGCTTCGAGGACTTGCTGGTCATCAAATGGCGTTTGTTCGTCTTGTGAAAGCGGATTTTCCCGCTTGCACTCACGATGAACCGCTTTGAAGCGGATTTCTTCGACTTGAGCTTTCGACCCGTAGCCACAGTATTTTTTCCTTTCCTTCAGGTTTCCCTACCGAAAACTACTCCGGCATTTCCGGAGTCTCCGGTTTTTCCTTTTCTGGACCGCCCTTGCCGACCGGCTTCACATTGTTCACCGTCGGGAACGGGGCCAGGGTCATCGTCATGTTGGAGCCTTCCATCCGCGGCGGAACCTCGATGATGCCGTAGGGTTCGGTCTCCACAACGATTTTTTGCATGAGATCCTTTCCGACCTCGGTGTGGATCATCTCCCTTCCCCGGAACATCAAGGTGATCTTCGCCCGGTTGCCCTCCTCAAGAAAACGCTGGACATAATGGATCTTGATGTCCAGATCGTGTTCGTTGATGTGCGGCCTGAACTTGACTTCTTTGACCTGTCCCGACTTCTGGTGCTGTTTCATGGCATGAACCTTCTTGCTCTGTTCATACATGAATTTCCCGAAGTCCATCATCTTGCAGACCGGAGGCTTGGCCGTCGGGGAAACCTCCACGAGGTCGAATCCCAATTCCTCGGCTCTCTTGATCGCAAGATGGGTTGGAAAGATCCCGAGCTGCTCGCCGTTCGGGCCAATGGCCCTCACTTCCTTGATTTTGATTTCATAATTGACACGGGGTTTTGGGTTGATCGATTTCCTCCTCGTTAATCGTTACGAATCTTCGGCTCCGGCAGAAACCTCGGTCCGACACCGGGCGAGAAGATCCCGGATCGCCTGGTCGAGCACGACGAGGTCGGTTTTTTCGCCTTCTCTCGTCCGAATCGAAATCCGGCCATCCAGGACTTCCTTGTCTCCGACAATCCACATTTCCGGGATCTTTCGGAGCTGGGCTTCCCGTATTTTAAATCCGATCTTCTCGTTTCGGAAATCCCGTTCAACGCGGACACCGGATTTCCCGAGGCGAGCGGCAACGCTTTCGGCATACGGGATGTGACGGTCGGCAATCGACATGACGACGACCTGTTCCGGCGCCAGCCAAAGGGGGAATGCCCCAAGGTAATGCTCGATCAGGATCCCGAAAAACCGTTCCACCGAGCCGAAGATCGCACGATGGATCATGATGGGCCGCTCCGCCTCGCCCTTGTCATTCCGATAGGTCAGGTCGAATTTCTCAGGGAGGTTGAAGTCGACCTGGATCGTCGACAGCTGCCATGCCCGGCCGATCGCGTCGTGAAACTTGATGTCGATCTTCGGACCGTAGAAGACGCCTTCGCCGGGATCGATCTCGTACGGGACCCCCGCACGTTCGAGGGCGGTCCTCAGGGCCCCGGTCGCCGTATCCCAGTTCGCGTCGGACCCGACCGATTTCTCGGGACGCGTCGAGAGATAGACCGTACGGTCGCTGAATCCGAAACGCCCGATCATCTGGTCTACAAGGGCCAGAACTTTCTGGATCTCGTCCGCCAGGTCGCCCGGCTTGCAGAAAATGTGCGCGTCGTCCTGGGTGAATCCCCGTACCCGAAGCAGTCCGTGCAGCGTGCCCGACCGCTCGTACCGATACACCGTACCCAACTCCGCGAGCCGTATGGGGAGATCCCGGTAGCTTTGGACGCTTTCGCGGAAAATCAGGATATGGAAAGGGCAGTTCATCGGCTTCAGTTCGTACGGTATCCCTTCCGCTTCCATCGGGGTGAACATGCTGTCCCGGTAGTAATCCCAGTGGCCAGATTCCTTCCACAGATCGAGCCGGGCAATATGAGGCGTATAGACATACCGGTAACCGTGCCGGTCGTGGAGGGTTTTCCAGAGATCCTCGAGCGTCCGTCGAACCTGGCTGCCCCGGGGGAGCCAGAGGACAAGTCCCGCGCCCTTCTCGTCCAGGGTGCGGAAAAGATCGAGCTCTTTCCCGAGTTTCCGGTGATCCCTTTTCCGGATTTCCTCCAGGTGCTCGAGATGGCGTTCGAGGGAACCCTCGTCGAAAAAAGCGGTCCCATATATCCTCTGGAGGGACGGGTTGGACTCGATTCCTTTCCAGTAGGCACTCGATGTCGAAAGGAGCTTGATCGCCGGGATCTTTCCCGTCGTTTCGACATGAGGACCACGGCACAGGTCGACGAACTCTCCTTGCTCGTAAACCGTGATTTCAGCCTCGTCCGGGATACCCTGAATCAGGTCAAGCTTGAACGGCTCACTTTTCCGGCTGAAGAGGTCGACGGCCTCGGACCTCGAAACGGGTCTGCGAACAATCGGATACTGCGACCGGATGATCGTTTTCATTTCCGATTCGATCTTTTCGAGGTCCTCGGGAGTAAAAGGTCTCTCGAACCGGAAATCGTAATAGAAACCGTCTTCGGTGGCGGGACCGACACCCACCTGGACCGACGGGTACAGTCGTTTCACCGCCTGGGCAAGTGTATGGGCGGCACTATGGCGCAAGGCCTTGAGGTTCTGGTCTTCCGACGGTTTCATCGCGTGGTCCGAAGGGGCTTTCGCTTTTCCCGGCATTCAGGAGCGAGGAGTGGTCCAAATTTATTCCAAGAAGAATCCATCTTAAAAAGATATTGAAGAAAAAGGATAAAGTCAAACATCGGGCATCCTCTGGAAGGACCCGAACACGGATGAAGGAACCGTATCACGGACCCTGATAGAGAAAAGGACGGCTAAAATAATCTTCCAGTGTCCTCCGGTGCCCCCCTTCCCGCTCCCCTTCCCATCGGAGGGATTCCTGAAAGAGTTTCCGGGCCTTGACGGCAGCGTCGGAAATCCTTTGCCCACGTTCCCGGACCCGGAACCCGAGAATGAGAGAGGCCAAGGTACATCCTCCCCCGTGCAAACCCGGAAGCCGGACTTCAGGGTGGTCGAGGACAAGGAGATCTCTTTCATCCACGCACACATCGATCTTTCGGAGACCTTCTCCGTGCCCCCCCTTCAGGTAGACGGCGGCCGGCCGAAAGCGCTCCCGGATTTCCCCTGCGGCATCGACCAGGGCGTCCTTATCACCGGGGATGGATCGTCCCAGAAGGATCTCCGCTTCCGGAAGGTTCGGGGTGACGATCTCGGAGAACGGGAAAAGACGTCTTGCCAACCCCAGAAACGCTTTCGGGTCGTGGAAATGGTCCCCCGATCCGAACCGGAAAACCGGATCCAGGACGACCGGGATTCCCTGGCACCATTCCCGGATCGCATCCGCCGCCACATCGGCGAGCGCGTCGGGAAGAAGACCGATCTTGAGCCCCGCGGGACGTTCGACCTCTCCGAGGGCACAGATCATTTCCCGAAAGATGGAAGGGGAGACCGGGTGCACGTTTCTCACTTCCCGGATATTCTGGACGGTCAGGGCCGTCGGGAAAGCCCTCGGGGCGAGTCCCAGCGAGGACAGAACCCGAAGATCCTGGGTGATACCGGCCCCGCCCGAAGGATCGACGCCTGCAAAGACCCAGACGGAAAGGGGGACCGGCTTGCTCATGGCTTCGCGGAATCTTCCGAGCGACGGGCTTCCTTCAGGGAGGGCGACCCCATTGAAAGGTCGAGACGGATTCCGGGAAAGCCCGTCAGGCGAAGAGGATTGATATGCTGGCCGTTCAGAACCGCTCCATAATGGAATACCGGTCCGGTGACCCGTCCGGTGTGCCCGACGTATCCGATGGTCTGTCCGCGCACGACCCGCTGTCCTGTCCTGACAAGACGCCTGTTCATGTGGAGATACTCCGTCAGGAGACCGCCCCCATGGTCGACCAGGACCATGTTCCCGTCGTAGTAGAAAAGTCCCGATAGGACCACCGTCCCGTCATTGGCAGCCTGGACCGGACTCCCCTCGGGAGCGTCGATATCTTCCCCGGAATGCCGGGACATCGTTTTCCCGTTCAGAATCCGGATCGCCCCGAAATCATGGGTGATCCTCCCGTGCACGGGAAGGACGAACGGCTTTGAAAAGGATACGGGAGTCCGCCTGGACAGAGCCGCCAGAATCTCCTCCCTCTCCTTTCGGATCCGGCGGAGCAGGGCTTCGGGAGGTACGACGAATCCGGGTTTCACCGTGAGCCGGGACACGGCAAAACGACGGGAAAGAATCCGGATGGCGATCCCATGTTTCCGGATTCCCGTCGGCCGTTTCGCCCAGAGGACCAGTTCGCGGCTCCCCGGTTTTCTGGAGAAGTCCACTCCGAGGAGAGCGATCCTGGACCCGGCCGGAACGCCGAAAAACGGTCGGTGGAACAATACAAGGGGAACCGTTTGCCCCATGAACGTGACAAAGCGGGACGGACCGCCGCCAGGCTCGAAAACGAGAAACATGCCTCCCTGCTCGACCGAAAGAAGGGGCGTTCGGGAACCGGGGGAACCTGACCCCGAATCGGACGAAGCGCCCAGGGAAGATCCCGGCATTCCCGGCAATAGAAAAAACGCGCAAACGATCCAAACCGAAAAACGGCGCAGGAATCTCATTTCCGGACCCATTGGCGGCGGAGGGCGAAAGCGGCCGCACGGGGGTCCGACGCATACGCCAGGGCCCCGATCACGGCTATTCCAGCAGCGCCCGTTTCTTGGATTCCCGCCATGTTCTCTTCCCGGATACCGCCGATCCCAACGACAGGGACGGAGACCGCGCCGACCACTTTTCTCAACGCTTCCAATCCTTTCGGGGAGCCGTAGCCGGCTTTCGAAGCGGTTTCGAAGACCGGACCGAAGACAAGATAGTCCGCGCCTTCCTTTTCTGCGGCACGGGCCGCTTCGAGGCTGTGGCAGGATACGCCGTAAACGAGAGAGGGCTCCTTTTCCCTGTAGCGCGACACCGGCATGTGGTCTTCGGGGAGATGGACACCCTTCGCGTCTATTTCCCGGGCGATGTCGAGCCGGGCATTCACGATAAGGGGAAATCCGGAAGGCAAAGACTCCGAGAGCAGGATGGCGAGGTCGAAAAAGTCACGGGAATCCCCGTTTTTTCTCCGGACCTGGATGGCGGTGACTCCGCCTTCGACAGCTTCGACGGCCCGTTGCACCAGCATCTTTATGGGAATGTCCTCTGGAGTGACATAGACGAGAGCCAGGAAACCGGCTCCCGCACGCCCCACGGAACCGGATCCGGTCAGGAAAGACCTCCGGGAAATGGAGACGACAGAAGTCCATCCAGAGGGCTTGAGGCATTGGCATAGAGTTTTTTCGGCATTCTTCCGGCCAAAAATGCCGCCCGGCCCGCGTTGATTCCCCATCTCATCGCGCGTGCCATCAGTACGGGGTCCCTGGCTTCGGCGATCGCTGTATTCATGAGAACCCCGGCACACCCCATCTCCATGGCGACCGCGGCGTCCGAAGCCGTGCCGACCCCGGCATCCACGATGACGGGAACCTTGACCGTTTCCTGGATGATCCGTATGTTGTACGGATTCCGGATCCCGAGTCCCGATCCGATCGGAGCAGCGAGGGGCATGACCGCGGGACATCCGACATCTTCGAGTTTCCGAGCCACGATCGGATCGTCGTTCGTGTAGGGAAAAACGATGAATCCTTCCTTGACCAGGATCCGTGCCGCTTCGATCAGGCCGACCACGTCAGGGAACAGGGTCTTCTGATCCCCGATCACTTCAAGTTTCACCATGTCGGACACCCCGGCCGCACGGGCCAGGCGTGCGTAACGGAGGGCCTCTTCGACGGTATAGCACCCCGCGGTATTGGGGAGGATCTTGTAATGTTTCGGGGAGATATGGTCCAGAAGATTGGGCTCGTCTTTTTTTACGATATTCACGCGGCGAACCGCGACGGTCACGACATCGGCCCCGGAGGCCTCGATGGCTTCCCGGGTCTCCTCGAACGATTTGTATTTCCCCGTACCGACCCAAAGGCGGGATCTGAAGGTGATACCGGCTATCTCGAGGGGATCCCTGATCCTCAGATCTTCTTCGAATGTCGTTTCGGCCATTCCCAATCCTCCCGGACAACGGATGCGTCGTCGAACGTTGAATTTTTATTAAGTACATTCTAATGCCGCTATCGGATTGACGGCAAGAATCCCCGTCAGTTCGTTTTCGCCATGCTTTCGGGAGGGGCCATGAATTCGGGGCCCACCGGATCGGGAATGGATTCCTCCAGAATCCGGTCGATCGGGGACGCGTCTTCCGAACGTGTTTTCCATCCCAGGATCCGCGGGATGGGCGACAGCTGCTCCGGTGTCCTCGCTCCCCACAGGACAACGTCGACACCGGGCCGGTCAAGGGCCCACCGGACCGAAAAGGCCAGAACATCCTTGCCGTGACGTTCCCGTGCATGAGCATCGATCCGGCGGACCGCTTCCAGGTAATGCGGGAGGCGTTCCCCGGAAAACTTTGGGTCGATCTTTCGAAGGTCGTCGCCCGAATAGGAACGATCGGCCGTCACCGTCCCGGACAAAAGCCCCCGGCAAAGGACGCCGTAAACGACCGTCCGGATGTTGTTTGTCCGGCAATAGGGCAGGACCTCTTTCTCGATGCCCCGTTCGAAGAGGTTGAAAGGGGGCTGGTCGATCGAAAGAGGTGCCCCGGTCCTGAACCGGTCCATCTGGGCCGGGCTGAAATTGCTGACCCCGATAGCCCGGATGAGGCCTTTCTGCTTCAATCGTTCGAGCGTTTCGGCCGTTTCCTCGAACGGAATCGCCGTATCCGGCCAATGGATCTGGTACAGATCGATATATTCGGTCCCCAGACGCTTCAACGAATCGACGATTTCCTTCTCGAGCCGGGCCCGTGAGGAATTCCTGCGAATCCCGTTACCGTCCCATTCGAGACCCGCCTTGGTCAGGATGAGGATCTCGTCTCTTTTTCCATGGGCGGCCAGAGCTTTTCCGACGATTTCCTCCGACACGCCGAACCCGTACACAGGAGCGGTGTCGACCACATTGATTCCCATCTCGAAGGCTTTCAGGATTGTCCGGACCGCCGTCGATTCGTCGGTCCCTCCCCACATCCATCCCCCGATCGACCACGTCCCCAAACCAATTCTCGATGCGGACCTCCTAAGACCCGCGATATCCACGAATTCCATCGTTGCCCCCTACAGACAGAAAAGATCCTCATAAGGAGCGGCCTCTTCCCCCTGCATAACTCCTGTATAACTATGGGACGGGCAACCGGAGCCCCAAGTCAAGCGCGGGGGTCGGATTCCGGAAACACGCGAATTTTCTCCTGTATCTCCGGTCTGGCGATGTATTAGAATGAGAGGCAAAGACTCTATTCAGTCGCTTTCTGCACGACAACCCGATTCCCGGACATCGGCGAGGACACGAACCCCATGGCGCAAGAAAAACCTTCCGATACCCGACTCTCCGACCGGGCGGTCTTTTCCCCAGGACCGGAGACCCTCGCCGAAGCCCGCATCAAGGATTACGGAACCCTTTACGAAGAATCCTTGAGGGAACCCGACGGTTTCTGGAAAAAGGTGGCATCGGAACTTGAATGGTTCCGGCCCTTCGACCGCGTCCTGGACTGGAATCCCGAAACCTTCGAAGGCCGATGGTTTCCCGGAAGCCTCTCCAATATCACGCACAACATGCTCGACCGGCACGTCCGGGACGGCTACGGGAACAAGGCCGCCCTGCTCTGTGTCTCGGACAGCGGGGAAGAGCGCATTTACACTTATGCACGGCTCCTGGACGAAGTCCAGCGCCTTTGCCACGGTCTCGCGGAACTGGGACTCCGGCAGGGAGACCGGGTCACGATTTTTCTCCCACCCTCTCCCGAGCAGGTCCTATCCATGATGGCCTGCGCCCGGATGGGTCTCGTCCACACGGTCGTCTTTTCGGGATTCTCCCAGGCTGCGCTTGAAAACCGGATGGAAGACGCGTCTCCCCGCCTCCTCATCACCGCCGATGCCGCATTCCGCCGCGCAAAGGAGATCCCTCTCCTCGAAACGGCCCGAAAGGCCCGGAATCGCATCCCGTCCATCGAAACCACGTTGGTCGTCCGGAGAAAAGATCCCCTTTTCGAACCCTCGCAGGGAGAGATCGCCTTCGACGACGTCATGGCGAAGCACGCGCGGTCGGGACCGTTTCCTCCCGTTCCCGTGGGAGCGGACGACCCTTTGTTCATTCTCTATACGTCCGGTACGACCGGAAAACCGAAAGGAATCGTGCATGTCCAAACGGGATACATGGTCGGAACCTACGCGACGACCCGATGGGTCTTCGATATCCGGGATTCCGACGTTTACTTCTGCGTGGCCGATCCCGGTTGGGTGACAGGACACAGTTACATCGTTTACGGCCCACTCCTTAACAGGGCCACGGTCCTCCTGGTGGAAGGCTCCCCCGACTACCCCAACCCGGGCCGGTGGTGGCACCTGGTCGAAAAGTACCGGGTGTCGATCCTGTACTCCACCCCGACGGCGATCCGGCTCCAGATGCGGCATGGAAAACACTGGCCCGAACAGTACGACCTGTCTTCGCTGCGTCTTCTGGGGTCAGTAGGGGAACCGATCAATCCGGAAGCCTGGATGTGGTTTCGCGAAGTCACCGGAGGAAATCTCCCCGTCATGGACACCTGGTGGCAGACCGAGACAGGCATGCACATGATCACACCTCTTCCCTGCACGCCCCTCGTCCCGGGCTCTGCGACACGGCCGTTTCCAGGCGTCCTGGCCGATGTGGTCGACCGGGAAGGGAACTCCCTACCCCCCGGCGAAAAAGGATTCGTCGTCATCCGTAAACCGTGGCCAGCCATGTTCCGAACCGTCTACAAGGATCCGGATCGGTATCGGAAGTACTGGTCCGAAATTTCCGGTGTCTATTTTTCGGGAGACTCGGCCAAGCGCGATGCCCAGGGATACTTTTTCATTATCGGCCGCGTGGACGACGTGATCAAAGTGGCCGGACATCGCCTGGGGACGGCCGAGGTCGAGAGCGCCCTGATCTCCCACCCGGCCGTCGCGGAAGCGGCGGTGATCGGAAAGCCCCACCCCCTAAAGGGGGAGAGCATCAAAGCGTTCGTGATCCTCAGGAAGAACGTGGAGGTCGAGATCGAGACCCTCCCGGAACGCATCAAGGCCCACGTCCGCGAGGAGATCGGCGCCATCGCACAACCCGATGAAATCGAAATTACCGACTGGCTTCCAAAAACCCGCAGCGGAAAAATAATGCGAAGGGTCCTCAAAGCCCGGGAGCTCGGCCTTCCGGAAGGGGATCTCTCGACGCTCGAAGACTGACGAAGGATTCCGTAACCAATGGCTCTTCCCGAAAAACCGCTTGTTCGAAAGCTCCTCCATACCCGGATGCGCGTCAACAATTCCGAGCGAACGGTCCGGTTCTACACGGACGTCCTTGGGCTCAAGGTCGCCCGCTCCATTGTATCTCCCCGGGGCTCGAAGATCACGTTCCTCCGGATCCCGGGGTCGGAAGAAGAAATAGAAATCACCGAATTTCCGTCATCCGGTTCAGTCTCGGTTCCGGCCGATCTGGTACACCTGGCGTTCGAAGTCGACAATCTCGACGAGACGATGGAACGGCTCTCGAAGATGAACATCCCCGTGACCGACGGACCGACCGACACCGGTCACAGCCGCTTCCTCTTCATCGACGCGCCGGAAGGGTACGAAGTCGAACTGATCCAGACCGTTCACATGACTTCGTCCCGGATCTCCCCGACCGGCGACGAAGAACGCGAACTGGGGCTCATCGGACCGTCTTCCTCCCCGGAAACCCTTATGGAGCTGTCCGGAAGCCTCGATCGCTGGATCCGGGAAACCGTGGCAGGACATCCCGGGACGCCTACCGAAGCCCTTCTTAAACTTTCGATGGATCCGGATCCCCTGGTCCGGGAAGTCGCCTCCCAGAATCCGTTTCTTCCCGAAGAAGCGTTCCAGATCCTTTCCCACGATCCCAAAGAGGTCATCCGGTCGGTCCTGGCCAAGAATGTATCCATTCCCGAAGAGATCGCCCGCGCTCTTTTGGCGGATTCCTCCCCCTGGGTCCGGGAATCCCTGGCCTGGAACGACGCCCTCCCGGAAGGGATCCTTGAAATCCTCCACAAGGACGAGCACCCCGTGGTCCGGAGCGCCGCAACCTTCACTATCGCGGAACGCAGGCGGAAAAAAGTTTAGGATTTTTCATGCGATCCCCCGAGTTCGGGGAAACCAATCTTGGGAGATTGTTGTTTTAGCAACAAAACGGAAATTCCGTAAAGACAGTCCACTCCAAAGTGGAACGACCAGGAACCGTACGTGCCATTATTCGCCGAATCCGACCGACGGCCGGACTCTGGCGACATCCCGCGGATAAAGGCATGTTTGAATCAGATTTCAAAAGGGTGCCATCGTGAGGTTGTTGGTTTGCGTCCTTGCCGTCACGGCAATCCTCGTCTCGCCCGAAAGGGCCTTCGGACTCGGCCTCGATACGGCCATGATCCCCTCCCTCGCCCTCAAGAACACCGCGTCGTTCGCGGGGTATTCGGAAAAAAACTACGCCTGGAACTATGGAACGATCCGTGTCTACGCAAACACAAGCAGCCAAGTCTTTGCCATTTCGTGGTCGGGGTCTCGGTCCCCGTCTCTCGCGTCTCTCGGCATCCAGGACTCCCGGACATCCGGGGTCTTCCATAACCCCCACGAGGAAAACCACACCGGGAACGACTTTCGTCTCATGAGAGGCGGAGTCATGGGGCACCTCTGGGGAAAGGCGTGGATTCCCTCGATCGTCCCTCCCGGGCTCACCCTTCCGGACGGCCTGCCTTGATCCGGCCCGCAACCCGGTTTCTTCTTTTCGGCCTTGGCCTGGTTCTTTTTGACTGCGGGGGAGGAGGGGGATCCTCCCAGCCCCTTTCCGCCAACCAGTTGTCTGTTTCATTCCTTTCAACGTCCGCAGCCATCAATATCCCGATCGTTTCAGTGACGGTCTGCACTTCGTCGTCCTCCTGCCAAACCATTCCCGACGTTTTGGTCGATACCGGGTCCTACGGCCTGCGGCTCGCGTCATCGGCACTTTCCCTTCCCACATCCAACGAGACACAGTCCGGATACACAGTCTGGGAGTGCGCCCAGTTCGGATCGGGAGACGCATGGGGACCCGTGGCGCCTTTGTACGTAACCCTTTCCGGACTGACGACCACGACCGAGGTTCCGGTCCAGATCGTCGTCGGCGCTTCCGCGTCCAATACACCCGGCTCGTCGGGATGCAGCAAGTCGACCTCGAATGTAATGTCCGGGGGAATCAACGGCATCCTTGGGGTTGGACTCTTGGTCTACGACGGGGGGGAATATGATCTTTGCACGAGCTCGAGCACAAGTTCGTCGTGCCCCACGGTCGACGCCTCCCTCTCTCCTTCAAAAACCGTTTTCGACCCGGCGGCCAGTTTTGCATCGGACAACAACGGGGTGTCGCTTTCTTTTCCCTCCGTTCCCTCCGGCGGGTCTTCGTCAGTGTCCGGAATTCACTCCTTCGGGGTAGGAACCCAGGCGGACAATACGCCGGATTCGTCCGTTTCTTTCTACGGAGCCCCGGATTTCTGCATTTCCACGACATTCAAAGGGACTACCTACGGATCCTATTCTTCTTCGACCTGTCCCTCCTCGTCGATGAGTTTCCTGGACAGCGGATCGAACGGGCTGTTTTTTCCGGACACTACCATTCCGGTTTGCCCGGGGAGCAGCTGGTACTGTCCAGCGTCAACCCTCAACCTGAATGCTTCGATCTCCGGGAACAACGGATCGGGCGGGGCCAATACGGCGTCGATCACGTTCGACATCGCCAATCCTGAAAATTCCGGTTCTGCCTATTTTAATACCGGGGTTCTGGCAGCGCCGGATCTCGGTGCTACAACATCCGGCACGTTCGACTGGGGATTACCGTTCTTCTTCGGACGGACGGTTTTTGTCGTTTTCGATGGATCTTCCTCTTCCCTGGGGAAGGGTCCGGCCTGGGAGTTCTAGGGTCGGCTCCGTTATCTGACATCACGCCATCGAAAATCGGGAGTCACGCGAATCCTTCGGCGGCTTCTTCCTGCCTGTCGATGAACACGCCTCCATTATGAAACACGGTGATTTTTCCCTTGTATCCCTCCCCGAATTCCCCTAAGATGAGCCCACGTTCTTACCAAAACTTCCGGTCGAGGAAAAAGACCGATGAAAATCCTCCTGATTTCCGCAAACCAGGAAGTCTTCCCGGATCCCGTCTTTCCGCTCGGGGCCTCCTATGTGGCGGAGGCGGCGCGAGCCAGCGGGCACGATGTGCGTGTCCTGGACCTCATGTTCACTCCAAGGATCCGGGACGCCCTCATCCGGATCCTCTCCGAAACCCCTCCGTTCGACGCCGTCGCCCTTTCCATTCGAAACCTCGACAATGCGGCTTACCCGCTGACCAAAAACTATCTTCCTTCCTACATCGCTCTTGTCCAAACCGTGAAGAGCCTTCTTCCATCGGCCGGCATTCCCGTCATCGTGGGGGGGTCCGCGTTCTCACTCATGCCGGACCTCCTTCTCGACGCTTTGGGCGCCGATTACGGGATCTCCGGCGAGGGAGAGATCGGATTCCCGCTTCTACTCGACGCCCTGGAGAAGGGACGACCTCTTGCGTGCGTGCCGGGCGCCGTGTTCCGACCGTTGCCCGGCGCCCCTCCCGTCGTCGTACCGGTTTCACTGTCCCCGGAAGGGGCCGGCTCTCTTTCGGGGTACCCCCGGCCGGCGCGGACTCTCTTCGATCCGGGGCGGTATGTCAGACGCGGGGGCATGACGAACATTCAGACCAAGAGGGGATGCGTGTTCCGGTGCAAATATTGCACCTATCCCCTTCTCGAAGGAACAAGTTTTCGCCTTCGTCTCCCCGTCGACGTCGCGGACGAAATGGAAGAACTTGTCCGGCGGGACCGTATCCGTTCCTTCTTCATCGTCGACAGCATTTTCAACCTTCCCCCGGATCATGCCGAAGCCGTCTGCGACCGGTTGATCGAACGGAATCTCCGGATTCGATGGTCCTGTTATGCGACCCCGGCGGGAATGACGTACTCCCTTCTTGAAAAGATGAAGGCGGCCGGGTGCGACGGGATCGAACTCGGCACGGACTCGGCGGAAGCGGGGATGTTGGCCGGACTGGGAAAAAGCTTTTCGGTCGAACAGATGCAAAACGTCTCAGATTGGTGCCGGACCCTCGGTATCAGCATCTGTCACACACTGATCTTCGGCGGTCCCGGAGAAACGCCCCGGACGGTCCGGGAAACCTGCCGGGCGATCGCCGAGACCGATCCCACGGCTGTCGTCGCCATGGCGGGGATACGGATCTATCCGGGAACCCCCCTGGGCGAAATCGCGGAACGCCTCGGCCGGGTCACCGACCGGAAACAATACCTCGACCCGATTTTTTTCCTGGAAACCGGCCTCGAATCCTTTCTCACCGAATACCTGACCTCGTTCGCACTGGAACGGGGCAACTGGATCCTTCCGGGGATCGTTCCCTCCATTGAGCCGACCACCCAACGGCTGATCCGGCTTTTGGGATATCGTCGTCCTCTCTGGCACCTGCTCCGGTTCCGTCTCTTCAAGGACCGGATATACAGGGACCGCTGACACCACGTCGATAACAAAAAGGAGAAACCATGGACCCCACATACCGTCAGGCAATCGGAACCCTCTTGAGCGTTTATACCGATATCGACCTTCTCGCCCTCGAGTGTTGCGCCGACCGGATTTCAAAAGCCCCTAACCTTTCCGCAAAGCTCGAACTCGCCCACCAGGTGGAAGAGGAACGGGTTCATTTTCGTATCCAGGAAGCCTGGCTGAACCAGATCGGTTTTCCTTTCCAACCCAAGATTGATCCACTGCAGCGCCAGAAACTGCTCGATGAGTTTTCTCGCCTCGACTGGTTCGACTTCCTGACCTGCCTCCAGTTCGGGATCGAGGGTATCGGGATCGCCATTGTCGAAAAAGTGGCCTCTCGAGCCGACGAGGGGACACAGGCATCGCTCGAGATTCCGATCCGTGACGAAAAACGGCAGACATCCTTCGGTTTGCTGGAACTGATGAACATCGTCGAACAGGCCACCCCGGAGGAGCGTAAGGTATTGGGCCGAAGGATGGCCGAAAGACTCGAATGGATGTACCGTTACGCAGAAAAAAGCCTCGACGTTCCCTTCGAATCCTTTTGGGGAGTCCTGGGATTAAGCAAAGAAGAGATGTGGGCGACCGTGATCGAACGGGCAAACGAACTTTACCGAAAAATCGGTCTCGATCCTGTTCTTCCCGAAATTTTCAGTTGTGCATGACCGGCCCGTTTTTCTCACAGCAGCCTTGGGCTTCCCCATACTGAGACAGGGTAGACAAAGGGGAAAACACTGATATGCTCTAATTCATAACAACCGAAGTTAAATAAATTCATTCTTTATAATCGATCGAGAATTTCCGATAACCTGGACAACAATAGGTTTCCGATTCCGGGACCAATCTATTGTTCCGGTGTTCCGGCATTAGAAGGTTGTCGGAATTTCTCCAGCCGTCCTGTTGCGCGTTGTATGTCCGGACAGGACGAGGGAGACCTGCAACGTGAAGACGCTGCCCCTCTCATCGGCTCCCTTTTCCCCCACCCTGTCCGTTCCCGTTGCGTCCATTTCCGGATTTTCTGGAAAATCCCGGCATCGCAAGGCGGTCCGGACCGGGACGGTCGACGACGAACCCATCCCGTTCGAAAGTCTTTTTTCCCTGCTCGGCAATCCGGTTTTTCTGATCGCAATATCGCACGACGACGTTCCTGGAAAGATCATGAAAACCAGTGAGGCCGCTTCGGAAGTCTACGGTTACACCCTGCCCGAATTCCGGACGCTAACCCTTTCGGACCTCCCGAAACCCGACAAAGACTTCCTCCGGATCATCGCGGAAGGAGTCGAGAGCAAAGGGCAGGCGGATTTCCTCTTGGAAGCCGGGTGCGATGCGGTCCAGGGCTTTTATTTTTGCCGTCCATCCCCTCCTGAAGAGATCGCCCGCCTGATTTCAGCCCAGAACGACACGATACGTCGATCGAACGCAAGGGAAAACCACGAATGAACGATCCTTTCAGGGATGCAGGACAACCATAATGATGTCGTCCCAGAACGATCCCCGGCGAACAAGCTTCCCCGAAACGAACCGGACCCGGTACTTGACCGGCCTCGCGGCCCTCAACATACCCGCACCCGAAAATACCAGCGGAGACTGGCATTTCCTGGACACCTTCCAGTCTCTCGACTTCCCCTCCAACCTCGAACTGGCGGGTGAGGGGCTCGAATGGAATACCAATCCGGTTTTCGGGGATTACGGGATCCACGAATGCTCGAAGACGCTCAGGGAAGACGGGGGACTGGAGATCCCGCCGGGATTCCTGGTCTTTTCGGCAAATCATTACAGGGCCATTCTCGACATCCTGTACCGACACTTCTCGAAAGGAACCGTTCCCGCGAATCTCGCGATTGAAGACTGGCTGAACACCGAAGAGCAGAGGCAGACCCTACACCGTCTCCTCGATCAATTCCTTCCCTGGTTCCCGGCCGGCGAACGGATGGTCGCCGTGCATTGGGAGAAGTCCCGGAAATGACGGCGGTCTCGGCAAACCAGATCCCATCCGTACGGGAAACGGGGATCCCTCGGGGTTAACTCCCGGGGAAATGTCCCGGGACGATTTCCTTGTCGAGCGGCACGAGCGAGAGCCAGGCAGTTTCAGGTGTTGCCAGGGGAACGGGATACCGATCACGGTGACTGCGCACAGGAGAGCCGAACTCAGGCGCCCCAAGGCCAGCCTACAGCCGAAAAGAAGGACCCATGCGATGTTGCACGCAAGGGCGAAAGGCGTACTTCCCCAGGGACTTGCTTCGCGGCGGTCTTCGATCGCGCGGCCGAACGGAAAAAAGGAAAACCCGGCGATCCGGAACGAGGCGACAACGAAGGGGAAACCATCGATTGTAAGAAAACACAGGACGCCTGCGAGCCCCCAGGCCATTCCCATTATCCAGCCTCCAAGGAGAAACCACAAAAGATTTCCAAGAATGCGCATCGGGCCTCAGTACCTGAAAGTGATCCGGGATGTGCCGGCGACGGAACCGCCGATGGTCCGCCGGAAAACAGTCCATCGTTTTTACATGTTTTAGGGTTATTGGTCGAAGTCCGTATAACCGTTATGCTGTACAGCGACGTGAAATCGGATGCCGTTGCCCTTCCCGAAGGCCGATAATATCCGTCTTTACGCCGAGTTCTCCACACAGGATTGTCGCGGAAAGGACCTTCGCATGAAAAGGCATCCCGGAATCATATGGACGCTTGTACTCATTGTGGGTTTTCTCTGGCATCATCTTGTCAATGGCCAGGACACCGACCCAGTCACGTTCGAACCCTGACCGGAAATCGTTCGATAGGGCCCTTATCCCGGAATCCAAGAACGTCTCGTCCGGAGATATCCATATCACTCGATAACGTTCTTCCTGCCTGTCGAACGATCGAACCAATTAAGGACCGGACAACCGGCTTACATTCCTGAGAGAGGCGCCAGAACCCGTTGAACGAAGGAGAGTGAACGTGATCCATGTTCTCTTGGTGGAAGATGATCCCGTCATAGGACACACACTGGCGATGAGTCTCCCCTACCGGGGATTCCATCTGAAAGTCGCCACCACGATTGCCGAAGGACGCCGTTTGTTCGGATCGGAACCCTTCGATCTCGTACTGCTCGATGTCCAGCTCCCCGATGGTTCCGGGTTCGACCTGTGCGGGTGGATACGGGAACAAAACGACTGGGTTCCCGTTCTCATGGTCACCGCGCGGACGGATGAACCGTCCGCGGTCCAGGGACTCTCGGGAGGGGCGGACGACTACATCCGGAAACCCTTCGGCCTGGACGAACTGACGGCCAGAATGAACCGGCTGATCGGTCGAAAAGCCTCGCGGAAAGACCATTTGCATTTCCGTTCGATCCGTCTCGACCTGCCAGAGCGAAGAGCCTGGATCGGAGAGAAAGAGATCCCCCTCGGTAAACGGGAATTCGATATCCTGACCGTTCTTGTCAGGCATTCGGGAGAAGTCGTGACGAGGGAAGGGATCCTGGATGCGATTTCCGACAACCCCGAATTGTTCGACCGCACGATCGATTCCCATTTGAGCCATCTGAGACGGAAGCTGAAAGACGCGGGGGGAAACGACGTCCATATATCACCGGTCTACGGAGTGGGATACCGGCTCGAAACCGCGAAAAAATCGTCCTGATACCTCCAGGGTCGTTCCCGGGAAGCCCTCAGGGACGCACAGGACTCCGACCCCCAGACCAGCTCAAAGTATCGCCTCCTCATGACTTGCCGACCCGTGCGGGGACCGGTTCCCGGTCAAAAGATCGTAACGGTCGGCAACGGCAAAGATCCGGGCTTCCCCGACGATTCCGTCCACGGAAAGCCCCTTGGGGGGATTCGCACCCGTTCCGGCGTTTCCCGTGTGCTGGAAGACAAGATCCCGTGCGACGTGGAGCGAGAAATCGCTTCAGGATGTTCCCGCAGAGTTCCAGACGGAGTCTCATGAAACCCAGCTCTTCGTCGTTCATCCCTCCCCGTTTGAGAAGGATCTCCCGGGAGATCCGCAATTTCCCGATGTCGTGTAAGGAGGGCGCCGCTCCCAGAGTAAAGAGTTCCCCGGGCTTCAGCCCCATGTGATCGCCGATCCGGAGAGAAAGGCAGGTTGCCCGGTACCCATGGTATCGTGTTTCATAGGTCGAACGATCGATCCTTTCCGTGAATTCGCCGATCAGGGACAACGTGGTCCTGTAAAAATCCCACGTCACGCTGGAAAAAGATTCTAGAGGGATATTCCCGGACAAAACGGACCGGAACACGCCAGAGGAATACGCGACGATGAGCCGACGACCACCCGACCCTCCCCGCGGAAGGGGAGCGCTGAGCAACCCCGACAACCGTTTCGAACCGTACGCGAGGGAGAACGCCGACGACGGCTGGAAGCCGTTCGTACTCGAATCCGAAATCAGGACGATTCTGACCCGTGATTCCAGCCGGACGGTCATCAGCCGGAACGACTCCCCGGACGTGGGATTTAGCCAGTCCGTCAATCCCTATCGCGGGTGCGAGCACGGCTGCATATACTGTTTCGCGCGGCCGACGCACGCTTTCCTGGGACTCTCCCCGGGACTGGATTTCGAAAGCCGCATTTTCACCAAGGACGACGCCCCGGAACTTTTGAAAAAAGAACTCTCCCGCCCCTCTTACCGTTGCGAGCCGCTGGCCGTCGGAATCAATACAGACGCCTACCAGCCCACGGAAGCCAGGCTAGGAATCACGCGGAGGATCCTCGAAGTGCTCCGCGAAGCGGACCATCCCGTGAGTTTGGTTACCAAATCGTCCCTCGTGGAACGGGACCTGGACATCCTTGTCCCGATGGCGGCCCGGAACCTTGTCCATGTCCTGGTGTCGATCACCACGCTTGACCCGGAGCTGGCCCGCACGCTCGAACCCCGTGCCGCGGTTCCCCAGAGGCGGATCGAAACGCTTCGAACCCTGTCTTCGTCCGGAATCCCTGTGGGGGTCATGGTCGCGCCCGTCATCCCGTTTTTAACCGAACACGAACTCGAACCGATTCTCTCCCAAGCCCGTGAAGCCGGAGCCCGTTCGGCAGGATACATACTTCTGAGACTACCCCTCGAACTGAAAGATCTCTTCCGGGAATGGCTCGACGAGCATGTCCCTCTTTCGGCCGATCACGTGATGAATCGCATGAAGGAGTTTCACGGCGGACAGGAATACGACTCCCGATTCGGGATACGGATGCATGGCACGGGCCCATTCGCCGAGATCTTGAACCAGCGTTTCCGGGTGGCCGCGAGACGTCTCGGCTTTCCCGGCCTCCCTCCCCTCGACACGGGTCGGTTTTTGGCTCCACCGCGTCCGGGAAAGACCAAACCGCTATTCCCCGGCTTCGATACGCGGTAGGGACTCTTTTTCGAACGTTCTCCCGAAGGAGTCTTTATTCTCCCGGCGAACGAAAAAGGTTTTATGAACTTTCACCGTTCCGGTGTTACTGTACCGGTGATCACCTCGAAGCCGGCCAAACGTCCGGCAATATACCGATCACAAGGAGATTCCCCTATGGACGTCCCCAATATCGCCGACAAGAAACCCATTGTCATGACGCTGGCCCCGGGAAAATATTACTGGTGCCAATGCGGCCTCTCCGAATCGCAGCCATTGTGCGACGGAACCCACAGCGGTTCGGCTTTCGCCCCGAAAGTCTTCGAAGTGGCGGAGAGAAAGCCCGTCGCGCTCTGCCAGTGCAAACGGACAAAAAATCCCCCTTATTGCGACGGAACCCACGCCACGCTCTGAACGAGGCCTGCCCGGGCAGATCCGGATCCCGGGCCCGCCGGAACCGACAGGAAGAGCCCCATGAAAATCATCAAGATCCTCTTGCTGGCCTTTATTCTGATCTTCAGCCTTTCCGGCCTGGCCAGTGCAATCGAACTCGTTTCCGACAAAGCCCGGTCGAAAATCGCGTTTTCCGTCGGGCATTTTCTCTTTTCGACAACCGACGGTCGTTTTAAGGACTTCCAGGGCTCGATCGAACTGGACGAACAAAACCTCGTGCGTTCCACGGTCGATTTCACCGTCCGGGTCGCCAGCATCGACACGGATAACAAAAAACGCGACACGCACCTCCGGACCGCGGACTTTTTCGATGCGGAGAAATTCCCGGACGCCCGGTTCGTGAGCACGTCAATCGAGAAGGTCTCCGGGGGCGGATTTCGTCTGGACGGGAACCTCACGATCCACGGCGTCACGAAAAAGGTCGCATTCCGGCTGGATTACCTGGGGGAGAAAAAAGGACCGGACGGTCTTTTGAATGCCCGGTTCAAGGCCAGTACAGTGCTCGATCGCAGGGATTTCGGCATAACCTACGACCCTACGGGTTTCGGGATAGGGAAAAAGGTCACCCTGGACGTCGACGCCGTCATGGTTCCTCCGATGTCGCATCCCTGAACCCGGGTTGACGTGGAGGGATCTGCCCTGCACCATAAATGATATGAAAAACATTCCCTTCGACAATGAACCCCAATGGATCGAAGATCCGTTCGATCTCGCCCAGGAATCCTCCCGTTCTCCGCGGATCGACGACCCCGGTGAAGATCTCGACCCATTTTCACGTGCGATCGTCGGCGTCGTCGAATCCGTGGGACGGGCCGTCGTGAGTCTCCACGTCGGACATGCGTCTTCCCGCTCCGGAGTCGACCGGGTCGGGGCGGGATCGGGAGCGGTCATCGCCCCGGACGGATATATCCTCACGAATGCCCATGTCGTGAGCCATGCCCAAAAGATTCGCCTCACCTTCACGAGCGGGGACGAAGTCGACGGCACCCTCGTGGGATTCGATCCCCCGACCGACCTCGCGGTCGTGAGGGCCCAGGCGAACGGACTTCCCTATGTGTCGTTCGGCCAGTCGGGCGCCTTGCGCGTGGGCCAGCTCATCATCGCCATGGGGAATCCCCTGGGATACCAGTCGAGCGTGTCGACGGGAGTGGTCAGCGCCTTGGGCCGGACGCTCAGGAGCCAGGAAGGCCGGCTGATCGAAAGCGTCATCCAGCACACGGCGCCCTTGAATCCGGGAAACTCCGGAGGACCCCTTCTCGACCATCGGGGCCGATTGGTCGGCATCAATACGGCGATCATTGCGGGAGCCCAGGGACTCGGATTCGCGATTCCCGCCGACACCGCCCACTGGGTACTCACTCAGATCATGACCTTTGGGCGCGTCCGACGGGGATACCTCGGGATCGTCGGACGCACCCGACCCATCTCGAGAAGGCTCTCCCGGCACCTCGGCATCCCGAACAAATCCGCCGTCGAAGTGGTGAACATGGACTCCAAGGGGCCGGCCATCAAGGAGAACCTCAAGCTTGGCGATATTATCGTTTCCATAGGAAACACCACGGTTTCGACCACGGACGACCTTCAAAGGGCGATGGT
>DAHUYM010000029.1 GCA_027315205.1 Leptospirillum sp. | reverse complement strand
GGGATCACCTGCGCTCCACACTGCGATCGACACCGGGGAGATTCTCGAGGAACTCGACCGGATGATGGCCGAAATCCATTCGGGTTCTCTTTTCCTTTCGCCTCCGTTTTCGGATACGCCTCTTCTTCTCAGGAAACTCACCGACATTTCCCTTTCTGGAGACGGGGAACCCACCGCCGTCCCGGAATTCCTTCCCGTTCTCCGGGCGGTCGTCGACTGGAAGAAAAACGATCCGTTGGGCAAAACGGTCCCGGTCCGCCTGATCACGAACGGAACGGGGCTCTTCGACCCCAATGTTCGAACCCAGGTGAGGAACCTCCTCTTTCCGGATCGACCGGCTCCCGACACCGGAGAAATCTGGTTCAAGATCGACGCCGCCGACCCGGAAAGTTTTTTCCGGATCGACCGGACGCCTCTCGACTTCGGGCGCTATTGGGATAATGTCACTAAAACGGTTCTTGTTTTGCCTGTCACGATCCAGACGATGGTCCTGGACATCGACGACCCCGACCGTCCCTTCCGTCCGGAAGGATATTGGGCCGAAGCGATGCAGGTCAAGATCCGGGAACTTGTCGACAAAGGCGCCCGGATCGTGGCATGGCATCTCTACACCGTCGCGCGCAAACCGGCCGAATCCTCCGTAAAACCCCTCTCCCGGGAACGGCTCGAGGCCCTGAAAGAGTCGTTCTCCCGGGCAGTCCCTGTCCCGATCCAAATCTTTCCCTGACAAGAGCGCCGAAATCGTCAACGCGACCGGGATCGTGCATGCGACAGCCAATAAATACTTGGGAGTGCTTTCGGATCTCAGGATCGTGAAACGGGACGTGCCCGTAACAGAAAACAATCCCTTAAAAAGCAAAAGGTCTTTACTGCATGATCGACGAATTTTTTCTTTTCTGGTTTCGTTTTGTCTTTCCCAAGCGCGCCGAGCTGGAAATGGGGCAGACCGATGACGTTTTCAAGACCATTGAAACCGGGATATCCCGATTCCTGGCTGCAACCTATGAAAAAGTTTCGCTCGAGACGCTCTGAAAATACAGGAACAGAACCATTCCCTTTGACCTGGTGGGGCGATGGTGGGAACGAAACGAAGAAATCGATATCGTTGCGGTCGACACAAACTCGGATGCGATTCTGTTTGGCGAAGTCAAATGGACCGAATAATCTGTCGGACTCTCAGTTTATGAATCCTTGAAAAAGAAAGCACGGCTCGTCACCTGGGGAACCCCAAAACGCAATGAATTTTTTTGCCTTTTCAGCAAGCAGGGATTTACCGATGAAATCCTGAGACGGAGCGAAGAAGAAGGAATCCTCCTGTTTGAAGATGACCGTCTTTTCACCCCCGGTTCGGAGATTCCTTTGCAAGGAACGACGTCTTCAGGATTTCCCGGGTCCACTCGTTGATTTGCTTTAGGATCGGACGATCCGTTCGGGCCCAGTAGAAGTAAGCCTCCCGGGCCCAATCATGAACGCTATCGATATCTTCAAAAGTAATGCCCTACCGGTTCAGGACAAAGATTGATTTCCAGCAGGGGTTCCCCTGCGCCCGATGAGAACCTTAGAAATGCACTTCGCCCAAAGAGATCTTTCTCGTATTCGACCGCGTTTCGCGTCTTCCTGTGCCTGGATCAGCCTTTGGATTTTTGTCGTACTCCGGAAATGCAAAGCCGTTTCCTTGCAAGCATTGAAGTCATCAAGGAACATTGCCACGACCGGAAGGTCCTCGCTGCCGTGTGATCAAAACCGGTGCATGGTTGTCGTTCACGTCGTTCATGATTTTTGCGAAAATGCGTCGTAGGAATTCGCTTCCATCCTCTTCTCCCGAGATAAAGATCCGGAAAGCGATCCAAATGGGTCCATTGAATGAGATCGTTTCGATCGCCTCGATAATAAATACAGATTCGAGTTTAATGATTGAAAAAAGAACAAAAAAAATTTACAATATTTCGAGTTTTATGATTTACTCTTTTTCCCTGGCTATCTTTCGAGGAGACCATGAGCGATTACATTCCCACTGTTTCAGTCGCTCGACAAATTCTCTTGATCCGTGGGCAGAAAGTCATGATCGACATGGATCTTGCCGAGTTGTACGGAGTCGAGACCAAAGCGCTCAACCAAGCGGTCAAACGCAACAAAAAGCGATTTCCAACGGATTTCATGTTTCAACTCACCGAAGAAGAGAAAAAAAATGTGGTCACAAATTGTGACCACCTATCCCGTCTCAAATTCTCTTCAACACTACCCCATGTTTTTACGGAACATGGAGCCCTGATGCTCGGAAACATTTTAACGTCGCCCCGAGCCATTGAAATCAGCCTCTTTATTGTACGAACCTTTGTCCAGCTTCGCGAAATGCACTCCGCTCACAAGGAATTGGCGATCAAGCTGGAGGATCTGGAGAGAAAGGTCGGGGATCACGATGAAGCTATTGTGAACCTGATCGAAGCCATCCGTCAGCTTATGCAGCCACTTGCCCAGACGAAACACAGAATCGGGTTCGAATCGAGACACGCAGAATGAGGACAGGTTATCCCAAGTCCCATTCCGGAGCCTCCGAGAAACGTCCTCCGAATCCTGATCTCATCAATCTCCCATCCTACCGGATCCTCCAGGTCGAAGACACCGACGATGGATACCGCATTCGAGCCGAAACCAAAATTCCTCCCACCCGTTGCCTTCATTGCGGCGGAGGGTCCCTTGTCGGTTTTGGCCGACGAGACCAGCAGATCCGTGACCTTCCCATCCGGCGAAAACGGGTGTGTCTGATGATCGACACGCGGCGCTTTCGCTGCAAGTCCTGCGGAAAAACCTTCTACGAACCGTTGCCGGAAATCGACGACCGGCGTTCCATGACACCAAGGCTCATCCGTCGAATGGAACAGGAATCCCTCCGGCACCCCTTCGTGCGTCTCGCCGAAGAAACCGGAGTCAGCGACATTACCGTCCGGAACGTTTTTTACGATTACGCCGAACGGCTGCAACATTCCATTTGCTTCAAGACCCCTGAGATCCTGGGCATCGATACGGTCCCTCTCATCCGAAGACCGAGGGCAGTGCTCACGGATATTCGTTCCGGTTTCGTGGTCGAAATCCTGGAAAATCGGGAGACGAAAACCGTCACCCGATATCTGTGCCATCTTCCCGACCACAACCGCATCCGGTGGGTAGTCCTCGGCCTGTGGGAACCTTACCGGGAGGCCGTTCGGGAATCCCTGCCCCAAGCAAAGATAGCGGTGGATCCGTTCTGCGTCGTCAGCTTGGCCGATATCGCCCTGGATCACATCCGGAAAACTCTGGTCGGAACGCTTTCTTCTGACAAAAAACGGGACATCATGAAATACCGATCTGTCCTTCTGACCCATGTATCGGACCTGAACGATTTCCAGAAAAAGCGCCTGACGGACTGGAGCCTGAAGTACCCCTTTCTCTACAAAGCCTATCGGGCTAAGGAGCAAATCTACAATCTCTACGACGCGAGCGATAAAAACGAGGCCCTGAACTGTTGCAAGACTTGGGAGGAGACACTGGAGCCGGAATTGCACAAACCGTTCGCTCCGCTTCTCTCGGCCTTCGAAAACTGGATGGAGGAGATCCTAAACTCCTTCGACCTTCGCGTAACCCACACCGGAAGGAAAGCGATACATGATCTCGTCCAGGCCGAAGCCCTCATGGGAAGGGGATACAGCTTCGATGTCTTCCGCGTCAGGATTCTCCTCGTTCCTCACGGGGCACAACGGAACCGGAATCGTTCCGACCGATCCGGAACGGGTGCAATTGCCGCGGAAGAACCCCCAATTTACGGAACACCTCAAACCGGAGAGGAGGTTGAAAAGATGACCGAGGGAGTGGACACCTCGATACTCCTGGATCTCATGAAAAAAGGAACTCTTTGAGGGGCCGTCGATCCTCGAAGTTCAGACGTTTTCCCTGTTCTCTTCCATCCGGGTCCCCCTTCCGGATCGCCCATTTCGTCGCCAAGCATACGTCCGATCGGCATTCTGGACCTACAGGAGCATATGACCATGTCCGACAATGAAAAGATCACCCCGATGGATTTTGCGGTCAACGCAAGCCACGACAACCGACTCCGCGTCCACATCGTCTCCGATCCCGAGAACTCTCACCCCTTTGTTGTTGAAGTCATTTACGAAACCGGTCCTTCCGTTCTGGATGACCTGGAAAAAGCCGGTCTTCTCGGTGCGGTCGTCAAAGATCGAACGGCGCTGGATATTTCGCCCGCCCCCGACAACACGCCGAACGTCCGCCGGAGACGTTTGTCGAGAATGTATAAAATGACCGATCGTGACGTATTTGTCGGGGCGGAACACAATCGTTTTTCCGGGAACACGACCGTCCGATGGCATTCACGGTCGGTCGACGTCCAGTCAGAGCTTATTGAACGCCTTCAGAACCCCGAATTCCTGACACGAGACGGAAAAGGAACGAAGGGAACAAAAATTACATTCTGGTTTCGCAAGCCTCAAAAGGGCTCGGATTCGTTTTCGCGGATCCTCGAACCGGACGACTGGGAAATGGTCCGCAAAAACTATGACAAGACGGCAGAAAAAAAACTCGACGACCTCGTCCATTTCACCACCGACAAGTCTAAAGGACGTATCGTGCTGCTCACCGGCATTCCGGGAACCGGGAAAACGCATTTTATCCAGACGCTCGCCAAAGAATGGCGGCCGTGGTGCAAAACGCATTATGTCCTCTCTCCCATGGCATTCATGAGCGAGGAAAGTGCGGTGCTCGACCTGATCTCCTCGGTGACGGACGAGGACGATCTCGACGAAGACCGGACGACGAAACCTGAGTGGCATCTCGTTGTCATGGAAGATACGGGATTGTTTCTCGGGACCGACGCAAGCACCCTGTCGACCGGGTTTTCGTCGTTTCTCAATCTGTCGGATGGACTTTTGGGGCAGGGGCTCAACGTTATGTTCCTTCTCACGACGAACGAGCGGGTAGAGAAGGCGCATGAAGCCGTCCTCCGTCCCGGACGTTTGCACGCCCATATCCGACTGGATCGCCTATCGCCCGACGAATGCGAATCCTGGGCCGAACGAAACGCCCTGCCGACCCCTCTTCGAGCATGGCCCTCGGAAGGAATGACGCTGGCCGAACTGTATGCTCTCGCATCAGGAGAAATCCGATCCGGAGTCGACAGAGGAATCACCGGCGGTTCCAAAATCGGATTCGGACCCGGGGGGAGGTGATTTCTTTGCAGGTTCCCGGCGGATGCGTTCGGAAGAAAATTCTGTCGAACCCATATTCAAGCACATTCCAGACCATATTCCATGCAATTTATGGATCAGTACTCCATAATTGCAAACATGATTGAACGTTTTCTGACCCCCCAATTGGAAGAACGACTGGACGCGTTCCCCGCCGTCGCTCTCGTCGGGCCCTGTACCTCGATCTCGAATCCGAAGAGGACAGGGCCAAGCTTATGGAACCCGAGCTCTACCTCTCCGACCATCTGGACCGGCTGGTCATACTGGATGAAATCCATCGGGCACCGGGACTTTTTCTTATCCTTCGGGGCCTGATCGACCGCTCCCGCCGCACAGGCCAACGCATGTTTTAAAGGTTCGGGTTTGCCTTTTCCCGAAAACGGCTCCTTCTGGACGTCCCGGATCAACTCATTGATCCGTTTCAGGATTGAACGATCTGTTTGGGCCCAGTAAATGTAATCCTCCCAAGCCAGATTATGAAAGCTACTCACTCAAAAGGTTTCTTTCTTGCACGCGACTTTTTTGAACCACCTCTTCCTGTGCCTGAATCAACCTTTGAGCATTTTCCGCACTCCGGAGAAGATAAGCTGTTTCTTCGTAGGCATTGAAATCTTCCAGAGACATCATCACGACCGAAGGACTCTTCTGTCGTGTGATCAGAATGGGTGCATGGTTGTCGTTCACGTCGTTCATGGTTTTTGCGAGATGATTCCGGGCGGCTGTGTAGGATATCGTTTCCATCCTCTTCTCCTTGATTCAACGCGATCGGAAGAAATTTTAGTGGACAGGGATCAAATGACAGTCCGAACGGAAGAACGACAAATAACTGATACTTAATTGGTACCAGTATTGCCCGAAGAGGATGACATTCCTTTTCTGTGTGCAGCGTATTTCGTTTCGAAGATCACGGAAACCACGCTATAGCTCGAAACGAGGAACGGCACCAGGAAATTGAGGGCGATCTTCAAAACGCTGACCGGCTGGTGGTGGAAAAGATTGGGGAGCTGGTTGATCGAGTTGAGGACAATCCCGACCACGAAGGCTGTCGGAACCGTTTTTCGAAGGCACTGGGGGGTGCAGGCGAGTCGGCCACAGATCAATGCCGCTTTCGAAAAACCCCGGGGACGATTCGGAACCATATCCGGTATCCGTTTTTCAGAAGTTCTGGAGAATGAGAGATTCAGGGACCATGCGTTCTTTCAGGACCTTTGTCGTCGCTTCCACCATCTCTTTCATCCCGCAGACATAGGCCACCGTCTCGTGAAGGGGATCGTCGGACTGGCTCAGGATGTCCTGCACGAACCCGGAATGGCTGTCCCAGGTCTCGTCCGGAAAGGTGACAGTGATATGGATTTCCGCACCCTTTTTGTGCCACTCCTTCATTTCTTCGCCGAAATAAACGTGGTTCGGGGTCAATGTCCCAAAATACAAGGCGATCCGATTGAAATCCGATCGCCGTTCCAGCGCGGTGATGAGCGTCGATCGTAACGGAGCGATCGCCGTGCCGACGCCGATGAAAAGAAGATTCTTTCCGACGAACGGATCGAGAGGAA
>DAHUYM010000028.1 GCA_027315205.1 Leptospirillum sp. | reverse complement strand
TCCGCTGAGGAAACCGCCAGAAAATAAGGATTGTAAAGGGAACGCTTGTTGTATGTCAGGGGCTCTCCTTCAAGATCGACGATCGCGCCGCCGACTTCTTCGACGAGACATTGACCGGCGGCCGTATCCCATTCCATCGTTGGTCCGAATCTTGGATAGATGTGGCCTTCTCCTTCCGCCAACCGGCAAAATTTCACGGAACTTCCGCAGGGTAACAGTTCGAATTCCCGGAGGTCGGGACTCCCCAACGGGGCATGGTATCGGCTCGTCAGGAGCTTGTAGGGTCTCGACAGGAACCGGGTAGGGCGAAGGTCACGGATCTTTCCCCGTTCCCGGACAACGACTCCCTGGCCTTTAATAGCACCATATGTTCTTCCTGACGTCGGGATGTGAATGACGCCGATCACCGGTCTTCCATCCTCTATGAGTGCGATGTTGACGGCGAATTCCCCGACACCGTTCAGGAATTCCCGGGGGCCATCAAGCGGATCGACCAGCCAAATCTGGCCCTTACCGGGCGCCGTTTCACTTCGGGCAAAATGAGTTTCTTCGGAAATGATTGATATTTCAGGAGTTACGTCCTTAAGTCCGCGTTCGATGATGCTGTTCGACGCCAGATCGGCTTCGCTGACCGGGCTTTTGTCCTCCTTAAGGCGGCTATTGAGGGGAGATCTCCCTTCAAAATATGACAGAATCCGTTCGCCGGCCCGTTCAGAAATCGCACAGACTTCATGAAGGATGGGAATCGTTGTTTCGTCCTGGATCCGGCCCTTCATGGATGGAACTCTTGGTTCGGTATTGTACGCTCCAATTCGATCATCACTTTCTTTTCACCGAATTTAGTTTGAGATCCACATAGGCGAGCCCCAATCCCTTCCGGAGGTTGACGCTCGGCTTCCATCCTAACCCGTTCAATTTCAAACCATCAAGCCATTTCCTAGGCGTCTCGTCGGGCTGGATGTCCTGGATGATGCGGACCAGATTGTTCGAATCGGTCATGTCCCCGTGGTGGAGACGGAAGGAGACGCCTTTTTCGTGGGGGTCCTGGTAGAGGTGATCGATGCGGTCCGTGTTGAAGAGGGAGGTCCGGCGTTTCATGCCGTGGACTTCATAGCCTTTTTCGAGAAGAAACTCGGCGAGGTAGGCGCCGTCCTGGCCGGTGACTCCCGTGACGAGGGCAACTTTTTTCATGCGGCCTCGGAAAGAGTTGGTGGTTGGGGTGGGCTTAAGGACCTTCCAGTGGACACGAAGGTCCGGAAGACAGGTAAAATCTGGCATGATTTTACACGGAGCGCGCGGAAAATGTCTATGTTTCGGGGGAGATCCTGCGTGTTTTTCATCGCCCTCTCCGGGACCCGGTTCTCCGTTCCGCGTGCGATGAGGACGTCGGTTAAAAAGAGTTCGTTCCCGTTGTCGTCTTGCCTCTTTAGGGTGTATGGTCTGGGTAGCCGGACGACAGGATCCTGTTCGAAAAGGATCGTCCCGGTTTGGCATCAAGACGGCATTTCAAGACTTTTTGAAGTGGATCGGTTTGTCTAGACAGTTATTAGGCCTTTCCTAAGCACATAAATCTCAGGAAAGAGAAATGTCTCTGAATCGGATTCAATCTTTGGTCCTGTTCCTGAGAGGGTTTGTTTTTTCTCCTTCCGAGAGAACCTCCCAAGGGGTTTGGTAGTCCAGGGACTGGTGAGGTCGTTTTGTATTGTAAAAGGTGAACCAGTCCCGAATTCTTTCTCTGGCTTGGCGAGGCGTATCGTATTCGTTGAGGTACACTTCTTCATACTTGATGCTTCTCCAGAGCCGTTCCGTGAAGATGTTGTCCGTGGCTCGTCCTTTCCCGTCCATGCTGATTTGGATATTGCGGGATTTAAGGCGATCGAGATAGCTGTCGCTGGTGAAGTGAGATCCCTGGTCACTGTTGAAAATGGCCGGAGAAGCGGTCGAAAAGGCCCGATCCACGGCGTCCAGGACAAACGGCATCTCCAAGGTCTGATCCAGCTCCCAAGAGACAACAAACCGGGAATGCCAGTCGATGATGGCCACGAGGTACATCCAGCCGCGGAGAAGTCTGATATAGGTGATGTCGATTCCCCAGATATGGTGAGGATGCTGGGCTGTAACATTGCGAAGAAGATAGGGATAGATCTTGTGTTCCAGAGCCCGCTTGCTGAGGTTGGGCCCGGGATGGATCCCTTCGATTCCCATCTCCCGCATGGCGGTCTGGATGCGGGCTCTTCCCACAAGGAGTCCGTCTCGTTTGAGAACGGCCGTAAGACGGCGACTTCCATAGAAAGGCCAGCGAGTATAGATCTCGTCGATCCTGTGCCGAAGAGCCACCTCTTCCTTTGAAGGAGAGATCGGCTTGTAATAGAGTCCGGATCGGGACACTCCCAGAAGAAGCGCCTGTGTGGAAAGAGAAAATTCCGGACAATCGGGGTCAACCAAGCCCTTGCGCTGTTCATGGGTCAGGAGATCCCGGACTTTTTTTTCAACCAGGCCAGTTGGGTGGTCAACTGGCCGATCTCCTGATACAACGCCATGACCTCTTTCTCGTGGGTGGTTTTCAGGGCTTCGGTCTTCGGATCTCCAAAGACATTCGGAAGGCCTTCCAGAACCTGCTTCTTCCATTTCAGGAGTTGCGAATAATGGATCTGGTGCTCGGATGCCAGTTGAGTCACCGATTTCTCTTCCTTCAGGATTTCGAGGACAACCTTGACTTTCAGTTCGATGGGATAGCGCTTTCGAAGAGAGCCCATAATGTTCTTAAAACCCCCCTGGATTTTTGTCTAAATTTCCCCATCCACTATATTTTACCGTTTCCTTCCGATGCATGGTACCGGTAATGAGCCCTGCGATCCCGCCTGCAAGCCTCTGAAAAATCATTTCACACAACCCAAGGAGAACCACGATGCAGATCGGCATGATTGGTTTAGGGCGCATGGGAAGCAACATGGTCCGGAGGCTCCTGAAGGGCGGGCACGAATGCGTGATCTATAACCGACGCCCCGAAGCGGTAAAGGAGCTTCAGAGTCTGGGGTCCGTCGGGACAACCACGCTCGAGGATTTCGTCGCCAAAATCGCAAAACCCCGGGTCGTCTGGCTGATGGTTCCCGCAACGGCTGTCGACGATGTGCTGGCACAAATCGTGGCGCTCCTCGAAAAGGGCGACATCGTCGTCGACGGCGGAAACTCCTATTACCGGGACGACATCCGTCGGGCGGCCGAACTCGAAAAATCGGGAGTGCATTACCTGGACGTCGGGACGAGCGGCGGCGTCTTCGGGCTGGAGCGGGGCTATTGCCTCATGATCGGGGGGGAAAAAGACATAGCCTCCCATCTCGGGCCGGTCTTCGCCACCCTGGCCCCCGGCCCAGGTTCAATCTCCCGGACGCCGGGACGCAACCGTCCAAACTCTACCGCCGACCAGGGTTATCTCTACTGCGGTCCCCACGGGGCCGGCCATTTCGTCAAGATGGTCCACAACGGGATCGAGTACGGACTGATGGCGGCGTATGCCGAAGGGCTGAACATCCTCCACAACGCCAACGCCGGAAAACGTTCTCAAGAGAAAGATGCCGAGACGGCGCCGATGCGCGACGCAGTGTTTTACCAGTACGACCTGGACCTTCCCGAGATCGCGGAACTCTGGCGGCGCGGGAGCGTGATTGCCTCCTGGCTCCTGGATCTCACGGCGTCCGCCCTGGCTTCCGACCCCGGTCTTTCGGGGTTTTCGGGGCGTGTCTCCGATTCGGGGGAGGGGCGCTGGACGGCCCTGGCCGCCATCGACGAAGGGGTGCCCGCCCCCGTCATCAGCGCGGCCCTGTTCGAGCGGTTCGGGTCCCAGGGCCATTCGGATTTCGCGGACAAGGTCCTTTCCGCGATGCGCAAAGAGTTCGGGGGGCACGAAGAAAAGAAAGGGGGGCGTTGACATGGCACCCACCAACGCCTCCCAGGCTCGGTCCGATGCCCTGGTGGTCTTCGGTGCGACCGGAGACCTCGCCTCCAAGATGATCTATCCGGCACTCTACCAGATGACCAAAAAAGGGGTTCTCGACGTTCCCGTGGTCGGCATCGCCGGGTCCAAGTGGACCCTCCGGGACCTTCAGAAACGGGCCACCGACAGCATCGAAAGCGCCGGCCTTGCAGTCGACCGGACGGTCCTCGAGCGTCTTCTGTCGAAGCTCAGCTACGTGGGCGGCAACTACAACGACCCGGCGACGTTCGAGGCGCTCAAGAAGGCGCTGGGAGGAACCGTGCGACCGGCCCACTACCTCGCAATCCCTCCGTCGCTCTTTCCGACGGTGATCCGGGGCCTCGGCGCCGCGGGACTGGCCAACAACGCCCGGGTCATCGTCGAAAAACCGTTCGGGCGGGATCTCGCATCCGCGCGGGAATTGAACGCGATCGCCCGTTCGGTCTTCCCCGAGGAGGCGATCTTCCGGATCGACCATTACCTCGGCAAAGAAGCGATCATGAACATCCTGTACTTTCGCTTCGCCAATTCTTTCCTCGAGCCGGTCTGGAACCGCAATTTCGTGTCACACGTGCAACTCACCCTCTCCGAGGATTTCGGGGTGAAGGGCCGGGGCCTGTTTTACGAAAGTGCCGGGTGTCTCCGGGACGTCGTCCAGAACCACCTGTTCCAGATCGTGGCCCTTCTCGCGATGGAACCGCCGGCCTATCAGGGGTACGAGGCCGTTCATGTGGAGAAGGCCAATGTGTTCCATGCCATGCGCCCTCTCGTCAGGGACGACGTGGTCCGGGGACAGTACAACGGATACCGGGACGAGCCGGGGGTGGCGAAGGATTCGGATGTCGAAACCTTCTGCGCGCTCAGGCTCTTCATCGATTCCTGGCGGTGGGAAGGGGTTCCTTGGTATCTGAGGTCCGGGAAGTGCCTGGCCGAATCGGCAGTCGAGATCCTGGTGGCGTTTAAGCCTCCCCCGCAGAGACTGTTCGACGACTCGCGGCCGGCTTCGGGACTGGCCAATTACGTGCGGTTCCGGCTCCAGCCCAACTCCGCCATCGCACTCGCGGCCCGGGTCAAGCGGGCGGGGCAGGAGTTCGTCGGCGACCAGCGGGAACTTTATCTTTACAACGAGCATCGGGGGGAAGAGACCCCTTACGAGCGGCTTCTCAGAGACGCCATGATCGGAAAGGGAACGCTTTTTTCAGGAGAAGACGCGATCGACGCCGCCTGGGCGGTGGTCGACCCGGTCCTCGCCGACCATCGGCCGACGGAAATCTACGAGAAGGGGAGTTGGGGCCCTAAATCGGCCGACGCGCTGATCGCCCCCTACGGAGAATGGCACAATCCGGTTGTCTCGAAGGGGGCGAAATGACAAGGACGCCGACTTGACCGACATTGACGGAGACTTTTCATTTCATTCCGAAGGCCGGAGTGTTACGACGCGACCGATTATCGGTCCGGGAGACAAAGAATAAAGAATAGGATTGACAATGCACCATTAATGGGTCAATATTATAAAAAATAACCTATTAATGGTGTGAATATGAAAAAACAGCTTGCCAAGGAAGGGCTCCCTCCCGCTTCGAAAATTTATCTTCAGGAACTTGGACAGCGGCTTAGGGTTGTCCGGAAGAAAAGGGGATACAGCCGGGACAGGCTTGCATCCCTTACGTTTCTCGGAAGGAACACGATCGCAAGGATGGAAATGGGGGATCCCGGCGTCTCGCTTGGTGCATGGGCTCAGGTAGTCCATGTCCTTGGCATCGACCGGAATTGGCTTTTACTCTTTGAAGTTCCTGAAGAGAAATTGCGGAAGGAAAGGACTCCCGACATTGATACCCTTGCGGAGTCCTTATGAACGAGACCATCTATGTTTTTCATGCCCTTCCGGAAATGGAAGAGCCTGTGCTTGCCGGGGTCTTTCAATACGGATCTCCTGGCGGACCGGGAAAATTCAGGTATGTCAGGAGCTATCTCGAGAGATCGAATGCCCTTCCTCTTTCTCCGGTAGACCTGTCCTCCCTCAATTCCGTGACGGTCCAGGCCGGGGACCGGAACGAAGGGTTATTTGGCGTATTCCGGGATGTTCTTCCGGATTTTTGGGGGAGGCTTGTCTATGCCTCAAATAACGGAATTCCGCCGGAAACCGTCACAAACATCATGCTGATGCGGCGACCCGATCCATTGAGGGTCGGAGCCATAGATTTTTCAGACACAGATCGAGTTCCGGAAACCATGGCGCTTCCGGAGATCCAAGATATGTCCAGACTTGTTACGGCCGCGCAGGAGATTTTCGACGGACAAGAGGGCAGGTTGAGACCGGACGAGCGGCAGCTTCTCCTTCAGGGAAGCAGTATGGGAGGAGCAAGGCCCAAAGCCAATGTGCTCCGAAACGGCAAACTGTATCTTGCAAAATTTCCCTCGAAAGGGGATCGGTTCGACAATGCCCGGGTCGAGATGGCCCTCTCCGATCTGGCGCATTCTGTCGGGATTGAAACACCGAAGACGGAACTGGTTTCCTTGCCGGACGGAAGAGGGGTCTTCCTTTCGGAACGGTTCGATCGTGTTCCTGTTTCGGAAAAACCCGGACGATTTTATCGAAAAGGATTCATTAGTGCATTGACCCTTTTGGGTCTCGATGAGATGGAAAATCCGTTTGGTTCCTATCCGGCGATTGCGGATGCGGCCCGAAAGATCGGAATTGATTGCGGGCCTGATTTATTCCGAAGGATGGCATTTAACATGGTTGTCAGGAATACTGACGATCATCTTCGAAATCACGGTTTCATCCGGGAGGGAACGGAATGGCGGCTGTCTCCGGCATACGATCTTATGCCGTCACCCGCCGTTCCAGGTGTCGGGACTTTATTTGACCTGTCCATCGGAATCGGAAAGTTGGGCCGGAAGGCGACCTTTGAGAACGCTCTATCTGAATCCGCCAGGTTTGGGCTCAACAAGAAGGAAGCGGAAGAGATTTTTTTGGCTGTGGGCGAAAACGTTGCAAAATGGCGGACGTTTATGTCCAAACATGGAATTTCTGACGTCGACATGGAGAGGTTTTCCGGTAGTTTTACGTTATCCGTGGCAGGATTCCCATAATCCCATAAAAAGATGGCTCTAGACCATCAGAAATTTTCTGATAGTCTGGAGAAATGTTTAGGCTCAAGACCGTATTTCCGCGGCAGGGACACGATGCTATTGAATCCCGGCGCCGCACCATCCTACCGACCTGATATCACGATCGAACAGATCGGCGCGTTGTTGACAGTCGACTTCGGGACCATGACCGGACGGTAAAATCCGTCATCCCCCATAAGATATGGTGACACTGGCGTCCAGTAACCGGTTTCCCGGGGTCCAGGTTCTGAACCTTACAGGTTTTTCAGGGAGATCACATTGAACCCTTCCCGCTGGGCGGAAAGAACGAGCCTGTCATCGAGGCAGACGAAATCGAGAGAAGGAGGACGTCCTTCGCTTGCGGCAAAGGCCGCCGCAAGTTGAAGGGAATCGGCCGCCCGGAGGTTGTGCACTCGCAGAAGCCGGGTCGCCGTCTCCCGGATCCGGTCTGTGGGTTCGACTTCCTGCCACGAAGACCGGAAATCTCTGAGACGCTTCAACGCCGTCGTGACTTCGTCCGCAGACAATTCGCCGGTCCGTTCGAGCTGTGCGAGGGCCGATACGCATTCGACTCCGGTTCCCCACCAGGAAAGGAGTACCGGATCATTCCGGTAGAGGGCGATAAGATGCGCTGTTGTCGGTTCTTCCAGAAGAAGCGGGACGATCGCGGAACTGTCCCAGTATTTCAACGGCCTTCTTCCCGATCGGCAAGGAGGGACTTTAAAAGGCTGTGACGCGTTTTCGGTGGGGGTGTGGCGAGCATGGTTTCGGGAGCACGGACAGGGACCCGCCGGATGATCCCGTCCCGCTCGAGCCGGGCCAAGCGGGTGTCGTCATCGGTCTTGTTCTCAGGCAACACGGGTTCCAGACGCGCAACAGGGTTGTTCCGATCCATGATAAGAATGGTTTCTCCATGGCGGACCTTGTCGATCAGTGCGCTTAACTGGTTTTTAGTTTGGGATATTGAAGCTATCTTCATATGTCTATTATAGCTTGATTTGCCGAAAAGACAAGTACCCGCGTTCTCCCGAGCCGTGCAGGCAATAGTATGCGCGGTTGGAGGGCAGGAAAAATCCATGATGGAGATACTTTGAATCTTTCCTGTCGGGCGGGAAGAACGCGCCTGTCATCGGGGCAGACGAAATCGAGAGAAGGAGGACGAGCTTCGCTTGCGGCAAGGGAGGTCGCAATTTGAAGGGAGTCGGTTGCCCGGAGGTTGTGCACTCCCAGAAGCCGGGTCGCCGTCTCCCGGATCCAGTTTCTCGGTTCGACTTCCTGCCGCGCAGACCGAATATCTCTGAGACGCTTCAACGCCGTCGTCGTTTGAAGGGGATCGTTCATTGTTCAGGGGAATCGTAGCCAAGGCTTTGAAGGGGGCAAGACGAAATTTGCAGGTTTCTTCGTTTTACGATCCGATATCGAATGCGGGATTGGCTGGGATCGATGTCCCCCGAAAGCGACAAAACACAGATGAATCTGTTTATGAATGGCTTTCCCATGGATTAATGACCGGAACACCGGCCGCCAGGAAGGATTCCGTATCACGAGTCGCGACAGAGAATCCGTGAACAGCCGCGATTGCGGCAATCTGCGCATCCCCCATAGAAAGGATCCGTCCCACAGAACGGGCTCTCGACACCAGGGATGCGTAAGCGATCGCGGCTTGGCGGTCGAAAGAGAGGATACGGGAACCGAACAAACGTTCCAACAAATCTTTCAATGCGCCGTTGAGCCTGTCTTTGCGCTTGCCGTCAGACAGGATTTCAAGACCGACCAATAACTCTGAAAGACCCGTCGCCGTAAGATACAACGTTTCGGCGACCTGTCGATCAAGCCATGTCTGGACGGCAATGTGACCGTTCGGTTTCATTGGTTCCGAGACGACGTTTGTGTCGAGCACGATCATTCGAACATCGCCGGCTCGATCTGAGATCGATCTCTTTCGATAACGAGATTGATCCCTCCGAGTTGCCGCCCGAACGCCGCAAGTTCGGAGCCGATCTGAAGGCGCGTTTTAGGATGTACCGCTTCTTCAAGAATGGCTCGGATTTCCGCTTCGGTGCTTCGTCCGTGCTCGGCGGCGCGCAATTTGAGCGCACGATGGGTTTCCTCGGG
>DAHUYM010000027.1 GCA_027315205.1 Leptospirillum sp. | reverse complement strand
CAGCACACGGCACCCTTGAATCCGGGGAATTCCGGAGGCCCTCTTCTCGACCATCGCGGCCGCCTGGTCGGCATCAATACGGCGATCATTGCGGGAGCCCAGGGTCTCGGGTTCGCGATTCCTGCCGACACGGCCCACTGGGTCCTCACCCAGATCATGACCGACGGACGGGTCCGACGGGGCTACCTCGGGATCGTCGGGCGCACCCGACCCATTTCGAGAAGACTCTCCCGGCACCTCGGCATCCCGAACAAATCCGCCGTCGAAGTGGTGAACATGGACGCCAAGGGACCGGCCATCAAGGAAAACCTGAAGCATGGGGATATCATCGTTTCCATTGGAAACACAACGGTTTCGACCACGGACGACCTTCAGAGAGCGATGGCCGGGATCACGGACAAGAAACCGGTATCGATCCGGGTCGTCAGGGGCACTGAGACCTTTTCCCTGTCGGTCGTCCCCGACGAATCCCACCCGTGATCCGGCGGACAAAAACAATCCTTTTCGGGGCGTGAGTTCAGGCCGACGAGCCTTCCCTTGCATCGGGGTCCGTATCGAGAGTATGGTTCTGTCGACTGGTTTCCACCGGGTCGAAAACCCGAAGGAAGTCCCATGACCGAAGGGGCCGTGATCGTGAAACACGCATCGCTATCCTCAACATCAACGATCGTCCTGTTCCTGGCTGGAACGGTCCTTTGGTCCTGCTTCGTCCTGTCACCGTCGGCGCACTTCGAGCGGATCCAGATAACAAGCCCGGACAGTCCCACCCAATCCGCCGATGGGTGGGACTGTCCGGAGTCCCACGTGTCGCTCGGCCATCTTCCCCTCTGGACGTGTTACCATCCGTTCTCCCTGACACCTGTTACCCCTTCGATACTATCTGCCTATCCGGAATCCGGGCGTTTTTCGGATTTCCACCGCACAGGGTGGTATTCCACGACATTTTTGTCCTCTTCCTTGGACTATCATCCTTTGCCGTACCGTCCTCCCGCCAGACTCCTCTGAACAATCGAACAGACAACGGGACCTTCCGGTCATAAAGGGATGGATTCCGGCAGGATTTCCCACCAGCCGGTCCCATTTCCAATACGCGCCGGCGGGAAGCCGTTACCTCACCGGGCCCTGGGTCCCAAGGAATCAAAGAGGAGTGTTCCATGAAAACTCAAGCGCGGCTTCTTGCAGCAATGATCGTGTTTCTTTCTTTTTTCTTCCCCGTCCATGAGGCTCTTTCCTGCACGGGAACGGACAACACCGCGAACGGGAAGCCCTGCATTTCCGTCGAGAACTTCACCCAGAACGAAATCGTGTCGCCCAGACCCGTCCACCTCAAGCTCCACATCGTTCCTGCACCGACCCCCCTTCATCCCGTTCACGTCCACATCTATGTGAACAACCGCATGTCGACGATGTTCACCGCGACGTCTCAGGATGCGACAGTCGTTCTAAGACACCTCAGAAAAGGGACGAACACGATCACTATTGTCCAGGCGGACGCCAAGACACACATGGAAATGGACATGGGTTCGATGTCACAGAGCTCGCCGGACATGTCCGGCATGTCGGGAATGTCGATTGCGGCACAACGGAACGCCTCGATCGCCCATCTCACGCTGATCGTCAAATAAACGGGGATCGAAACTCCTGTCCTTCGAACGACGGGGATTGCGGTTCGTAAGATATGTCGGGGAAAAACGGCGAGAGACAAAGACGGTTAAGGATGCCCGTTACGGGGCATCCTTCCGAAAAAAATATCAGTACCCGACGGTGAAACGCATTCTGGGATGTTTCGGGTTTTCGAGCTCGTCGATCATGGCCATCGCAAAGTCCTCCACGGAAATTCGGCTTTCCCCCTTGCCGTCAACGAGAAGACGGTCGACGACCAGCCGGAATCTCCCGGTCCGTTCTCCCGGGACGATCACGGCCGATGGGGAAAGATAGGTCCAGTTGAGTTCCTTCGCGCCCTGGAGCCGGTGCAGGAATTCGCGGGCGGCCAGGGCTTCGGCTTTGTACTCCGCTGGAAATCCGGGCTCGTCGACCAAGGATTTTCCAGGCCCGACCTCGAGGCTTCCGGCCCCTCCCACGATCAGGATCTGGGCGACTCTGGTCTTTCGGAGCGTGCTCAATAACGCATTCTGGTCGATCAATTGGAATTTTACAGACACGATCACGGCGTCCGCTCCTGACAAGAGGACGGACACGTCTTCCTCTTTCGTCACGTCGGCACGGAATACCTCGACCCGGGGACCGGGCGCGATCTTTTCCGGATGCCTCACAATGGCCGTGACGCGATGCTCCCGGCCGACCGCTTCTTTCAGAAGCGCCGAACCGATAAAGCCCGACGCCCCGACAAGTACGATGTTCATGGATCTCTTCTCCTTGCTTTCTGCGTGGTATATGTTGTTTCGTAATGGGACATATTTGTCGAAAAACAGACACAGGAACGACGTGTCCCGAATGTCCCCCGGGCCGACAGCGTTTCCCTATACTGATACTGTAACAGTATTTGTTATTATATAAGACGATGTCAATAAAGAAAGACGGATCGCAGGCAGGGAGAGTCTCAGTTCTTCCCGTGATGGGAAAGGGCCGACTCCACCAGATCGAGGTCCCGAAGAATCCTCCTCAAAGTTTCGTCGTTGATTTTCCGGGATTCCCTCAGCCGGTGCAGGATTTTCCGTTCTTCGGAAATCGCGGACAGACGGAGTTCGGATTCCTCTTCGAGCGTTTTCCTTACGGTGTCCGTTCCGGTCTGGCGTTCTTCGAGTTCCTGGAGCCGGAGCGCGTATTCCCCCTTCAGCCGCGAGATGTATTCCTGCCGGGTCTGGACGTTCTCGACGCTTCCAAGTTCCTCGAGATACGCCAGCGCGCCCTTGTTGGCCTCGATTCTGGCCATGTGCTCCTCGGTTTCCTCCTCGCCGTCGTCGGTCAACCTGAGCCTTCGCGCCAACGGTTCGAGGGTCGCCACGACCGTCAGCATGGAAACCAGGATCGCGGTCCCGGACAGAAAAATGATCAGCGCCCTCGCCGGAAACGGGTTGCCGTTCACGTTCAGTGGGATCGACAGGGCGGCCGCAAGCGTGACGGCTCCCCGGACGCCGAGCCATCCCGCCATGAAGACCGAACCCCAGGAAGGCCGGGACAGGTTTTTCGCGTGGATCCGGTTCAGGCGCCAGGCGACTTGAGAAAAAGGAATGACCCAAACCATGCGGACAAGGATGATAACGAACGACAGAAGGGCCCCGTACTCGACGAGACGCATCGGGGGGATCGACGAGATGCCGGAGAATACGTCCATGAGTTGGAGGCCGAGCATCAGGAAGACGAGCCCTTCCAGAACAAAGGTCAGCATGTACCAGACATTTGTCGCATGGATACGGAGCGTGCCGGAAAAGTTGCGGGTATCGTGGAACCCCGCGTAGATTCCGGCCGCGACGACGGAGAGGATACCGGACACGGAAAATCGTTCCGCGGCCATATAGGCGAAATAGGGGGTGATGAGCGACAGGGCCGTCTGGATCGTCGGATCTTCCATTCTCCGACGGGTCAGGAGGCTTCGGAACCACTGGATGTTATAGGCCACGACCACCCCGACGAGAACGCCGCCGAGAGAAATCCAAACAAGATTTCGGCCTGCATCACCCCAGGAGAAGGTTCCCAGGGCGATCGCACCGATCGCGAACTTGAACGCGACCAGGCCCGATGCGTCGTTGATCAGGCTTTCGCCAGACAAAACGTAGATCAACCGTTTCGGGAGCGAAATCCGTTCAAGGATCGACGAAAGGGCGACCATGTCCGTGGGGGATACCACCGCGCCAAGAACGATGGCGGCCGACAGGGGAACGGAGGGAATGAGCCAGTGGACGGCAAAGCCCACGGCGGCGACCGTGGCGAATACGAGACCGAAACCGAGAAGAAGGATGCTGTAGCGGTTCCGGAAGAGTTCCCTCTTGGGAATCACCCAGCCGTCGGCAAAGAGAAGCGGCGGGATGAAAAGGGAAAAGAAGGTTTCGGAGCTCATGTGGAAATGACGGAAATCCGGAACGAAGCTCACGAGAAAGCCGGTCGCGACCAAAAGAAGCGGCTGCGAAAGGCCCCACCGTTTGCTGATGGCCGAAACCAGGACGACAAAAAACAGAAGCCAGACAGTAATCGCGACAGGCGACATCCGAAACCGGCCCCCCAAGCTTCCCGCCGAACCCGATCTCCCACGGGAAGTACCCGGGGATGATCTCCTTGGTCTTTGACATTAACAAGACGGCAAGCGGGAATCAAAAAACCTGGAGAGGAGCTCAACGAGCCTTCGGCCGGATCGAGGCCAGGAGTTTTTTGAGCGCGCCGAACGGACGGATGTTCGCGACATCGGCATTGAGGACGACCATGTCGGCTTCCTGTTCTGAAGGACTCCCCCAGCCACACGAACGGAAAGCGGCGCACGGGAGGGGCTTCAACCTGATGTCCTTTACCCCCCGGGGACCCGTGACGGATTTCCGGTCCAAGAGACCCTTCCGGAGCGGATTTTTGTGCGATCCGGCATAGACCCTCCAAATCCGAAAGTGTGCTAAAACCTCTCTATGACTTGAGAATCATTGGGGCGGGCAAAATTTATATCATTATGAGGAGGAACGTCTTGGGTGAAGAAGAATCGGACGGGAAAACGCACAGAAATCGGCTTGAAAACCGCTTTCGAAAACCGTTTTGGATACTGTCTTTCATATCGGTCTGTGCCACAGTCGCCCTCTTCCTCGCCAACCGTCCCGACAGACTGATCCGGGTCGGAACGGCCCTCACAAGCCATACCATTTGCTCGGAAACCTTCGTGGCGGGACTCGATCCCGCCACGGCCTACAGGGAAATTCTCAAGCCGATGCCCAGAATGTGGCTCATCGACTGGGGCCTGAAAATCCGGGTCGACGAGATCCATCGCCAAGTCACGGCATCCGTGGAAGGACTCTTCGAAAACCGTGCGGTCTACCGTCCGGGGCTGGGATGCCTCGTCGTGCATGGAGCCATCCCCCAGGATCCTCCCCCGCCCGGTCAAACGACTCCAAAACAGGCGGGGAATCTCCATCCCGAAAAAGAAATCGACACTTCGGAACCGGGACTCGATCGGGCCCTCGACAGAGAGTTCACCGAACCGAAAGGGTTTTCATACCGACGGACTCAAGCGGTCGTCGTGATGCACGACGGGCATATCATCGCCGAACGGTATGCACCGGGAATCGGCCCCGACACGCCACTCCTGGGATGGTCCGCGACCAAATCGGTCACAAGTACACTCATCGGAATACTCGTCCGGGAGGGTCGTCTTTCCGTCGATCAGCAGGCTCCAGTGCCCGCCTGGCAGACACCCGGCGATCCCAGGAAAATGATCACCATCGACGAACTCCTGAGAATGACAAGCGGGATCGACCTCGACGAAAGGGACACGGGGCTCGACCCGTGGACGCAGACGCTTTTCCTGGAGCGGGACATGGCGGGTTTTGTGGAGCAATCGGGGCTGGAAAGCCGTCCGGGAACCCGGTGGAACTATACCGGGGCCAACGCGACGATCCTTTCGAGGATCCTGAGAGATGCGGTCGGGGGGAATGCCCGGGACGTCGTCCGGTTCGCTCGCAGGGAACTTTTCGATCCGCTCGGGATGCGTCACGTCACCCTCGAATTCGACGCGACAGGGACACCGGTCGGAGCGGCCTATATGTTCGCTTCGGCCCGCGACTGGGCACGCTTCGGCATGCTCTACGCCGACGACGGCGTCATCGGCGGTCACCGGATCCTGCCGAACGGATGGGCCCGGTATTCGGCTTCGCCGACACCCGGAGCTCCCTGGGGATATGGGGCCGGGTTCTGGACCAACATCGGCACGAGCCGGGGCGCGTCGGACAGAAAACGCATGGGGATGCCGGGCGACTCGTTCTTCGCATCCGGCCTTCTGGGCCAGTACGTTGTCGTCGTACCGTCGAAACATCTCGTCGTGGCACGGTTCGGGGAAACCCAGAACTGGCCGGACTTCGATATCGACGGGGTCAGCCGTCTTGTCTCGGACGTGATCGCCGCCTTGAAGGACCGCACGAAGTGACCGTTTCCGGTCCGGACCTGCGCGTTCCTTAAGGGGGGATCAGATCCGGACGATCAGCACGGCGACGACGATTCCGGCAAGAACCAGAAAAATCCCTTCCAGGGCATGCAAGCGTCGCGCATTGTCGATATGAGGGGAAAAGGAACCGGAGGTAATGATTCGCGTCGCGAATGCCCGGTACCCGGCATGAAATTTCTGCATCGTCAGGTCCTCCTGACGACAGTGTGCTCCGATCCGACCCCGAAGTCCGTGCACTACGTCACATGAAAAACAAACAAAAAACACAATAAACAGGATTCCCAAATAAAAAGAAGGGTGTATCTTTATAGCGGGACTCGTTCATCCGGTCACATGCGCCTCCATTTAAAAGCGCAACGAGAGGGCCTAGGGACGACCAACCTAGTCCCACAATGTGAGATCGGGAAACGGGTCCTTTTTGTATTTCGAGATCGATCCGAATTTCCAGGATCCGTGTAAAAAATGTGTTTTTTACGCGGGTAGCCGCGATTCCACCGTCCGAGATGCCGGCGGAACCACTAGGGAAGCGAGGCGCACCTTCGCCCGGGGAACCGGACGGTTCGAACATGTGGATCGCTCCGGGAACGACCGCGAGTTCCGTTGGGGCGGGGATGCGTTCCGGGACGTGCCGATCGAGTTCCAGCACCGTACGGTCGTTTCTTCCGACGATCGGGAGAGTCTGGGCCATCACACGGTCGGATTCCTTGCCGGGTCCGGCCGTCCCCCCGATCTGTCTTTGGTCCGTACGGGAAAACTACCGGGGCGTTTCGGATTTCGTCTTTTTACTCTGGGCCGAAAGAAAGAGCAGAATTCTCTCCTTGATCTGGTTCCGGACAAGCCTGAACGCTTTCATCCGGACGTCTTCCTCCCCCTCCACGGCCGCCGGATCCGGAAGACTCCAGTGGATCCGCTCATTGTCTCCCGGAAACACGGGACAATTGTCCCGGGCCCGGTCGCAGACGGTAATGACGTAATCGAATTCCTGCCCGAGAAACACTTCCAGGGACTTGCTCTCCTGCCCGGAGATATCGATGCCGATTTCGCTCATGGCTTTAACGGCCATCGGGTGCAGGGACTTGGGCTGGGAACCGGCGCTGAACGCCGAGTACTTGCCTTTCCCCAAGTGGCGCAACAGGCCTTCGGCCATCTGGGAACGGGCGGAATTTCCCGTGCAAAGGAAGAGAATCCGCATCGGAAGACTCTCCATAATCAGGCCTCAATCTCCGGTAGGGCATTTTTGGGACTTTCATACCAGGATCGGGTTCGATTGACGAAAGTAACAAGACTCAGCATGACAGGGACTTCTATCAGGACACCCACCACAGTGGCCAGGGCGGCGCCGCTTTGAAAACCGAACAGTCCGATGGCCGTCGCGACGGCCAGCTCGAAGAAATTGCTGGCCCCGATCAGGGCGGAAGGACCGGCCACGGAATGGACAACTCCCAAACGCCGGTTGAGCCCGTAGGCGATCCCGGCGTTCACATACACCTGGATCAGGATCACGAGGGACAAAGCCCCGATGACTTTCGGCTGCTGGAGAATCTGGACGCCCTGGAAAGAGAACAGAAGAACCAGGGTGGCGAGAAGGGCGCCAATGGAAATCGGGTGGAGCCGGTCGAGGAGTCTCTCGAGGCTGCCGGTCCCTTTCGCCAGAGTCACGGCTCTCAAGCCCTGTGCGATCAGAACGGGCGCCGCGATGTAGAGGACCACGGAAAGCCCCAGGGTACCCCAGGGGACGGGTATGGACGATACCCCCAGGAGAAGACCGACGATCGGCGCGAACAAGACGACCATGAGAAGGTCGTTGAGGGCGACCTGGGTCAGCGTGAAATGGGGCTCGCCATGGACCAGTTGGCTCCATACGAAGACCATGGCGGTGCAGGGAGCGGCGGCCAGAAGGATCAGTCCGGCGATATAACTGTCCTGCTGGCCGGGCGGGAGCCACGACCCAAAGACATGCCGGATGAAGACCCACCCCAAAAACGCCATGGAAAACGGCTTTACGGCCCAGTTCACGAACAGGGTCACCCCGATCCCTTTCCAGTGCCGACCGACTTCATGAAGGGACCGAAAATCGATTCTCAGGAGCATCGGCACGATCATCAACCAGATCAGGAAGGCGACGGGAAGGTTGACCCGGTCCACAGACATTCGTCCGATCCCGTGGAAGGTCTCCGGAAACGAATGTCCCAGGACGATGCCGACGACGATGGAGGCCAGGACCCAGATCGTGAGCGTGCGTTCGAAAAAGCCCATCATGCGAGCCGGATTGACATGGTCGGCGGGTCAGGCCGTGCGGTCCGGGCCGCAGGCATCTGCGGGAGCACAGAGTTCGGGACGGCCACCACAGCAGTTTTCGGTGAGAAATGAGACAAGTCCGTTCATTGCGGCGAAATCGGCGGAGTAGATGAGGGATCGGCCCTTCCTCAGGAACCTTACCAAACCGGCATGACTGAGCTGGGAAAGATGGAAGGACAGAGTGGCGGGCGGAAGATTCAGCCGTTGGCCGATTTCCCCGGCAGGCAAGCCCGCGGGGCCGGTTTCCACCAGAAGGCGAAAGATGGCCAGGCGGGTCTCTTGGGCAAGAGCTCCCAGTTGGTCGACGACCTTTTTATTTTCCATATTTCCAGATTAATGGAAATATGTACGGAAATCAACCCCCCGTCCGTTCCAGGACCCTCATGACCCGAAGCACCGGACGGTTCCTTATGTTTTGAAGAGGAAAGTAGACCAGACCGCTAACCGGATCCACCGCCACCGTATGGGCCCGCAGGGCCACGAACTGACTTCCGGCCTTGTGCCATCCGGACTTCGTCCGGACGAATATGGATACGAGACCGGACTCGGAACCCACGAAAATTCGCGACCGGACGGGATCCAGGGCCAGGACGTCCGGATCCCGTCCCACGCCCGACCGGAATGCCACACGCCCGTTTTCGATCTCTACCCCGAGCAGGACGCGTTCCTTCTGGCAGGCCACAAAAATGATCCGTCCGGACGGATCGGGCAGGAGCCCGTGGGGAAAACATCCTTTTTCCACGGAAATCCGGCGCGCGATCCTGAGAGTCCCGGGATCGATGACCGCGATCTCGTCCCTCGTCTGGACAGCTGAAAACACGAGACCGGAAACGGGATCGAAACGGGTGTTGCCGACCTCCCCGCCCATGGGGATCGTCGCGATCCTCCGGGCGTGTCGGGAATCGATGACCGTGACCGTCCGACCGGTTTCGTCCGAGACGAACACCCGTTCATTGGACGGATCATACGCCAGTCCGTCGGGATGATGTCCCGCCGGCACTCGGGCCGTCACCCGAAGCCGATTCCCGTCGATCTCCACCAGAGTGTCCGTCCTGGTCGCCGTCGCGAAGACCGTTCCCGACTGCGAATCAGCGATGACGCCATGCACGCCGGGGATGTCCCGAATGTCTTTTAAGATCCTTTGCCTGGCGATGTCGAACGCCAGCACCGAACCGTCCCCGAGATGGGCGATATACAATCGCTTCGCCTTCGGGTCTATGTCGACATAGTCCATGCGGGTCGGGCGACCCGGAAGCGGGATATACCTCACGGTCTCGAGAACCACGCTGTCGTCGACGGCGGTTGCCGGCACAGAGGTTAAAAGGATTCCCGCGATTGATCCGACAAGAATTCCGAAAATTCCGATTTTCATTACGTCTCTCCAGAATTTAATTGTTGTCGGTTCAACGATACGATAAAAACGGAATATGCACTATAAAGATTAGGTGAGCGCGGAACGGAATCGGCGGATGATTATAATGAAGGGACAGGAGTTTCCCCATCTGAAATCCCGGATCACCCGGGCCCAACACAGAGAGGTTTCCATGAGCGTTCATGTTTACGGTTGCGGCCATATGGCCATCGAAGTGGACGACATCGAAAAAGCCGTCGCCTTTTATCAGGATGTTTTCAATCTCGAGAAACTCGACGAAGGCGAGGGCGATGCTTTTTTCAAGCTGGGAGAGCACCAGTTCCTGGCAATGTTCGAGGTCGACGAAGTGCGGCCTGACAGGGTGCGGCATTTCGCCCTTCTGGTCCGCGACGAGAGACAGGTGGCCGAAGTACGCGATAAAGTCACCGAAAAATACGGCCTTAAACTCGAACCCAGGTTCCGGTGCGATTTCCGGGATCCCTTCGGGAACCGGATCCAGGTGGTCGACCTCCACGATGAATCGATGGTCTGGTTGCTGCCTTA
>DAHUYM010000026.1 GCA_027315205.1 Leptospirillum sp. | reverse complement strand
AAGAACATTGACCAATCAATTCAAAAAAAATAGACAATGGAATTCTCAATACAGCCAAAGCATCTTCTCTCGTAATATCCGCCCTTGTAGAATCTTCATGGCTGCCCAAATTGAGAAGCGTTTCTTTCCAACAGGGTGTTCTCGTCAAGGGGGCTACTTCAGTCACGGATCGCCGGATTCCCGCAGTTTGGTCAATGCGCGGGCACAAAAAAGCCCGGCCCCAAAAATCAGGACCGGGCTCGCACACCCCATCCCGGAATACTTAAGGAACGGTCAACACTGGCTCCAACCGCAACTTCCTCCCTTTTCGCCGCCCACGCACTTCAGGCAGCCCTCCAGGAACGCCACCTTGCCGGAACAGGACGGACAGGCCACTTCGAGCGCCAATCCTTTCGCATAGCTGTCGCCGCCTTCCGTGGAAAGGACCATTCCGATCGCCTTCGCGATCGAATACGGATCCGAGCCGAGGGTCCCTGCCTCTTCGTGGGACTTGATGAATTGGCCGATCACCTCCTCGATGGGGGCACCGAATTGGAGGGCCATGGAACCCAGGCGTCCAAACAGGATTGCGCTTTCCCGTTCCCGGTGATCGGCGGCAGGGGTCACGAAAATTTCCGCCGGACGGTTCTCTTCATCGAAATACAGGTGCACGTAGGACTTTCCGGACTTTCCCTTGATCTTGGCGCGGACGCCCCGGCTCATGTCGAGCGGGACCCGCCGTTCGCCCCACTTCAGGTCGCGGCTGGGTACGGTACCGGACTCCCCCCTGGTCAGGTTCAGCACCTGGTTGTGGCGGCTTCCGTCCCGATAAACGGTGATCCCCTTGCACCCCAGATCGTAAGAGAGAAGATACGCCTTTTCCACGTCCTCGACGGTCGCCTCCTGGGACATGTTGATCGTCTTGGAGACGGCGGCGTCGATGTATTTCTGGAACGCGGCCTGCATCCGGACATGCCATTCGGAAGCGACGTCATGGGCCGTGGCGAAGACTTTCTGCCATTTCTCCGGAACCTCCTTCAGTCCCCGGCAGGATCCGTGGTTCTCGACGATCTTTTCCGCCAGGTCGGGCGTCATGAATCCTTCCCGTTCGGCGACCCGGGTGAACAGGTCCAGCGTGTAGGGAAGGTGGGTCCCGTCCATCACGTTCTTGTACCAGATGATCGAGAACTCGGGCTCGCACCCGGAGGACGTGTCCGCGATCATGCTGATCGTACCGGTTGGAGCGATCGTGAGGAGATGGCTGTTCCTCTTCCTCGTGCCGATCCCTTCGAAGTACGGGAAGGGACCATGGACCTTCGCCAGATCCTGGGAGGTGCGTTCCGCCTCGTCGTGGATGAAGGACATGACCTTCTCGGCCATCTCGATCCCTTCCTCGGAATCGTAGGGGATTTCGAGAAGCATGAGGAGACGGGCGAAGCCCATGATGCCGAGCCCGATCCTCCGGGCTCCCTGGTTGACTGTCGCGAGCTCGGGGATGGGGAACTTGTTGGCGTCGACGACGTTGTCCAGGAAGCGCACCGACAGGTAGACCGAGTGGGCGAGCTTGTCCCAGTCCACGACCGGCGTGCCCTTCACATCCGCCTTCACGTGGCGTTCGAGGTTGATGGACCCCAGGTTGCAGGACTCGTAGGGCCCCAAAACCTGTTCCCCGCAGGGGTTCGTCGCCTCGTAGGACCAGCGGGACGGGGTGGGGTTGTACCGGTTGGCCGTATCGATGAAGAACAGGCCGGGCTCGCCGTTGGACCAGGCGTTGTGGGCGATCTTGTCGAAGACGAGCTTCGCCGAAAGCCGGCCGACGACCTCCCCGTTGTGGGGAGCCACCAGGTCGTACTCCCCGTCTTCCTTCAGTGCCTTCATGAACGCGTCGGTGACGGCGACCGAGATATTGAAGTTCGTCACCTGGGTGAGGTCCATCTTGCAGTCGATGAACTCCAGAATATCCGGATGGTCCACGCGGAGGATGCCCATGTTCGCCCCGCGGCGGGTATTGTGGGTGATGACGCCGTTGGCGACGTAGGCGTGACGTTCGCCGACGGACAGGTCGAGCGTCAGGTTCTGTCCTGCGTGTTCGACGGATGCGACTTCCACGTACCAGACATTGTTTTGTCCTTCATAAGCGGATTCGAGAGCCGTTCCTTTCAGGATGGGGCCGAAGGCCTTGAAAACCCTGTTCAGGGAACCGCGTGTCACGGTCCGATACCCCGAAGAACCGGAATCGAGAAAATGTCCGACATACCGGTAGAGCGCCCGGTACACCCCCTGGCCGAACCGTTCCCGAACGGTCTCGAGGGTGTTTTGGAAAATCGAGGGAAGAACCGGAACGATGCCGTGCCTTTCGTTTTTGGCGTCGCCGTTGATACGCCCCGACAGGATCCCGCGTTTCCACCCGACGATTTGGTTAAACGCCCTTAGCGACTCAGCGGTACGAATCTCAAGCGTGTAGACGGGTTGATCCCCAAAGCGATCCTCCGTCCGGAACGATTTGTCCCGAAGGACGGAATAGATCCCGCCTCCCAGAAGTAACGTTTGCACAACCTCGAGGAAATTTCTGGATGTCGAGGTGACGACGGGGTGCCCTTCGTTCAGCGAGCCGTCCGCTTCGAAATAGCCCCGAACGAAAGCGGCGATCACCGGAAACGGGGACCGGCGGATCGCAGCGGGGACTTCGATCCGGTGGGACCGTTCTTTGTCGAAACCATTGATCCCGAGCCATTCATGCAGCGCCGTTGAATTGATGACGAAGGTTTCCGAAGCATCGTCCGGTTTTTTCTGGGAAGACACATTGAGACCGAACAGGCATTCGGAGAGATGGACAAGCTCCCGCTTCAAGTCCGGATGGCTGTCAGCGACCGTCCAGCCGACCTTCTTCTGTCCCGTTTTCGAAACAAAACCATCTCCGTAGAGATAGCCGAGCCAATAGGCGAATTCCTCGTCCAGCACCGAAGGAAAACCGTGTCCTGGATCCTGCGAAGGCTTCAGGACAACCGTCTCCTTGGAAAACGGCCTGGCCCCGAAACTCAGCATGACGAGATCTCCGGCTTTCAGTTCCCGGAACTCCCGCCAGACCTCCTGTCCGTTCTCGGAGACGAGCACCTTATGTTCCAGTGTCCCCACGAGCCGGCTCCCATTGGAAAACGTCACTTCCAGGGTTTCCGAAATTCCGTGCACATGCCCTTCGTAGGCGGTGTGCCATCCCTTGTCGGTCACGACCGACTCGGTGATCGTCTGCCATTCGGCACCTTCGGGGTCGACCAGTTCGTCGAGCCTCATCACGCCGTTTTCCGTAAACACGAGCGTCGAAGGATGGAGGCATCCGCCCTGCTTGATGGCGTCGGTGGACGCATTGATGACCTTCATGAACGAGACGGGACCCGACGCCTGGCCCCCGGTGGAACGCACGACCGCGCCTTTCGGGCGGAGCCGGGAAAAGGCGAATCCCGTCCCCCCGCCCGTCTGGTGGATCAGGGCCGTCGCCTTGACCGTGTCGAAGATCTCGGGCATCGAATCTCCCACCGGAAGCACGAAACAGGCGGACAACTGGCCGAGAGGCCGACCGGCGTTCATGATCGTCGGCGAATTCGGCAGGAAGTCCAGGCTGGCCATGAACCGGTAGTACTCTTCCGAAAGGAACTCCCTCTCCGAGGGCTGGGCGTTCACGCCGGCGATGGCGTCGGCGATCCGGCGGAACATCTGTTCCGGATTCTCGCGGACGACCCCTTTCTCGTCCTTTCCGAGATACCGTTTCTCGAGAACTTTCAAGGCGTTTTCCGACAGATGAAGCGAAACCTTGCTTTCCATGCATACCTCCCGAGAAAAACGTATCCTCCTCTTCTTGTCGCCCTATAGGGACACGACAAAAAAAGTGGAGATACTCGAATCTTCCTTATACAAGAAATTGTAGTGTCTTAAGATTTAGACACTAGATATAGGGCAACGGAAGGAATGTTAATCCTCTGTTTCCGAAAGTTCAAGAAAAAAAATCAGGCCTAAAAAGGTCTTCCGAACGGCTTCATTCATAGACCCGATCAATGACCGGAAATCTTTTCCTGTTTCGGCAAAGGATAAAAATGCGCCCCTGGACGTCCATGTTTAAGCGCGTCCGGGACACGCCTTCCTCGAAGACGGGAGGCAACGGTCCCGATACAGGATACCCCCTCTTTTCGGATCGGCAGCTCCGTCAATCCGCCAGCCTGCCGCTTTCCGGAGGAAACACGTAGTCCACGACCGTCTTCGCGATCGAGCGGGATTCTTTCTTCCTGAGCTTCATGTCCAGGAGTTCCCGGGCCTGGACGAAATTGAGCCCGCCGACCCGGCCGGACTTCTGGTAGAGCCGGACCATCTGCCCGGTGCTTCCGTCGATGACCGACACCGTCACGTCGAAGTGGACAAAGGTATAGGGACTCCCCGGAAAAGGAGGGAGGGGTTCGGTGTGCACCTTTCCCTCGATCCGGATCTTCCCGCTGCTCGCGACCTTCCTGAAGCCCTCGCCGGACAGTTCCCGGAGGATACCGTCCGAAAGGACGCCGGGCTGGGGACCGTCGCCGGTCAATCGGACCGATACGGTGAGCGTGCGGCTCTGAAGGCTCCGAAGCTCTTCCCGGTCCTGCATGAGGGGAAGAGCGAAAACCATCGGGGCACCCCCCAGGAGCGACCTCTCCTCTTCCGTCTCGTAGACCGTTTCCTCGAGGCGCACCAGCGTTCTCAAGGAACGCACCTTTTCGAGCGGGTCCGACGCATTGTTCACCCGGTCCCGCATTGCGGAGGCTTCGAGCCTGAGGCGGTTGCCCTTGACCATCAGGGCCATCGCCTCCTTTCGGCGGTTCAGGACCGCCAGGGCATAGTACCCGTTCTGGTCGGAGAAGAACCGGACCTTCGGATAGAACACGTTCCGGAGGATTTCGTCGGTCTTGATGGTCAGGTTTTCGGAACTGGTCCGGGACAGGGATTTCTCGGTCTCCTTACGGACGAACACCGTCTTGGACTCGACCTTGGCCCGGAGCATCTTGGAAAGGTTCTTGAGCGCGTCGTTCTTGGCTTCGTTGACCGTGGACCCGAATCCCGACGCTGAAAGGTACGTGGAGCGGGGATACTTCGGAGACAGTCCGGTTTCCCACCACCGCCCCTCGTCGGCCGAGGCTCCGTCCCGGGCGATCGGACCCAGGACCAGGACAAAAAGCGACAGGGTTGCCCAAAAAAGACCTCGTGCTCTCAGTGTGCTCATGGTCGAACTCTCCTCACGTTAATTGACGTCGATCGCCCGGACGAAAAGATACTCCCCGGGCAAGAGGGTCACCCGGCTCTCCGTGGTCCGGCCGTCCCCGCCATCGGTTTTGAGCCGGATCGAATAGGTCCCTGGGGGGAGGTCGAGCTGGGCATAGTCGAATGTCGCGGGTAGCGTGCGCCAGGACCGGGTATCCGCGATGTCGGAGACGACGGTCGCGACCCCGCCGACGACCGCCGCGATGAGCTGGCCCAGCGCGCCGCCGGATTTGCCGGCCTGTTGCTGGGCGACCACCTGTTCGGTCGTCTTGATGATGGCCCGGATGGCTTCCCTCAAAACGATCCGTTTCAGGTGGTCCTGGAAATTGGTCGTCCCGATCGCCCGCAGGTCTTCCCCGAGCTCGGACCGGACGGACGCGACAGGGCGGTTCGCGGCGTCGAGGGCCTGGATATCATGCCCGCGGACCGTCGTACCTCCGCCGACCGGCTTGGGAAAGGCGAGACTGATCATGACGAACTGCCCCATGATCGGAAACGGGAACGCCATTCTCTCCGAGACAAGATGGAACATCCGGCCGTTGTATCCCACGAAAACCACGTGGCCCATCGTCTCGAAGGTCCCCGAGGGGATCCATTGCACCCCGGAGAACTCCCTTTTGTAGCGGGCCAGATGGTCGACTCTCCCGGCCGCGTCGGCGGTCCTCAGAAGGGGCCGGGCCAGGAAGGCGGGAACGGGGGTTCCGAAGAGTTCCCGGTTTTTTTCGTAGGCCTCGAGCGCTTTCTTGTAGGAAAGAAAAGCCGACTGGTAGTCCACCCCTCCGGCATGCACCTGGGCCTCTTCGTACACACCCGACAGGAACCGGGCGAACGCGTCGTCCGTGTAATGGTTCAGCTGGGAGGGGTTGTAGGGGATGTTGTGCTGGTCCAGGAGCCGCCGGGCCGGCCCCGAGTAGGCGGCGTATTTTCCCGGAGGAGCCGCCGCCTCGGGATAGCGCCGGTTGTATACGACCAGCTTTTCCCGGATCTTGCGCGTTTCCACGAGGGCTCCGCTCCAGTCACCGGTACCCGCATAGTTCAGGGAATTGACGAGGTTGACCATCACCCGCTCGAACGGAAGACCCCGGTAGGGCATCACCAGGTCGTTCGTCTGGTAGGCCAGGAGGATGTTCGTGACCGACTTGGTATACAGCTCCTGGATGATGCGGTCGGTGTCGCGGAAGATCTTCGCGCTTTCGCGGTAGTTCCCCACGACATTGTTGGCCATGCCGAGATCCATGCCGTAAAGGACCCGATCCCGGGCGGGATAGTTCCCCCGGGCCCGTTCGATCGCTTCGACCGGCCCGGTCTTCGACATCGTTCCCGAAGGAGGGTTCAGGGCGTCGTAATACTGCCTGTACTGCGAAACCGAAGGGGCGCAGGACGCCATCAGGAGACATGCGGCCGCCGCCAGCCAGCCCCTGCCCTTCATCCTCATCCGGCCCATCCGGGATCCTTCCTTTCCATCGTCTTCCGCCGATGGAGCCGGACGGAACCCGCCTCATGCGGACGTTAGAAAGAACCCCCGGATGCATGGGCAATTTTCTTGACCCGGTATTCGGCGGACCAGATGATCTCGTTGGTGGTGAGATCGATCGCTTTTAAATGGGTTTCGTAAAACCGGACCTCCTTGTCCCCCCGGCTGGCCACATAGGAGTTGATGGAGCCGGTCAGGAGAAAGTCGGCACCGGTCTGCTGGCCCGGCCCGTGGACGGTCGACGACCGGGCGTGCCCGAGCTGGTATTTCCGCTCCGCTTCGGCCTGCTTCCTCGCATAATCCTCCCCCGCCACGAAAACGACCTTTCCCGAATTGATGAGGGCGTCCTGGAAGTGATTCAGGAAGATCCGCGTGTTGATATCCTGATCGGACCGGTTGACCATCTGGCCCAGGACGATCACAGCCTTTCGGTCGTGGGTGTTCCGAAAATCGGAAAACCAGTTCGAATCCATCGCTTTCTTGATCAGCGTTTCGGCCGTGAGCCGGGCGTCGGTGTCGGTCCAACGGCTGGTTACGCCCCCCTCGGTGTCCAGGGAAACGCGCTTCACGCTATAAGAGGAGCACCCCTGGGAGAATATCCCCAGGAGAAGGACGCACGCCAGAACAATCGAACGCCTTGAAATCCGTCGTCCACCCATGCGAATCGCTCCCTATTCCATCGAGTTCGCTGCCGGTGCGGCCGTGGCACCGCCCTGGACAGAATGGTCCTTCAGCCACAGGTTCTTCATCGTCTTGATGACGCGGTGGGCCTTGGGGGCCGCCACGACGTCCTGCACCTTGTTCAGGGTCTGGTACACGCTCTGGTCGTAATCGCTCTGCGACATCGAAACCAGGACGTAGACGTTGTAGTAATACTGCACCGGAGCGCCCGGAGCCATCTGGACCCAGTACTTCTTCCACCAGTAGAGATCCGGCTGGGCTCCCGTGATGACGCCTCTGGCCTTCTGAAGGGTCCCGTCCTCGATCGCCTTCTGGAGGTCGGCGGTGTAAGAGCTCGCGTCCCCGGTGGCGTCGACGGTCCGGGCGCTGATGTAGAGATTGTGGACCGTGTTCTTCATCCCGTTCGCGATGCCGGACATGGCGTTGGCGTACGCGTCGGTCCGACCGCCCTCCATGTCGAAGGACCGGATGGACATCCCGGCAAAGTACTTCCTTCCGCCGCTGTGGTCCTTCTGGTACTTCTGGATATTGTCGATCCAGTCCGGCCGGTCGCCTTTCGCGTGTTCCACCACGTGTTGGATGCCGTAGGGTTCCGGGGGTTGCTGCACCGAAGAGCACCCCGACACGGCAAACAGGATCGCCGAAAAACCGAGCGTTCCAAGGATCAGAGCCTTGACAGGTTTCAGGTCGTTCCAGGGCTGTATCATATGCGTACTCTCCTTCGTTCAGGGGAACCCCGTCCGGCCGAGAATCGCCTTGGCCACGACGGGATCCGGAATGTTCTCGTGCTTTCGTCCGACCATTCTATCGGAATGTGCCAGACGGTCGCAAAACGCCCCGGGGGTCCCCCTGTCGAACGGAGGCCGGAGGCTCCTCGCGGACCGATCCCTTATGCATATACAGGCGCATTCCGATCGGGATGCGGTCTTTTCTCACCGCAAGGTGCGATATCGTAAGCGGCAACCCTGGAAAATCCGTGGAACCGGTCCGGGAGGCGTTCACATGTTCCGTTGGGGTTTTTCGTAATGGATGATGTTCGTCTTTATTTTGTTCAGGGTCATGATGGCCTTGCCGAGCGAGACGAGGAGCGCTTCGGTCTCGAGCCCCTGCGGGTAGCTCTCGATGATGAGGTCCATACAGGTCGAGAGCATGCCGAGGAGCCTTTCGCACTCAGCCTCCGTCTCGATGGGAGCGGGAACGAACGTTTTCCCCGCCGTTCCGGACGCGTCTCCGTAGTACAACGCCTTGTACGCATGTTGCGGAAGCTCGGTCTCCGAATACTCTTCCCGGGCCCATACTTTAAGGGTCCTGCGGACGATTTCGATGTGCCGGCGCACGTTCCGTTCCCGGACCGTCCCGATGCTCGCCTGCCGAAGGAGGGTTCCGAGCTTCCGGTGGATCGTGAGCGGCATGCGTGCCTGAGGACGTTGTTCCATATCGGGACTGATCCTTAAATCGTCGATTCGGGTAAGGTAAGATGGGACACGCACGGGAGCTGCATATTCCCTGTAAAGGGCGCACCCCGAAAAAAGGCCGGAGATAGAACTCCACTCCGACCGTTCCGTATATTGTCGGAGAGAACGGGGAAAACTGCAACCGAAGGGCGGCTCGCAGTTTTAGGACTGCCCGGCAGGACGACCGCGACTGGAGACTCTCAGAACGAGTATCCCGACTGATGGGCGATCTTCTTGATCCGGTATTCGGCGGACCAGATGATTTCATTGGTGGTAAGGTCGATCGCCTTCAGGTGGGTCTGGTAGAACCGGACGGTCTTGCCGTCCCGGCTCGCGACGAAGGAGTTGATGGAGCCGGTCAGGAGAAAGTCGGCCCCGGTCTGTTGGCCCGGACCGTGGACGGTCGAGGCGCGGGCATGCTCGAGCTGGTATTTCCGCTCGGCCTCCGCCTGTTTCCGTGCGTAGGTCTCCCCCGCCACGAAGGTGACCTTTCCGGAGTTGATCAGCGAATCCTGGAAGTGGTTCAGGAAAATATGGGTATTGATGTGCTGGTCGGACCGGTTGATCATCTGGCCCAGGACGACCACGGCCTTCCGGGAATGGGTGTTCCGGAAATCGGAGAACCAGTTCGAATCCAGCGCTTTCCGGATCAGCGTCTCGGCCGTGAGCCGGGCGTCGGTGTCGGTCCATTCGTCCGTGACTCCGCCCTCGGTATCAAGGGACACCCGCTTGACGCTGTATGTGCTGCATCCCCCGACGATCGCGACGAAAAGCAGCCCGACCATGAAGAGCGATGTGAATCGACCCATCGGTCCCTCCTTGACGATTATTGTTATTGTTTTCCCTGTACCCCCGCCCACCCCGAGAGTTCCGGCCATGTCCGCAGGGTGTTCAGACTCCCCGCTTCCTGAGCCAGAGGTCCTTCATGGTCTTGATCACCACACCGGCCTTCGGCAGGTCGACCGAGGACTGGAGGCCGTTCAGCGTCCGGAAGACAGTCTTTTCGTAGTCCGCCCTGGACTGGGACACCAGAACGTAGACATCGAAGGAATACCGGACCGGTTCCCCGGGTCCCGCCTGGATCCAGGTTTTTTGCCACCAGAAGAAGTCCGGGGCGGCACCGGTGATGACCCCTTTCGCTTCCTGAAGGGTTCCGGCCTCGATCGCCCGTTGCATGTCCGCCGTATAGGCGTCGGCGTTCCCCCCGGCGTCCGCGGCCCGGGCGCCGATATACAGATTGTGGACCGTGACCTTGACCGAGTTCGCGATCTGCGACATCGCGTTGGCGGCGGCGTCGGTCCGGCCCCCTCTCATATCCGAAGCGCGGATCGCCATCCCCACGAAATAGACCCGGCCGTCGTGAGCTTTCTGGTAGGCGTCGATATTGTCGACCCAGGAGGGTTTCGACCCTTTCGAATGTTCCACGACGTGTTCGATGCCGTAGGGTGTCGGCGGCATTTCGACCGACGTGCACCCCCCCGCCAGGAACCCCGCCAGGGCCAGGACCGCCGAACATCCGAAAGCTCCAAGAACCGAACAGCGGTTCCGCCCCGTTCTCCCTCTGCGCCCTTCCATCATGCCGCTCCTTGTCAATGGGACTCTTGCGCCCTGTGGTATCCCCCGGTCTTCGCCCGTTCTCCTCCCGGGGCCCCTCATACTATACCCGGGTGCGGTCCTCCGTCTCCCGGGCTTTTCCCCGGGGGAACCGCTCACAAAAGGTGATGAAGTTCGGCATAGTTCCCGAACACCCGGCGTTCGACCGGCGTCCAGGCAAACGTCGGGGACACGAGGAAACGGCCGCCGCCCGGCCCGGGCGGGGAGACGAAGAGGCCGTGGCCGTGGTCGATGTACTCTTTCGAACGGGACTCGACGAAATGGGGCTCCCCCAGCCGGACGGGGCTCCAGGAAAAGGTGTCCGGGTCCGAGTAATCGGCGTGGTGCAATACTTCGAGAAAACACAGGAGCAGGTCGTCGTGTCCGGGCGAGAGATCGAAGAACGTCAGGTGGGACGTCTTGTCGTAGACCGCGTTGCCGAATTCGCCGGATCCCATCTTG
>DAHUYM010000025.1 GCA_027315205.1 Leptospirillum sp. | reverse complement strand
CATTGGAAAGGGAATGACAGGGAAGGAAGGGGTGGCGAAGGTACCCCCTCGGCCTCCCATGCCAGGGATGGAATTGACTCACCCATTAAAACCATCAGTATGCCAAGGCTGATGATTATCAGCCGTTGCTTCTTTCGAAGTCTTTCAGCGGCGTATGAAACTCCGGATTTCGTCAGAAAGATAAAAGAATAGAACATCATTGCATTCCCCGATGGCCAAACGGACCGTTGAAATAGACCGTAGCCTTACCCGGTCAAGTCCTGAATCTGCAGTCATATTTTCTGCTTGAAACGGGGACTTCATGATTCATCGCTCCAGAGTTGCGAAAGTCAGAGGTTCCCTGGATGAGCCCTTCTGTTTTCGTCCGAGCACGTGTGGGAAGCCAAGGTCCTGGATAGACAAAAAATTCCTCGCTCTGGATGTGCTGGGGAATCGACGATCAGGTGCACTCTTGCAGGCCTTATCGCCGGATCAGGACTGGGGCCCTCGCTTGTCGATTGAGGCCGATTGTTTCTCCTGAAAATGTGGGCAATCCCGTTTCTCTCAGGAGTTCATTGCAACAGAAAATCAATTTTAGAGGAGAGATGATTTAAGAAATGGCTTAAAATATGGCGCGCCTGGAGAGATTTGAACTCCCGACACTCGGAACCGGAATCCGATGCTCTATCCGGACTGAGCTACAGGCGCGTTCGGGTAAAGAAAAATCCTAGCCGAAAAAGCCTCGAAATTTCAAGAGAACCCTTCTTTTTCAAGCCGCACCGGACCATTCTCCCTGGAAGAGGTCGGTCCGGCTCACCCCCCCGACCATCTGGTCCGGAACGAATTCCGAAACCACCGGCAAGAGATCGAGATCGTAACGGTTCATTTTCTGGATCGCGTCCTGGATCGTGTCCGCCCGGGAGACGGTTATCACCGGGGCAATCATGATGGAAGAGATCTTGACCCCCGCCCATTGATCCGGCGGGATCTTGTCGATATCAGAGATGGAAAGGATGCCGACCAGGCGATCGTTTTCGAGAACCGGGTAGGTGCGGTGAAAGTATTTCAGGAGGTAGTTCTGCCGGAATTCCTCAAGTGTGATGCCGGATGGGATGCTGACGATATTCTGCCGCATGGCGTTGGTGATCTTCAGGTGGAACCGGCGAGCGAGGTGAATGTCCTCCCGGTCGCGCTGGTGGGAAGAGATCGAGGAGGGACCGGACGCAATGTAACTGAAGACCGTGCAGATCAGGCCCGGGATCAGGTAACCCGAACTGTGGGTCGACTCGGCGATGAACACCACTGCGGCGAGGGGAGTCTTGTAACCGGCGGCGAGGAACGCGGCCATGCCCATCACGACCCCAAAATCGAACGGCTGGATGTCGGCCAGGTTCGAAACGATCCCTCCGGTTGCGGCACCGAGGGTCAGAAGCGGAAAGAATGCGCCACCCATGCCGCCGGCGGAAAACGTGAAGATGATGGCCGATACCTTGAGGGCCAGAAGCAGAAGAAGGTTCAGGAAGGTGTCGGGAACCGACAGCAGAAACTGGATAAAAATGTTGCCCGGTCCGAGAGGGAGCGCTTCTCCGAAACGGAGTGTCGCGACGTATCCGGTCATCCCGAGGAGAAAGGCGGCCAGGACATTGCGGCCCGTAAGGCGGGACGGTCCCCTGAGAAACCAGTTCTTTGTCCGGCGGTAAACACGGAGAAAGATCTTGCAGAGGAACCCGCATGCGAGACCGATCAGGATCACGACCAGGAGGTCCTTGAGCCTGAAATCCGCCTTCCCCGCCATGTTGAACAGGGGTTGCGTCCCCTTGAACGTGACCATCACGATGTAGGAAGACACCGACGCGATGAGGGTCGGTATCAGGGCGTTCGGGGCGATGTCGCTTTTGTAGGGGACCTGCAGGAGAAAAATCGTTCCCGTCAGAGGGGCTTTGAACATGGCGGAAAGCCCGGCTCCTGCCCCCGCGAGCAAAAGGGTGCGCTGTTCCTCGAGAGTGATGTTCAGCCTTTTCATGATTTTCTCGACGATGGAACTGACCATTCCGCCCAGGTAGGTCGAAGCCCCCTCCAGACCGGCGCTTCCCCCGAAACCCAGGGTCGCAATGTAGGCCGGGATTTTGTAGATCGTTTTGGAAAGGGGAAGCCGCCCACGGTATTCGTGGTAGCTCTTGACCACATCCTCGGTTCCCCCGATCCCGTCCGTTTTTCCGTAGGTCAGGATCAGGCGCGTCAGAAGGACCCCGATCATCGGGATCATGATCACGACCAGGCGATTCTTGAAATACGTGTTGTAGAGGGTCAGGAACAGGAGATCGTAGACGAGCGATTCCAGGAGGGAGACCAGGAGCCCGGTGACGATGCCGATGACGAAGGAGAGGAGGAGCACCCTCCAGAACCGGTTGAGCCTCCGGGTTTCGTCGAGCATCCGGATCCAGAGATATCTGAGTCGGAACGGTTTTTTCTTCAAGTCAAGGCCGGTCTTTCCGGAGGATGACGAAGACACCGGTACAGATGAACAGGATTCCGATCCATCGGATCGGGGGTATGGTTTCGTGGAGGAAGACGAGTGCCGTCACGGGTGTCAGGACATAGCCGATCGATGTGATGGGTATGATGAAGGAGACGTCTCCGAAGGAAAGAAGTTCCATCAGGATGCCAAAGTGAAGGGCTTCAAGGGCCGTTCCCAGAAGAACCCGCGGGGTTGTCGTGATCTGGGCGAACACATGCCCGAAGTGGCCCGAAGTCAAGAAAGGGAGATCGGCAGTCCCTTCGATCAGGCCTTTCTTGATCAGGACGAAACCCCACGCTTCCGCTCCGAGTCCCACAGCCATGAGTGCCAGGACATACCACATCGGTTTTTTGAGCGCGTGCTCCAAAATTGATCCCCTGATAATTCCTGTCGGTGTATTTTTGAAAAAACTCAAACAGGTTTGATGAAAAGTATAGAGAGAAAAGCCCGGAAAAGGGAACCGGTCCGAACATTTTCGGGTTTGATGGAAAAAATTATTATTAGGAATTAATTGACAAATAGGAATTAGCATTTAATAATAAATCCATGAATGCGAAACGGGTCATGCCGTTAAAATCCGACGGGTATCGAAAGGCGATCGGGGATCTCCTGAAGAAATTCCGCGTGAAAGGTCTCCGGATGACACCCCAGAGGATGGTTATTTTCGAGACACTTCTTGCGGCGACGGACCACCCTTCCTGCGAGGATCTGTTATCCCGTTTGCGCCCGGAGATGCCTTCCCTGTCTCTGGACACGGTCTATCGGACCGTCGGAACGCTGGAGCGTGCCGGTGTTCTTCGAAAAGTCGCCACATCGGAAGGAGCCCATCGTTTTGATGCGAATCTTGCGCCGCATCATCATTTTGTCTGCGACGCGTGCCAACGCATATGGGACTTTACCTGGGAATCCTTCGACAAACTTCCGACACCGGAACTCCTCCGGGACGGTAGGGACATTTTTGTCCGGCAGGCGGAATTGAAGGGCATCTGCCCGGAGTGCCTGAAATCGACGCGACCGGTTCGGACACCGACAGGGAATTGAGTGATGAGCTTGGGAGGATTGCGATGATGAATATCGTGAGAAAGGGATTTTGGGGAACCGTTATGGCGTTCGCATTCCCGGCTGCGATCGCATGGGCGGGGACGCTGGTGCCGCTTTCTGCCGCTCCGACCATGCCTGCCCAGAATCTCGGTACGAAATCGAAAGTGGAACTGGGAAAACATCTGTTCTTCGATCCGAGACTCTCGAAGAACGGTTCGATCAGCTGCGCGTTCTGCCATGTCCCGACGGCCGGGTACGCCGATCCGCGGCCGGTGTCTATCGGCGTCGACAACAGAAGAGGCGGCAGGAATTCGCCGACCGTACTGAATGCGGCCTATTTCCCGAAGCTGTTCTGGGACGGCCGTGCGAGCAGTCTTGAGGAGCAGGCGATCGGACCCCTGGGAAACCCGGTCGAAATGGCCAATCCCGATTATAATGCCCTCGTCGGGCGTCTCAGGAAGATACGGTACTACAGGGTGGCGTTCTATAAGGTTTACGGGGGAGCGGTCTCGCTCGACCGGATTGCCCAGTCCCTGTCGGCGTTCGAACGGACCCTGGTCACCCCGGACAGCCCGTACGACCGCTATCTGATGGGGGACGTGAACGCCCTGAACGATGCCCAGAAACGTGGACTCGCGATTTTCAAGGGCAAGGGGCGCTGTGCCGTTTGCCATAACGGACCCCTGCTGTCCGACCTTTCGTACCACAATCTTGGAGTTCCCCAGGTCGGGCCGCTCGCGGTCGACGTGGGGCGCTATGCCGTCACCCATAATCCGGAGGACAAGGGCCGGTTCCGCACGGCGGGCCTCCGGAACATCGCGTTGACCGCTCCCTACATGCACGACGGCGTGTTCCGGACCCTCAGGGACGTGGTCGACTTCTACGACAAGGGAGGAGGCTCGAGCCCGTATCCTAAAGACCCGCTCATCGTCCCGCTCCATCTGACCGATCAGGAAAAATCGGACCTGATTTCGTTTCTGAAGTCGCTAAACGGAGAGACCAAGACGCAGGAGTCGTATCGCGCGAGCCGCTCGCGGTAATACGGAGAGGCGTCCCCCTTCAATCCCCGTCCGACATTCCGCGGGAACTGTCAATCGGTACGAACAACCATTCGATCAAGCGACAAGGAGACAGAATGCTTTCTCTTATAGGTCAGCCGGCACCCGATTTTAACGCAACAGCCGTCATGCCGGATAACACGTTCAACGATCGCTTCCGGTTTCACGAATATCTCGGAGGATCCTACGGGATCCTGTTCTTCTGGCCCTTGGACTTTACCTTTGTCTGTCCGACAGAGATCATCGCGTTCAACCATCGTCTCGAGGATTTCCAGAAGAAATCCGTCAAGGTGGTCGGAGTCAGCGTGGATTCCGCATATACCCATCTCGCCTGGAAAAACACCCCTGTGGACGGGGGCGGGATCGGAAACGTTCGCTTTCCCGTCGTATCTGACCTGACGAAAGGGATATCTCGTTCCTACGGGGTTCTCCTGAACGAATCGATCGCTCTTCGAGGCACGTTCCTGATCGACCGGAGCGGCATCATACGGCATCTTGTCGTGAACGATCTGCCCCTGGGACGGAATATCGACGAAGCGATCCGGATGGTCGATTCTCTCCAGTTTTTCGAACAGAACGGTGACGTCTGTCCCGCCGGCTGGAACAAGGGCGATGCGGCGATTAAAGCGACCGAAAGCGGGATCAGGGAGTACCTGAAAGCCCACGCAAAGGCCCTCTGACTTGGTTTCCTGCCGGCTCTTACCTGTAAGGCCGGCAGCTTTTTTTTCCTTCGATAACGCTTTATGTCTGGCGGATCCCCGGCAGGTTTGCTAAAATGCCGGGGCATCAGGCCTGTGAGGATGAACCACCGGTTCGTCGGGAGGGAAAGACGCGTGGCGATGCTTCTGAAGCTCGACGGAGAATCCGTCCGGGATACCCGAAAGGTGGCCTCGATCCTGTCTCCCCTGGGAGTCCGCCTCGAGTTTTGGCCTCCGGACCGCAACGGCGGAGTAGGGGCTCTCCTGGACCGTCCCGCGCTTTCGGATCCCGAAAAAGAAACCGTCCTCCTCCGTCACGACGCCTATTTCGAGATCCTCCGGACGTCGGACGGGTATCGAAGCCGTGACCTGATCGTCCTCAATCCCCAAACCCCGGGCCTCGACGGACTACTCTCCGCATTTCTCAGGATCCATACCCATGACGACGACGAAGTCCGGTATATCGTCGACGGGGAGGGTGTGTTCGGGTTCGTTCTCCCGGACCGGTCACAGGTGGAACTCCTCGTCTCTCCCGGGGACTTCGTCAAGATCCCGAAAAACACCGAACACTGGTTCCGACTGACGCCCGGAAACCGGATCAAGGCGGTCCGGTATTTCACATCGACGGCCGGGTGGGTTCCCGTGTATACCGGCACCCCGCTCCTTTTCGCGGGGAGTTCCGCCTGACGGCGGTGGCGATGTCCGGCATCGAGGTCACGTATCGTTTCCCGCCCGGGGTCGATGCGCATCGGGAAGCGAAGATCATCGCGATCGGACAGACGGCCGGCACGTGGGGGGAACGATGGGCCGATCGCTCGGAGCGGCTCAGGGCCCATCTGGGACAGGTTCTGGATGTAATGACCCTTTCCGACGGAACTTCCCGGGCCACCGTCCGCTACCCTCTCGCGAATTGCCCCGAAGGGGTCGGAGCCCTCCTCACGATGATCTATGGAAAATACTCGCTGGCGGGACCCGCCCGAATCGTCGCGCTCGCCGTCCCTCCGGGCTGGGGAACCCGGTGCCGGTTCGGAATCGGGGGAATCCGGTCGGCCGTCGGAGTTCCCTCCCGCCCTCTCGTCATGGCCATCTTCAAGCCCTCTCTGGGCCTGTCCCCCGAGGACCATGCCCTCATTTTGCGGGACGCCGCTTTTGCGGGCCTCGATATCATCAAGGACGACGAGATCCTCCCGGATATTCCGGAGTGCCGGGTGCAGGATCGCCTCAAGGCCTGCCTGCCCGTGATCGAAGAGGTCCGAAGGGCGACAGGAAAAACCGTCCTTTATGCCATGAACCTCTCCGGTCGGGCGGACCAGGTCCTGGAGACGGCCAGGGTTCTGGTGTCCGAAGGGGCCAATGCGCTTCTCGTGAATGCCCTGACATATGGATTCCCGGTTCTTGAAGCCTTGGCGGCGGACCCGGACGTGAACGTTCCCCTTTTCGTCCATCCCGCGTTTTCCGGGGCCTTGTGCGGATCCCGGGACTGGGGTCTTGATTATTCGGTGGTTCTCGGAACCCTGCCGGTCCTTTCCGGGGCGGATGCCGTCCTTATCCCCACCCACTACGGGTCGCTTCCGTTTTCCGAAAGCGAGGAGGGCCGGGTGAAAAACGAACTTCTCGCCCGGGGAGTCTTCCCGGTCCCGTCGGCGGGAATCCACCCCGGCCTCGTTCCCAGGGTCATAGCCGACTATGGAAACGAGGTCATCATGAATGCCGGAACCGGGATCATGGACCATCCGGAAGGCACGGCGGCGGGCGTTAGGGCGTTTTTTGAAGCGCTGGATCGCGCCGGGCAAGGGAAATCGTTCGAGATGGAGAATGTTCCCGAAGGTCCCCTCAAATCCGCTCTTCGGCAGTGGTCCCGGTGACGCATATCGTGTTCTGCGATCTGGACGGGACCGTGACCGGGGAAGAATCCTTCGTCCGGGTGCTGAAAACCTTTTCGCCCGCCCTGTCGGGCGTTCTGATCCCGCGGATGATCTCCCGGACCATGTCGCTCCGGGAAGGCGTCAGGGCCATTCTTGAATCCATCGAAAGCCGGCATTATCCTGAAATGCTCGCATCGGTCCGGAATACACCGCTTCGGGCGGGTTTTCGAGAGTTCGTCGATTTTCTGGGGGAGAGGGGGATCCCGATCGTGATCGTGACCGCTGGGGTCGAAGCCCTCGCCCGCACCATCCTGGGAGGGTTCGCGACCCGCGTGTACGGCCTCTACGGGCTCGATCTCGATACGGGGAGCGCGTATCTCAAGGTCCGGTCCGGCTGGGAAAGCGAAACGGAACTCGTCTCGAAGCCGGCGGTCATCCGCCATGTCCTTGAAAAAACGGGCGGGGGCGTTGCGATCGCGATCGGCGATTCGGTGACCGACTTCGAAATGGCACTCGCCTGTCCCGTCGTGTTTGCCCGGGACCGTCTCCCAGGATATCTCCTGGAAGAGGGGAAGTCTTTTTTCCCCTTCGGGGATTTCTTTGACGTGATGCGCATCCTGAAGAAGTCCGTCCTCGCATGACCCCCCTCTCGGCCGAAGCCAGAAAATGGGGGGAGGAGATGGTGTCCCACGCGGCTTTCTTCCACGGGCGGGGGTGGGTCGCCGGAACTGCGGGGAACCTATCGGTCCGGCCCCCCGAAGGGCCGGTCCTGATCACGCCCAGCGGGCGCCACAAGGGAACCCTCTCGATCGGAGACCTCGTCGCTGTTTCGTCCGAAGGGAGCCCCGTCGGTGAGAAGGGCGGTCGTCCGTCCGCCGAAACCTCGCTCCATGCTGCGATTTACGGCTCCGTCCCCAAAGCGGGTGCGGTGTATCATGTCCACACCGTGGAGTCGAACCTCGTCTCCCTCTGGGCGCAGGACGGAGGGGTGGGACTTCCTCCCCTTGAGATGCTGAAGGGGTTGGGGGTCGTAGGGGAGAATCCTTCGGCACGTATGGAGGTATTTCCGAACTGGCCCGAAGTTCCGAAGATTGCCGACGAGGTCGTAAAACGCTTCGGCGAGGGAGGGTTCGATGTTCCGGGTTTTTTGATCCGGCTCCATGGTCTGACGGTCTGGGGGGAGGATCCGGCTCAGGCTCTCCACCATGTCGAACTTATGGATTTTGTGTTCCGGTATCTCGTGCTCGAACGCCAGACGAGGGAAAGGGGCAAGGTTTTCCAGGTCCCGGGCCCGTCCGGCGGACCCTAGGGTCACTCCGACGCCGGAAAAAGAAGGTGGAAAGAGGGGGGGCGGAGCGTCAGTCCGGGCCACTCCTGGTGCAGTTCGAAACGGGTCGCATAAAGGACGAAGGCGGCGGACAACACCAGAAGGAGGATCCTGAAAGGACGGAACGACAGGGCATTTCCCGCCGGTTGGGCCAGGGTATACCCGATGAACCAGAGCAGTCCCAGAACCAGAAACGCAATGAGTCCTGTTTGCATCCCCAACCCTTGTGCGAACGCCGGACCGGGTTGCCTCAGGGTCCGATCCCGTCCGGCCATGGAAGTTCCAAAACACCTTATCCCGCAAGAGACGGATCGTTCCATTGTATCTGGGAACGGCGGGGAGTCCAAGGATTTCGGGAGGAACACGCGGAGCATGGGTGAATTCGATTGCGATACGATTGTGGTGGGTGGCGGTATCTCTGGGCTGGCCGCGGCCATGGCGCTCAAGAAAGCGGGGCAGACCGTAAGGCTCATGGAGTCCCGGGGCTACCTGGGCGGTGCGATCCACACCGTCCGGGACCAGGGTTACCTGATCGAACTCGGACCCAACAGCCTCGTCGCCTCGGGCTCCGATCCACTCGGGGACTGGATTCCCGAACTGGGTCTTTCCTCCAGGCTCCTCACGGCTTCTCCTCTTTCCCGGAACCGTTTCGTCTTTCATCGGAACCGCCTGCTTCCGGTCCCGCTGACACCCGGGGCGTTCCTGACCACGCCCCTTCTTTCGTTTCGGGGAAAGGTCCGTCTGCTGGGCGAATGGCGGGTTCCCCGGGAACTCGACGGGTTCGAGGAAACGGTCGGCCATTTCGTCCGCCGGCGCCTGGGTGACGAAGTCCTGGATGTTTTCGTGGACCCGTTCGTCAAAGGTGTGTATGCCTCCGATCCGGACATGCTCTCTTTAAAGTCCGCGTTCCCGGCTTTGGACGACATGGAGCGCGAACACGGAAGCCTTTTGAAAGGGGGACTGTCTCTTCTCATGAAAAAGAGGGCCAGTCATGGACCAAAAGGTCTTTTTTCCTTTCCGTCGGGACTTTCCGAACTGGCAAGCGCCTGTGCCGACTTCCTGGGCGACGACGCAGGCATCCATGCCGACGTGACCAAGTGGGCCTCGGAGAACGGAGAGGGGTTCCGGGTCGGGATCCTCTACGACGAGGAGGAATATTACCTGACCTCCCGGAACCTGATCCTCGCCACATCGGCCCATGAGGCCGCGGAACTTCTCTCGCCCGCCGAGAAGGCCGCGGACCGTCTCAAGGAAATCCCTTACGCCCCGATCGCGATCGCGTACGTGGGGGTCCGGAAGGAGCAGGTCGCCCACGCTCTCGACGGGTTCGGGGTCCTGTTTCCCTCGGCCTCCCGGAGAAAGCTCCTCGGTGTCATTTTTTCGTCGAGCCTGTTTCCCGACCGGGCACCGGAAGGCCACGTTCTCCTGACCGTGTTCGTAGGGGGGATGACGGGACAGAAGCTGGCCTATGCCTTCGACGAGGATCTTGAACGGATCGTGATGGGAGAACTCAGGGAGATCCTCGGGCTTTCGGGAACGCCGGATTTTTTCCGCATCCAGCGGTGGGCCAACGCAATTCCCCAATATACCCTGGGCCATGGCGAAAGGATCCGGGACATCTGGGAGAACCTCCCTCCCGGGCTCTACCTTGCGGGGAACTATCTGGAGGGGGTTTCGGTCTCGAAAGCCTTTTCGTCCGGACTTTCCGCCGCGAAGATGGCCCTCTGGCATTCCTGAGGAACGGATTATCTAGCCGGGGGAGTTCCCCTTGTAACTGTTTCCGGGAAGCAGCTGGATCAGTGCATTCCGGAGCTGGCGTTCGGAAGAATGGACCGGCAGCGGGACGAATCCGTTGCCGTCCAGAAATTTCTTTTCCTGGCCGGGTCCCAGCGTCCAGGAGATCAGGTCGCGAATCTCCCTCATCGTTTCCGAATCCAGATGGGGACTGACGACCCAATATTCGAAATTGACGATCGGGTAAACCCCGCTCCCGCGGATTCGCCACGCGATGGATTGGTCCGGATCCTCCAGGAAATGAGGGTGCTTGAAAGCACCCATCGCAGCACTTTGGATGCTCCGTTTTGAAGCCAGAACGTAAAAGCCGTCATGGTTTTTTATCGCCGCGGAGGAAAGACCGTATTTCCGAGCCCATGTGAATCCCACGTATCCGATCGCTCCCGGGGTCGACCGCACGGTTCTCGCGACCCCTTCGCTTCCCTCGGCACCGGTTCCCGTCGGCCATTCCGGAGACATGTCCCGTCCCATGCGGGCCTCCCAGTTCTTCGAGGTGCGGCTCAGGTAGTCTGTGACAACGAACGTGGTTCCGGAGCTGTCGGCCCGGTGGATGACCCTTATTGGCGTTCCGGGAAACCGGATGCCGGGGTTGAGACGTCGAATCTCTTTCGCATCCCATGAGTGTATCGAGCCAAGGAAAATTCCCGCCAGGACTTGACCGTCGAGCTTTACGACCTGTCCATTCCGGATTCCCGGGAGATTGTAGACGATTTCGGCGCTTCCAAGAGCGACCGGGATCGGGATGAGGCCAGGGTACTGCCTCTTGAGCATCCTCGACATGTAGGCATCCGATGCCCCGATCGAAATATTTTGCTGATAGGCGCTCTCAATGCCGATCTTCGAATCTGTTCCGAAGACCCGGATCCGGCTATCGGGGTGTTTCTTCATGTACGCGGCGATCCAGGCGCGTTCCAGGGGGTAGAGCATGCTCGATCCGGAAATCGTGAGAGATTGCG
>DAHUYM010000024.1 GCA_027315205.1 Leptospirillum sp. | reverse complement strand
ACCCAAAGAGCGTCGTGATTTCTTGGACAAAATACTCTCGAACCCGCGATTGAACGGGACAACTGTTGAATTTAATTTGGAAAACGGTTTGCTGTGTTGGCCGAAATGGCCGGAAATGAAAGTTGGCGCGCCCGGAGGGATTTGAACCCCCGACCTTTAGATTCGTAGTCTACTGCTCTATCCAGCTGAGCTACGGGCGCATTCGAGGAAAGATTTCGGGAAGCGGGACCAGAGATTTAAAGCACGGGAGATTATAGCCGCGGGCCGTCACCATTCTCAAGTCGGACCGGCGTCCGAGCGTCGGGATTCTTTCGGGAAGAGGTCAAAATCTGGTAGGATGGACGATCAAACGACATCACCAGAGCCGGGGTCCCGTGTGAGCAGCCTGTATCCTTTCGAAGAGATCGAACGAACCGTCCAGCAGAAGTGGGAAGAGACGAACGCCTTCGCTCTCCCGGCTTCGACCGACCGTCCCGCATTCTATTGCCTCGAAATGTTCCCTTATCCTTCGGGACGGATCCATATGGGCCACGTCCGGAACTATTCGATCGGCGACGCCCTCGCCCGGTACAAGCGCATGAGAGGCTACAGCGTCCTCCATCCCATGGGCTGGGACGCCTTCGGACTTCCTGCCGAGAACGCCGCCATCCAGCGCGGGGTCCATCCCGCCCTCTGGACGGAGCAGAACATCGGCCACATGAAAGAACAGCTCAAGAGCCTGGGCTTTTCCTACGACTGGTCGAGGGAAGTGGCCACTTGCCTCCCCGACTACTACCGGTGGAACCAGTGGCTGTTTCTCCAGTTCTTCCGGAAAGGCCTGGCGTACAAAAAAGAAGGGCTCCTGAACTGGTGCAATTCCTGCCTCACCGTGCTCGCAAACGAGCAGGTCGAGGAAGGACTCTGCTGGCGCTGCAAGAACCCGGTGACGCTCAAGGCCTTGGAGCAGTGGTACCTGAAGATCACCGACTACGCCGGAGAACTCCTGGACGGTCTTTCCTCCCTCACGGGCTGGCCGGAAAAAGTCCGGACGATGCAGGAGAACTGGATCGGACGCTCGACCGGTGCCGAGATCCGGTTTAAAGTCGCGGAATCGGACCGCGCCCTCACCGTGTTCACCACGCGTCCCGATACCCTTTTCGGCGTCACCTTTGTCACGATCGCCCCGGAACACCCGCTTCTCGAGGAGCTGATCCGGAACAGCCCCGAAAAAACCCCGGTCGAGTCCTTCGCCCGAGAAATCATCCATCGGCGCATGATCGAACGCAACACGATGGACGAAGAGGAAAAGGAAGGACTTTTCACCGGCGTTCGCCTGGTCCATCCCCTGACCGGGGAACACGTCCCCCTCTGGGTCGGCAATTTCGTGGTGGCGAGTTACGGAACGGGAGTCGTCATGGGCGTCCCGGCCCACGACGAACGCGACTACGAATTCGCCAAAAAATACGGTCTTCCGATCCGGAACGTCATCCAGCCGGACGGGGGTTCCCCCCTGCCGGAAGGCTCGCTCTTCACCGATCCCGGGGTCCTGACCACGTCGGGCGCATTTTCAGGAAAGCCGAGCGAAGAGGCCAAGGGCGCTATCACCGCGGAACTCAAAAAACAGGGACTGGGGGTGGAAAAGATCCAGTACCGCCTCCGGGACTGGGGGATTTCCCGGCAACGCTATTGGGGAACCCCCATCCCGATCGTCTATTGCGAGCGCTGCGGAACCGTTCCCGTGCCGGAAAGCGACCTCCCTGTCATCCTTCCGCGGGACGTCACCTTCACGGGGACGGGAGGGTCTCCCTTGCGGGAGAACGATGCGTTCACCAAGACGACCTGCCCGGTCTGCCACGAACCCGCCGTCCGGGAAACCGACACGATGGACACGTTCGTCGATTCGTCCTGGTACTTCCTCCGCTTCACCGACCCGAAGAACCGGACGTTGCCCTTCGAGCATGACGCCGTCGCCCGGTGGATGCCGGTCGACCAGTATATCGGCGGGGTCGAGCACGCCATCCTCCATCTCCTCTATTCCCGCTTCTTTACACGGGTCCTGAACGACCTGGGGCTCATCCCGGTGAGGGAGCCGTTCCAGTCTCTCCTGACGCAGGGAATGGTCCTGAAAGACGGCGCCAAGATGTCCAAGTCCCGAGGCAATGTCGTCGATCCCGATCATCTGGTCACTCGTTACGGGGCCGACACCGTACGCCTGTTCACGCTGTTCTCTGCGCCCCCGGAAAAAGACCTGGCCTGGGACGACAAGGCCGTCGAAGGGGCCTACCGGTTCCTGGGGCGCCTGTACCAGCGCGTCGTGGAACTTTCCGGACGCTTCCCCAAGACCGATCTCCCGATCACCGCGGATCTGCCACCCGAATCGAAGGCGTTGAGGGCCAAGATCCACGAAACGATCCGGGACGTAACTCAGGACCTCGAGTCCCACACCCAGATGAACACGGCTATCGCCCGTCTCATGGAGCTCCTGAACGCCCTTTCATCCGCTGCGCCCGCGGATGGAAAAACCCTCTCCGGCCCCGACCTGGCCCTTCAGAAGGAAGGGTACGCGACCCTCGTGACCCTTCTCGCCCCGTTCGCGCCTCACGTGAGCCAACATCTCTACGAGACGATGGGATACGTGGGCCTCCTCATGGACCGGGAATGGCCCGTTGCCGATCCCGACGCCCTCCTCCGGGCGGAGGTTCCTTACGTCGTACAGATCAACGGGAAACTCAGAGCCACACTCACCCTGCCCCCCGACATCTCGCAGGCGGAACTTGTCCGGCTCGCCATGGCGGACGAACGGGTCCGGAGAAACCTCCAGAACCTCGTCGTCAAAAAAGAGATCTTCGTTCCCGGGAAGCTCCTGAACCTCGTCGTCGGTCCCGGATGAACAGGCGAGGATTCTTCGCCCTCCAAGGCGTCCGCCGGGCGATCGGGACCGGGGTCCCCCTTCTGTTACTCTCCGGGCTTGCCCTTGCCGGGTGCGGGTACCACGTCATGACGCTGAGCCGGGTGACCCAGTCCCCGCAGACTGCTTCGATCGGGTTTGCCAAGCACGTGACGATATCCGTCAAGACCTTCCATAACCTGACGACCTTTCCCCTGGCGGAAATGCAGGTCACCCAGTATCTGAAGGACGACCTCCAGAAAACATCGGGAGTCACCCTGGTGAACGATCCGAAGCGGGCCGACGTGATCCTGACCGGATCGGTCGTCGGGATCGCCCAGATCCCCCTGGCCCTTTCCAGCGTCCAGGGGATCGAGCAGTACCAGGTGGAGGTCATCCTGACCTCGCAGCTTGTTTCCTTCAATGGTCAGGTTCTCTGGAAAGGCGGATCGATCATCGGGAGCGCGCCGATGTATTTGAACACCAACCTCGCCATCCTCCAGCAGACCCAGCAATACGCCCTGAACACCGCTTCCGCCAACGCCGTGGCCCGCCTGATACAGCAGATGGCCCACAACATCACTTCGGTCACCTACAATCCCCTCCAGATGACCCCGACCATCGGGGCGCCGATGACGACCCAGCCGAATGGTGCGCCGGTCCCGATCGTCCCGGGAGAGGAGGCGTCCCATTGAGCATGACGGCCCTGTCTCTGTTCCGGGACGGAGCGACCCTGCCCCCGCTCTTTGCCGTCGTTTACGACGATCCCATGATTGCCGCCTGGACGGCGGAACGGATCCGGAACCTTCTGTTTCCCTCTGCCGAAGAGGCCCAGATGAACGTCGAGAACCGGATCGGCAGCGAGATGTCGCCGGGCGAAATCCAGGCCCTTCTGAAGGAGCGACCGCTGTTCGGGGGGCGCCGGCTGATCTGGATCGAACAGGGGGACCGGATCCCGGGCCTCGAAGACAAGAAATCCCTCGCATCCTTCGTCCCGTCCCTTCCCGCGTCCCGGTCGGTCATGGTGGTCTTTTCGATCGGGGACCGGAAGGAAGAAGCCTTCAGTCCGGCGATGCCGGTCTTCCGGCTGGGACTCCCGAAGCAACCCCAGGCACGGGAGAAGGAGCTCCGGGAATGGATCCGTCTTTTGGGAACCCGGAAGAATCTGGCGATTCGAGAGGAGGCTCTGGAGATCCTGAGCCGGGAATTCGAAGACCGGTTCGGCCATCTTTCGTCGTTTCTCGACCGGCTGCCGGGAACGGACTCGGGAGCCCCGTTGGGCGTCGACAAAAAGACCCTGGAAGAGATGGGGGTCTCGGATCCCTTCAAGTCGGTGTTCGAAATCTTCCAGTCGTGGGAGAGAAAAGATAAAAGAGCCTTCGAACAGTGGGAGCGCCTCGTGGAAAAAGGACAGACGCCGCTGGGCCTCATGGCGCTCTGGCACCGGCAGTGGAGACTGTACGCCATGGCGCGCATCATGTCCCGGAGCCCGGGAGGAGAGTCGCTCCTTTCGAGCCGGGCCAAGGTGCCGCCCTTTTCCGCGCGACAGGCGCTGGCCTTCGCGCCGAAGTTGTCGGCCCAGACCATCCGGAACGGTTATGCGCTTCTGAGGGAGACCGATCTCTTGCTCAAATCGGGTACGGAACCGTCCATCGCGATGGATCGCTTTTTCGTGGGGATGTGGGCCCTGTCGCCTTCAAAAGGGCCCGGGGCAAGCATTGTCAGGACAGGGCGTTGACCCTCGTCGTGAGGCGGGAAATCTTGCGGGACGCGCTATTGCGGTGCAAAATCCGGCGATTCACGGCATGATCGATGACCGGGACGACCTTGTTCAACGCGTCGATCGCTTCTTTCTTCTTGCCGTCGGCCGCAAATGCCTCGACCTTCCGGGCCAGAGTCCGGATCATGGCGATCGCCTGACGGTTCCGGGTCCGTCTTTTTTCATTCTTCTTGATGTCCTTGAGTGTCGCCTTATGGGACGCCAACAGAAACTCCTTTCATCGGTTCCGAACGGAAAAACGGACATAACCCTCCCCGGTGTGTCAGGGGCTCGATCCACAACCCTTGGACTATAATGGAACTTCCTGAAAACGTCAAGGAACCCACCGCCCAGGCCCATCAGGCCTCCGAAAGCGACCATCCGGCCCGGATGCACCGCAGGATCTCCCTGGTATCCGCGGCCACGTTCCTGTCCCGCATCGGGGGGTTCCTCCGGGACATGGTCGTCGCATACGGTTTCGGGACGGGGCCCGAAGCCGACCTGTACTATGTGGGGTTCCGCATTCCCAACATGTTCCGGGAGCTTTTCGCCGAAGGGACCCTGTCGTCGGCCTTCATCCCGACCCTCGCGCGGACACTGAAAACCGATGGGCCGGAGAGGGCCTCGCGCCTTTTTTCGGCCGTGGGAATTCTCCTGGGGCTCATCCTCGTCGTACTGATCGGACTCGGAGAATGGAGCGCTCCCGTGCTCCTGCACCTCCTGGCGCCCGGTTACGCGAAGAACCCCGAGGCCCTGGAACGGGGCACCCAACTGATCCGGATCATGTTCCCTTTCCTGTTTTTCATCTCGCTCTCCGCGCTGGTCATGGGCGCGCTGAATGTCCAGGGACGGTTCTTCATCCCGGCCCTTTCCCCCATCTTCTTTTCCGTCGGCCTGATCGCGGGCGCATTCCTTCCGGCGAAGCTCACGTTCGGCCACCCCGTCTACGGCCTTGCGTTCGGCGTTGTCCTGGGAGGGGTGCTCCAATGGATCTTCCAGTGGCCGGCCATGTCACGGGGCACGATCCATTTTCTCCCGGGGCTTTCAGTCTCCTCCGCGTTCCGGCACGAAGGCGCCCGGCGGGTGATGAAGCTTCTTCTCCCGTCGATCGGGGGGCTCTGGGTGACACAGGGGAACCTCCTGATCGCCACGATCTTCGGATCGTTCCTTGTCTCGGGAACGATATCGGCCCTGTATTACGCGATGCGCCTGATCCAGTTCCCCCTGGGCCTTATCGGGGCCGCGATCGCGACCGTTATCCTTCCGGTCCTTTCACACCATACCCACGAAAACGAAGGAGCGGCAAAAACGACCCGCATCCTGGCCGAAGGCTACCGGCTCTCTTTTTTCTTCATGCTTCCCGCGTCCGCCGGACTGGTGGCCCTGGGAGAGCCCCTGATCCGTCTCCTTTTCGAACACGGCTCCTTCAGGGCCGAAAGCCGGCTGCTGACCCAAACGGCCCTGCTGGGCTACGTGGTGGGGCTCTGGTCCTTTTCAGGCGTCCGGATCCTCGTCCGGGCCTACTACGCCTACCAGGATACCCGGTATCCCGTCTGGGCAGGGGTATGGGGACTCCTGACCAACCTCGCGATCTCGTTTCTGTTCTATCGCTCGTCCGGGATTCTGGCTCTGGCGCTCGGGATCTCCGCCGGATCCCTGGTCAATCAGGCGATGCTTTTCTTCGGGCTCAGGCGTTACGTAGGAACGCCCCCATGGGCGATTTTCGGAAATGCGGTCCCGGTTCTTTTCCTTTCGGGAGTTCTCTATCTGGGCGTCTCATGGGGATGGGGTTTTTTCAGTCGGTGGACCGGAACGATGTCTTTGAGGGTCACCCTGGCGGGACTTCTGGTGACCATGGGCCTGGGGCTCATATGCTACCTGTGGGCCGCACGTCTCTTCAATATCCGGGAAGGACAGATGGTCTCGAACGTTTTCCTGAATCTCCGGAAGAAGAAATAGACGAACGACGGAGAAAGTTCAGGAGGTCAGAGGGTATCGAAGGCACCCGACACCAGGACGGCGCGGGACGGATCGAACAGGTAGTCGGCCCAGATCTTGGGCGCCCTTGAGTTCAGGTTCATCATGACGAGGATGGCCGGCGACCAGAACGGCCTGTGGGCTTTTCGGAGAAGGCGCATCCCGGCTTCATCCGGGGTCTTGCCCGATTTCCGGTGGTTGCAGCGGCGGCAGGCGGTCACGATGTTTTCCCAGGTCTTGGGACCGCCCCGGGCGGCCGGAACGACATGATCGAAGGTCAGTTCATGGCGCTCGAAGCGTTTCCCGCAATACTGGCAGGAATAACAATCGCGGGCGAAGAGGGTCTCACGGGAGAATTTCACCATCTGGCGGACATGGCGGAAGGTGACGAGACGGTAGAGCCGGATCACCGCCGGAACTTTCATGGAAAGGTGAACCGAACAGATTTTCCGGTCATAGGTTTCCACCACCTCGACCTTTCCCTGGAAAAAAAGCTGGACGGCCTTTTGCCAGGGAACGACCTTGAGCGGCTCGTAGGTGGCGTTCAGAAGAAGGACCTGTTCCGACATACCCCCTCCATAAAAACCCTGCACCCGTCCCAAACTCCTGCCCCGTCGGGCGGACCGGCATTGCCGGCCGTATCATCCGCCCAGAAGGTCGAGGATATCCGCCATCGAACGCGTGATCGCCGTGATTCCCCGGTGGGACGCTTCGATATACCGATACCCCTGCGTTCCCTGGAGGGCATTGCTCATGTCGACCAGGTGCTCAGAGGAGTCGCTTTCCATAATCTGGACGAAATCCGACTCGTCCAGGCCGTGGCTTGCCATCACCGTGAGACGGATGGTCGGGAAGCGGCTGGCGACGTCTCGGGTTTCCTTCTCGATCACCGCCCGTATGAACGGGGCCAGCTGGTGCCATTCGGTATTCATGACGACCGGCTTGATATGGATGAAGCGGTTTTTGGTCGGAGTGAAGATCGACCGGGTGTTCTGGTGAGTCAGATACCCGTTGTAGGTCTTTTCGAGTACGAGATATCGCCCGAGAAACGTGGAAAGGAGCTTGCCGGTCATCTCCTGCAGGATATCGAGGCTGGTTCCGATCCTCCAGAGGAGGAGATCGCTGTTCGCGTTCAGGCCGACAAGACAGTACGGGAAAACCGATATCTGGTTCGAATAGGACTTGACGATCTCATGGAACTCCCTCTTCCCGTGGCCCATTTCCGTGGGATGCAGCTTTCTCCAGGCGGGATCCAGGCGAAACAGGGAAAAATTCGAAAGATCCCTCGAATAGGATCCTTCCGAGCTCCGTGCCGTTTCTTCAGAGCGAGACGGGGTCGACACCACTTCAACCTGGCCATTAGCGCTTGCTTCGGAGGGCGCCTGGTTCTCCGCTTCCGTCCCGGATTCCTGGACGAACGAAGCAGCACCTTCCTCCGGCTTGTCGGATTTCGAGGACTTGACCCGGGCGATCACGCCCGCGTCGACCTTCGTCATGGAATTCGCCCGGGCGTATTCTTCGGCTTCCTTCTCCACATTCTTACGGATGAAGAACGGGACCTTCTTTAAAAGAGCCTGTGCATCTTCCGTCCATGGAATGGACTTCTCCGATTCCGGTGCCCCTTCAGTTGGCATTTGTCGTTCACCCCCACTGATTGTCGTCCTTCGACCCCGGCATTCGCACAGGCCTGACCGGCCTTGCGTGCCAGGGACGATCTCGAACCCCGGGGAACCGAGGCCCAGCCTGCGGGCTTTCGGTACCCACGACACCTCGATTTTGCCTTGCTATCGGATTCGGCCGAGCGTATTATGCCATACGAAAGTAAAATATCAAACATCCTTGCCGCGTGTGGGCCTAGATGACATTCATTTCTTTGGACTTATTGACGAATGCCCTGGCGACCAAGTGGGCTTCGCCGGACGACCTTTTCCTTCTCGGGGTCCGAAAGGCGTGGCAAGGGGGCCTTCCCGAATCCATAACATCCCACGCCTATCCCCATTCCCTGTCTTCCGGCATCCTCACCGTCGCCGTCGATTCGCCCGTGCGACAGCGCGAGTTCGGCTTCCTGGCCGGGGAGATCCGTTCCAGGCTCTCGGAAGCGATGCCGAAAGCTTCCAGTCTCGAGATCCGGTTCCGGACGCTTAAGTCTTTCGCACCGCCGCGCCCGAAGGCCCACCCGGACAAAATCCCCGAAAAACGGATGAAGGTCTTGGAGCAAAAGGCCCAGGAGATCGCATCTTTGCTTCCGGACCGGAGGCAGAGGGATGCGGCTTACCGGTTCGTCCTCTCCTGTCTGGAAGAAGGGGCGATCCTCGGATACCCGGAATCCCTCCCCGACCCGTCGACAAAACCTCCCAAGGCATGACCTCGCCCTCGATGTCTGATATGATTTCAGGAAAGAGACGCATCCGAACCCCTTTGACCACTCCGGTCGGGAAAACGCGAGACACCGGACGGGAGAAAGATTGCACGAGCCCATGGCGAGACGACATGTCGCATCCTGAAACGGACACACCCCAAGACGAGCCAGTCCCGAACGAGACGGAACTCAAGATCTCCGTATATCATGCCCAAAGCGGAATCCGGGCCCATTATACCTATCGCCGCAAGGTCTCCTCCCTGCTTCGGGACCTGAACCTCGACCCCGAGACGGTCCTGGTCATCCAGAACAATGCCCTCCTGACGGCGGACGAACGGCTCGATCCCCTGATGGAGGTGGAAATCCGGCCGGTCATATCCGGTGGGTCCGAAATGTCCGACGGGAGACGCGACCGATGAAATGCCGCGCCTGCCGCTCAAAAGCGATCATCGACATCCCGAGGCACAACGCCGCCTTCTGCGGAACCTGCTTCGACGCCTACCTCATCGAACAGGTCCGGAAATCCATCGAAGAATACCAGATGTTTTCACAAGAGGACCGGGTTCTCCTCGCGGTGTCCGGTGGCAAGGACTCCCTGGCCCTCTGGGACATCCTGGAACGGCTCGGCTACCGGACGATCGGGTACCATCTCGATCTCGGCATCGACGAATACTCGGTGGAATCGACCGAAAAAACCGTCCGGTTCGCGCGCGAACGGAACCTGACCCTCCATGTCGAGGAGATCGCCCGGGAAGCCGGCGGATCGGTCGTGGACATCTCCAAGGTCACCCGGCGTCCCCCCTGTTCGGCGTGCGGAGTCTCCAAGCGTCATCTTTTCAACCGCGCCGCGAAGACCTACGGCTGTACCGTGCTGGCGACCGGCCACAACTTGGACGACGAAGCCTCGCGGCTCCTCGGAAACATCCTCCACTGGCAGGACGGGTATCTCGAGAAACAGAACCCTTCCCTGCCCGAGGACGAAGGCCTCATCCGGAAGGTCAAGCCCCTGAACCGGCTGACCGAAAAAGAGATGGCCACGTATTCCTTCATGAAGGGGATCGACTACGTCATCCGGGAATGCCCGATGTCCTTCGACGCCAAGCAGCTTTTCTACAAGAAGGTGATGAACGAGATCGAGAAAGAGTCGCCCGGGACGAAACAGGCCTTCTATTTCGGCTTTCTCCAGCGCCGGGAACGGTTTTACCCCGAAACCGGAGACAAATCCCCGCCGCCGTATATTTGCCAGGTGTGCGAGGAACCCTCCTATTCGGAGATCTGCAGTTTCTGCCGCCTGCGGCTGAAGGTCACCGCGCCCCCCGGCGACGAATCCCTGTCCCGGCCCCGGACGACCTCCTGACCCGAATCCAAATCCGCCACCTCTGGGGTGCCCTGGACCGCCCCGCCTGAATAGAAGGGAATCCTGTCTTGTGGGCGAGCTCGTCAACCGATTTTCCTACTCCCCCTCCCAGGGAACAATGTTCCGTTCCTGTCCGCGGCAATACTGGTTTTCCCGATATGGGTCCTGGGAAGGATGGGAACGGGATGCCCCGGTCCTCAACCGGGAGGCCTACCGGCTCAAGAAGCTTTCGAACCGCTACCTCTGGACGGGAAACCGCGTCCACGAAACCCTCCGGGGGGTGCTCGAAGCGTTCCGGAAGGGGGCGATCCCCGAACCGGCCCGGGTCCGTGAGCAGCTTCTCGAGACCCTCCGGAAGGACTTCAGGGACTCGCGGGAAAACCCGCGGGGAACACTGGCCCCCAAGGGAAAAGTCGTCCTGATCGAACACGACGACCCGTCCCAGGCGATCACGGACGCCGAATGGCGTCCGATCGTCGACCGGGCCCTCGATTCGGTCTCGGGGTTTTTCCGTTCCGAAGCGTTCCGAATCATCCGGGAATGCGGTCCGGGATCCCTTGTCCGGAACGATTCAGAGCTCGAGTCCATGACCGCGACGGCCGGAGACTATCCGTTCCCCGTCTTCGTCACGATCGACGCGGCGATCGACACGCCCGACGGCCTCCTCATCCTGGACTGGAAGACGGGAAAACCGGACCGTTCGGATGGACACGCCAAACAGCTGGGCCTCTATGCCCTGTTCGCACAGAAGGTTCTGAACGTGCCTCCCGAGCGAATCCGGTTCGCCCCCGTCTACCTGGCTTATACTCCGGAAATGCTTTCCGTCGAAGCGGTGACCCCCGGACTGCTTGAGACCGTCGCCTCCGAGATCGCCCGGGAAGCGGGAAACATCCTCTCCCGGATCGACGACCCGGACCGGGGGGAAGCCCGAATGGAACGATTCCCCGTGACGGACAACCCTTCCGCCTGCCGGAACTGTTCGTTCCAGTCCCTCTGCACGGAAAAACCCCTGAGAAAAACGCGGCGGTAACACCGGATCCGCCGGTCGAAATCTGCCGAAAAACCGGTCGATCTTGGAACGTTGCCCTCAAAACTTAATAAGCATCCGGCGCACTGATAAATCGGGGGTAAGGGGATCGAGCCCTTTCGAAGTGACACTGCAACCTTTAAAATAAAAATTATTTTAAATACATCTTATAGCACGTTCCGGTCCGAAGACCGGATTTCCCGAAAATCGGGGTTAGTGGACCGGGGGAAAAAAGAAGGGGATCTCCGGTACGCAACACGCGGATGCGTCTGCCACGGGAACGGTCTCCGCACCAAACACCGGGATCCTTCCCAGGGAGCGGAACGCTTCCCAGGCGATACCCTGGGGATCGACCGTCCAATACTTGTCGGAGCGGGCATAGCAGCACTCGGCTTCGTTCTGTCCTTGCACCGGCAATTGTGCGGCCTCGAAACGCCGGTTGATCTCTTCGAGCTCTTCGCCCGATTCCACCTGGAACCCCAGATGGTCGACCCCCGGGTTCGGACTCCTGGTCGAAATCGCAAAATTGACCTTCGGGTCGCCGAGCATCCATTTGGCGTAATCCGCTTCGCGAACGTCCGGATCCTTGTCGAAGAGGGCCGAGTAGAACCGGAGGCTTTCCGCGAGGTCCCGGACGGAGAGATGGACATGGAAGCGTTTCATGGAGGTCTCCTTCTGTCAAAAAAGGTCGGGACCGGACGGGGACCCTTTCCTTTATATTTCCATTGTCATGGAAATATAATAAAAAATCAACGAGGTTCGGTCCACCGGATTTGCACCAGGCTCTCTACTGGCCGATCCCTGGTGCCTTCCTGAGCCCCGCGCATATCATCGAGTCTGGTTTTAGAAGCGATCGGACGCGGCTGTGGACGGGATCCACGCATCCGGGGGATACGGTTCCACAGGAGCATGATGGTGGCCAAGAACTATGGGTTGAAGGATAATGGAAGGGAAACGATAGGAATGGGGTGAGTGAGGGGTTTCGAACCCCCAACCCCTGGAGCCACAGTCCAGTGCTCTGCCCTTGAGCTACACTCACCGTGATGCCGTCTCAAATCATGGCAGATGGGCATTCTACCCCATCCCAAAGGAACGTCGCAAGGGAAGGCCCTTTCCGGGCGGACCCGGGAAAAAGGAATCTCCGATCGAAAACATTAGGAAAAAACGCCCCGCGCCGTCGCCGGCGACCCACCACCGGATCTGCGAAAACGTTCCGTGGGAGCCGGAAGAGATCCTGTCGCTGCTCGAGAAAGACCCTTCGTCCTTCAGGGCCCTGATCGACCGGAAAGACACCCTGGGCTGGAGCTTCATCCCCTGGCGCATCGAACGCGTCATCGAAGACGACGGTCGCGACCGGAAATCCCCGTCCTTCGAAGCCCTCTCCGCCATCTTGCAATCGATACGGCTTCCCGCCGAACACTCCGTAACTCCCGAAGACGGGGACGTTCCCCCGTTCGCCCGGGGATACGTGGTCCTTGTACCGTTCGAGTGGGGGGAGATCCACGAGCCGTCGGGAGGCCCCTTTCGCCATCCGGACGTTCCGTTCCTCATGGCCGAATGCTCGGAGGTCGTGGCCTATCATCACAAGAGCCGGACCCTCTGGATTCCTCCGTCATGCCCCTATGAGCCGTCCGGTCTCGCTCCGGCCGCAGAACCCGCCCCGGATCCGTCGTTTTCCGGCTCGGTCCGGCTCGAGTCCTCCATGACGTTCGGCGAGTACCGGGAACGGTTCGAACTCCTGAAAGAAGATATCCGGGCGGGACGGTTCTTCCAGATCAACTACGCTTTCTCGTTTTCCGGGGTCCCGGACGGTCCTCTCGATTTGCCGTCCCTTTACCGGTCGCTCGCCCGGATGAACCCGGGTCCGGGAATGGGGTATTTCGCCTGGAAGGACCGGGCCTTCCTGTCGAACTCGCCCGAACGGCTCCTGACGGTCCGGAACGGCTGGATCACGACCTCGCCGATCGCCGGGACCCGTCCTGTGGAATCCCCCCATCCGGGAGAGGCGGAAGCGTTCGCGAACGACCCCAAGGAGCGGGCGGAACATGTCATGACCGTCGACATCCTGAGAAACGACCTGGGACGCGTGTGTCTCCCGGGAACCGTCGAAGTCCCGAGGTTCCTGGCGATCGAGCGCTACGCCCACCTTCTCCACCTCGTGTCCGATATCCGGGGACGGTCCGTCCCGTCGCTTTCCTTCCATGACCTCCTGGAGGCGGTCTTTCCGGGAGGGTCGGTGACCGGCGCCCCAAAAAGAGAGGTCCGAAAGGCGATCGGAGAGGTTGAGGGGCGCCCGAGGAATTACTACTGCGGGAGCTTCGGCTTTCTTTCAAGTTCCGGGATCTGGGACCTGAACCTTCTGATCCGGACGCTGTTTATCTCCCCGGAAGGCTTTCGTCTTCCAGTCGGCTCGGGGATCGTCGCGGATTCGGACCCCCGGCGGGAATACGACGAGATCCATGCGAAGGCCCGGACCTTCCTGGAGCGGTTGAACGCACAAGAGCGCATCCACAGAAAGGGGGGCCGCCCGTGATCCTGGTGAACGGGACCCCCGTGCTCCCCGAAAATGCGACTGTCCGTGCCCTGGACGCCGGGTTCCTTTACGGGGAAACGGTCTTTACCACCGTCGGGATCGTGAACCGCACGCCGGTCTTCCTGGACCGGCACATCGAGCGCCTGGCCCGGATGGCAGAGGCTTTGGGCATTGCGTCGTGCCCGGGACCGGAAACCCTCAGGCTGGGTGTCAAGAGGATGATCGACATCCACGACCCCGTTCCCCGTCTCCTCCGGATCACCGTGACCCCGGGCCCTTTGTCGGCGGCCACGATCGACCGGACACCCGAGGCCCCGGGGTCGTGGTACGTTTTCCCCGTTTTCCGATCCGATCCGGATCCCGCGGTCTACGAGACGGGGGTCGACGTCGACCTGGGACCTCCCCTGGCACTTCCCGCCCTGGACCCGAGGTCGCATCTCAAGACGGGGAATCTCCTCCTGTCCCGGTGGCTCAGGTCCCGAAAGCGCCCCTCGAGCGTCGACATCCTGCTTTCCGGGCGGGCCGGCCGCCTTTTGGAGGGGACGGTCTCGAATGTCTTTTTCGTGGAAAACTCCGGCACGATCATGACCCCTCCGGAATCCTGGGGAGTTCTGCCCGGCATCGTACGCTCGGTCGTCCTCGAGATCCTGGGCCAGGACAAAACGGCGTTCCGCTTCGACTCCCCGACCCGGAAGGCGCTCTCCGATGTCCGGGAAATCTTCCTGACGAACAGTTACCTGGGCGTGATGCCGGTCTCCCGTCTTCTGAATTCCGTCGACGGCCGAAAACGGGAGTCCATCGCCTGGACCGCGTCCGTTCAACCCGAAGTGTCCCGATTACTGCGAAAAGAGCTCGCCGGGAGGATCCGGAAGGAGATCGAGGCATGGCAGGAAATCCTTCCGGTCCCGAATCCTGCGAGGTTGCAAGAACGCAAATCCCCCGACTAGAATGGTCTGAGAGCATGAACGATGTCGAGGCTCGTTTCGGACCCGGACCCCGTCGGAACGATCGGGAACATTCCACATGAATACCCATATCATTTT
>DAHUYM010000023.1 GCA_027315205.1 Leptospirillum sp. | reverse complement strand
AAAAGGGCATTGCCGAGATCAATGCCAACCCTGTGGTGCACCGGTGGAAGAATTTCGATTTTGAGTCTGCATAATACTTGCCTTTTAGTGAAACGATCCAATAGTTTAAATCATAACCCTATTTATGTACTGACGTAAGACCGGACGTCATGATTGGTTTTGGGACCCCTCCACGGGAACCTCGATACATACCATTTCGGATCTGTCCAAGGACTGGATCGCCACCTCCGAAATGCCGGTCAAACCGATCGCATCGCGTTTTTCGAGCGTTTCTCCGGAAATCTCGATCCGTCCGCCGATCAGGAAGAGGTAAAGTCCGTTTCCGGGAGCTTTAAGCGTATAGACGCATGAAATCCCTGAATCGATCGACGACAGCGAGAAGAAGGCGTCCTGGTTGATGCGAAGCGATCCTTCACGGCCGTCGGGAGAGACGACGGTCTGGAACCGGTTGTGCCGACCGTCGGCATCGAAGGATTCCTGGCCGTATCGGGGCGGGATGTCTTTTTCCTTCGGCAGGACCCAGATCTGGAGAAAATGCACCATCTCGGTGTCGGAGTTGTTGTATTCGGAGTGGAACACCCCGGTACCGGCCGACATGATCTGGACCTCGCCTTTCCGGATCACCTGAAGGGTTCCTGTACTGTCCTGGTGTTTCAATGCCCCCTCCAGAGGAAGGGACACGATTTCCATGTTGTTGTGGGGATGTCTGGAAAACCCCCGCCCGGGTTCGACCGCATCGTCGTTCAAGACCCGGAGCTTTCCGAAATGAATGCGTTCGGGATCATAGTAGTCGCCGAAACTGAACGAATGAAAACTGTGCAGCCAGCCCAGTTCGGTGCGCCCCCGGCTTTTTGCCTGATGAACGTTCTTCTCCATTGGTGATCCTCCAATTGTTTATTTCTGGTCATAAACGCGAAAAATATGAGAGATCCAGCCTGTTTTTTCGAACCGGAGGGCACCAGTAATACCCGCCGCGGACCGGCCGCGAAAAACTGAAGAGGGCGTCGACGATCCCGTCGTCGAAACCCGTCATTCGGCGCAAGACCCGTTCGAAGGCATCAAGGGTTTTTCCGAAGGCGATGAACTCCAATCCCCTTTCCCGATCCCGGGACCATGGCATAGACCGGCGAAGCATGAAGGCCGCGGGATCGTAACTTTCCTGGGCACTTCTCTTCACATGCGCGGAAAGAGGGGCGTTCTCGAGCTCCTCGTTCGTATCCTGTTTGCGTCCGATGATATTGTTCCTCTGGTTCTTCGATTGGGAATGGAAAAGGTCCAGGTTGTGAACCCAGCGCTGGACCGCGACGAAACTCGAACCCTGGAGACCTTTTCCCCGATCGACAAGGGCGACTTTCGGACGTTCCGCATCGTTCGGGTTCTCCGTGCCGTCTTCGTATCCGGTCAGGTCCCGTCCCCCCGCATAAATAAAGGTATCCATGGAATCCTCGAGGATAAAATCCTTGTCCAGGTGTCTGACGAAGGATTCGGATCGTTCGAAGACCTCGGTGCGGTTTTCCCCCGTGACAAGCACCCATAGGGATGCCTGGGTGGACGGCACGGTGCACGCTGGCCCCGAAAACGCCGGGAAGGTCCGGAGCCCTGGAATCGTTTTTGGCAGGTTCCGGACCAGGGGCTCCCCCAACCCTACGACGGCTGCCCCGGGTTCGAATCCGTCCGACAGACGATTTACGGCCCGTTCGGGGTCGATGTCTGGAACGGTCCGGAAAGCGAGGGAAAGGCCGTAGGGTTTGGAGGGAGCGAGTATGAAAGGCTGAGAGAGGTTTCGCATCGTCATCTCTGTGATTTTCGTTTTCGAAGTAGACCGAGAGCGTCGAACGGATCGGTCAAGACTTTCGAACACGGTCCACCGGGGAGAATGGAGGCATCGCCCAAGGATCGAGGCATTCGTTCTACGGATGCCGATGATAAGACTCAATCATTTATATCATAGGATTTTTTGGTCGATGATGGATCAAAGTGACAAAGGAATATCGTTCCGAGCCCCGTCGCGTTTCCACCCAAGCAGTGATCGAAACGTTTTTCAAAGCGCAGGCGAAAGACGGGAGCCTACATCAACCTCTTGAGGATGTCAGTTATTTTTCGGATAAAGAGTCATAATCCCACTGGTTAGCAGACTTCAAGACGTTCCTGAGGGCGGATGAAAACGGACCTGGAACGCCGGAGCGGGACCTCACCGTAAAGATCGCGGTGATGTCATTTTTTCACTGGCCCACGAGTTGGCGAGCCGGAATCTCTACAGGGAAGAGGTGAAAAAATGGGCTCAGGAATGCGCAATGATGATTTCCGGTTATTTTGAAGGGAAAGATAAAGATCCTGCCTGATTTTACCGAGATCCTGATATCTTATCGGTGCCTGGTTCCGGACCTTTTCCGGATTCCCCTAACGCAGGAATGGACGGAAATGGCTTCCATCCTAATGCCCAAGTCCGACATATTCGGGGGGTGATATCCTGTTTCAAGGTTCCCGGTTGCCAAACGGGGCTTATTCCTCGTCATTTCCGGAAAGTCATGCCGACGTATCCCGTCCAAATTGTTCCTCCCCCCGAAATCCGTCCCAAGGGATACCTGAAACTTTCCGGGTTTTTTCTCCGGCGTATCGGGTATCCGCATCCGAAAATGAGATTTCTTTCTGGATTCGGGCAAGACCCGGTTTTAAAATGGAAACGATTAAGGGATTCATGACCGACCCTGTTTCACTTGGAGACCGACCCCGTGGCCAAGTTCAAATCCAGGTTGTCCGGCAATGTTCCGGGGGATTTCTACGTCGACAGTTCCTGCATCGATTGCGGAGCCTGCCAGTGGCTCGCACCGGAGACGTTTGACGACTATTGCGACAAGGCGAGGGTCTACCGCCAACCGGCGGACGAGGCCGGGAAGACCCGCGCGCTCATGTCGATTTTGGCCTGCCCCGTGGCCGCCATCGGAACGATGACGAAACAGGACTACCGTTCCGTCGAGGCGCTTTTTCCGGAACCGGTCGACGGTGATGTGTATTATTGTGGATACCACTCTCCAAAAAGCTTCGGTGCCGCGAGTTACCTGATCAAACGGCCCGGGGGAAACGTACTGGTCGATTCCCCGCGTTACTCGAAGCCCCTACTGGACCGGCTAGAAAACATGGGCGGCGTGTCGACCCTGTTCCTGACCCATTCCGACGACGTGGGAGACCACGAAAAGTTCCGACGGCATTTCGGGTGCCGGCGGATCCTGCACGAAGCGGACGCCGGTCCCATGACCCGCGACATCGAGGTCCTTCTGCAGGGAGAGGGTATCATCCGTCTCGACGACGAGATCACCCTGGTTCCGGTTCCGGGGCATACGCCCGGGTCGGTCTGTCTCATCTACCGGGACACGTACTTGTTCAGCGGCGACCATCTCTCATGGAGTCCGGACCGGCAGGCCCTCAAGGCATCGCGCGCGACCTGCTGGTTCGACTGGGAAAAACAGATAAGGTCCATGGAAAGGCTTGCCCGATTCCGTTTCGAATGGGTGCTTCCCGGGCACGGGGTCCGGTGCCATCTCTCTTCCGAACGCATGGCCGAAGAGCTGATAAAATGCATCTGGGCCATGAGAGTTGCCTGATTCCATAAACGGTTCGAAGGTACGGGTCCGGGAACGCCTCAATCGGTCGAAGAAAGCTTTTCGGTGTCGAACGATCGCGATTTTTCCTCGAGGATCTTTTTTTCGACAAGCTCTTTTCGGATGCGCAGGAGAAAAGACAGGAGCGCTTCCTGTTCAGACGCCGAGAAGATCGAAAAAAGTTCCGAGACCCGATCCTTGAACGGAGTACAACTGGTTGTAAGGAACTCTTCCGCCCTCGGGGTAAGTTCGATGATCGTCGCCCTCCGGTCGGTGGGATGCGGCCTGCGTTTCACGAAGCCGTCTTTCTCGAGGGCATCCACCAGGGCTGTCACGTTCGTGGCTGTCACCCCGAGCCGGTCTTTCAGGTCGCTCATCATCATGGGTCCGTATTCATAGAGAAGGCCCATGAGATACATCCTCTTGGGCGTGGACCCGTCCTTGTCCATGAAGGATTCGGCCCAGCGGATGAAGGCGGGGCCCAGCATCCAGAAGAGCTTCATCAATTGATGGCGCACCGGATCCTGGATCCTTGGTTCCATGATGCACCCTTTTTCCGGAGTTTTTTCCATTTTTCCCTCCTCCTTGACAAACAGTATACCATAGAAGTTCAATAATAGATAATTCGTATATTGACTATCTGAAACAAAATGAATTATCTTTTACTGACAGAGCTTCCAGTCGGTCGACGGTCCATAGACGCCTCATATCTCGTGACAGGCGACAACAAGGGTTCAGGACAATGCATACGGAGACGTTTCCAAGAAAGATGCGAAGATTCGAACGGTCCCTTTCCTTTTCTTCCTTAGCGGCGCTTTTCCTGATTTTTTCCGGCTGTGCGGTGGGGCCTGACTTCCATACCCCCCCTGCACCCAAAACGGGTCAGTACACCAAGAAACCTCTACCTTCCGCCGTTTCGGTTTCTGAAAACGGGAAGTTGGTCGTACAGACGTTCCGCACAGGCGGGGATATTCCGGGGCAATGGTGGACCCTGTTCCATTCGAAGCCCCTGAACGTGCTCGTCGAGCAGGCCCTGAAGTCCAATCCGAATCTGCAGGCGGCCGAAGCGTCTCTACTGCAGGCGATGGAGAACGTCGGGGTCGGGGAAGGCTCGTTTCTCCCCAGCGGTACCGGGAGCCTAAATACGAACCAGCAGTTCTTCAATGGCGCCGCTTTCGGAGCCCCGTACCTGTCGAGCCTCTTTACGCTCAATACCGCTAATGTCAGCGTCACGTACACGCTCGACGTGTTCGGGGGGGTCCGCCGGCAGGTGGAGTCCCTCAAGGCCCAGGCCGAATACCAGCGCTACCAGCTCGAAGCGGCCTACCTGACCCTCACCTCCAACATCGTCCTGACCGCGATACAGGAAGCCTCGTATCGGGCCCAGATCGACGCGACCCGGCAGATTGTCGACGTCCTCGAGAAGGAGTTCGCGATCGTCCAGCGCCAGTTCGATTTGGGATACGCCTCGCGCGCGGCGGTTCTCACTCAGGAGACCGTGGTGGCCCAGGAGAAGGCTCTCCTTCCGGCCCTCGAGAAGCAGCTGGCGGTCGAGCGCCACCAGATGGCGGTCTACCTGGGCCGGTTTCCCAACGAAAAGATCGGCGACGATTTTCGCCTCGAAAACCTGACGCTTCCCGGAAAGCTTCCGGTCAGCCTGCCGTCCAAGCTGGTCGAACACCGGCCTGACATCCGGTCCGCCGAGGAGCAGCTCCATTCCGCAAGCGCCCAGATCGGCGTGGCCACGGCGAACATGCTTCCCCAGGTCTCCCTGACCGGCAACTACGGAAGCGAAAGCCTAAATGGCTTCTTCTCGCCGGGAAGCCAGTTCTGGGCATGGGGTCCAACCGTGTCGAATCCGATCTTCCAGGAATTTACCCTTTACCACCAGAAGAGGGCGGCGATCGCGGCATTCCGCAAGGCCAAGGCACAATACAAAAACACGATCCTCCAGGCGTTTCAGAATGTGGCGGACACACTCCGGGCCCTACAGTCCGACGCCGAGACCTTAAACGCCCAGACCGATGCCGAACGGGCTGCGGAAGAGAGCCTTCGAATCGCCGAGCGGCAATTTTCGATCGGAGCCATCGGCTACCCGGACCTTTACAACACGCAGCGGTCCTACCAGCAGGCCCTGGTCAACCTCGTCCAGGCCCGGGCCGGGCAGTATGCGGACACGGTCGCCCTGTTCCAGGCGCTCGGCGGAGGCTGGTGGAACCTGGCCAAGCCTACGCCGAAAGGCGTCAGCCTCGCGAAGGCGAAACCGGCCCACTGATCCCGTGCCGACGATAATAACCGGATTACCGACTTTCAAGCAGGGGCGTTTCCTATCATGGTGAGCTTTTTTCTCAAACGGCCTATCTTTGCAGCCGTAGTCGCGATCATTATGGTTCTGACCGGCATGATCGCGTTCAAGCTTCTGCCGGTGTCGCAGTTCCCCGAAATCGTGCCGCCCCAGGTGACCGTGACGGCCAATTATCCCGGGGCGAGCTCCCAGGTTGTCGCCGACACGGTGACGACGCCTCTCGAAGAGGTGATCAGCGGCGTGCCGGGCATGGCCTACATTTCGTCGGACAGCTCGAACGACGGGAGCTCCACGATCACCATCACGTTCAACGTGGGCTATCCGATCGACATCGCGGCGGTGGACGTCCAGAACCGGATTTCCCAGGCATCTCCCCAGCTTCCGGCGATTGTCAACCAGGCCGGGATTGTCATCCAAAAGAAAAACCCGAACTTCGTCCTAATCGTCAACCTCCTGTCCCCCGACGGGTCGGTCGATCCGATTACCATGAGCAATTACGCGTACCTGCAGATCGTGGATCCCCTGAAGCGCCTTCCCGGGGTGAGCGACGCGGTGATCTTTGGCGAGCGGCGGTATTCGATGCGGGTCTGGCTCGACCCGGACAAGCTCTCCCGGCTCGGTATCACCGCCGTCGACGTCCAGAACGCCATCGCCGAGCAGAACATCCAGGTGGCGGCGGGGCATATCGGGCAGGCCCCGGCCCCCAGAGGGACCATGTTCGAGTACCAGGTGAACGCGCTCGGCCGGCTCAGCACGCCCAAGGAGTTCGGAAACATCGTCCTGAAGGCCGGCACGGGGAGCAACGCGGCGGTCCGCCTTCGTGACGTGGCCCGCATCGAGCTCGGCGCCCTGCAGTACACTTCCGCGGCCCATATGGACAAGAACCCGACAATCATCATCGGCATTTTCCAGACCCCCGGATCCAATGCCCTGGAGCTCGACCGGGCGGTCAAGGCCAAGATGGTGGAACTGTCGAAGCGCTTTCCCAAAGGCATGACCTATTCGATCAAGTACGACACGACGATGTTCGTGTCCGCCTCGATGCGGGAAGTCGTCTTCACCCTGTGCGAGGCCCTACTGCTCGTGATGGCCGTCGTGTTCCTCTTCCTCCAGAGCTGGAGGACGATGGTGATCGCGGGGATCGCCATCCCGGTGTCGCTTATCGGAACGCTCGCCGTGATGGAGTCCGTCGGCTTCTCGCTGAACACCGTCAGTCTTCTGGGAATGGTCCTGGCGATCGGTCTCGTCGTCGACGACGCGATCGTGGTGGTCGAGAACGTCGAGAGGCAGCTTGAGCACGGCATCGCCCCGATGGAGGCGGTGAAAATCGCCATGGGCGAGGTGACGGGACCGATTGTCGCCACTTCGGCCGTCCTGGGAGCGGTGTTCGTTCCGGTGGGGTTCCTTCCGGGCATCACGGGGGAGCTTTACCGGCAGTTCGCTCTCACGATCGCGATCTCCGTGGGCCTGTCAGCCTTCAATTCGCTCACGCTGACGCCGGCGCTTTCGGGCTGGCTCCTCAGATATCAGGGGCCATCCCCGTTTGTCGTCTTCCGGAAGTTCAACGAAATTTTCAATAAGTTCCGGGACCGCTACGCACGGATGATCCGCCGCGCCATCGAAGCCCGGTGGTACGCGCTCGGGATTTTCCTGGGCGGGGTCATCATGACCTACGGCCTCTTTGTCCGGGTTCCCCAGACGTTTCTTCCGGTCGAAGACCAGGGGTACTTTTTTGTCATCATCCAGCTCCCGGACGGGGCGTCGCTCCAGCGGACGGAACAGGTGGCGAAGACGGTCCGGAACACCCTTCTCGCGACGCCGGGCGTCGATCATGTCGTTTCGATCAGCGGGTTCAACTTCCTGACCTTCGCCAGCCAGTCCAACAGCGCAGCCGAATTCGCCATCCTGAAACCCTGGGATGTGCGCGGACGCTGGCGAACGGCGTCCATGATCGTGAACGAGGTCCGGCCCAAGCTCATCATGATTCCCGCCGGCCTTGCCCTGGCGTTCGACCCTCCGTCCATCCCCGGCCTCGGGACGACGGGCGGGTTCGAGTTCGAGGTCGAGGACCTGACGGGCAAAGGGAGCCGCGCCCTGGACCAAGCCACCCAGGCTTTGATCGCGGAGGCGAGGAAGCAGCCCGAGATCGACGGTCGCCAGGTGTTCACGACCTTCAGCACGTCGACGCCCCAATTCGACTACGCCCTCGACCGGACCAAGGCCAAGCTCCTGGGTCTGTCCCTGCCCGATGTGTTCAATACCCTCCAGATCTATCTGGGGTCGCTGTACGTGAACAATTTCAACCTGTACGGAAGGACCTTCAGGGTCACGATACAGGCGGACAAAAAGGCCCGCGGAAACTCGCGGGACCTTTCGAGGCTCTATGTGCGGAACGTTTCTGGCGGGATGGTCCCGTTGGACACTCTGGGGCGGCTCAAACCGACGGTCGGCCCGGAAACCGTCTCCCACTACGATATTTTCGGTGCGGCCAAGATCAACGGCGGACCGGCTCCGGGGTACAGTTCGGGCGACGCGATCGCCGCCATGCAGCGGGCCGCAAAGACGGCCCTGACGAAGGACTTCGGATACGAATGGACAGGGATCACCTACCAGGAGCTCGAGGTCGGGGGCGTCGAAAAGATCGTGTTCGCGATCTCGCTGGTTTTCGTGTTCCTCTTCCTGGCCGCCCTCTATGAAAGCTGGTCGATGCCGTTCATGGTCATTCTCGCGGTGCCGCTGGCGATTTTCGGGGCGATCCTGGCAATGTGGCTTCGGGGCAAGCAGCTGGACGTCTACTCCCAGATCGGCTTCGTCATGCTGATCGCACTTTCCGCGAAGAATGCCATCCTGATCGTCGAGTTCGCCCGGCGTTTGAGAGAAAGAGGCGAAGGGATCGTCGAGGCAGCCATGGAAGCGGGCCGTCTTCGTCTTCGTCCGATCCTGATGACCGCCTTCGCCTTCATCCTGGGCGTGACTCCCCTGATGTTCGCATCCGGAGCGGGTGCCGCAAGCCGCCAGTCGATCGGAACGACGGTTTTCGGGGGCATGCTCGCGGCCACCACATTGAGTCTTGGCTTCGTCCCGATCTTCTACGCGGTGATCGAGAAGTTGAGGGAAGGCCGGGGGTCCGATGGACCAGCCGAGCCTTCCCATTGAGAATATTTCAGCCGACGGACCTATGTGTTCGTTTCGGCCAGGAGACCTTGACCTATGAACACGCGTAAACTCTCCCGAGTTCAGATAGGAACGTTACTTTTTATTGCCGTAGCACTTCTCTTCGCCCTGCAGGGAAAAGTCCATCTGTTCCATTTCAGCACCCTGTCCGCCGCGCCCAAGCCGGCCATGTTCCGGATGCCGGTTCCCGTCGCGTTGGTCGAACGGAAGACGATCCCGATCTACAAGGAGTACGTCGGAACGACCGAGGCGATACGGAACGTCGCGCTCCAGGCGATGGTGACCGGATACCTGACCGAGCAGCTCGTCCCGGACGGCACCGACGTCCGGAAGGGAAAGGTGATCTATCGGATCGACTCCCGGTATTACAAGGCGTCCCTCGACCAGGCCCAGGCCCAGAAGGAGCGGGACGCCGCCAACCTGGAATACACCAAGCTTAACCAGCACAGGAACGCCCTCATGGTCGTCCACGGAGATGTTTCGAAGGACGCCTACGACCTTTCGACGAGCTCCATGCACCAGGCCAAGTCCTCGGTCCTTTCCGACAAGGCTGCGGAGGAGCTCGCCGCGATCAACCTGGGGTACACGAAGATCGTCGCGCCGTTCTCGGGCCGCCTGAGCCGAAGCACGGTTTTCACCGGGACCCTTATTGCCAGCGGGACCAATATCAACATGCTCGTGCAGCTGGATCCCATCTACGCGACGTTCAACCCGGCCGAGGGAGATCTGCCCCTCATCGCCGCCCACCAGGCAAAAAGCCCGATCCCGGCCGTGATCCAGGTGTCCGACGATCCGAGTCTCGAATACCGCGGCCGCCTGACCTTCCTGGACAATGCCGTGGACCGGTCGACCGGCACGATCACCGCCCGGGTCACTATCTCCAACCCCGAGAAAACCCTCCTCCCGGGACAGTTCGTGCACGTCCGGCTCCACATAGGGGATCATCCCGACGCCCTTTTGGTGCCTCAGGTCGCCGTGGGGTCGAGCCAGGTCGGGAAGTACGTCTATGTAATCGGGAAGGGAAGCACCGCCGAAATGCGGTTCGTGACACTTGGAAGCACCTACGGCGAACTGGTCGAAGTCACGAAAGGCGTCGGGGCCGGCGAGGCCGTGATCGTGGGCAACCAGCAGAAGATCGGTCCGGGCATGCCGGTCATGCCTCTCTACCCGAAAAAGAGGGTTACCCATTCCTGATCGAATCCATGGGTAGGTGCTTGAAAGACATGTCGATAGCGAAGGGTGAAGTGAATGAAGACTCAAAGAAATTTGTACGCGCTGGATTACATGAGGATCTCGGTCCGGTTTATCGTCGGTATCGGGTTGTCCGTATTGATGGCTCTGGAGACGGTAGAGGCAAGGGCCGATCCCGTGAATGCATTGGAGCAGTCCGCACAGGAGGCTCAGGGGCCTAAGGTCGAGGATTATAAAGGGGTCTTCCTTTGGGGGTTGCAGGCGGGAGGAGCGTACGTTCCCCAGAACATCCATACGTCGACGACATCGGGATGGGGGACGTATGTGTCGGGTAACGCGCTATATGGATTCTGGCCGAACATCCTTCTCGGGATGGATATCGACTATTATCGGGTTCCGTTCAATGTCCAGTCGAACGGTTTCAACCTTGGTGCGGACTGGACGGTCTCTGTGCTTCCGATGGTGGAATTCCGGACGAACAGGATGGGGAACTGGTCGCTCTACGGGAACATCGGCATCGGGATGAACGACAACAACTTCCTGAACAGTTCCGGCTTGAATGCGGCATGCGGGTCGTGTTCGATCGACATGCAGATTTCGTTCGCGGCCCGGTTCGCTCTGGGGGCAGACTATTACGTGACCAAAAATCTTTCCGCTACGGCGGAAGTGGGATACATGATGAACGATACGCCGGCGATCGTCACGGTTTCGGCACCCGGATATTCGGCTTCCGGAGGGGAGACGTTGAATCTGTCAACGATGTTCGTGCTGGTGGGCTTCCACTATAATGGAACTCCGTAATCGTTTAGGACAGGAGCTTTACCGAACCCAAAGGGTTCATCTCGAAAGCGCGTGCAACAGCTATTCTGTTACACCCCTAACTCATTTTGAAAATGCAGACATGACAGATCCCCTGTCGGATCCGTTCCAGCGGTCACGAACGGGGGATCACGGATTTGCATCCCCATGATGATCGGTCCGGTCATACTCCTGTATCCGAAGAAGATATAGGGTCCGTTCTGATCGGAAACGCTTGGGTTTGTTCGATTTTCGCTTTATGGATTATCCCGGGTCTTGCGGGAAGGACGGAGCCGGCACTCCCGAGAGGAGTCCAGCTCCGTTCGCGTCCAAGAGGGATCCAGGGGTTGTCCAGGACGGAGAGTCGTCCCGGCGTTTCATGCGATGGCGATGTTGTGTTGCGAACCCAGTCGTACAAAGATCTCCCGGGCGATCCGGATCGCTTCCGGATTTTTGAGGCGGAAGGCGGATTCCTCGATCTCGGGCTCAGAGAGGATGAGATCAGAGAATCCCCGGTACATCTCCAGAAGAATGGCTTTCTTCATCTCGGCGTCGGGTGCATGTTTTTCGAACATTCGCTCCGCCACTGGATCGAAGCACTCAACATTGTTGTCGATCCAGTTGTTGATAAAGTTCGGAGAGCACTGCGTGTTCGACGGGGTGAACCGTCCCGCCTTGTAAGCCTCTTTCAGAATGTCCTGGCTGGACGCCGGCGCAAGTGTCAGGACCGGTGCTTCCTGATGCACGTCTTTTTTCCCGAAGGTAAAAAATCCCATTGTCCTCTCCTTATTCTGAGCATGTTCGGCCCAGGGTTTCCGGTTTTTCCCACGGCAGAACATCGGTTTTTATTAACATGTAAATTAAATACATGTTTTTAAAAAAAGTTCCCGGAAGGATGATATTGAAAGATCCTGCCGGTCCCGGAAATTTAAAATGTATTTTAAATAAATCTTTTGTGAAAATCAACTTATCCCGGCGTAAAGAGAAGTCTTCCTCGAAGAAGGAAAAAAAGGCCAAGGTCTCCAGTGATTCCTTGGCCTTTTCTGCGAGTCTCTTCTCAAAGTTTTACGTGCGTCCCGTCGCAAAAAGGAGCATTTCCGGTTTTTTTGCACTGGCAGAGGGCGACTTGTTGTTTTTCTTTAACGTCGAAAGGCATGGGGGCGAACCCCGTTCCCTGGTGGGCCCCGTCGCAGAACGGCTGTGTCTTGGACAGGCCGCACCGGCACCAGTAATAGGTTCCGGGTTCCAGCATCATGATCTTGGGGTTTTTTGCGGCAATCTGGGGAAGCTCCATGATGTCTCCTCGCAGGAAGTGTGAAGGGCCATCCCTCGATGCGGACGGCATCCAAACCGCCTTCCTACATGAAGGTTACTAAGTTATACTTGATAATAAAGAAGAACTCGGTGCATAGGAAGACGGCACTTTGAATTCACCCGGTTCCCCGGAGGTAACGATATGGAAGGGCATTTCGGAACGAGCGATCCGGAAATCGCCGGCATCTCGGTTTTTTCCCAAGAGCGGATACGCGCCCGCGAAGAAGGAAGGGAGGTATGCCCTGTCCGTGAACTTCTGTCTCGCATCGGGGACAAATGGACCGTGCTGGTCATCGTCGCGCTCGCCCAGGCGCCGGGAGGCCGGAGCCGATTTTCGGAGATCAAGAAAAACGTGGAAGGGATTTCGCAGAGGATGCTGACGACGACGCTCCGCCACCTGGAAAGGGACGGGCTCCTGACCCGGTATTTCTATCCGGAAATCCCTCCTCGTGTGGAATATGAGTTGACGCCTGTCGGGAAAAGCGTCCTGGAGCTGATGCAGGCGTTTCTCGACTGGGTCCGGATGCATTGGGAGGAAATACAGGCCGCGCGCGCGAGGTATGATACTTCGAAACAGGCCAGGGAGGAGGGAACGGGACCGTCTCTTCCGTCCAATTTTAGCAAAGAGAATCAGAAAGGATCTTTATCATGAAAGAAAAAACCGCTCTTGTGACCGGCTCGACCTCCGGGATCGGGCTCGCCATTTCGGACGCCCTGGCGCACAACGGGTATTCCGTGGTGATGACCGGCCGCCGGAAAACCCTCCTGAACGATCTCGTCCAAAAACGAAAGGACGAGGGACTGCGCGTCTTTGGTGTGCCCGCGGACCTTTCGCTCGCTCCGGAATCGGACCGGTTGTTCGAAGCGGGCCTGGGAATCCTTAACGGGCGCCTTGATGTCCTCGTCAACAATGCAGGGGCCTACGTGCACCGCACCGTCTCAGAGATCGACGCTCCGTCCTTCGATGCCCTGATGGCTCTGAATCTCCGGGCACCGTTCCTGCTTTCGAAACTCGCTTTTCCCGTCATGAAGAGGCAGTCCGGAGGGACGATCGTGAATATTTCTTCCGTGGCCGGCCTCCAGGCCTGGGCCGGAACCTCCCTGTATTCCGCGACGAAATTCGGGCTCAGGGCTCTGACGGAATCACTCCTTGCGGAAGGGGCACAATATGGAATCAAGGCATTCGCCATCTGCCCCGGATATGTCCATACCCCCATGGCGGGACCATCCCGGGTTGACGCCCGGGAGATGATCCAGCCCGAGGATATCGCCCGGATCGTACTGGCCCACCTCTCCCTGTCCGGGCCGGTCGTGATGAAGGACGTCGTTGTTTCCCGGCTTGGGGCGGAAGGATAGCCGACCCGGGGTTCGGCTTGTTCCCCTCCGTCGCCTCGGCTATTCTTCAGCCACGGGATTCTCACCGTCGTTTTCATGTCGTGAAAGCCGTCCGATCCGGCTCGGGACGCGACCCGAAACTGCCATTCAAAATGTACATTCAGCGACGATACAGAAAAGGGATGAATGCCATCTGGGGACGGGGAGCATGACTTTATCGACCGGAGAGATCGAAATCTTCCTGATTCTGGCCGCCCTCGTCTCGATCCTTTCACGTCGTCTGCACGTGCCGATCAGTGTCGGGCTGGTTCTCGCCGGGATCTTTCTGACCTTTTTCCATTACACCGCCAAAATCGTCCTGACGAAAGACCTGATATTCAACGTTTTCCTCCCACCCCTCGTCTTCGAGGCCGCCTTCAACCTTCAATGGCGCGAAGTAAAACGCGACCTCGGACTGATTCTGGTCCTCGCGACCGGGGGCGTCATGGTGTCCGCAGGGGTCACCGCGATCGGCGTGCATTACCTCCTTCATTGGGAATGGGTGGGGGCGATCGTTTTCGGATCCCTGATAGCGGCGACCGACCCGGTGTCGGTGGTGTCCGTTTTCAAGGAATCCAACTTTCGGGGGCGCCTGAGGACTTTGGTCGAAGCCGAAAGCCTTTTTAACGATGTTACGGCCGTCGTCGCATTCGGCCTGGCCCTTTCCCTGATCCAAAGCCTTTCGGTTGACGTCCTCCATCTTTCGGCCTCGCTCGTGACCATCTCCGCAGGCAGTCTTTTCTGTGGATTCGCGGTTTCAGGATTGGTACTCCTGATCTCGGGACGGACGGACGACCACCTGGTCGAAAGCCTGCTCACTTTCATCGGGGCGTTCGGTTCCTTCATAATGGCAGAAGAACTCCATTTCTCGGGTGTTCTGGCCTGCGTCGTCGCGGGGCTGGTGATCGGGAACACCGGAAAGCTGTCGACCCTTTCGCCCCGGGGCCGGGAATCACTCGACGCGGTCTGGGAATATATCGTCTTCGTCGCGAACTCCCTGATTTTCATTCTGATCGGATATCGCGAGGCCCACGAAAATTTTCTCACCGGATGGGGGTCCATCGTGACCGGGATCGGTATCGTACTCATAAGCCGCGCGGCGGCCATTTATCCTTTGTGCGCCCTCTTCTCCCGCTCCCCTTCCCGGGTCGAACCCGTCTACCAGCATCTTCTGTTCTGGGGAGGCCTGAGGGGAGCCTTGGCCCTGGCCCTGGTCCTGGGTCTTCCGCCCGAGCTTCCGCATGTGCACGAGATCGTCACCGTTTCGTTCGCGGTTGTCGCGTTCTCGATTTTCGTCCAGGGACTGACCATCATCCCGCTGCTTCGGCGGATGGAAAATAATCTTTCGTGACGGACCGGATGCGATACGTCCGGATCGTTGTCTCCGATCGACCGGGGGATGAAAGGGGTATAAAGATGCGGGAAGATTGGGATTTGAAAAGGAAGAGGTATTTCTGGAGGGGGTTTCTATTGGTCGTGATTTCCGTCGTCACATTGGCGGGAATCGTCTCCCATACGGTTCTTTCGGTCCCGATCGTCAAGGCGCTGGTCGAACAGCCCGCCAAACCGGCTCTTGCCATCCCTCCGGGATCACCGCCGGTCCAGGGCACCATTCCGGAGCCCCTTCTTCCGGGTCACGAAGCCTTGTCCTATATACTGGGAATGTTTCCGGCGCTCGATTTCCATGTGTTTTCGACGGGGGACGCGGTCGTCGCGATCGCCGCGTTTCTCCTGCTCCTTGGAATCCTTTTTCTCGAACGGTCGAAGAACTACCGCTACCGGATCTTAA
>DAHUYM010000022.1 GCA_027315205.1 Leptospirillum sp. | reverse complement strand
AAGCAAATTCTGAACCCCGTTCACCTCTATCAGTTGTTTGCCTATCTAAAAAACTTGGAGTCTCGGGAAGATCCCGACTCAAGCGCTGAAGGAGTTTTAGTCTATCCTTCAGCTGGTCATTGTCTTGACATGATGTTTTGTATTCAAGGACATAAAATTCGTGTTCTCACATTGGACCTGAGCGTACCATGGCCCGATATTCGAAGATCACTGCTCCACATTCTGGAAAGTGTGGGGACCATGGGCGACGTGCCCTCCAGTTTAAGGGATTTTTAAGGACTTCATTGAGATGACGATGGATACGATATTGGCATACGACACAGCTGCAAGCATACTTTGTTATAACCCCGTATTAATGAGGACACTCTCCTCGATTCCCTTGGCAGGAAGATATCCGGCTCTGGTCAGGGCAGAGGATCGCCGGAACCACCATCTACCGGGCCCTGCTCCGGAAATTAAGGGGTAGTAATGCTTCTGAAATCCAAAGAAGAGATCGTGCGTTGCCTTGTAAAATTTGACGCCAATGCGAATCTCGACACTCTTCCGGAAGTGAAGGCCATGAGAATGCTCCTGATCGAAAAACCAGATATTGACCGAGATCTTGTCGCAAAATTTTCCATCGCGGCTGCTCTCAACAATTATCAGGAGTTCATTCCGCAAGATCCGGCGAAGGACTCCTATTGGGGAAGGTTTGTGCATTGGACGCTTAATGATGGTCAAGAAAATCTTTCTCCATGGAAGCGATTCCATGAGGTCAAACAACGTCGTTTTTTTAAATTCAGAAACTCCAGACTGTGGAGTATGCATCTTCTTAGGTTTGATTCTATAAAGCTCCTTAATTCACTATCCGATATCATGTGCCAAAGTCCCACCAGCAAGACGATTTGTTTTGCTCCCTTGGTCCTGGCCCGATGGGCTTATGTAATCGGTTACCCCTTTGTAGTCGCAGATAGTTACCCTCTTCCTATTGATTCTAGGATCCAGAGCCTTCTCCAAAAATTCCCCTCGCTTGATCCACAGAGCTTGATTCAAACAGTCAACATTGAAAGAAGGTTGACAGAAAGTCGTCTATTGACGATGTCGGACTTTGATGCGTGGGCATGGCAAAACAAAATTTGATCCTTGCGGCGAGGAGGAGGAATGACCGATCTGATTTTGTGGCCTTGCAGTGCTAGGAAGGATGGTATTCCACGAAGCGTTCTCACAGCAGGACCGAAAGTCGAGACCTTTCTTGATGAAGACTATGCTCGAAAACTTCTTGATGCTCGCAAAGTCGAACTGGGTTCTTCCATAAATTCCCGTTTTTTGCCAGCCATCGATCTCTATGCGGGACACCTTTATGAAGTGGAGGGATTTCGGGAAGCGGTAAAGACAGCCATCAGTCAGGGAACGGATTGTCTCGTTCTTTCCGGTGGATATGGATTGGTAAGAGCGGACGAAGAGATCCAGGTCTATGAGAGGAAAATGCAAGATGCTCGGACTTGGAATAAACACTTCGTGCTTGCTTCCATTTTTGGAAATTATCTGGCAAGACGAAGACCATCGCGGGTGTTCATAACGCTTAGCAAAAGTAGCTATGGAAAGGTTTTATTCGATGATACGGAGCGACCCCGATTCTCGCTTCCTCCGGATCTCCAGCTTTTTGTCTATTTTCCTAATGATCTATCAGGAGGTTCCCCGCAGCAAGAAGTACCAAAAATGCAGGGGAATGCTGTGCGAGATCTCATAAGAAATAATATGGTTCCGGATCTTCGATGGAGGAGGGTCGATGGATAAAGACAGGAACTATTTGAAGACATGTTTCGACTCCTTCACAAAAGTAACAGAACAAAAGTATGGGAGACCCTTCGATCTACGCGCCATCGAAAAAAGCGTCGCTCATGTCTCACAGAATCGTACGCTAAATTTTGAAGATGTTCGATTGATCCAAAAAAGCAAATATTGGACATACGAGAAACACTGGAGTTCTTTATCGGAAGAGGACTCAGGGCCTGGATTGGAGCGTTTGAACAGAAAGTTGGATTTCTGGAATCTCCCTAGAAAAGAAGATGTCTTGATCAAACAACTTTTTGATGTATTCAGGCACATTGGAATCGTCTCGATCATTCTCCGATTTGTAGCACCTAAATATTTTGGGATCACGAGCCCGCCAGTTGAAAAAATTCTCGATGTCCGACGAGGCAGTAGCGATGTCGAAACATACATCAATTATCTTGAAAATCTTAGAGAAATTGGAAATTACTATGGATTTTCTCGGATTGCTGATGTCGATATGGCTCTTTGGGTGCTTCATGAGTGCTGTTTTGGAGAAAAAGCCGACGAACGAATGATCAAGGAATATAACAATGACATATTTATAAAGACATTGCGTGCTAAAAATCTGGCTCACCTTCTGAATATTTCTGACCCTCAGCTTGCGAAATCACTCCTAGACGTGAACCTAAAACTCGCTGCCCAAATTGGCGGAATTTGTTTTGAGCAAATGGTCAAAAAAACCGCACAGAAGTCCAATTCTTCCTTTGAATCCAATGGAAGCGAACAGAGTCTTGAAGATATTATCAACCGTTTGCAAGCGTGTGGAGTGATTGATGAACTGCAAAAAGGGAAGTGGCAGTCTGCTCGCAGAACCCGTAACAAAGCCATTCATGATTCGGGTGGACTGACGAGAAGAGAGGTCGAAATTCTGATTGGGCAAATCGAGTAAACCCAGGGAGACTCCCAGACTATCGATCTTTATTGATCTTCCGGTGGCTGGAATAATTGTTTTGCCTCAGTTGAATTGGCAGTTTCCTGGATTACAATGAAGAAACTTTTTATCCAGGAGACAGCGGGATATCCTCACAGTCAAAAAAACGGAACAACCCGTCAGAGATGGTCACCAGAAGAAAAAGCCCGGATTGTCCGGAGATATCTCAAAGATCATGTGGCTATGAAAGGATCTGGCCGAAGAATCAGAAACCTCTCTCGCTCAGATCAGTCAATGGGTCAAAGCCGCCCTCGAAAGTCTTGAGGAGGCGTTTTCGGGAGAACCCCGGAAAGCGGCCCGAAAGCATCGGAAGGATCTGTCCAAAATAGGTCCGAAATGGGACCGTAGAGAAGGAACCCCTCCATGCAAGAGGATCCTGACGCCCATATTCGATTGGCCGCCTTTTCGAAACTTGATTCATTAACCCTCCTTAACGGACCTTCCCTCTCATGGCAATCTCTTTCTGAGGGTTTTACAGTCGGCAATACACACGTTTTATTCGCAACAGCAGTCGAAGGTATTTTCAAGCCAAGACAAATGTCAGGAATCCTGAGCATAAAGACGGTTGTCCCCAAACCAGGAGGAAAGGTTTGGTACGCGGACCAAGTCAAGGACGAACAGATTGCTTCTCTTGATAGGGTTATTCGATATTCGTTTAAAGGAACAAATCCGGAAGATCCCAAAAATCGGGGTCTTCGAGATGCCATGCTTAAAAGGCTCCCCCTGATTTATTTCTATGGAGTAAAACCTGGTTCTTATCTTCCTCTTTATCCGGTTTACATCGTCGACTGGAATCCAAAGACGCTTTCTTGTTCTGTGGGGTTTGCTTCTGAACAGACGAAGATGGATTTCTTGTCTGATCTATCTCCGATTGAACGAAGTTACTCGATGGTGCAAGCCAAACACCGGATTCATCAAAGTCTATTTCGGGAACGGGTCATAGAAGCCTATAATGGCCGTTGTGCGTTGACCGGACTCCCGGCTCTAAAACTTGTTGACGCCGCACATATTGTCCCAGATCGAAATGAAGATTTGGGACAACCCGATATCCGAAACGGGATCTGTATGACGAAGATCCATCATGCGGCGTTTGATGCGAATCTCATCGGGATCGATCCTGACTATCGGATCCACATATCAGAGAGCCTTTTAACTCTCCATGATGGCCCCATGCTCGAGCAGGGATTGAAAGCCCTTCAATGAAAGACCATCTCCCGTCCCCGCATCAAGGAACTCTGGCCAGACCGTGATCGTCTTGACCTTCGGTTTAAGGAATTTCTGAGGACCTCATAAGGTGTCTCGGGATCCGATCTCGGCATACGACTCAGCTGCTCGGATCCTTTCTGATCGTTACGAATCTCTTTCCTTCTCCCAGGTTCACTCTTGGCTAATCCCGATTCTCGACACAATAACCGGTTCGGCCCTAGATGTTGGTGCGGGATCGGGTCGTGACGCCGAAGGCCTTGCCCGTCTGGGCTTTGAAGTCGTGGCGATGGAGCCTTCAAAAGGGATGAGAGCGGAAGGCCAAAAACGTCATCCCAATCCCCGCATTCGGTGGATCGATGATGCCCTTCCCGATCTCAATACAGTGAATCGGCTGGGCTTAACCTTCAATTGTATTTTGGTCAGTGCCGTCTGGATGCACCTTCCCCAGTCTGTAAGAGATAGGGCATTTCGAAAACTGATCCTTCTTCTCAATCCTGGCGGGGTATTGGCCCTGACCCTCCGCCATGGCCCGAGTGATCCCGACAGACCTATGTATCCGGTCTCGGTGGATGAACTCGAAACGCTTGCCAGAAATCATGGCGCTGAAGTGATTTTCAGTCAGACGACGAGTGATGAACTCGGAAGACCGGACATCCGCTGGTCGCATATCGCCATACGTCTTCCAGATGACGGGACAGGGGCGCTGCCGCTTCTTCGTTATGCGATTTTGAGTTCGGAAAAAAGTTCGACTTATAGATTGGGATTGTTGCGAACCTTGGCACGGATCGCCGACAGTTCTCAGGGAATGGCACAACCTGCTGGTGATGATTTCGTATCGATTCCCCTGGGTCTTGTGGCCCTTGTCTGGCTTCGTTTATACAAACCCTTGATCAATGAGAACCTTCCCCAAACCCCGACCAATCAAGGCATCGAAGGGCCGGGGTTTATAGGGGCGTCTTTCCAGAAATTAACAAAGATTTCACCGCTTGAGTTTCGGGCGGGTTCCCGGTTTTCGGGGAGTAACGGGAGAGCGCTTCATGGTGCTCTGAAAGACGCTGTCGAAACGATCACAAAAATGCCAGCCCATTATCTGACCTTTCCGGGAACCTCTGATCCAATCTTCAAAGCCCATAAGAAAAGAAATTCTTTTAGCACCACGAATGTATTCTTGGACGAAACGTATCTTCGAAGCTTTGGAGACATGCTCGTTCCTGTCCATCTCTGGAAGGCCATGGTTCATTATGATGCCTGGATAGAACCGGCATTAATCGGTGAGTGGGTCCGGCTCATAAAAAGTTATGCCGGTCGACAAGGGATCGTCCTCGATCCACTATGTATGGATCGGGCGATGGGGTGGGCCGATCCCAATCGGGATGTGTCTCTGGTTCGCAAGATCGCGTTGGAACGTGTGGAACACAACCATCAATTTTGTGTGTGGACCGGGAAACGTCTTACATCCAGGACCCTTGATGTGGACCATTGTTTTCCCTGGTCCGCCTGGCCGTGTGATGACCTTTGGAATTTGATGCCCACGGACCGAACCGTCAATCAAAAGCAAAAACGGGATCGTCTCCCGTCGGCACGGATCTTAGATGATGCAAGAGATCGGATCATGGAGTGGTGGGAGTCTGCTTATATTGATGGAAAAAATCCCGTTCACGAAGAACGATTTTTTGTCGAAGCGGCAGGAACACTGCCTATTGAGCGGAAATCTGTTTCCATAGAAAACATCTTTGAAGCCATGACAATCAAAAGAATGGCCCTTAAAACAGATCAGGGAATTGAAGAGTGGGAGGAGAGGGAAAAAAAGTAGTTCAAGAGTGAGGCAGACCAAATAATAGAGGGGAACTTCTGGTAATGAAATGATATATAGTATAAGAATTTAAAAACTTCATAATTTCTTAAATTTAATTTCTATGAAGAAATCTGAATATTGAGGTGAATATGGAATCCTCTGATTATTTGGAACTTTCTTCCTATAAAAAAACAATTGAAAGAATTCGGACAGAATGGCCATTCTTTTTAGACAGCCGAGAAAAACTATTGCGCCCAATGACCTATGGTCCAATTGCAGAGAAAGTTTCGGAAGAGATTCTTCGGTGCCTTTTTACGCGTGTGTTGGATTGGAACGAAGAAGATCTTAACTGGCAAGTGGAAAGGGCCGATCTTCTCCTTATGCGAAATCGAGTGAAATACTTGGTTCTTGAAGCCAAACGCCCGAAATATCTTACCTGGAATCAGAAATCCATTGAGCAAGCTTTGGATCAAGCCAATAGGTATGCGGCAGAACAAAGAATTCCTTGTCTAGCAATAAGTGACGGATTTTTTCTATATGCTCGGGATATTCAAAATGGAGGTCTTAAGGATCGTCTATATGTCAATTTGTCATCGAACAAAGCGCCAATTTCATTATGGTGGCTCAGCGTTCATGGAATCTATCGTCCTAGAGTCGGCAATGATGATTTAAGCCTTGAAGAACCATCTTTGAACGAAAATAAGGGAATGTCTTCTGGAGAAGACGGGGCCGGTCTTTTGCATCCGAAATATCAATTGCCCGCCGGTTGTTTTGCTTATGTCGGTGATGCTTCTAATCCAAGGACTTGGAAGCTTCCTTATCAAAAATTGGATAGAACAGTTGATGAAAAAAGGCTTCCTAAAGCGATCCAATCTCTTTTAAGCAATTATCGTGGAGCAAAAGTTGAAGGGATTCCGGATAGAGATATTCCAGATGTATTCCGCAGATTAGCAGAAGCTGCTTTCCAGTTGGGGAAGATTTCAAAAAATGGGTACTGTGGAGCACCTGTCTATGAACAACTTGTCACTGCATTAAAGCAACTGAATTGCCTAGAAGACGTTTTTGAGTGATAAATATATAAATAACTGATTTTTTGTGAAGATTCCCTTTTTCTGCTTACATTTATCTCGGACGCTCGGGAATAGCTTTAGAAGTTGAGCAACAAGTCATTAATTTCCAGAACTCCCCGCAAAATACTCCCTCCGGCTCACCGCCACGTCCGACACGAACATGACCCCCGTATACCGGTCGAAAAACGGGGCCAGCCCCGAAAGTATGGGTTCTACCTTCTCCTGCGGAACCACGGTCATCAGCATCACCAGGCTGTCCATGTCGTTGAACATCGGATGCGACGTATGGAACCCGTGGTGACCTTTCCCCGAGATGTTCCGGATGATCGTGTAGCCGGTCGCCTTGATGGAATCCAGGAGATCGGTCGCAAATTTCACGTGTTCCCCCGGAATGATGATCCGGATCTCCTTCATGGGATGAAGAATCAGGCCGTTCATGCGCGCGTCTCTTTCATGAGTGTGTGGTGTGAACGTCGTCCGGACTGTAAGGGATCCACCCCTGGTGCGGAACATAGGAGTGGAACCTCTTGTCCTCCGGATTGAGGGCCATCAGACGGACCCACGCGTTGTCGTAAAAATGCTCGAGGACGTTGTGCCGGCCGATGATCTGGGTGATCCGGTCCAAAGGCGCTTCGATCACGGTGAGGAGCCGCATCGGCTCGTGGTACGGCGTCTCCCCGCTCATGACCGTCTGCCGGGCGAGCCCTGTCCGAAGGTCGCTCTGGGGCCCGGACATGATCCCGAACCGTCCCACCACGTTGTGGTAGATCTTGCTCCCCGCCCCGTACACCTCGTTGTCCACCGTCGAAAAATAATGCTCCATATTGATCCATTCCCCGACCACCTGCGGCCCGGTCAGGATGATTTCCAGGAGCCGGCCGTTCGCATCCTCCCGGTAATCGTACGAATGGAGGAACGCCCGGCCTTCCAGGTCCGACCGCCGGATCAGGTCGCGCCGCCCGATGATGAAGGACGCGTTCCCCGAAAGCCCCCATTCCGGCCGGTTCTGGCTCCAGTCCGCGCTTCGCCGCAAGGCTTCCCGCGCGGCCCATGTCCGGGTCACGGGCTCCTCGATCTCCGGGAACCGGGAGCATCGCTCCCGGGTGTTCCGGGAGCCGGTCTTCTTCAAATCCGCGGTCAGACGGATCAAATCCTTGTTGTGGGTATGGGGAAGGTCCTCCAGGTCGAACAGCCGGACCTCGTCGGTCGCCGTGTCGTGTTCCCCCGCGATGAAGAAGGTGTCCGGGGGGATCGCGATCCCATTTTTGGAGAGTTGCTCCCGCACCTGGGGCTTGTTGGACATGGTCGCGAGGATCCGCGCGTTGGGTTTGCCGGAGTTTCCTCCGCAGGCCCCGCAGTCCAGCGCCGACTCGAAGGGGTTGTTGTCGGAGGTGCTCCCGTGGCCGCAGAACAGGACCAGCCGGGCGAAGTTCTTCGTGAACCCCATCATCCGGAGCGCGGTCTCCACCGTGAAGATCTGCTCTTCGAGCGTAAAGCCGATCTGGGTGATCCGCTCCATCCGGGCGAAGGACCACCCGTGGGTGATCCGGTGCTTGTCCCGGAGCTCCAGGACGAAGAGATCTTCCTCTTCCTGGGTCAGGGCCGCGTTCCGGCGCATCGTCCGGGCCCGGTCGTCGCCGATTTCGCCCAGGGCCCGTTTTCGAAGGAACTCGAGCCGCTCGAGCGACAGGTTCAGGTCCCGGTCGCCGAACTCGTCCTGGAGCGCCCGGCGAATGACGGAGCGTTGTTCTGCGGCCAGCATCTCGGTGACTTCGTCTCGCGAGAGCTTGTCCACGGTCAGCGCGGTCGCGATGTGCGGGACGAAGAGGCTCCGAAGCCTGGCGATCCATCTTCGGAACCCCTCCGGGAAGACCGTCTTCCCGACCAGGGGCAGGCTGTAGAACCAGCCCAGGGACTCCACCGCGACATACGGCGTGACCACGTTATCTTTCAAATCGTGGAGGAGTTCGTGGCCCGCATTGAGAAGTTTGCTCCCGGTCTCGTGCCGTGACAAGAGGTCGCCGTGGTAGGAGCGGAGGACCTCCCGGACGACGTTCTTGGCCTTCATGATCACCGGGAACTGGTCGGTCTCCTGGGAACCCCCGAGTTCCCGGTACTTCACGAAGACGGAGAAGAACCCCGCGAAGCCGAAGGTCTCGTAGTCCCCGACCCGTTCCAGGTGCCGCCGGAACGACTCGGAGCGCACATCGATACAGAAGACCGCCTGGCCCTGGGGTCGGACCGTGGGACCGTCCCCGCCGTTCTCCCCGGACGCCGAAAGGGCGGCCCCGATTTTTGCGATCAGGGGGTCCCGGTGGCCGGCCTCGTAGGCTTCGAGCCATACCGGCCCGTGTTCGGATTCGGGGAAGCCGTCGATCCAGCCGACCACCTTCCTGAGACCGTCTGGCGGGCTTTCGAGGAGGGCGTCCGGTTCGATCTCGAGGGACTCGGCCAGGCGTGCGAGACGCCAGGCGTCGCCGATCCGTGCCGCAGTGGCGTTTCGCACGGGGGGCATCGGAATGTTTTCACGGCCCAGGAGGAATTCCCGGAGCGCACCGAACGTTCCTTCGATCCCGAGGGACCGGCAGGCGTCACGGACCGTCTCGCGCTCGTACCAGAGCCGGACCGCCAGGTACTGCAGAAGATCGGCCGGGTAGGCCTCCTGGAAGGAATAATCGTCCTGCTCGGACCGCCACTTGATGAAACCCGCCCAACCCGGAAGCGCCGCGAGGTGCAGGGAGAGGTAGTCGAGCTGCAGGATCTCCGGAATGTCGAGAAGGGAGAGATGATCGAGAAGCGCGTCTTCCGGAGAGGAAGGCAATTCCGCGATCTTCTCGCGGCTCGACCGGATTCCCAGGGGGGACCACTCTTGCCGGGCCAGGGCTTTCCAGGCCCTGTAAAAACCCTGCTCCCGCCCGGGCATCGTCCAGGTGGCGTGGTCTTCGTCCAGGAAGGCTTCGCACCATTTGACCATCTCGAAGTTGATCTGTTCCGCGATCCGGGTATGGAACGTCCGGTCGTACACGGCAGAGAGGGTCGCCGGTCCCCCGGGAAAAAACGGTTCCGCGGAATCCCGGCCCTCGTGCGGGCCGTCCGGCGCGTCACCGGTCGGCAGGTACCGCGCCAGAGCCTCGATGAGGGTTCGGTCCGGATGGAGACGAAGTTGTGGTTCCAATACATCCGGATGCGGCGACGTGAGACCGTGAATGATATGTGCACGGAGCACGTCGAAGCGGGCGAGTTTTAAATCCCCGATCGCCACCGTCTCCGGGTCGCGGTCAAGCGATTCAAGCGTCCCCAGCGCCCGGTCGAGGTCTTTCGGCCGGATCCGGCCCGACCGGAAAAACTCCCGGTAGAGATCGTTCGGGAGGTAGCCGGATCCCCCCAGGAGGTCGCGTCCCATCGTCACCGCCCGGTGGAAGGGGAGGTACTCGAGGTTGTGGAGGGGGTTGTGGTGGACAAAGGTCCGCATGGGCCAGTAGGGGGCGATGATCTCGCTCGCGAGGACGATCTGTCCCCGGAGCTTCATCCGCCGGGCGTCGGTGAACGGGGGCCGGCTGGCTTTTTCCCCCGCCGGGTTTTCTGCCGGTTTTTTTTCTATCGGGCCCATGGCGCTCCGATCGCGGCGCACGGACCGCCCGAAAGCGTACCGGCGCCCGTGCACCCGTAGGGCAAGAGGCCGAAGGCCAGGAGCACGACGAGCACCACCACGAGAGGTACGACTTCGAGGGGGCGAAGATCCTCGTACGGGATGTCCGTCGGGTGGGGACCGAAGAAGAGCCGCTGCATGAGCCGGTAGAGGTACCAGGAGGCTCCGAACCAGACCGGCAACAGTAGCAAGGGGGCGAGGGAAACCGGCGAGGAGGGTGTCGTCGACGGGGACAAAAGGAGCCCCAGGTATCCCGAGAACAGGCCGAACGGGGGCAGTCCCGCCCCGGCCATCACGAGAAGGGCCATCAAAAGGAACAGGCGGGGCATGGGCCGTGCGAGCCCTCCGATCCGGTCCAGGGGAAGATCGCCGTACCGTATCCGCATCCTGCCCCAGGCGAGCAGGAGCCCGCCGGTCACCCACGCAGCCGTCCCGGCGAAGACGGCCGCCGGAAGCGTCACCTTGCCCATGCCCGCCAGGTGCCACCAGAGGATGGAATCGAACGACAGGCTGGAATACGCCAGGAGAAGGGACACCCGGACCTGGACGAGCGCCTTGACCGTTCCGTAAAACGCGCCGAACAGGGCCAGGGCGCGGATCCCGGCCTCCACGCCGTGGGAAAGATTGGGAAGCACGAACGACGCCCCGAACAGCCCGGCCGCCGGCAAGAGGATGGCGAGGATCCCCGGCAGCGTTCCCGAGGAGCCCGGTTGCCGTGTCAGCGCGGCCACGTAGAGTCCGTGGAAGGGGAAGAGGGGAAGGATCAGGGCGACGAGCGCCAGGAAGAGAAGGCTTTCCGCCGATCCCGCGTTCAGGGGCTTCAGGGACGGAAAGGCGAAGACGATGGCGACCACGGCGCAGGCGGGCAGGAAAAACGGGCTTTCGTCCAGGAACTCGGCTCCGCGCCTTATGGTCCGGCCCGCCCGGAGCACGAATGCGTCCATATAGAGCCGGTTCAGGAAGAGGAGGTACAGCCGGACCCGGAAGGCGGAGAGCCTTGCATCGAGCGCCTCCGAGAACCAGCCGGGTTTCCCGTGGCTTTTCGTGTAGATGGAGATCCAGTAAAGCACCAGAAAAAACGCCGCGCCCACGATGAGGGCGCTGAAGAGGGGTCCCGGGAGCGCCGCCGCATGGAAGAAGCCGGCCGCCTGGCCCGGTTCGGGGCAGAGGAAGAGGGTGAACCGCTCCACCGCGAACAGATAGGTCGCGATCACGAGGATGAGCATCAGGAGCATAAGCGCCGCCGCCTTCCACGAGCCGACCGCCCGGAGGCGATAGAGGGTCAGGATCGCCTGCGAGGAGGTGATCCAGCTGAAGAAGAGGAAGATGATCGCGCCTTTCGAATGGACCGGAGGGATCTCGAGGACCCCGTGGATCGCGAGAAGGATCACCAGCGGAAGGATCAGGGTGGCGGCGAAACCGGTGATCCAGGTCGGAAGCGGGAATTCGGTCTTCCATTCGGTCTCGGCTTTTCGGGGAACCCTCGGGTCGTGCCGGGCCGAATGGATGACGCTTCCGCAGTTCAGGAAGATCGTGGCCTTGAAGAGCCCGTGGGCGATCAGGTGGAAGATCGCCAGGGCGAATGCCCCGAGACCGCACTCCATGATCATGTACCCCATCTGGCCGATCGTCGAATAGCCCAGGGTTTTCTTGATGTCGTTCTGGGCCAGCATCATGCCGGCGCCCAGAAGGGCGGTCAGGAGCCCGACGGCGAAGACCATGTGCAAGGTCGCCGGGGAGAGCGCGTAGAGGGGGGCCAGGCGATTCAAGAGGAACCCCCCGGCGTTGATGATCCCCGCGTGCAGGAGGGCGTGGACCGGCGTCGGTGCGTAGAGCGAATCGGGCAGCCACATATGGAGCGGGAACTGGGCCGACTTGCTCATGGCCCCGACAAAGATCAGGAAGGTGACAAGGGTGGTGCCCCGGATCGACAGCGCGCTTCCCGGCCCGAAGGGGAAAAAGACCGTCGCATCCTTCGCGGCTCCGGTGAAAATCGGGCCGAACTCGACGCTCCCGTAGAGGTGATAGGCGAGCACGATGCCCGAGAGGAAGAACACGTCCCCGGCCCGCAGCATGATGAAGGTCCGGAAGGCTCCCTGGGCGGTGGGGGGGTGGGGGGTGTTGTAGGCCAAAAGAGAAAGGATCCAGGACAGGAGCTGCCAGAAGAGGAAGAGCATCACGAGGCTCGAGCTCGAGACCATGAAGAGGAGGACGCCGATGGCGAGCGACAGGAGGGCGTGGTACCGGGCGGCGTATCGTTCCTGCTGCATGAAGCGGACGGAGTAGAGGTGGATGATCGCCCCGATCCCGGTGATCAGGACCATCATCACCGCTGCCAGACGGTCGATCGAAAGACCCAGGGTCAGGAAACTCCAGGATGCGTCGACGAGGACGATCCGGATCGGAGCCGTTCCCGGGATCGCCGTCTCGCGAAGAACGAAGATGGCGGCGACGAACGCCGCGACATGGGCCACCGTGCCGATCCTGTATGTCAGAGGGCGGATCCGCTCTCCCGAGAACGCGGCGGTCAGGGCAGCCGCGAGCGGCGCCAAGAGGGCCAGCAGGGGGATCGCGTGGGACAGCATGGCCTCAGCCGCCGTTCCCGGGCCGGACGTCCGGAGGGCCTGTCGTGTCCGGTGGTGCGTGGGGGTCGAACATAGAGTTGGGTATCCGCCTTGGCTCGTTTTTCTCAGGGTCTTCGCCGACCGTGAAACAAGCCGGCGGCTGCCGATCCGGACGTTTGACGCTCAGGGATTTTCATACGGATTGGAAAATAGGAATGTGTGTTTAACTACCACATCGGGAATGCCGCTGACAAGGTCGGGGAATCGGATCGAAGGTTGAAACGCGTTCCGGTCCGCTGTCTATTCCTTCGTATCGCCCGTGAATCCGATTCGTTTCTTTATCCTGGACCGGTTTTTCCATCAACTGCCGGATCGCCTCGATCAGTCCGACGATAGCTTCGTCGTGAAGCCCGACTTTCTTCTCAAGTTCTTCAAGCTTGAGTGCCAGTTCCTTGTGCGTGGAGAGCGTTCCCCGGAGCTGAACGAAGGCCCGGACCACGAAGACGCTCATTTCGATTGCCCGGTGGGAGTTTAGGACCGTCGCGGCCATGATCGCGCCGTGTTCGGTAAAGGCCAGCGGGAGTTTTCGCCGTCCTCCCCAACTTGATGTCACAAATTGTGATTTCAAGTTTATGTATTCTGAATCGGTCACCTGAAACATAAAGTCCGCAGGGAATCGTTCCTTATTCCGCTTGACGGCTTGGTTGAGGGCGCTCGTATTAACTCAGTACAGTTCGGCAGGGTCGGAATCCAGCATGACCTTCTGGCCCCGGACGAAAAAGATCCGGGAGGCGACGGATTCGACGGGAATGGGAGGAAGGGATTCGGGCATAGGCGGCTCCTCGCAAGGTTAAAAAATCACCCGTATTCGTAATAAAGGTCAGGATTATACGGTAAAGAGGGTTTGGAAAGTCAACGAAACACGCAACGATTCGGATGATATATGTGCGTTCATCGTTCACAATCGGACGACCTTTCAGGGATGGGTTACCCGAAAAACTTGACTTCGGTAATAGATGTGTATACATATTTTGTATGAAACACGCACCGAAGAATCCGGACAATGCCTTCTTTCCCCTTCCCTGCGCCTGCGCCAACATCCGGCGGGCGGCGAGGGCGGTGACCCGGCTCTACGACCAGGAGCTGTCCGGGACGGGCCTCGAGGCGACGCAGTTCTCAATCGTCATGGCTCTGGTGAAAGCCGGGGAGATTTCCCAGGGGCACCTGGGGGCCTTCCTGGTACTGGATTCGACGACTCTGTCCCGGTCTCTCAGGCCGCTTCTTCGTGAGGGCTGGATCCGGTCGAGGCCGGGAGACGATCGCCGCGAGAAGCTCATCGATCTCACGCCCGAGGGTCGTCGGAGGTTTTCGGCGCTCCTGCCGAAATGGGAAAAGGCCCAGGAGCGTTTAAGGCAAGCGATGACGGACGCGGGCTGGGACAGGATGCAGCGAACGCTCGCTGACGTTACGGAGGCCGCCGCCCTGGCCCGGAAGACACGGTAAGTCCCATACCCGGACGATCCGGCGAGGACCCGTAAAAGGGAACTGTGACGTTAAAAGATTCGGCTTGAAAATAGATGCATATACACTTATAAGGAGGCTCCGATGCAGTACCTGGTCGACATGAAGCTCAGATCCCCGTTGGGAAATCCGACGCCTTCCGAGGGTGTCCGGTTTATTGAAAACGTCATCTTCCCGACCCTGGAACGTTGCCTGTCCCTCGAGTCCGAAGGGACGATCGTGGCGGGCGGCCCCGCGATCGGTGCGATCCGGCTCGTCTTCGTGGCGGAAGCCCAAAACGCGAAAGAGCTCGAGGAGGTCATCATGCGGCTTGCGATCTGGCCCATGACGGAGACGGCCGTCGTGCCGCTCACAACCTTCGGGGACCGGAAGCAGGTGGTCGGCGGACTTCATGAAAACCTCAGAAATCAGTTTTCGTAACCGTTGAATCGAATGGAGAAGGGAATAAAACCATGAATCCCGACACGAGTTCGCAGCTGATCTTTTTCACGAGCGTCGCATTTGCATTCGTCTCATGGGGCGTACTGGCGAGTCGAACCATTTGGCCAGAGCTACGCCGAAGGCCGCGGATCGACGCTTTGCGTCCCCTTCTGATCCTGCACAGCTTCCGGTTTATTGGGCTGGCATTTTTAGTCCCCGGTGTCGTGTCGCCCGATCTGCCGGCGGCTTTTGCAAGACCCACCGCTTACGGGGACTTCATCGCCGCGGTCCTCGCCCTGGTCTCTCTATTCCTGTTGCCGAGAAAGGCCGGTTTTGCCGCAGTCTGGTTGTTCAACATCTGGGGCACGGCGGATCTCCTGTACGCCTTCTTCGAGGGGAACCAAGCAGGACTTAAGGCAGGGCAATTGGAGGCGATGTATTTTGTCCCGACCGTGCTTGTGCCCCTGGCGCTGATCACGCACGGGATGATCTTCCGGATTCTGTCGGGACGGAGCGGCGAATCCATGACATCGGAGCACATAACCGCGTGACCATGAGCGCGCCGCTTTTTTCTCGCGTTCATCCGTCGATTCCCGTTTTTGATGCGTCCGTCGCGAACGATCCGGGGCGAGACTTTGGTTGCCGGTTCGGGATGCGATATGGCTCGACATCTTGTCCTGGATCTGGTTCCACCCTGTCACCGGAGGCTACGCCGATTCGCCCGGCGTGAACCAGATCACTACGAGTCGCTCCAGGATGGGATACGTGCTGGTGTTCACGATCTCCCCGCCCGGCCCCGGGCGCATCCACTCGCGCAAACCCCCTGGGTTCAGCCTTGCATCGAACACTTCCTGGAAAGTCGCCGGAAGGATTTTCTCGACGGTGACGCTCAGATGGTTCATGGAGCGTCACCCCTCTTTATCCAGGTAGTTTTCTAGGACGTCCATTCAGGATCTTCGTTGGCCAAGCGTCTATGTATTCGTAGCCGATATGACGTGCCTGCATCCTCACGTCAAGAGGAGCCGAGAGGGTTTTGGGTCTCGTTACGAACGCATTTTGGACATTTGGAACAGGATGGGGTTTTCGGATCGAGACTTCATTTGCATTGGATGTTTGAGGGAAAAGGGTTCGCGCTTCGAGTTCCTTCGGGTTGCATATGTTGAAATGAGGGCGTCGGTGTATCGTCCGGCGTCACAGAACTTTGTGGGGATGTATACTATGATTCACGTGTCTAAGGAAAGTTTTACCGACCGCGGCGTACGTAATGATTAAGGAGGGTCCGGACCCGACGCTTCGTCCCGATTTGGAATGAACCCACCCCACACTGGACCGGAGACCCCCCATGAATATGAAGATTGCCGGGATCGTCGCAAAGATCGCCGTATTGGAACGGGAACTGGAACACGAAATGGAGCGGGAAGCCGAGAAAAAAGTCCGGGAACTCCATGACCCGATCGACAAGGAGAAGGCCGCCATAGGCCCGGAAACCCAAAAATTCCAGAAGGCGATGCGCCAGGGCGTCCTGGACTATCTCAAAGAGACTCCTCTCACATAC
>DAHUYM010000021.1 GCA_027315205.1 Leptospirillum sp. | reverse complement strand
AAGACGGGCTGCGGTTCGCGATCCGTGAAGGGGGCCGGACCGTCGGTGCCGGGGTCATCACCAAGGTCATTCAGTAACCGGATAAGGCGGGAGAAGGTCGAACATGCGAGAAATCTTGACGCTTGCCTGCACGGAGTGCAAGGAGCGGAACTATTCTTCGATGAAGAATAAGCGGAACACGCCGGACAAGCTGGAATTGAAGAAGTATTGCAGACGGTGTAATTCCCATACCGTTCACAAGGAAACGAAGTAGGCTGTAGGCCAGTAGCTCAATTAGGCAGAGCACCGGTCTCCAAAACCGGGGGTTGGGGGTTCGATTCCCTCCTGGCCTGCCAGAAGCGGAGCAAGTGTGGGAAAATTATCGGTTTCGAATTCGGTTCGGAGAGGAAGAGAGTTTTATCAGGAAGTTGTCGCGGAGATCCGTAAGACATCCTTCCCTTCCCGGAAAGAAACGATGGGGGCAACGGGGGTCGTCTTCGTACTGGTGATCATGGTCTCCATTTATCTGGCAATCATCGATATGCTTCTGTCCCGGGGCATGGCTCTTATCCTTTCCTGAGCACGGTTTCTGGCATGATGCGTATGCGGGAGAATGGTTCATTGGGTGAAAAGAACTGGTATGTCATTCATACATACGCGGGATTCGAGAACCGGGTCAAGACGAGTCTGGAAGAGCGTGCGGTCCAGAAAGGGTTCACCGAAACGATCGGCAAAGTGATCGTTCCGGTCCAGAACGTGACCGAGCTTAAGGAAGGCAAGAAACGGGTATCGTCCCGGAAGGTTTTCCCGGGTTACGTCCTCGTCGAGATGGAGCCGACCGAAGAAGTGATCCAGTTCGTTCTCTTGACGCCGAAGGTGACGGGCTTTCTGGGAAATGGGGCCAATCCGATTCCGATGTCGAAACATGAAGTCGACGAACTGTTCGACCGGATCGAATCGGGAACAGCCATGCCTTCTCCTTCCCAGCATTTTTCGGAAGGGGAGACGGTTCGCATTACCGATGGTCCTTTCCAGGGATTTTCCGGAATGATTTCCGATGTCGATAACGATCACGGGAAGCTGAAAGTTCTGGTCAGCATTTTTGGCCGGCAGACTCCCGTCGAGCTCGATTTTCTGCAGGTGGAACGACTGTAAACAGTCCTTAAAGACAAGGAACGGAAATGGCAAAAGAAATCACGGGATATGTCAAACTTCAGCTTCCGGCCGGAAAAGCGAACCCGTCTCCTCCCGTAGGTCCCGCTCTCGGTCAGCACGGCGTGAACATCATGGAGTTTTGCAAACAGTTCAACGCCAAGACCCAGGCCCAGGGGGATTCTATCATTCCTGTGCTGATCACGGTCTATAAAGACCGTTCGTTCACGTTTATCACGAAGACCCCGCCGGCTTCCGACCTCCTTAAAAAGGCGGCCTCGGTGCCGAAAGGATCCAAGACTCCGAACAAGGAGAAAGTGGCGTCGCTTTCCAGGGCAAAGCTGATGGAAATCGCCAAGATGAAGCTTCAGGACCTGAACGCCTACGATGTTGAACACGCGGCAAGGATCATTGAGGGAACGGCCCGGAGCATGGGCATTACGATCGAAGGATGATTGTCCCTTTTAGGGGCGTCACGATTTTCTAGACAGGACTGACATATGCCGGAAGGGAAAAAGTTCAAGCTTGCAAGGGAAAAGGTCGAGGTTCGGGCGTACCCTCTCGAAGAGGCGCTGTCCCTGGTCAAGGAGATCCATTTCGCCAAATTCGACGAATCCGTCGACCTTGCTGTGAATCTCGGAATCGATCCGAAGCACTCCGACCAGATGGTGCGTGCGGCCGTTCTTCTTCCCCACGGGATCGGTAAGAAGATCCGGGTACTGGCCTTTGCTAAAGGGGAAAAAGAGAAAGAGGCCCAGGAAGCGGGCGCCGATTATGTAGGTTCGGATGATCTCGTCGCCAGGATCCAGGCTGGCTGGATTGAGTTCGATACGGTTATCGCGACTCCAGACCTGATGGGGATGGTCGGTAAACTCGGAAAAGTTCTTGGTCCGAGGGGGCTGATGCCAAATCCGAAAACCGGAACCGTGACCTTCGACATCGGGCGCGCGGTGCGCGAAGCGAAGCAGGGCAAGGTGGAATTCAAGTCGGACAAGGGCGGCGTGCTGCATTTTGCGATCGGGAGAGCCTCCTTTGATGTCGCAAAGCTTCGGGAGAATGTCGTGACGGCGTTTGCTGCCATCACCAAGGCAAAACCTCAGACGTCAAAGGGGAAATATATCCGCCAGGCAATCATTTCCACGACCATGGGCCCCGGGGTCAAGATTGATGTAAACAGCATCATGAAAGAGGTTGGATGATGGCTACAAAAACGGAAAAAGCGGCATTGATGAAGGAATTCCGGGAACGGGCGGAACAGAGCCAGTTGATGGTCATCGCCGAGTACAAGGGGCTTTCCGTGGAAAAGCTGACGGCACTTCGTCGGGAACTCAGGACAAAAGGCGGCGAGTTTTCGATCTATAAAAACACGTTGGCCAGGATTTCTTCCCAAAATGTGTCCTGCAAGGTCCTTGAGAAAGATTTCAAAGGTCCTGTCGGAGTCTTGTTCGTTCGGGAAAATCCGACGGGGGCGTTGAAAACGCTCGTAGAGTATGCGAAGGAGAATCCGGGTTTCTCCATCCGCGCCGGGGTTTTTGAAGGTCAAAGACTGGATGTTCTGGCTCTCGGCAATCTTTCGAGGGTTCCTGACCGTGCAACGCTCTACGCCCAATTGTTGGGGCTTCTGTCCGGGCCTTTGGCCAAGACGACGCAAGGATTGAACCAGATTCTGCAAAAACTGGCGTACGGGTTGAGCGAATATTCCAAGACAAAGGGATCGTAGCTTCCTGGACTCAGTTAGGAATGCGGGTGGCAGGGTATAATAGGGTTCCTGCCGATCATCGATGTGGTGTGAATTATAAACAGAAAGGCTCTAAGAAATGTCCAAGATGACTGTTGATGAAATCCTTACCGGAATTGAACATTTGACTGTGCTCGAGTTGGTTGGCCTGATCAAGAATATGGAAGAAAAGTTCGGCGTTTCCGCCGCAGCCCCCGTCGCCGTCGCGGCAGCGTCCGGAGGTGCTCCTGCCGCCGCAGCGGCTGCGGAAGAAAAGACCGAGTTCGACCTTATTTTGAAATCGGCCCCTGCAGAAAAGAAGATCAACATCATCAAGGTTGTGCGCGAATTGACGAGCCTCGGGCTCAAGGAAGCCAAGGATCTTGTTGAAGGAGCTCCCAAGCCCGTCAAGACCGGAATTTCTAAAGAAGAAGCGGGTGCGGGCAAGGAAAAGCTCGTGGCAGCTGGAGCTGAAGTCGACGTCAAGTAATCGCGTTTTTCTTTCTATCGATTGAGGTTCCTGGAAGGCAGGGCCGCCCTTCGGTGGGTGTGCCCTGCATGTATTTCCCCGAACCCCTCCGAAGAACGTTCCCCATGTGATAGTGCGGGTCCACCGCATAGAGGATTTCGACAGCGAAATGAGTGGTTCTAACCTTTCTGTTTTCTCCACATTCACCATTCGACACCGCATTATTGCCTTTACGTAGCTGGTAATTTCCGACAACGCGAGGTCCGTTGGCATCAGGGATCCATTGTTTCCTTTGAACGGGTTGCCCGACCGTTTTCAAAAGACCACGCAGGGACTATTGGAAACGGGAGCCAGGCGATGTGACCCCTCCCTTTTTCGGATATGAGGAAACCGACGATGAACAAGAAAACCGCAATAGAACGTCATTTTTTCGGACTTGGTCAACAATATCTTGAGGTTCAGGATCTGATCGAGATCCAGAAGAAATCCTACGAACGGTTTCTCCAACTGGATACCGATCCCACCCGTCGTGAAGACTGGGGGCTGCAATCGGCTTTTCTGAGCGTGTTTCCCATCGAAGACTACAATGGCAATATTCGGATCGATTTTCTGGAATACTCGATCGGGGAACCCAAGTATAACGAAAGGGAAGCCATCGAACGCGGCATGACTCATGCCGCCCCCCTCAAGATCAAGGTCCGTATCGCCGTTCTCGAAAAAACCAAAGACGCTGAACGCGGTAAATCTCTCGTCGCGTCCCGGAACTCGGATACGACCGTCAAGATTCTTCGCGAACAGGAAATCTATCTGGGCGATCTTCCTCTCATGACGACAAAGGGAACCTTCATCATCAACGGAACCGAGCGTGTCGTCGTAAGCCAGCTCCACCGATCCCCGGGTGTGTTCTTTTCCCATGACAAGACGAAGACGCGAGTGGCCGGAACACCGCTGTTCACGTCCCGGATCATCCCCTACAGGGGTTCCTGGGTTGATTTTGAATACGATCCCAAGGATACCCTCTTTGTGAGGATCGACCGGAAAAAGAAGTTTCCCGCGACCGTCATGCTCAAAGCCCTTGGATTGACGGCGTCTGAAATCATCCGCGAATACTATTCCCCTGAACAGCTGTATATCGAACCCGGAATTCCCCATGTGATGGCGTTTTTCCCCCTGATCCCCGGAGAGCCGACGGTGTTTCAGCTTCGGGATCATGACGGCCCCTTGTTCCGGGATGAAACCCTCCCCTCGGACCCTGTGGAATTGAACCGCATGGTGCGGGATCGTTCCGATCTTGTCGTGAAATACCATGACCCCAAAACGGGTGTCGAAATCTCCCTGACCGACATCAAGGTTCACATGGATTCAAAGACGATCGGGCTTTTGATTCCGCTGAACGCCTGGGTTGCGGCCGCAAAAAAGACAAAGCTCGAAAACAAGGTTCTCGACAAGCTCCTGGCTTCCCTGAACGAAGCCCTGGATAATGTTTCTGGGCCCAACACGAGCGATCTGATGAGCGCAAAAAGTCTTTTGACCCTTTTCGATCTTTCCTCGAAGACGAATGAAACCACATTGCAGACCGCTCTTCCGTTCGCTGCGAAGATCAAGGATTTTTCCGTGTATCAGCCGATGATGGTCTACCGGTACACGGAGGTATTTTTCGGGTCACCGATTCCGTTCCGTATCCTTTCCCGGACGTTCCGTGAAGAAGGGGAAAAAATTCGTTCCGTCGACGAGACGATTGTCAGCGAACGCGAAGTCCTCACAAAGGAAATGGTCAAGCTTCTGAACAAGACCAAGCACATAGGGACCATACACCATCGAAGCAAGAAGTTTTACCCGGTCACCCTTCGCGAAAACCCCCAGGTCAAGGACGGATATATCGTTTTGGAAGCCCTCCCCGACAAGGAAATCGACGAATATTATGCAGCCGAGGAATTGCTCGATGCCCAGGGAGCAAACCAGATTATCCTTGCCCCAGGCCAGTCTCTGGGAACCCGTGAGCTGGAAAAGGGAAAGAAGCCGGTTCTTCTCCAGCTGTTCGAGAAGGGAATCCACAAGGTTTCCGCTTACATCGTGCCCCAGAACCAGCGGGGGAGAAACGTTATTCACCAGACATTGATCGGTGACAAAGTTGCCCCCATCGACAACGAGCGGTCCTATTTTGTCCGTCATCTGGTCGCGAGCGGCATCAGTGGTGAAGAGCTGACCAAAGCTCTGTTCAACCGATTCATGGCGTTCGAGGAGATCGATGTCCAGACGAAAAAGCGCCGTTTCCACGTGCGTGTCGGTGCCAAGTCGGCATTCAAGCTTATTTCCTCAGATGGTGAAATTCTTTTTGGAGACGGGGTTGTCATCACCCGCGAAATCCTTGAGTCCCTGAAAGGGGTCGAGAAAGGATCCCTGGTCCGGGGCAAGAACGACGAGATGCCTGTCCAGATCAAGCGTGAAAAGGATGCCGTCGGGGAAAAGGTCGTCCTGACCAGTAAAGATGTCGTTCGTTCTGAGGATCTCGTGTCCAAGGTCCTCATTTTCCCACTGGGCGAAACGAAGAAGGGGCATCCTCTCCGTGAGGCCGGGGAACAAGTCGAACTTGAAGATATCGATCTTGCCAAGAAGGCGAAGCTCGAAACCCTTCCTATCGTTACGATTCCAAGTGCCAAGATGGGCGATCTCTTTTGGGAACTGATCGATTTTGGTCGACATTCCCATCGCGTGGAATCGGACCCGGCCGTGATCGAAATCTATAAGAAAATTCGTCCGGGAGAGGTTCCGCACGTTGAAACGGCCCGTACCTTCTTTGAACAGACGTTCTTTAACACCAAACGGTATGATCTTTCTTCCGTGGGGCGTCTCAAAATCAACGCAAAGCTGAACCTCAAGGAAAATCTTGGGAACAGGCTCCTGACGAAGAACGATGTCGTCGAAGTGATCCGGTACATGGTCGGTCTCCTGGAAAACAAGGGAGAGGTGGACGATATCGATCATCTCGGCAACCGCCGGGTCCGTTCCGTGGGCGAACTGCTTGAGAACCAGTTTCGGGTTGGATTGGTGCGGATGGAAAGGGCGATCAAGGAGCGCTTGAATCTCGGCGATCCCGATGCCGTGATCGCGACCGATCTGATCAACGCAAAGCCGGTGTCGGCCATCATCAAGGAATTCTTCGGGTCAAGCCAGTTGTCCCAGTTCATGGATCAGACCAATCCTCTGGCCGAGGTGACTCACAAGAGGAGACTCTCCGCGCTGGGACCGGGCGGCTTGACTCGTGAACGTGCGGGATTCGAGGTTCGGGACGTCCACGCAAGCCATTACGGCCGGATCTGTCCGATCGAGACACCGGAAGGCCCCAACATCGGGCTCATCACCTCCCTGGCAACCTTCGCGCGGGTCAATGAATTCGGTTTTATCGAGTCCCCGGTCCGTAAAGTGGAAAACGGGAAAGTGGTTCCGGAAATCGTTTACCTGTCCGCGATGGACGGTGATAAATACACCATCGCCCAGGCCAATACCCCGGTGGACTCCAAGGGTCGCTTTGTCGAGAACCACATCACCGCCCGGCACAAGGGAGACTTTGTTTCCGTATCGGCGGACAAGGTCCAGTTCATCGACGTGGCTCCCCAGCAGATCGTTTCTGTTGCGACCGCCATGATCCCCTTCCTCGAGCACAACGATGCCAACCGGGCATTGATGGGATCGAACATGCAACGACAGGCGGTTCCCCTTTTGCGGGCGAATGCCCCTCTTGTCGGGACCGGCATGGAAAAGATCGTGGCCCGGGATTCGGGCTATGTGATCTATGCCGAGAGAAACGGCCATATCCTTTCTGGTGACGGATCGTCGATTTTTGTGAAATACGACGGTCAGGAACGTCCGAAGGAGTACAACCTCATCAAATTCCAGCGATCGAACCAGAACACCTGCCTTAATCAAAAGGCTCTTCTTCCCGCCGGGACAAAGGTGAAAGCGGGGGATGTTCTCGCCGACGGACCGTCTACGGATCGGGGGGATCTGGCGATGGGACAGAACGTTCAGGTCGCGTTCATGCCTTGGGGCGGATACAATTTCGAGGATGCCATCCTCGTGAGCGAGCGATTGGTAAAGGACGATCTCTTCACATCGATCCACATCGAGGAATTCGAGTTGGAAGCCCGGGAAACGAAGCAGGGCAAGGAAGAAATCACGAGGGATATCCCCAATCTCTCAGAAGAAGCCCTTCGCAATCTTGACGAAAGCGGGATCATCCGGATCGGCGCCGAAGTCAAACCGGGCGACATCCTGGTCGGCAAAGTGACGCCCAAAGCGGAAACCCAGCTCACGCCTGAAGAAAGGCTTCTGAGGGCGATCTTTGGAGACAAGTCCGCAAATTGGAAGGATGCGTCCCTGACTGTTCCCGCGGGAATCGAAGGGATCATCGTCGACGTGCGGATCCTTTCCCGGAAAGGTGTGGAAAAAGAAGAGGCGTTGCCGCCCATGACGGCACAGGACGTTACGAACCTTACGAAATCCTACCAGGAAGAATTGAGGGAACTCGAAACGGCCAAGGTCCAGAGAGTCCGGAAATTCCTCATCGGGAAAGTCATCAAGGAAGACATCCTTGATGCGGAATCGGGAGAGGTTCTCCTAAAGAAAAAGAGGCGTTTGACAGCAGAAATTCTCGAACGGCTCGACGATTTATCGATCATCACGCTTTCGGATCCCAAAGAACAAGACGAGCTTATGGCTATCGAAAGGGAAACGAAGGAGAAAGTCGAAGCCATTCAGCTGCGTCACGACGAACGGATCGGTCGCCTGAAGCGCGGTGACGAGTTGCCGCCCGGTGTCCTCAAATTGGTAAAGGTTTATGTGGCTATGAAACGGAAGCTCTCCGTTGGAGACAAGATGGCCGGTCGTCACGGGAACAAGGGTGTCGTTTCCCGCATTCTTCCCATGGAAGATATGCCGTTTTTGCCCGACGGGACTCCGGTCGATATCGTGTTGAACCCGTTGGGCGTTCCATCCCGTATGAATGTCGGGCAGATCCTTGAAACCCATCTGGGTTGGGCTGCGAAGAGTCTGGATCTTCATTTCGCCACACCCGTCTTCGACGGGGCAACGGAGCTCGAAATCAAGCAGCAATTGAACGAAGCCGGCTTGCCGTCGACGGGACAAACGATCCTTTACGACGGAAAAACCGGAGAACCATTTGAAAGGCCAGTGACTGTTGGTGTGATGTACATGCTGAAGCTCCACCACCTGGTCGATGACAAGATTCATGCCCGTTCGATCGGGCCTTACTCCCTTGTAACTCAGCAACCTCTCGGTGGAAAGGCTCAGTTCGGCGGACAAAGACTTGGAGAGATGGAAGTCTGGGCGCTCCAGGCTTATGGTGCGGCCTCCACTCTACAGGAGTTTCTGACAGTGAAGTCGGATGACGTTTCAGGGCGAAGCCGAATGTATGAAGCGATCGTCCGGGGCGAGAACTACCTTGAACCCGGCCTTCCCGAGTCTTTCAATGTGCTGATCAAGGAATTGCAGAGTCTTGCACTGGACATCGAACTCCTGAAAACGAAGGAGAAGTAGGATGACGAACGAATCTCGGAACGAACAGGATATCGATGCACTTTCCTCGAGGTCTTCTTCGGAAGAGGGGCTTGTCCCCGCAAAAGAGGATTTTCATGACGGCAATGGGCATGTCGGGATGACCGGGCGCCATCCGACGCCACCCCGGCTGGATACAGATGCGATGTCTTTTTCGGCGATCAAGATCATGCTGGCGTCGTCAGAAAAGATACATTCGTGGTCGTTTGGGGAGGTCAAAAAGCCCGAAACGATCAATTATCGTTCTTTCAAGCCGGAACGGGACGGTCTTTTCTGCGCCAAGATTTTCGGCCCCGTCAAGGACTGGGAATGCAATTGCGGAAAATACAAGAGGATGAAGCATCGCGGAGTCATCTGCGACAAATGCGGTGTCGAGGTGATCCAGAGCAAGGTTCGCCGGGAGCGCATGGGACACATAGAACTGGCCGCTCCGGTCGCTCACATCTGGTTTTTGAAAGGGCTTCCTTCCCGTATCGGAAATCTCCTCGACATGACTATAAAGGATCTCGACCAGATTCTGTATTTCGAAGCGTATGTGATTACCGAACTTGGGGATGTCTTGGCCCAGATCGACCAGTCCAAGAATGCCCAGGTCCGGAATCTCCTCCAAAAGAATGGTAAATCCGTATGGAGGGTGTCTCCGGAACGCGGAACGATCGAGCGGTTGGAGACGCCCATTACGGAAGACTTCTTTAAAGATCATGAAACGTTGCCCGTTGTGTCTGTTCTGGAACGTGAGCTGGGCTTGTTTGAAGAGTGGGCCCGTCAGGCGGCGTCACCCGATGAAAAGGGAAAATCACGGAAGTCCAAGGAAAAAAGCAAAGCCAAGGCAAGCGAGAACGGATCATCCGGTCATGAAATGAAACTCAAGTTCCGGAATCCCCTGGTGCTCGATCTGTTTTCATCGGAAACCGGAAACCTGATGAATCGGGGAGGTACCCGCCTTTCGGAACTTACCCGTAAAACAGACCTCCTGCTGGTTGTTGTCGATGAAGAACCCTTGACCGGGATCCACAAAGCCATATCTCATTCCGACAAGGCGAGGGAAGAACTCGATCTCGATTTCCGTCGTCATCGTCCGATCGCAAAGGAAGAATTCGAGAGGCTGAAGAAAGATTATCCCCGCGCCAATCTGAAAGGCGAAATTGGTGCCGAAGCCATCCGGACTCTCCTGAAGGACTTGAAGCTCGAAGACTTGGCCAGGGATATGCATGCCCAAATGCTTGATCCATCTGTAAGCGCGGCGACCAAGAAAAAGATCTCGAAGCGTCTCAAGATCGTCGAAGCTTTCCGTAAATCCGGAAATCGTCCGGAATGGATGATCTTGGATGTCATTCCGGTCCTGCCTCCCGATCTCCGTCCCCTGGTTCCTTTGGATGGTGGACGGTTCGCGACTTCGGACCTGAACGATCTCTACCGTCGGGTGATCAATCGGAACAACAGGTTGAAGAGACTGCTCGATGTGTCTTCCCCGACGCCACAGCTTATTATTCACAACGAGATCCGGATGCTGCAGGAAGCGGTCGACGCCCTGTTCGACAACGGCCGCCGTGGTCGGGTCATCCGGGGTGCCAACCGTCGTCCTCTCAAATCTCTTTCGGATATGTTGAAAGGGAAGCAGGGGCGGTTCCGTCAGAATCTGCTTGGAAAGCGCGTCGATTATTCCGGCCGGAGCGTGATTGTGATTGGTCCGGAGTTGAAGTTGAGCCAGTGTGGTTTGCCGAAAAAGATGGCCCTGGAACTTTTTAAGCCATTCATATTCCAGAAGCTCGAAGACAGGGGGCTTGTCAGCAATATCAAGACGGCCAAGAAGAAGGTTGAGAAAGAAGACCCGGTTGTCTGGGACATCTTGGACGAAGTGATCCAGGAGCACCCGGTACTGCTGAATCGTGCCCCGACCCTTCACCGTCTGGGCATTCAGGCCTTCGACCCCGTTCTGGTGGAAGGCAAGGCCATCCGGCTCCATCCACTGGTTTGCGCGGCCTTCAACGCCGACTTCGACGGGGACCAGATGGCGGTTCATGTCCCGCTGTCCGTGGAGGCCCAGCTTGAGGCGCGGGTGTTGATGATGAGCGTAAACAATATTCTCTCTCCTGCGAATGGCAAACCGATCATGGTCCCGACCCAGGACATGGTGTTGGGATGCTATTACCTCAGCAAGGAACGGAAAGGATCCAAGGGTGAAGGAGGTCTCTTCAGTTCGGCCGAAGAGGTTCGAATCGCCTTCGATGCCGGCGTTGTGGAGCCACACGCCAGGATCAAAGTCCGCTTGCCCGACGGGGAAGGGAATTTCACGCTTTTCGAGACAACCGCGGGTCGCGTTCTCTTTTCCGAAATTCTTCCTCCCGGAATCCGTTTCGAGGAGATCAATCGGGAAATGACCAAAAAAGTTCTCACAAATCTCATCGATCAATGCTATCGAAAGGCGGGAAGACAAGCGACCGTCGTTTTCCTTGATCGGATCAAGCAGACGGGGTTTGAATTCGCGACACGGTCGGGAATTTCGATCGCGATCGATGATATGAAGATCCCCGCGAACAAAACGGAAGCAATCGACAAGGCCAATCTGGAAGTCCTGGAGATCGAGAACCAGTATAATGACGGTCTGATTACGGCCGGTGAGCGGTACAACAAGGTGATCGATAAATGGGCCCAGGTAACCGAACTGGTGGCCGATGAAATGATGAAAGAGCTAAAGGCCGAGGAATTGGCCGTCCAGAGCGGAAAAGCCGAGACCAAGAATGGGGCGCCATCCCGCTTCAACTCGATCTACATGATGGCGGATTCCGGAGCCCGGGGCTCGGCCCAGCAGATCCGGCAGCTCGGCGGGATGAGAGGACTGATGGCCAAGCCCTCCGGGGAAATTATCGAAACCCCCATCACCGCAAACTTCAGGGAAGGGCTGAACGTTCTGCAATACTTCATTTCGACCCATGGTGCCCGTAAGGGATTGGCCGATACGGCCCTCAAGACGGCGAACTCCGGATATCTGACGCGTCGTCTCGTTGATGTCGCCCAGGATGTCATCATTACCGAAGAGGATTGCGGCACGATCAATGGGATTGAAGTCACGGCACTGGTCGAGGGCGGTGAAACGATCGAACCGCTCGAAGAGCGTATTTTGGGACGGGTTGCCGCCGAGGACATCATGGTCACTGTTTCCCACGGGAAGAAAAGGGTGACCGAAGACGTTATTGTCCGTGCAGGCGAGGAGATCAATGAGGAGAAGGTCGAGAAAATAAAGGAATCGGGCCTCGACCTGATCAAGATCCGGTCTGTTTTGACCTGTCAGACGCGCCGCGGCGTGTGCGCGGCCTGCTACGGGCGAGATCTCGGTCGCGGAAAACGCGTCGAACTCGGTGAAGCGATCGGGATCATCGCGGCACAGTCCATCGGGGAACCTGGAACACAGCTCACCATGCGTACGTTCCATATCGGAGGAACGGCCCAGGTTGCGAAACAATCGATCCACGAAGCCAAGAGGGACGGAAAGGTCCGTTATGACAACCTTTCCACGGTCCGTAACAAAGAAGGCGCCAATATTGCCATGTCCAAGAACGGCAAGCTCGTGATTGTCGGAAATGACGGACGGGAAAAAGAGCGGTACTCGATCGTGTATGGTGCCCGTGTCCTTGTGGCGGACGGGTCGACCGTCGCCATCGGGACAAAGCTGGTCGAGTGGGATCCGTTCTCGACCCCAATCCTTACCGAAGTCACCGGGCAGGCCGTCTTCCGGGACATTCAGGATCGCATGACGATGAGGGAGGAAATCGACGAAGCGTCCGGGCTCAAAAGCCGGGTGATTATCGATAACTCAAAACAGAATATGCGGCCGAGGATCGAGATCAGGGAAACGGGTACGAAGTCTCGGAAAGAATATCCCTTGCCAATTGGTGCCCATATCCTCGTGGAGGAAAAGGATACCGTCGCCAAGGGTGATGTGATTGCCAAGATTCCTCGGGAATCGACCAAGACAAAGGATATCACCGGGGGTCTTCCCAGGGTCGCGGAGCTGTTCGAGGCGCGAAAGCCGAAGGAGCAAGCTGTCATTACCGAAATAGAAGGGGTCATCGAGTTCAAGGAAGGAAAGCAGGGCCGCGGAAACCGTGTCATCATCGTCAAGAACGAACAGGGTGAAGAGCGCGAATACATCATTCCCAAAGGCAAACACGTGAGCGTTCATGAAAACGATTGGGTGGAAGCGGGTGAACCCTTGATGGACGGTTCCGTCAATCCTCATGACATTTTGAATGTGCTGGGGCCCCAGGATCTTATGACCTACCTGGTCAATGAAGTACAGGAGGTTTACCGCCTTCAGGGGGTTTCCATCAACGACAAGCACATCGAAGTGATCGTGCGGCAAATGCTCAGGAAAATCCGGATCGACGATTCGGGAGATACGGAATTCCTTCTCGGCAGTCAGGTCGATAGAGGTTATTTCGAAGAAGTGAACGAACGAATGGTTCTTGAAGGAAAGCGTCCTGCTAAAGGCAGTTCTATGCTTCTCGGAATCACGAAGGCGGCGCTCTCGACGGAAAGCTTTATATCCGCCGCTTCCTTCCAGGAAACGACCCGTGTCCTTACCGAAGCCGCCATTAACGGGAAAACCGATGATCTGCTCGGCCTTAAGGAAAACGTCATAGTGGGACGCCTGATTCCAGCGGGAACGGGATTCCCCAAATTCCGGATGACCGCCGTGGCAGAATCTGAAGAGCAGTTGGCACAAGAGTTGAGCGAAGCAAGTTCTTGACTCGCTATCCAAGACTCTATAAAATGTTGCGGTTGTTCTAAAACAAGGAGGAATTGTGCCGACAATCAACCAGCTTGTGAGACAGGGCCGCAAGAAAATTGCGGTCAAAGGGAAAAGCCCTGCCCTGACTCACTGCCCGCAGAGGCGAGGTGTCTGCGTGCGCGTATATACGACGACCCCGAAAAAACCGAACTCCGCTCTGCGAAAAGTGGCTCGTGTGCGCATGACGAACGGGTTCGAAGTCACTGCGTATATCCCTGGCGTGGGCCACAACCTTCAGGAACACTCAATTGTTCTAGTCCGTGGAGGCCGTGTCAAGGATCTCCCTGGTGTTCGGTACCATATCGTCCGCGGTGCTCTTGATGCAGCTGGCGTGGCGAACCGAAAGCAGGGCCGTTCCAAGTACGGTGCCAAAAAAGCGAAAAAGTAAACCCGTTATTTCAATCAGGTTTTTGGGGGTAAGAGCCGATGCCAAGGCGCGCAGGTCGGGTTGTCCGGAGAGAAGTTGCTCCTGATCCCAAGTTCAACAGTAGGCTGGTGTCGAAGATCATCAACGTGCTCATGAAAAAGGGCAAGAAATCCGTTGCCGAGCAGGTCTTCTATGACTCCCTGGACATCATCGCCGGCAAGGTTGGCGGGGATTCCCTGAAGCTTTTCAAGCAGGCGATCGACAATGTGAAGCCTGCGATGGAAGTCAAGTCGCGCCGTGTCGGCGGGGCGTCGTATCAGGTCCCTGTCGAGATTCGGCCGAACAGGAAAATTTCACTGGCCTTGCGATGGATCGTCGACAGTGCCTCGAAGCGGGCCGGTCATTCGATGGAAGAAAAGCTCGCCGGAGAACTTCTCGATGCCTCCAACAATACGGGTGGTGCGGTGAAGAAAAAGGAAGATACACACAGGATGGCGGAAGCAAACAAGGCATTCGCTCATTATCGGTGGTAGGAGGCAGGTTCGGTGCGGCAATACCCTCTTGAGCGAACCCGTAATATCGGGATCATGGCCCATATCGATGCGGGAAAGACAACGACGACGGAACGCATTTTGTTCTATACCGGCATGCTGCATCGCATGGGTGAGGTCCATGAGGGAACTACGGTGATGGATTGGATGGATCAGGAGCGGGAGAGGGGCATCACGATCACCTCGGCTGCCACGACCTGTTTTTGGCATGACCATCGCATCAACATCATCGATACTCCCGGACACGTCGATTTTACGATCGAAGTCGAACGCTCCCTCAGGGTTCTGGATGGTGCCATCGCGGTCTTCGATTCGGTCCAGGGTGTCGAGCCTCAATCCGAAACAGTTTGGCGTCAGGCGGACAAGTACCGGGTCCCCAGGATCGCTTTCATGAACAAGATGGATCGCATAGGGGCTGATTTCTTCGAATCGGTCAAGACCATGGTCGACCGTTTGAAGGCAAAGCCGATCCCGGTCCAGATCCCCATCGGCAAGGAAGGTGATTTTGTCGGAATGGTCGATCTCGTTCAGATGCAAGGGATCTATTACGATGACGAAGCGCTCGGTGCCAAATACGTCGTCCGGGATATACCCGAAGATTTGAGGGAACTGGCCGCGGAGTACCGGGAAAAGCTGGTGGAGGCGGTTTCCGAGCTGGACGATTCCCTGACGGACAAGTTCCTGAACGGAGAAGAGATCTCCAACGATGAGATCAAGGCGGCTCTGAGGAAAATCACGATTTCCATGGTGGGGACGCCCGTTCTATGCGGGGCGGCTTTCAAGAATAAGGGAATCCAGCTTCTTCTCGATGCCGTCGTCGATTATTTGCCGGGTCCGCTGGACATCCCCGATGTTCAGGGCTTGGATCCCAAGACGGATGGGACCTTGACCCGAAAAGCCATCGATTCGGAGCCTTTTTCCGGGCTTGCCTTCAAGATCATGACGGATCCTTTCGTTGGACAGTTGACATTTTTCCGTGTCTATTCAGGAAAGCTCGAAGCGGGTTCCTACGTCTACAATTCAACCAAAGGAAATCGGGAACGCATTGGCCGGCTTCTCCGGATGCATGCAGACAAGCGGGAAGATATCAAGGAAGTGTATTCCGGAGACATTGCCGCTGCCGTCGGGCTTAAAAACACGATGACCGGGGATACGCTCTGTGATGAAGCCCACCCCATTGTTCTTGAAGTGATCGATTTTCCCGAACCGGTCATTTCCGTGGCGATTGAGCCCAAAACGAAAAGCGACCAGGAGAAGCTCTCCCTGTCTCTTGGCAAGCTCATTCAGGAAGATCCGTCGTTGCGCGTCAATACGGATGAGGAGACAAACCAGACGATTCTCTCGGGTATGGGAGAGCTTCATCTCGAGATCATCGTCGACCGGCTCAAGAGAGAGTTCAAGGTCGACGCGAATGTCGGAAAGCCCCAGGTCGCATATCGGGAAACCATTACCGCAAGTACCTCTTCCGAAGGCAAATATATTCGCCAGACCGGAGGAAGGGGGCAATACGGTCATGTCGTCCTCGAAATCGAACCGCTCGAGCGCGGTGCGGGCTTTGTTTTCGAGAACAAGATTGTGGGGGGTACTGTTCCAAAAGAATACGTTCCCGCTGTCGAGAAGGGTGTTGTCGAGGCGTTGGCAGGTGGTGTTCTGGCCGGCTATCCGGTCGTCGACCTCAAGGTGGCCATTGTTTTCGGGTCCTATCATGATGTCGACTCTTCGGAAATGGCGTTCAAGATTGCCGGCTCTATGGCGGTCAAGGATGGTGTCAAAAAGGCAAAACCGAATATTCTGGAACCCATCATGAAGATTGAGGTGATCGTTCCGGAGGAATATTTGGGGGATACCATAGGAGATTTAAACAGCCGACGGGGAAAGATCTTGGGAATGCACAACCGTGCTGGTGCCCAGGTCATCGATGCCCATGTTCCGCTGGCGGGAATGTTTGGATACGCCACGGACTTGCGTTCCATGACGCAGGGTCGCGGGTTGTTCAGTATGCTTTTCCACGCCTATGAGCAAGTGCCTAAAGTCGTTGGGGATGAAATCATCGCTAAGGCAAATGCTCAATAACTAAAGCGTTTATTTAAGGAGTCTAAGATGTCCAAAGCGAAATTTGAACGAACGAAGCCGCACCTGAACATTGGGACGATCGGGCACGTGGACCACGGGAAGA
>DAHUYM010000020.1 GCA_027315205.1 Leptospirillum sp. | reverse complement strand
ATCGCCCACGACCGCCACGGCTATCCCGACACCGACCAGGTCCAGGCCATCCTCGAGATCCTGGGTTTGAATTTCCTTTCGGGTCCTGCCTCCACGCCAAACGGAAGCGAAAAGAACAATCCCGGTATCGCCTCCAGAAGAGTGTCCCGTGAAGACCGAATGTGACCCTGCGATCTCCCGCCGGCTGAAAGGCCTCGAAAGACGATTCTCCATCCTTGCAAGCTACACGGCGGGCGGGACGGGAACGTTTCGGGTCCAGCTCCGTCCCGACCGGGACGGCGGAGAATTCGACCGTTCCCGGCGTCTTCTCCTGGTGGGTGTCCGGCCATTTTTGGGTGCCGACAGGCTCGCAGACCTGTCGTATCTTGCGGTCGTCGAGACGCTGGGTCATGCCCTGTGGCAGGATTTCCCGTTCGATCCGGAAACCGAAGGGTGCCCCAGACCGCTTTTCGAGCTTCTCGAAACCTCCCGGATCCATGTTTCGGGTGCGGTGGGCCAATCACCGTCCGGTCCCTTACGGACGGATTTTTTTTCCCTGAGGGGGGTTCGTGTTTTTGCCGGACGGCGGGCCTTTTCGGGATATCTCACGATCTTCGATCCGTATGTTCTTGGGAAAAAGGTCCTGTTCCGGCGCTCCGGCGCCCGGGTCGCCCTTCCCCATGAATCCTCGCCATTTTTGACGCGGGCCTTTTTCCCGGTGTCGGGGTTTGGAGGGTTCGAAAAGTATCGGGAATTCGTCGAAGGGTGGGATCGGGTTTTCGGGGATGCCGAACTCGCCCCGTCCTGGGACCGGGTGGCCCGGGCCGGACACCTTTTTTTCGAGGAATGGAAGGACCTCTTCGAACGAAAAGGAACCGGAAGCGGGATCCGCGGCATGGAGGGTCGTCATGCCGGAAGACATTCGTTTTCCCAGGAACGTCCTCCGGTACCGGAAGCATGGAAGGAAGGGTCCGGGTCCGATGGGAGACCCGCCCCGTCCTCCGCTTTCCAGGGAAGGGGCGGGGGCGAGTCGGGAACCCGAGACGAGGAATCCGGAGGACTCGGACTCGAAAACGACAGCTCGGATTTGGACCGGGGACCCGAGATACCGTTCTATGAACCCGGCCCTTCCGCAGGAGAAGTTTTTGCCTGGGACAAGGAACTGATCCGGAGGGAAGTCGAAGGTCTTCTCCGATTCTTGAAGATCGGGCTGAACGAAGAAACCGTCGACGGATTGTCCGGACGCCTGGTCGCCCAGAAGCTCGCGAGCCCGACGTTCAGGGTGATGAGGAAGCCGCTCGACCCCAGGCGTCCGCGTCACCTGAAGGTACTGGTCGTCGTGGACTGCTCGCTTTCGATGACGGGGGACCCGCATTACTATTCGTCCCACCTCGTCCGGGTCTTGAGGGAAGCCCGCATCGCCCGCGCGATGGATGTGGTCGCCTGTTCGACCCGGTACCTTTTCAGGCTGAACCCGGGCGACCTGAACCGGCTGGTTCCCGACGAAACCGACGGTTTCTACACCCTCATGCCGTTCATCGAACAGATTTCCGGAGAGTACGATCTGTCCCTCGTTCTCTCCGACTGCCAGAACAGCCGACGGTCCGTCGAAGCCCTGAAGGCGCTTCGGAAGAAGATGCCGACGATCGGATGCTATGTGCTTCCGACCGAAAAAGCGGAGACCCCGGACCTGGCCCTGTCCCGTATCGTGGAGGACGGGCGTTCGATTTTTCCCCGGGCGTTCCTGTACGCGTCGTCCTTCCAGGGGCTGGGACGACGGGTTGCCCTCTACCTGAACGCGCTCAGGCTTCAGGGATAGGGGCTTGATGGACACCCCGGCCATGATTTCTTGCGACCCTCATCGACCCTGATGGGCTTTTCTATGGAGAGCCCTGTTATCCTTTCCGACAAAAACCGATCCGGAGCCATAAACAGAGTTTAAATATGCCCGTACCATTTCGATGTGTACAACTAAGTTGCACGATGCATGATGAAAATTGGAGTGTCTATGGATTTTGGGCATGGAAGATATTCTGACCGCCTTCGAAGAGATCGGATCTCTGGCGAAAGAACGAGGCATTGTCGTCGATATCGGGGTTTATGGGGGATCCGCCATCGCTCTTCAGTGGGAGTTCCGGCGAACGACAAGGGATGTCAATATCGTCGTATTCGGCGATCCGGAGTTCCTTCGCGAGGCCTCCAGTCTCGTCGCGTCCCGGCATCGATGGCCGGAAAACTGGATGAATGATGCCGTTAAGGGTTTTTTGTCGGCTCGTCAGGATGTCGGCTCTACATGGAGTTTCCGAGAAATGCAGAGAATCCTGGACTTCGTGTATTCACCCCGACTCCGGAATACATGCTTGCCATGAAGTGCATGGCGATGAGGACGGGAGGTCCGGACACCCCATCCGATATTTCCGATATCATGAATCTTATCGGCGTGACGGGAATCCGATCGATACAGGAGATATTGACTCTGGTCGAAAAGTATTTTCCGGCAAAGCTTGTGACTCCACGCACGTTATTTGGCATCCAGGAAATATTGAATTCTTTGGATGAAGGACGGAAGGACCGTGATCAAGAGAAGGGAACGTGAGTCTTGATGAACAGGGAGACGTTGTTGTTCAGAAGGCCCGGAAGCCTTTCTGAATTCGCGGAAGCTCTTGCTGCCGGAAACGAATATGATTGGAGTCTCGGAGAATTCCTTGATGCGTTTTACGGAGCCCCTCCGAAAGAGCAACAGGAGATGATTCAAAAGGAACCTGAGCTTCTCGCCGGAAAAATGGGGAATGGAGTTGTCATGGATGCCTATCTTGCGGCTACGGCAGAGTACCTGGCATGGCATCATGGTCTTGAGAACCCGGAATGGACACAAGTCTCCTCTCGGGTACTGCGGGAACCGTGGTTTGCAACCGACATCCGTGGACTCTGGCCTTTAGTATCGATGGAAAGTCCTGCCGCGTTCAGGCGCCGGAACCTATTTGTTTCTGGAAACGCTTTGTCCCGGGCGTAATTCCTTCGATCCCATCCCCCAATCGCGCCCGATCGTATCAGATCGTCAGCACCACCCGGAACCGGGCTTTGTTCCCGATCATGACCTGGTAGGCCTCTTCGGCCCTTGCGAGGGGAAATCGCTCCACCATTGCCCGTATGCCCGTCTTCCGGGCAAAATTTAGGGTGTCCTCCGAATCGAGGGCATGTCCCGACGGCCAGCCCGTCACGGATTTTCGGCCACCGATGAGCTGGAGAGGGGACACCTGGATCGGCTGGCTGTCGACGCCCAGAAGAACCATTTTTCCGTTTCGGCCGAGCCCGTCGATCAGCCGGCTGATCGTGGCGCTGTTCGGAGCCGTCGCCAGGATCACCCGGGCACCGCCCATTTTCTGAAGGGCCTGGGACGGGTCTTCCGCTTTCATGTCGATATAGGCATCGGCGCCTAAGGTATGGGCCAGATCCGCCTTGTCCGGTCCCGAAGACAGGGCGACGGTCCGGAACCCCATCGCATGCGAGAACTGGATTCCCAGATGTCCCAGGCCCCCGACGCCCAGGACCGCCACGAGATCCCCGGCAAGGGCGCCCGCGTGACGGAGACCGTTATAGGTGGTGACCCCCGCGCACATAAGCGGGGACGCCTCGGCAGGGTCCATCCCGTCGGGAACCCGTGCCAGGGCTTCCTGGGGAGCGGTCATGAACTCGGCATAACCCCCGTCGCCCGAAATGCCGGTGACCTTCCCCCGCGCACAAAGAAGGAAATCTCCCGAACGGCAGGCCGAACAAGTGAAACAATGGCCCCCGTGCCAGCCGACCCCGACGCGATTCCCGACGTTCCAGTCCCGGACTTCGCTCCCCATCGCATCGATCGTTCCGACGACTTCGTGTCCCGGGATCCGCGGGTAGGCGATCCCCGGGAACAGACCTTCCCGGACGAACATGTCGCTATGGCAAATGCCGCAGGCTTCGATCCGGACGCGGACTTCACGCGGCCCGGGTTGGGGGATGGGGCATTCGGCGAGGACGAACGGTTTTCCCGGGGCTGTCGCCTGGACGGCTTTCATTGCCTTCTCCTTGGATTCAGGTACGGGGTACGGGTTGGGAGGTCTCAGTTCGAAAAGGCTTCGGAGTTCCGGTGTGCCGTTTTCTCTATGAATTGTGGAGCGGGGAACCGATGGGATCAAGTGCCATGTATTTTCGTCATGAGCAGGACAGGGACCGGGGCGAGGTCCCGAAGACAATGAAATCAAAGCCCGTGAACGTTAAGGGAAAAGGTCGGTCCCGATGTGCAAGAAAGAGTTCAGTCCGTGGATCTCATGAGACCGAGCCGTCGGAAGGTTCCCGCAAGGTGGGAATGCGGTTCGGGGACGACGCGTCCGACGGGCCGTATGTGCTGGACGGATACGTCTTTGAACCGGCCGGAGACGCAATATCCGAAACGGATTTCGCCGGAAAGCCGCCAATCGAGCTCGACGGCATCCGAAACGATGCCGTTCAGGCGGTTTTTGATCCCTTCCGGAACCCCTCCGATGCACAGGGCGGCCGCACCCGTGTCGCCGACGCCTACGGCGTCGCCTTCCCGGACGGTGGATCGGAGAAGGTCCGCAAGGGAATCCGCCATCTCCAGATGGTCGGGGCGCACATAATACATTCCGAACCCTTCGCCGGAGTCCGAGATCCGGGACGCGAGGGCCATGAGGGATTTTCGCTTTATGATCGGCCCGTCGGATTCGATTTCCGGAAGCAGCCCGGAGCGGACCATCCGGCCCCCCATGCGGCCGGAATAGTTCTGGATCCATCGTGCCCAGGAGTTCCGGACATACTGGTTCCAGTATTCCATGCGGGGGAGCGGAGCCCCGATCCAGCCCAGGACGTTGACCCCGAACAGGACGGGGAGTATGCATTCGCGGGACCAGGGACGGTCTTCATGCCGGACAATGAAGAGGCGACGGCCTTTTTCGGAGACTTCCCGTCCCCAGAAACTGGCAGATGGAAGTTCCTCGGACCGGTGCCGAAGGACATTCCCGGTGCGGCTCACTTCGAACCGGACCTGCCGATAGCCTTCCCGATCGGGGGACAGGATCCGGACGTGGCCCATGGTCGAAGGAAGGGTCGACAGGATCCGGTAGGCCAATGTGTCCTGTTCTTGCCTGTCGAGTACGGGGTTCAAGGAAAATCTCCTGTATTGATCCTGTTATTGATATGGAACGGGTCCGAACGGGAAACGCCAGTCTGAGACTCTTCGGCTCTACGGCGCCCGCGCTTGAATGGAGCGTCCTTAGAGGCCGGGCCACCGGACGACGGGCGAAACGTCTCCCCCCTTTTCCTCCGCGTCAGGACCGTCGGGTTCCGTTTCTCACACATTATAGCAGGTAATAAGGGTTCATCGGTCCCTGAGTTGGACCGTCCGGACCCAGCAGATCCGGTCGGACGCGAGATCGAGGGCTTCCAGATCGACCGAAAGACGGCCCCGTCTTTTTTTTGTGTAGCGTCCGACGACGGCGAAGGTGGCTCCCGTGAGTTTTCCCGGTTGCTGGACCGTTGGGGAGAGGGCGTGGGACATCTGGAACAGGCGTTCGCGGGAGGCGAGATTGCGGATCGAACGCGAGGCGACGATATCGGTGATGTCGGGGGAGCGGATCAGTTCCTCGATCATCCGGATCCGGAATTCTCCGGCCGAATGGGTCTCCCGTGAACCCGAACCGGGATGTTCGATATCTTCGAAGAAGAGATGGGCGATACGGTCCGGAGCGGACGAATCCGTTCGGTAGGGATGGAACGGAAAGACTTCCACGCGGATCTTTTGGCCTCCGGAGCAGGTTTTCAGTCCCCGGATCAGGTCCTGTGCCGTTTTGCGGGGCAGGGATCCTGCCGGATGGCTTGATGCCATGCACCCGGAAAATGACAGCAATCCTGCCTGGAGTATGAGAAAGGGGGTCATAAGCAAGAGGAAATTGTTTTTTCGGGAATGTGCGGAACGGTCCATGTTTTCTCTCTTCCGCGTGAAAGGTGACAGAATTCCGAACCCGTGCGCCCGGCAGGAGTGATCCGCGCCGGTCCGCCGGAGAGGGCGCATCGTCGGAGATGTGTGTTCTGATTCTTCCAATATCGGATATATTTCTCAGGGAGGCAAGGGAACACATGGCTCCATAGAAAATCGACAATGTCGTGGTGTCATGATGGCAAGACTGCTATTTGGGCTTTTTGGAGGACTTTTGTCGCATGAAACGAATCGTGTACGCTTTCCTGGTTGGACTGGCGCTCATTTCATTACCGGTGCCTGGAGTTCCGGCATGGGCGGAGAGCGCCGCGCCCGTCTACGAGTACTTCGATGGATCCTACTATTATTACGGAAACTATGTGTGGAAGGGGACATGGTACCCCGCCGGCTGGTATTTGAGCCCCGGAAACCCCGCACCACCCGGTTATGTGTCCTCCAGCGGCTGGCCCACCGGAGGAAGGGCATCCGCCCCGGCGGCGGCCCCGGCTCCGGCCAGTCCTTCCCCCGAAACCTCTGACGCGGCTCCTCCTGCCGCCGCTTCGGCGGTTCCTCCATACACCTATTATGACGGGCACTACTATTATTACTACGGGTATTACTGGAACGGCCAGTGGTTCCCAACCGGATGGTACGCGAGCCTCGGCGTTCCGGCCCCGCCCGGGTATGCGTCTCCCACCGCTTGGCAACCCGGAGTCCCGGTGCCCCCGTTCGAGTACTACGACGGTGCGTATTATTACTACAACCCGTATTTCTGGGGAGGAATCCGATATCCCGGCGGCTGGTATGCCGGACTGGGAATTGCGGCGCCTATCGGGTATGTATCTCCGGGGGGATGGTATTTCGGGATTGCGGCCGCTCTTCCCGTCGCCCTGTTCTTCGACGGCTTTTATCATTATTACCCGAGGTATTTCTGGAACCATCGCTGGTACTCTGCGGGCTGGTATGCCCGGCCGGGATTCATGGCTCCCCGCGGATACGTCTCGCGTAGCGGCTGGCGTCCCGGACTCGCGCCCGCCCGGTTCGGGACGTTTCAGGATCGTCGTCCGGGGTTCCATCCGGTGCGAAATTTCGCCCAGAGAGGAACACGATCGGGGCAAGATCGAGGGCGCGAATCCCGCGGCGGGGGTCGGGAGAGGGGAGATTCCGGGCACGATCGCGGGGGATATCATTAGGGAGCCGGTGGATCGATATCCCGTGAACACAGCTCGGCCGGGATATCCAAGACTTTAGACCATCAGAAATTTACTGATGGTCCGGCCGACCATATTTCCGGATCCAACCACTTCATTTCGGCTCACCCATTTGAGTCGGGTTCATAGCCTGTTGAGGGTGAATCTGGAGCATCGTTTTCCCTCTTTCTGAAACCCGTGGGTAACCACATCATTCGTTCCTTCAGGCTCCATTCTGAAGTTGCCCCGTCTTTCTGGGGACACCGGTCTTATCGTAAGGACCGGACAATATTCTTATGGCCCAGGATCGGGAAGGGGACGAAGGCGGGCGATCCATTTTTCCGTGTGTCCGGGATACAAACGGACGGACTCTTTTTTGGGGTGGTACCCTTTCTTTCGGATTTCGACAACAACCTGGCCACGGCCATCGGGAAGGTCGACGGCGATCGGGGTCATTCCCATGATGATTCCGTCGATCAGGACAGTGGCGAACCGGACATTGCGAGTTTCAACGACAAGACGGGATCTTCCGTACGGTATCGCAAAGGTTGTGGCCAGCATGGACTGGTCGACGGCAGGATGCCGTATGCCGGGAGTGGATCGAGTCGAACGGTTCGTTTCGGGTGACGGGGAAGGGTTGTTTATCCTTCCGGGCTCGGGCATGGAGTTCCCTTCCGACGGAGCTCGAGGGGGCGGGCTGGGATTGTCCAGATAGAGACCCTTCAATTCGTCCAGGAAATCCATGGCGTCCGGGGAAGCGGCCAAGGCAGGGTGTACAATGGCGGACAGGGTAAATATGCAACTCAATGTCAGGTTGGCGAACCGTATCTTCATCTCGAATCCTCTTCAGGGGAGTTTGGGGCTTTCTTCAATAAGTATTTCCGCACCATTGAAATTGTGTCGTTGGTCATACCAAGAGAGATTCGACTACACCCACTCCCGATTTTCCGAGATTTCTTTATTTTGAGGCATTTCCCAACCCTACACTATGCCGATAGATTCCATATGAATCCCGGTTTCTGTCGGCAGTCTAGCATAAATTTAGCCAACCTTCCCCTCCGGAAATGCATGGTCAATTTGTAAAATAGCGTAACTGTTCACCTACCCCCCTGATTCAAGAAGCAGGAATGCCAGACCCGGATTCTGGTTCAGGGAGATGACGAAGACTAAGGGGAGTGAGTGGGGATCGCCATGGAGAGCATTGTAAAGTTGCAAAGAAGGATTTCAAAAAAGTCAGTGGTTCGTCAGAAAACGATGTCCGCTCCAGGATGTCAGGACTTTGAAATTCTTCGGGCCCCTCATTGTGAAGGTGAGGGGTGGGCCTGAGTAGATATAAAAACAGGAAGGCATTGATCAAAGGTATCTCATAGGTTACTATTGATTATGGCGATCAAAGTCGAAGAATATATCCGGGAGGATGAATCCAACCCGTATAAAACCTGGTTCAATACCCTTGATGCCACAGCCGCTGCCAAGGTGACAACGGCGAAACTGCGGATGGAGCTTGGAAATCTATCGAACATCAAGTGGTTTGGAGGGATCGGAGAATACAAGATTGATTGGGGCCCGGGATATCGCATCTATCTCGCCAAAGATGGGGACAAACTTATCGTTCTGTTAGGTGGAGGAACGAAAGAGAGGCAGAATGCCGCAATCGAGCAGGCAAAGGAATTATACAAAGAATACAAGACAAGAAAGAAGCTGAAAATGTCCAGGAAAAAAACCGAAGAGTCCGACCAATCAAAAACAAGAAAAAGGAAAAAATAGACATGGCACTTACAAGAGATTTTAAACGAACTGTCATCGAACGTGTTCGGAAGGATCCCAACTTCGCCAAAGCACTTCTTGACGAAGCGGCAACCTTATTCCTAAACGGCGAGCCCGAAGTCGCTCGGCTCATTCTGCGTGATCTGGTGAATGCAACCGTTGGATTCGAAGATCTTGCCTCCCAAACTTCAAAACCTAGCAAAAGCCTCCATCGGATGCTCTCTAAATCTGGAAACCCGACAATGGATAGTCTTGCATTGATCTTTGGGGCCATGAAAAAAAATCTTGGGGTTGAACTCGAAGTTAAAACGGTAAAAATGGCTTGAACATTGTGCTCGAAATTTCCTTTGCTGGGCGTGAGTCATCCGGTGGGGGAAATGAGGGGCCTATCTCATCGTCCTTACCTGTCCGACCTCCAGATTGGGAACCTTCGCCTCGGCAATCTGATAGTCGATTGGTATCGGCAAGGTAAATCAACATTCTATAAGGGGGCCTGCCAATCCATTCCCTTGTCTTTCCAACCCATCTCCCAGAAAGGTAGACTGAATAAAAAGCACTTGCCACAGCCTTGTTGTCACCATGATTTCCAATAATCTTAGCTGCAAGCGTTTCGTCAGAAGATAGGTTTTGGTAATCGCTAATCATAGATGCGATCGCAACAGCACGATTGATGGAATCTTCTTCAAGCCATTGGAGGATAGTATCGACAGGAATTTGGCCAAGAATTTAGAACAATCTGACGTGATAACGGGATGAGCGAAGAGGTAAGTGTTTGACAGAAATGGTGAGCCGCCCGGGCTTCGATCCCGGCACACTCGCCTTAAAAGGGCGATGCTCTACCCAATGAGCTAGCGGCTCGGACGTTATTTTGGGGTTCGGGAGGACGGTTTGTCAATCCCTTGAAGGGGATTTCAGTCCGTCGGGAACCGGACTCCTGAACGTTTTCCAGAGGGCCAAAGCGACCGCCAGGACGACCGGGCCGACAAAAATGCCGATCAGTCCGAACCCTTCGAGACCGCCAAGGACCCCTAGGAGGATCGCTAGGAACGATATGTGCGAGGAACGGCCGATGAACATGGGTTTTAAAAAATGTTCGATCACCGTACCTCCGACCAGGTTCCATGAGCCGAAGACGATGGCCGCGAGCCAGTGGTGGATGACGACCAGGTAAATTGTGGCGGGAGCCCAGATGATCACCGCACCGACGGGAAAGAGGGCGGCGAAAAAGGAGATCGTCGAGAGCAAGAGCACGTTCGAGAGACCGGCGGCCCAATATCCGATTCCGGACAGGGCGGCTTGAGCCAGGGCCGTGAAAAAGACCCCGTAGAGAACCCCCTTCGTGGTCGCCGGGATCACCCGGAGCGCGATCTGCATGCGGGGACCGGCCCAATCGGTCAGGAGCCCGCAGAGCTGTTTCCAGATATCGTTTCCGTGGAGAATGAACGAGAAGAACGCCAGGATGAAAATGAAGAGCCGGAGCAGCCATTTCCCGAAATCCGTCACGATCGAAAGAAGGTGGTTCCCTAGGGACAGAAGGTGCGACTGGAGCTTTTCGATCGCTGCGGGAAGTCCTTCGGGATGGGTCTTGAGATGCGCGACCGCAGCGTCAATTTTGGGTCCGACGAACGGGAGGCGGTTGATCCAGTCCGGTACCCGGGCGTTCGGGTCGGCGAGGAACGCCCTGAGATTTTGGGCCTCTACCACGAGTTCCTTCGAAAGCGGCAACGCCAGGGACAACAGGGGAAAGAGGATGACGCCCAGGAACAGGACGGTCGTGACGACGGCCGAAAGGGTTTTTCGTTGGATCCACCGGTTCAGGTGGCGATAGACCGGTTCGAAGGCATACGCCAGGATGGCTCCCCAGAGGAGGGCCACCATATAAGGCTCGAGGATCCGGTACAGGATCCAGAAAAGAACGACGACGAGCGAGAGGGAAACAATGAGACGCCCCGCCTGGGTCGGAGGAGCGTTTTCCGGATCTCCGGTGGGCGATATCGTCATGCGTTCGTCGAGAACAGCCAGGGAGCCTCGCGTCTCAGCCGGTTTTCGTAGGAGGCGATATCCGAACTGTAGGCCAGGGTCAGTCCGATGTCGTCCAGACCTTCGACGAGGCATTTTTTCCGGAACGGATCGATGTCGAAGGACCATCGGGTGTTGTCCGGTAGCCGGATCGACTGTTCCGGAAGATCGATGTTGAGGCGGTATCCCGGAGTCTTCGGAATCTCCGTGAAAAGTCTGTCGATCTGTGCATCGCCTAGCACGACCGGCAGGATCCCGTTCTTGAAACAGTTGTTGTAGAAGATATCGGCAAAGCTGGGTGCCAGGATCGCCCGGAATCCGTAGTCGAGAAGAGCCCACGGTGCATGCTCCCTTGAGCTACCCGAACCGAAGTTCTGCCGGGCGACGAGGATGCGGGCCCCCTTGTACCGGTCCTGGTTCAGGATGAACTCCGGGTTCGGGGTTTTGCCGTCGGATGCGTATCTCCAGTCGTAGAAAAGGCTCACGCCCAGACCGGTCCTCTTGATTGTTTTCAGGAACTGCTTGGGAATGATGGCGTCGGTGTCGACATTGGCCCGGTCCAGGGAAACGGCAAGGGCCTCGAGGGTCACGAAAGGTTCCATAGGATCTCCTGAATCAGAAGCGTGTTCAGGACCAGGTCCGGATGTCCACGAAACGGCCGGCAATGGCCGCGGCCGCCGCCATCGAAGGACTGACCAGATGGGTCCGTCCGTTTTTGCCCTGCCGGCCTTCGAAGTTCCGGTTCGAGGTCGAGGCGCACCGTTCTCCGGGGGCCAGCTGGTCCGGGTTCATTCCGAGGCACATCGAACAACCCGGTTCCCGCCATTCGAACCCGGCGTCACGGAAAATGTCGTCGAGACCTTCTTCTTCGGCTTTCATGCGGACGAGGCCCGATCCCGGGACCACCATGGCCTTGACGCCGGGGGCGACTTTTTTCCCCCGGACGACCGATGCCGCAAGCCTCAAATCTTCGATGCGTCCGTTCGTGCAGGATCCGATGAAAATCCGGTCGACCGGGATCGAGGTGATCGGCGTCCCCGGCTCGAGCCCCATATAGGCGAGCGCATTTTTGATATTGTCCCTGGCGATCGGGTCCGGGGTCGATTCCGGATCCGGTACGCGTCCGGTCACGTCGAGCACCATCCCCGGATTGGTTCCCCAAGTGATTTGCGGGAGCAGGGTCTCGGCCCGGAAATCGAGGATGCGGTCGTACTTGGCGTCCCGGTCGGAACGGAGGGATTTCCAGTACAGGACCGCCTTCTCCCAATCCGCTCCTTTCGGGGCCATCGGACGGCCTTTTATGTAGGCGAAGGTCATCTCGTCCGGAGCGATCATCCCGGCCCGCGCACCGGCCTCGATCGCCATGTTGCACAGCGTCATCCGGGACTCCATCGAGAGCGATTCGACCGTCGAGCCCGCGAACTCAAGGACATATCCGGTTCCGCCGGCGGTTCCGATGATACCGATCAGGGCCAGAATCAGGTCTTTCGAGGTCGTTTTATCGGGCAACGCGCCGTCGATCCGGATCAGGAAGGTTTTCGGTTTGCGCTGGAGAAGCGTCTGGGTGGCCAGGACATGTTCCACTTCGCTGGTCCCGATGCCGAAGGCCAAGGCTCCGAAAGCGCCGTGGGTAGAGGTGTGGCTGTCTCCGCAGACGATCGTTGTTCCGGGAAGGGTGAACCCCTGTTCCGGCGCGATCACGTGGACGATGCCCTGGCGGATGTCGTTCATGGAAAAATAGGGCACCGAGAACTCCCGGGCGTTTTCTTCGAGGGTCGCAACCTGCAGGGCGCTGACGGGATCTTCGATCCCCCGGCTCCGGTCGGTCGTGGGAACATTGTGGTCCGGGACGGCCAATGTGGCTCCGGGACGGCGGACAGGCCTTCCGGCGAGTTTCAATCCTTCGAACGCCTGCGGGCTCGTGACTTCGTGGACGAGGTGGCGATCGATATAGAGAAGGGTGGCGCCGTCCGTTTCCGAAACGACATGATCCGCCCAGATTTTCTCAAATAATGTGCGACCCATCAAACACTCCGTGATTTAGGCCGGCCGTTCGGCACAGGCAGAACTCCGAAGGAAATTGTGAACCCTTATGTTAGCACAGTGAGCGGCCCTGGTGAAAAGTGGCCATTTTTCACCGAAGTCGACTTGAGATGGCTTTCCCCAGATTCGAAGACCGTAGAGTAAAAAGCTTTATTAGACGTACTCGTTTTATTTTTTAGTTAAAGTATACATTGACTATTATGAGTTTCTAGTTAGAATAATTCTCATGAAGATTTCAAAAGACGACATCAGCAAAATCCTTGTTCGCTTCAACCCCTGGTGGCGACGGGAAGAGATTGCCGATCTTCCTGCATGGCACCGGGCTTCATTCCGTGAGTTTTTTTCCTGGGTTTCGGATCCCCCCGTTCACCGGGCCGTTCTTTTGACCGGTGCCCGGCAGATCGGAAAGACGACCCTCATGCTGCAGGCGGTGAGGGCTCTTCTCAAGAAGGGCATCCCTCCCTCCAATATTCTTTATGCGACCTTCGACCACCCACTCCTTAAACTTGCCGGGATCGATGATGTCCTTGAGGTTTGGCGTGCTAGAGAGGCGACATCCCGGGGTCCGGAATTTCTGTTCCTGGACGAAGCCCAGTTTATCCGGGACTGGGGCACATGGGTCAAGCATCAAGTCGATTTTCAAAAAAACCGCCATATCGCCTTTACGGGTTCCGCTATGCCATTGGCAGAGTCCGGCCAGGAGTCGGGAGTGGGTCGATGGCATACCATCCGTCTCGGGACCCTCTCCTTTTATGAGTATGTGCAACTGAGGAAACTCCGGCTTCCTTCCCTTCCCAAAGTCCGTTCTTTAAAAGAAGTTGCCGAATGGCCTAAAACAAAACTCCACGAAACTTCGGAAACGGCTTTGGCCTATGTGGCTCATTTCCACGAATATCTCGTAAGGGGCGGGTTTCCGCAAACGGCGCAGATCGAAAGCATCGACCAGGCCCAGCGCATTCTCAGGGAAGATATCATCGACAAAGTCCTGAAACGCGACATGACGGCTTTGTTCGGCGTCAGGCGCACTCTCGATCTTGAGCAGACCTTCCTCTATCTTTGCATGCACGATGGGGGACTCCTTGACATGGTCAGTCTTTGTGCCAATCTTCAGGTGAAAAGGCCCACCGCCCAACATTTCATCGAGATTCTTGAAGCGGCTCACCTTATCTATCGATTGCCGCCTTTGGGATACGGCAAGGAAATCCTTCGGGGTCGTTTCAAGATCTATTTAACCGACCCTGCAATCGGGTCGGCGGTACTTCTCAAAGGCAAAAGCATCATCGATGATCCGACCGCCTTGGGTATTGCGATTGAGACGGCCGTTTTCAAACACATCTTCGCAAGAATCTACGAACAAAATGTCCGTTTTTCATATTGGCGTGGAAAAAAAGACCAGGAAGTCGACCTCATTGCCGAAACAGGGAATGACCTGATTCCCTTTGAAGTGAAGTACCGAACGAATCACATCGGAGAACGTGAGTTGAGGGGATTGTATGAATTTCTCGAAAAGAAAGGGAGCACCCGAGGTTATGTGATCACGAAATCACCAGGAGATTTGGGATCGGTTCCGAATTCAAACGGAATCCGGAATCCGGTGACAAGGATTCCGGCTACTTTGCTATGTTATTGGCTCGGGGAATCCGAAGTCGATGAGAATGCCGGTGCGACAATGGCCATATGAGAGCTCTGGACAGGTGTTTCTGAACTCATTAAAAGTTCGCAGCTGGCAACAGGCTCCAATTTTTTAAACCAAAAATGGGTTGCAAAGTGCAACCCATTATGGATAGCCTCCAACGAAGACACCTTGTGGAGGATTGTATGGCAACCCTTCATGTCCGAAATGTTCCGGAACGCTTTACCATAGAATTCAGAAACTCGCCGAAAATGAAAATCGCTCGACTACGGCCGAAGTGATTAAACTCTTGAGCCAGGGGCTAAAAGTGCGCGAAACTCATCGGGATGTGTCAGCGATCATCGAGAGTATCCTGGAGAGGGCTTGCAAGGTTGTTCTTCCGGCCGGCTGGAGGGATTCGGTCGATCTCATCCGGGAAGGTCGCAGCCGGTGAAATCACTTTACCTCCGGGCTCTTATCGACGCCGGTGTCGGCTAAGCTAGAGGGTATTGTTGCGGAAGCTCGCATTAAACAAACTATGGTGGAAGTAACGCGCTGGCCGCAGGTGGCATAGTGCAGGGGAGGACTAAAACCTGGAAATGGTGAACCTCATTCTGTGAAGATTTTGTCATCGGTATTTTTCTTTAGAAGGTAAATCAAGATTCATCGGCGTTGAGAACATGTCTGGGAAAAGAAGAGAGTTTTTTCTTTTAAGATTAAGAGAGGGGATTCTTTGGAGCGTTGGCTGGTTACGGGAGGCTCCGGATTCATCGGGTCCAACTTCATTCTGGGTGTTCGAAAGAGGAAAGAGGCGTCGGTCCTGAATCTCGATCTTCTGACCTATGCCGGGAACCCCAAAAATCTCGAATCCCTTGCGGATGATCCCGGATACCGTTGGGTCGGAGGCGATATCGCCGATCCCGAAATCGTGAACCGCGTGTTCGAGACCTTTCGTCCCACGGCCGTGTTCCATTTCGCGGCGGAGAGCCACGTCGACCGCTCGATCGAGGGACCTTCTGTCTTCCTCCGGACCAACGTTCAGGGAACCTTCGTCCTGCTCGAAGCGGCCCTCAGATATCTTTCCGGCCTTAAGACAGCCGGAGAGAAGCCCCGGTTTCGGTTCGTCCACGTTTCAACCGACGAGGTTTTCGGTTCCCTGGGGCCCAACGGCCATCCCTTCACCGAGACGACCCGGTATGCGCCCAATTCGCCTTATGCCGCTTCCAAGGCGGCTTCCGACCACTTCGTCAGGGCGTGGTACCACACATACGGCGTGCCGGTCCTGACCACCAATTGCTCCAACAATTTCGGCCCTTACCAAGCCCCGGAGAAATTCATCCCGACCGTCGTCCTGTCGGCCATTGAAGACCGTGACATTCCCGTTTACGGCGACGGAGAGAACATCCGGGACTGGCTCTATGTGGAAGACCATTGTTCGGCGCTCAAAAGGGTCTGGGAATCGGGGAGGCCAGGAGAAACCTACAATATCGGAGCCCAGAACGAACGGACCAATCTTGAGCTGGTCGAACGGGTGATCGGGATCCTCGACCGGAAACGTCTCCGGTCCGACGGGCGCTCCTACCGGGACCAGGTCCGTTTCGTAACGGACAGGCCGGGCCACGACCGCCGCTATGCCATGGATGCCCGGAAGATCCGGACCGAGCTCGGCTGGAAACCCGAGCATCCATTCTGGGAGGCCCTGGATAAAACCGTCGACTGGTACCTCGAGCATGAATCCTGGTGGCGGGAGGCTTCACAAAAGACGCCGGTCGGGAAGCGCATGGGGCTTTCACATGCACCGGAATCCGGGGAGGAACACCGTTGAGGGGGATCGTTCTGGCCGGCGGAAGCGGCACGCGTCTCTATCCGCTGACCTACGTCGTCAGCAAGCAACTGATGCCGGTGTACGACAAACCCATGATCTATTATCCCCTGTCGACTTTGATGCTGGCCGGCATCAGGGAAATACTCATTATTTCCACCCCCCAGGATCTTCCAAGATTCGAGGAACTCCTGCAGGACGGGTCGCAATTCGGCCTCGAATTCGCGTATGCCGCGCAGCCCGATCCCGGTGGCCTGGCACAGGCCTTCCTGATCGGGGAATCGTTTATCCGGAAAGAGCCCGTTGCCCTGATATTGGGCGACAATATCTTCTTCGGACACGGCCTCTCGGAGACCGTGCAGGAATCCACACACCTTAAAGAAGGTGCGGAGATCTTTGGATACCCCGTCCGGGACCCCGGGCGGTATGGTGTCCTCGAATTCGACCGGAACCGCAACGTGGTCGGGATCGAGGAAAAACCGGCCCATCCGAAATCGCGTTATGTCGTTCCCGGATTGTACTTCTACGACGGCAAGGTGTCCGATTATGCCTCCAGGCTCTCCCCGTCGAAACGGGGCGAGCTCGAGATCACCGACCTGAACCGGCTCTATCTTGAGAGAAAGGCCCTTTCCGTCAAGACGCTGGGGCGGGGCATCGCCTGGCTCGACACGGGCACCCACGAATCCCTCCTTGAGGCCTCGAACTTCATCGAAGCCATCGAAAACCGGCAGGGGCTCAAGGTGGCGTGTCTCGAAGAGGTGGCGTATCGCATGGGATACATCACGAAAGAGGATATCTCCCGCATCGGAAAACAGATGGAAAAGAACGGCTACGGCCAGTACCTTTTGTCCATCCTCGAAGAGGAGGGGGGTTCTTGAGGGCCATCGTCACCCCGATCCCCGGAGTGCTCCGGATCGTTCCGGAGATCCACGGGGATGCCCGGGGCTATTTCATGGAGACCTACCATGCGGAGAAGTTCGCCCGATTGGGGATCGACCGGGTCTTTGTCCAGGACAACCATTCCCGGTCCGGGAAAGGGGTTCTCCGGGGGCTTCATTTCCAGAAGCGCCATCCGCAGGCGAAACTCGTACGGGTCCTGTCGGGATCGGCGTTCGACGTGGCCGTGGACCTAAGGCCCGACTCTCCCGCGTTCGGAAAATGGTACGGCCAGGTGTTGAATGCATCGTCACCCGAGTTTTTGTATATTCCCGAAGGATTCGCCCACGGGTTCCTGGCCCTTGAGGAGGACACCGAACTCCTCTACCAGTGTTCCGATGTCTATGATCCTGCCGATGAGGGGGGGCTGGCCTGGAACGATCCTGATGTCGGGATCGAGTGGCCGGCAGAGACTCCCGTGCTTTCCAAAAAGGATCGTGCATTTCCGACCTTGCGAGACATCTTCGGGAACACCTCCAGTCGCTTTTTTGATCCGGTTACGTGAGCTTATGGGGGCTATGTTCCAGATCTAAAATGGTGCAGCCTGCGGTCATAAACTGCAGGAGGAGTACCGATGA
>DAHUYM010000001.1 GCA_027315205.1 Leptospirillum sp. | reverse complement strand
GTGGAACCGTCCGAACATGCGTTCGCCCATCATGGAGGGAAGAATGATTCTGGGAGTTATTGTCGTAGATGGTCCCGCCCGATAATGCGAGAGGTTTTTCCCGTCCGGGAACGATGGCTGCAGTCATAGATCCGGCCTCTTGTGGAAGAGTGGCGTTGATAAATGGTGTTCACTTTGTCCAACGATCTCAGACATGAAGACAAGAAAAAAGCCCGGTTTTACGCGGGCTTTCGTCACTTTACTGGATTGTCTTGGATGTCTTTGGATTGGGTAATGGTGGAGGCGGCGGGAATTGAACCCGCGTCCGGAAACAGTCCGCGAAGAACCGCTACATGCTTAGTCTCTGTTTAGAGTCTGACAAACGAACGGGGGAGAGACGCACCGTTTCGTCCGCGAGCCTGAAAGGTTTTAACCTCGGGAACTCAGGCCGGTTCCAAAGGCGATCCTGCCTTCTCCACGCCCTCGGACCCGGGCAGGCGCGGGGTCCGACAGGCGCGCTACCTAATTTTTTAGATTAAGCGGCGTATGCCAGTTCTTCGTTGGCAGTTGTCTTTTTCCCAAAGGTTTAACGAGGACCCGGGACCTCGGCATGCTGTCCTTGCTTTCTCATCCCCGTCGAATCCGAATCGCCCCCGTATATGCGGAAGGTATGGATTGCGGCAATGACAGGTCGGATCTTCACTTCCCGACCTTCTGACGCGTTCGGAACGCCCGCTCGATTTCGCGGTGCGCTTCCCGTTCGCGTTCGGCTTCGCGCTTGTCTCCCTTCGTCTTTCCCCGGACCAGGGCGATCTCGACCTTGAAACGGCCTTCCCGGTTCGGGTAGATCCTCAAGGGGACAACCGTCAACCCTTTCAGCTTGATGAGACCCATGATCCGCCGGATCTCCCTGATATGGAGAAGAAGCTTGCGCTTCCGGAGCGGTTCGTGGTTCTCGCGATCGGCCGCGCCGTACGGCCCGATGTGCATCTGGTAAAGGAAGGCCTCTTCGTTTTCGACCCGGACGAACGCATCGCCCAGGTTTACGCGGCCTTCCCGGAGAGCCTTGACCTCTGTCCCCTTAAGCACAAGGCCAGCTTCCAGTTTTTCCAGGACTTCGTACTGGTGGAACGCTTTTCTGTTGGTGGCCGCGGCACGGGCTGTCGGTTGTTCCGGCTTTCGGGGAACGGACATGACTTCCTCTTACACTAATGTACCAGAGAATCCCCGGTTGTCAAGGAAAGCCCCGTTTTATTTGCGTTTTGCGGGCTTCGAGGGACGTTTTCGGCTCCCCTTCTCCACGGCAAGGCGGTTCAGGAAATGGATCAGAAGACGGATGCCTATTCCCACATTCCCTTTGGGCTTGTAGGGTTCGTCCGACTCCACCCAGGCCGTTCCGGCAATATCCAGATGAACCCAGGGCTTGTCGTCCACGAAGTGCGACAGGAACGCCGCGGCGGTGATCGTTCCAGCTCCCCGTCCTCCCACGTTCTGGATGTCGGCGACCGGACTCTTGATCTGGTCGTAGTATTCCTCGAACAGCGGCAGCTGCCACCCGCGTTCTCCGACCTCGGTCCCGGTCTCGATGATCTGGTCGATCCGCTTCTGGTCGTTCCCCATCACCCCAAGGGTGTGAGCGCCTAATGCGACGGTCACGGCCCCGGTCAGCGTCGCAAGATCGATCGTCAGTATCGGGTCGAACGTCTTGATCCCGTAGGAAAGGGCGTCGGCCAGGATGAGGCGACCTTCGGCATCGGTGTTGATCACCTCGATCGTCTTCCCGTTGAAGGCCCGGAGGACGTCACCCGGCTTGTTCGCCGTCCCCGACGGCATGTTCTCCGTGGCCGGCATCAGACCCACGATCCAGAGGGGAAACTTCAGATCGGCCGCGGCCATCATGGTCCCCAGGACCGTCGCCCCGCCGGACATATCCCCCTTCATCGTCTCCATTTTCTCGGCGGGTTTCAGCGAGATTCCGCCGCTGTCGAAGGTCAGGGTCTTCCCCACCAGGAGGACAGGCCTTGTATTCGCGGCTCCCGCCGGCTTGTACTCAAGCTGGATCAGCCGGGCCGGTTCGTTCGAACCCTTCGCCACACCGACCAGGGCTCCCAGCCCCATCTCTTCCATCCGGGTCCGGTCGAAGCTCGTGTACCGGATGCCCCGTTTTTTGGTCTCCCGTGACGCGGTCTCGGCGATCATGGTTGGCGTCGCCACGTTGGCGGGCTGGTTTCCCAGGTCGCGCGCGAGATACGTCGCGCGCACGATCGCCTGTCCCCATTCGACGCCCTGCCTGACCTTCCGGTCGGAGGTTTTCGTGGCCTGGAGGGAAAGCTGGGTCAGGGTATACTCCCCGTTCTTCCCGACCTTGGACTTGCTTCCGTTCTGCGGCTTCGACTTATAGTCGGAAAAACGGTACAGACCCAAGAGCGTGCCCTCGACGACCGCTTCGGCGGCTTGGGCGGAGTCGGACACGTTTTCCGTCAGCGTCGAATGGAGCTTCGAAAGGTTTCTGCGGCGGGCGGCGCCGGCGACCGTACCGGAGAGTTTCCGGAGGGTTTCGGCCGTGGTCTTGTCCCTCTTTCCGAGACCCGCAAGGATCAGGTAACGGGACTTCATCTTGCCGAAGGTCGGAAGGAAGAAGGTTTCACCCGGTTCGCCCTTGAATTCCCCGTTTGCAAGGATCCGGGCGAGTTCCCCGCCGAGTGCGGTGTCGATCTTCTTCTTCAGATCCTGGGCCATCTGGCCGTCGTCCCAAACCCCCACGACCACTCCGGCCGCATTTGTAGCAAGAGGATCCCCCGTCAGTACGTCGATCGCGACTTTTTCCGCCTGCGTTCCATTCATCGTCCTAGAACACCTTTCTCCCTTGAAGGTTCACGAACCGAAAACCTCACAGCATCTCTACATTATCGTTTGGGAGTTCTCGGTTCGGCAAGGCCGTCCCCGAGAAATCCGAAGAAAGCCGGACCCTCAATCGGTCGGGAGCTCCGGAGGGTTGTGCGCAAAGAAGCTCCGGATCTTCGATTTCACGAACCCTGCCACCATCCTGGCATTCAAGACCGGGGGGATGAACAGGGCGTTCGGATCGACCGCCACATCCACGATGGCGACACCCCCGCCGGAAAACGCCTCGTCCAGGGCCTGGGGAAGCCGATCCGGACTCGGCGCCCGGATGCCCCGAAAACCGAATGCTTCGGCCACCCGGGCGTAATCCGGGTTCACGAACCGGGTCCCCCAAACGGGGTTCCCCTCGCCCATTTCCTCGTACTCGATGAAGCGGTAGGTCCCGTTGTTGAACACCACGATGACCGCTTCGACCCGGTATTGCGAAAACGTCGACAGATCTCCCAGGAGCATTTCGAACCCGCCGTCGCCGGCCAGAACCACCAGTGGGCGCCGGGGCTCGAGGAGTCCGACCCCCAGCGCATAGGGTACCGCGCAGGCCAGGGATGCCAGGTTCCAGGACCAGAGGAGCCGCTGGCTTCCCTTCAAGTGAAGAAAATTGTTGGCGAACACGGAGACGGAACCGGAGTCGACGCAGAAGACCGTGTCTTCGCGGGCCCGCTCGCCCACACCCCTCATCACTTCCTGGGGAGAGATAAGGCTCTTGGAGCGCGTACCGGGCTCGAACTTTTCCTGGCGGCTCCAGTCGGAATCCCGATGTCGCATGCAGGTTTCAAGGAACGCCCGGTCGGGGTTGGATACGCCAAGATCGACCAAGGCCGAGAGCGCACGATTGGCGTCGGCCGCCAGGACATGCGTCGCCGGAACATGGAGTCCCAGGCGGGCCGGGTCCCGGTCGATCTGGACGATGGGGATCCCTTCGGGATAATACTCCCGGAACGCGAACGAGGATCCTGCCACCAGGAGAAGATCCGCATGGTTGACGGCGTAATTGCCCGCACGGGACCCCATGAGGCCGATCCCCCCCATGACGTGGGCGTGGTTGTTTTCGACCACGTCTTTGGAGCGGGTCGTATAGACCAGGGGTGCGGAAAGCCTTCCCGAAAGCGTCAGGAGAGGATCCACGGCATTCCGGGCTCCGTCGCCGTACAGGATCGACACTTTCCTCTTCCCTTTCAGGAGTTCGGCGATTGCCCGGATCTCGCTTTTCGAGAAATCCGGACCGGATCCCGTGCCGGAAGGATGGTCCAGCAAGGGAGGAAGCGTCGCGGGAACGGCCTCCTCCCGCATGATGTCGGAAGGAATGGACACGTGGGAGACGCCGGGGCGCGTGCAGGCGACCCGGATCGCCTGGGCCAGCACCGCGGGGAGATTGCCGGGGGACCGCACTTCCTGGTTGTAGACCGCCAGGTCCTGGAAAAGACTGATCTGGTTGATTTCCTGAACCATCTGGGTACCGATCAGGGAGGTGTCCACCTGTCCCGTCAGGGCGAGGACCGGGACCCGGTCAAGTGCCGCGTCGTAAAGGCCGTTGATAAGATGGATCGCCCCGGGGCCCTGGCAGCCGACGCATACGGCGAGCCTCCCCGTCATCTTGGCCTGGGCCGACGCCGCGAACGCCCCGGTCTCCTCGTGCCGGACCAGCACGAACCGGATTTCCGGACGCTTCCGGAACGACTCCATCAAAGAATCGATCGTGTCCCCTGGAATGCCGAATACCGAACGGACTCCCGCCGCATAGAGGAAATCGACGATCTGGTCGCTGACCGTATGGCTCACCGGACACCTCCTCAGCTTATGTCAGGAATCCACGGAGCCCTCGTACGGCAAAGGATCCTTCACCCCCGCCCGGGCGAATCCCCGAAGCCGGAGCGCGCAACTGTCGCAGTGGCCGCAGGCCAGGGGACCTTCCCGGTAACAGGACCAGGTGTGCTCGAACGGAACCCCGCGCTTCAATCCTTCGGAAACGATCTCCCCCTTGTTCATACGGATGACGGGGGTCGCGATGCGGACGTCCGGACCGGGACGGGTGCCCAGGCGGATGACCTCCTCGAACGCGTCGTAGAAGATCCGCCGACAGTCAGGATATCCCGAACTGTCTTCCTCGACCGCGCCGATGTAGATCCGGTCGTACCCCAGGATCTCGCACCACGAGGCAGCGATTGCCAGGAAATGCGCGTTCCGGAACGGAACGTAGGTCACGGGGATCCCGGGTTTGTCGGGGGCCGCTTCCGGGATCTCGATCGTCCGGTCGGTCAGGGCCGAACCGCCAAGGAGTGCCAGAGGCGCGAGATCGACGACCCGGACATCCCTGATATCATAATACCCGGCCAACGCCCGGAACGACGCCTCCTCCCGTATCTGGGCCCTGGCGCCATAGCGCACATGGAGGAACGCCGCACGGGGAGTTTCCGAAAGGGCGATGGCGGCCGCGACGGCGCTATCCATTCCCCCGCTGACCAGAACGACGCTTCCGGATTCCGACGCCATGATCGATTCCTTTACACTCCCCGCAACGCGGGGTCGAAGAGAACCTTGTGAAGCTGGATCTGGATGCGAACATGACGTCCCGACGCCAGGACCCAGGCCGCGAGCTCCCGGGGATCGCACTCCCCGAAAACGGGAGACACGGTAACCGGGACATCTTCCATGAGCCCCCAGGAGTCCAGCGTCCGGATCGTCCAGTCGAAGTCGGCCCGGTTCGCCACCACGGCCTTGATCTCGTCTCCGGGACCGAGTTTCCGGAACAAGTCCGGCTTGTTCCAGTGGTCCATCCCTGAACCCGGCGGTTTCACATCGACGATGAGATGGGCTTCACGGGAAAGACCTTCCGGGATCGGAAACCCCCCGGAGGTTTCGATCAGGACGGTCTTTCCCTGGTCCAGGAGACCCCGGACCAGCGCCGGAAGCTCTTCCTGGACGAAGGGTTCCCCACCGGTCACTTCGATCAGTCCGGTTCCGGAGCCATGCGCCTCAGTAAGAAGGGACTCCACGGTGCGCTCCTCCCCCCCGGTGAAGGCGTAGGCCGTGTCGCACCAGCTGCACCGCAAGGGGCATCCGGTCGTCCGGATAAAAAAACAGGGCCATCCGGCAAACCGGGACTCCCCCTGGATCGAACGGAAGGTTTCGGTGATTCTCATGGCTTCGTACCTCCTCCTTTGGCGGGATCTGCCGCAGGGAGGGGTTTGCGGCCCTTTTCCTGGATCTCCATCTTGACCGCCATGATCCGCCTCTGGATCACTTCGGGATTGGGGTAGGAGTTCTGGATGGCCAGAAGGAGATCAAGGGCGCGGCGGGGATGCCCGATCCGGTCCAGGGACAGGGCGAGATTGAACCGCGCGACCGGTCCGAACGGGCTCCTCGGGTATTGCCCGATGAACGCCGTGAGGGTTTTGGCGGCCCCTTCCGAATCCCCCAGAATGTTCATCAGGAGCCCGGTCTTGAACTGGGCCTTCTGGCCTTCGAAGCTGTCCGGGTCGGCGGCGACCACCTTCCTGTAGTAGACAAGCGCCTCCTTGTACTGCCCGTCGTGCTCCAGGATGCGGGCCGACAGGTCCCAGACCCGGGTCCGGTAGGCCGGGACGAGATCCGTATTGTCGAGCTTTCCCAGTATCGCGAACGCCTGGTCGGGTTCTTTCAGATGTTCGAGATCAGTCGCGAGATCGAGGGACGCCCGTTGCCTTGCCGGTCCATCTTTCAGGTTTTCCAGGGATTTCATATAATTCCGTACGGCATTCTGGGGGTCGTTGTTGTACAGGTCGTCCATCCGCCCGAGCTGGTAGAAGGCCTGGCCGGCCAGGCGGGAACTGGGAGAAAGACGGATGGCCGCATGGAACTCGGTTCGGGCCGACTGTAGGTCCATGTGGCCCAAGGCTTCCTTCCCGCGTTCAAAATGGGCGATCGCGGGGTCCCTGTGACACCCGGCAAGGACGAGCACGCCGAGTGCCCCCATGAAAAGGATCCTAGGCCATTTCGGGATCACCTTCTTCCTCCCGAAGGCGACTGACGGTAGCCGATACGATCGTGTCGTCGGACCGCACGTCCATGAGACGGACCCCTTTGGCGGTGCGTCCGGCCAACCGGATTTTGTCGGTGGGGATCCGGGTCGCCTGCCCTTTGACTGTGATCAGGGTCAGGGTATCCGTCGGCGACACCTTGACGATGGAGATGACCCCGCCGATCCGTTCGGAACCGCCAGTGATCTTGACCCCTTGTCCTCCTCTTTTCTGCATGCGGAACCGTTTCTGGGTCTCGACCCTCTTTCCGAACCCCTTGTCGGTGACGATGGCCACGAAGTCGCCCGAATGGACGATCTCGGCATCGGCAACCGTGTCCTGGTCCTTGAGACGGATCGCGCGAACGCCCCGGGTCACCCGGCCGGTCATTCGGCAACCCATCCTGGGATCGTCGATGGGAAACAGGATCGCCATCCCATGCCGGGTCGCGACCAGGATTTCGCTTCCCGGATCGGCGACCAGAACCTGGGCCAGGCGGTCGTCGTCGTCCAGGGAGATCGCGATGAGTCCGTTCTGGCGAATGGAACCGTACTCGGACAGCAAGCTCCTCTTGATCACCCCCTTGGCCGTTATGAACACAAGGCTTTGGGGACCGTCGAAGGACGAAACGTTCAGGAGACGCGTGACTTTTTCCTCGGGCCCCAGCGGGAGGATCCCGCGTATCGGTTTTCCCCGGGCCGTCCGTTGGGCTTCGGGAATCTCGTACGCCTTCAGGCGGTAGACTTTTCCGACGTTGGTGAAGAACAGGATCGTATCGTGGGCGTGCGGGGTGAGGGTGGAGGTCACCGCATCGTCTTCCTTGAGAGCCATTCCGAGCCGGCCCTTTCCTCCCCGTTTCTGGGTCGGGTAGGAATCGTGGGCCATCCGCTTGATATACCCCTGATGCGAGGTGGTGAGGTACCAGGGAACGTTCGGGATCATCGACTCGATCGAGATGTCCCCTTCGTCCGGGACGATCCGCGTCCGCCGGTTATCTCCGTAATGGGCCTTGAGCTCGGTGAATTCGCTCCGGATCACCTCCATGAGCCGTTCGCGGGAACCCAGGATTTCTTCCAGCGACTGGATCAGAACCCGAAGTTCCTGATGTTCTGCATCGATCTTTTCCCGTTCGAGGGCGGTCAGTCTCTGGAGCCGCATTTCCAGGATGGCCCGGGCCTGAACATCCGAAAACCCGTGTTGCCCGACGAGGCCTTCCCGCGCGACTTCAGGCGAAGCCGACGCCCGGATCAGGGTGATGATCTGGTCCATCAGGTCGATGGCCCGTTTCAGTCCTTCCAGGATATGGAACCGCTCCCGGGCTTTCTTGAGCCGGAACAGAGTTCTCCGCGTGACGACGTCCTGCCGGAACGACAGGAAATGGACGAGGGATTCCCGGAGCGAAAGCACCATCGGACGCTGGTTCACGAGCGCGACGAAATTGTAGCCGAACGAGGTCTGGAGGGGTGTCTGGGCATAGAGCCTGTTGACGACGACCTGGGCGTTGGCATCCCGCTTCAGGTCGATCACGATCCGCATACCGTCCCGGTCCGATTCGTCCCGGATGTCCGAAATCCCTTCCAGGGCCCCTTCCCTGACAAGGTCGGCGACCCGTTCGATGAGACGGCTCTTGTTGACCTGATAGGGGATTTCGCGGATCACGACCGCCATACGATCGCCCCGGGAGCTTTCCTCGATGTCCGCGACACCCCGCATGACGATCGACCCCCGGCCGGTCCGGTAGGCCGACTCGATCCCCGAACGGCCCATGATCAGGCCGCCGGTCGGAAAATCGGGACCCGAAACGTATCCCATCACGTCGTCGTTCGTGAGCCCCGGGTTTTCGATCAGCGCCAGGAGCGCATCGATAATTTCGGTGATGTTGTGAGGCGGGATGTTCGTCGCCATGCCGACCGCGATTCCGGCGGCCCCGTTCAGTAGGAGAAGAGGAAGGCGGGCGGGCAGGACCCTGGGCTCTTCCAGGGATTCGTCGTAGTTCGGAACGAATTCGACCGTTTCCTCGTCGAGTTCGGCCATCATTTCCTCGGCCAGCCGCTCGAGCCGGATTTCGGTGTATCTCATGGCGGCCGGGGCATCCCCGTCGACCGATCCGAAGTTTCCCTGGCCGTCGATCAGAGGGTACCGGAGCGTGAAGGGCTGGACCAGACGTACCGCCGTGTCGTAGACCGCGACGTCCCCGTGGGGATGGTATTTGCCGATGACGTCTCCGACAATGCGGGCCGATTTGCGGTAGGCCCCCCCCGCGCGGACTCCCATTTCTTTCATAGCGAACAGGACCCGCCGCTGGACCGGCTTCAGTCCGTCCCTCACGTCGGGAAGGGCGCGGCCGACAATGACGCTCATCGAATAATTCAGGTACGCCGTCTTCATCTCTTCGTCGATGGAGACGACGGTTTCAAACGGTATCAAGGCCAACGGCACTCCCCCTTATGGCGCATTCGGTTCAAACGTCCAGATTCGACACATCCAGGGCATGCTTTTCGATGAATTCCCTCCGGGGCGCGACAGCCTCTCCCATCAGCGTGGTGAACACACGGTCCGCCTCGGCGAAGTCCGGGATGGAGACTTTCAGGAGGGTCCGCTTCGCGGGATCCATCGTCGTTTCCCAAAGCTGCTCGGGGTTCATCTCGCCCAATCCCTTGTAGCGCTGGATCGACATCTTGTTCCGGATCGGCTCCTTCAAAAAGGACATGATCGCGTCCGGGGTCTCGAAACTCTTCTCTTCGCCGCCGGTTTTGGCCTTCAGGCGGAACAGGCCGCCCGCCAGACCCGCCTGCTTCAGGAGCCGGAGCGACCGCTTTCCCCCCAGAAGCTGGGCCAGGACGAAGTGGTCCAGGGTAAAGTGCGATTCGTAGCCCAGGGCTACGGAATGGAAGGAAATCCGGAACCATTCCCCGTCCCCACCCCCTTCCGGGGGAGGTTCCGGCTCGACGAGACCGGTCAGGGTCCCGCCTTCCTGGATGACCGGGAATTTCCCGACACAGAAATCGACGAGTTTCTGTGCCCCTTCCCCGGTCCTGAGGATCTCGATGCCGACCGCCGGATAGAGGCCGATCATCCGAAGCAGCGATTCGTTTCCGAACCTGAGCGCGAACCCCTGCACTTCGTGTTCGAAATGGGAGAGATGGAGGAGCTTCTCCACGGCGGCGTGGTCCGAGAGCCACTTGTTTGCCGACCGGTCGTGGAACTTCCAGTCGGCGGCACCCAGTTCGAGGATGTACTCTTCCAGCGCCTCGTCGTTTAAAAGGTACCGTTCCTGGCGCCCGAGCGTCACCTTATAGAGGGGAGGCTGGGCGATGTAGACGAACTGACCGTCGATCAGGGGGTTCATGTGCCGGAAGAAAAAGGTCAGGAGAAGGGTCCGGATGTGAGCTCCGTCCACGTCGGCATCGGTCATGATGATGACTTTATGGTACCTGAGTTTCTTTTCGGAGAACTCCTCGTCACCCAGGCCGCAACCGACGGCTGTGATCAGAGCCCTGACCTCGTCGTTCGTCAGGAATTTCTCTATTCCTCGGGATTTCTCGACGTTCAGGATCTTTCCCTTCAGGGGCAGGATCGCCTGGAACCTCCGGTCCCGTCCCTGCTTGGCCGACCCGCCGGCCGAATCGCCTTCGACGATATAGAGCTCCGATTTGGCCGGATCGCTTTCCTGGCAGTCGGCGAGCTTTCCCGGAAGGTTCGACCCTTCCAGGACGTTCTTCCGCTTGGCGAGGTCCTTGGCCTTCCGTGCCGCTTCCCTGGCCTGGGCGGTCAGGATGGCCCGCTCGGCGATCTTCTTGCCCGTGACGGGGTCTTCGTCGAACTTGTCCTGGATCGCTTCGGACAGGAACGATTCCATCGCGCCCGCGACCCAGCTCGAACCAAGCTTGCCCTTTGTCTGGCCCTCGAACTGGGGGTTGGGGATCCGGATGCTCACGACTCCCGTCAATCCTTCCCGGACGTCTTCTCCGCGGACTTCCTCCCCCTTGTTCATCTGCTTGTCCTTGATGAACCGGTTGATCACCTTGGTCACGGCGGCGCGGAAGCCCCGGAGGTGGGTTCCGCCCTCGCGGGTGAAAATATTGTTGGCGAAGCCCAGGACATTTTCATTCTCCGTCGATTCCTGATATTGGAACGCCACTTCGAACTGCGAACCGTCCTCGAGCTTCTTCTGGAAAGAAAGGGTGTCATGGAGGGTTTTCTTGTTCTCGTTCAGGAACTCGATGAACGAACGGATCCCCCCGTCGAAATGGAACGCTTCTTCCCGGAGGGTTTCCTCTTCTTTCAGGAAGATCGTGAGGACCGGGTTCAGGAAGGCGAGTTCCCTGAAGCGATGTCCGATAACGTCGAAGGAAAACTGGTCGGTCTCCATGATCGAAAGATCAGGCCAGAACCGGATCGTCGTCCCACGTTCGGAAGAGGGTCCCACGACGGCCAGGGGCGCTTCGGGATCCCCCTTATGGTACGTCTGTCGATAGAGGGATCCGTTTTGCGCGATTTCGAGGAGAAGGGTCTCGGAAAGGGCGTTCACGACGGAAACCCCGACACCATGGAGCCCCCCCGACACCTTGTAAAGGCTGTTGTTGAATTTTCCGCCGGCATGGAGGACTGTCAGGACCACCTCCGCGGCGGAACGCTTCTGTTCCGCATGGATGCCGGTCGGGATACCCCGGCCGTTGTCGGAGACGGTGACCGAATGGTCGGCGTGCAAGGTCACCCGGATCTCGGAGCAATACCCGGCCAGGGCCTCGTCGACCGAGTTGTCGACAAGCTCGTAGACCAGATGGTGCAGGCCGTCGATGCCCGTGCTCCCGATGTACATCCCGGGACGCACCCGAACGGCCTCTAGTCCTTCGAGGACCCGGATATGCTCCGCGGAATAATTCTCTTCTTCGCGTTCGTCCAGACTCACCGAACCTCCCTGAGTTCCTTAGTTTTTAATCTTGGGTTCCACCGGTCGTCCAAATCGCTCTCAGTCGAGCGGCATGATCACGTATCGGGACTGGGGCTCTTCAACGCACATCCAGATGACCGGAATGGTTTCCTTCTGTCCCGCATCTCCCGAATATTCCGCTTCCATCCTCATGGTCTCCCCCTGGCTTGTCTGGAGAAGGGCCTTCAGGTACTCGGTATTGAAGGCCAGGCGCCCGGGAGCCCCCTTCAGAAAAACCGGCAGGGTTTCGACCGATTCGCCGATCTCCTCGTTTTGGGCCTTCAGGGTCAGGAACCGCTCGTCCCATTCGAAGGTCACTTCCTGCTTCTTTTCGGAAACGAGCCCGACCCGGCGGATCGCCGACTCGAGGAGGTCGCGGGAACAGTCGAGGGTGACCGTGAACTGGGTCGGGAACGCGTCCCGGTAATTGGGAAACGGAGTTCCGAGAAGGCGCGTGTAGTAATAGAATCCGCCCCAGCGAAAGGTCGCATACTTTGGGTTGACGACGACCTCGACGGAGACCGGGCCAGTTTTTAGGTCGATTTCCAGGATGTGGGCCAGGTCCTGGAGATTCCGTTTCCGCAGGATGAACCGGGACTCGCTCTGGCCGGCAAGGTCGGCTCCCGCGTCCTCGCCCAGGGGCACCCTGCCGTGATGGAGACGATGGCCGTCGGTACCGACGATGTTCAAAAACACCTTTCCGTCTTCACGGACCCGATGGAAGAGAATCCCGTTCATCGGCTTCGTGTCGTCGTCCAGTGTGAAAGGAAGGGTCTTCCGGAGCTGGTCGACAAGGACGTCCAGGGGGAGGAGGAACGAATAATCCGGCCGGATCTCAGGAAAGCCGGCATATTCGTTCGGGTCGATCCCTTTCAGATGGTAAAGGATCCTTTCCCGCTCGATGCGCGTCGTTCCGTTTTCTTCGCGGGCCAGGACCACCTTTCCCGGAGGGAGTTCGCGGAAGAGCTGGTGCAATTTTTTCCCGACGACGGTCGTTTTTCCCGGGATTCGTACCTCGCACGGGACTTCGAAGCGGCCGCCGGTCTGGGCGTCCGACGCGAACAGGATCGCTTTCTGGTCCCGGGCTTCGATCAGGATGAAGGAGCCGACCTGAACCAAGTTCTTCCTTTCGGCCAGGGTGGCGACCCTCTGAACACCATCGAGAAACGCCTCTTGATCGACGACGATTTCCAAAGGCGGACCCTCCTACTCCGATTGTTCCAGTTTTTTCTTCAAGAAATCGACATCCGCGGAAACGGCGGGATCGGACTCCAGCCGTTCCTCGATGAGTTTGAAGGAATAGATTGCGGTCGAATGGTCTCTTCCCCCCATCTCCCTCCCGATCTCGGGATAGGACTTCTGGGTCATGTCCCGGATAAGATAGACGGCCATATGCCGGGCCGCCACAAGCGTCTTGTGGCGCTTTTTGGAACGAACCTCCTTCGGAGACACCTTATAGTAGTCCGCGACCTCCTGGATGATCCGTTCGATGCCGATCGTGTCTCGGGAGGTCGGGAGAAGATCGGAAAGAAGTTTTCTGGCCACCTCGATCGTGATCGGCTTTCCCATCAGGTTGCCGTAGGCGCCAAGACGTATCATAGCCCCTTCCAGCTCCCGAATGTTGGATTTGACCGAATTCGCCAGGTAAAAAACCACGTCTTCGGGAAGAGCCACCTTCTCCTGTTTCATTTTTTCCCGAAGGATCGCGATTTTCGTTTCGAAGTCCGGAATCTGGATATCCGCGATCAGCCCCCATCCGAACCGGGACTTGAGCCGTCCTTCCAGGGTCGGGATATCGTTAGGCGTGCAGTCGCTCGAGAGGATGATCTGCTTTCCGTTCTCGTACAGGGCGTTGAACGTGTAAAAGAACTCCTCCTGGGTCCGTTCCTTGCCCGAAAGAAACTGGATGTCGTCCATGATCAGGACATCGATCTTCCGGTACCGTTCACGGAATTCGTTCATTTTCGCGTACTTGATCGCGTTGACCATTTCGTTCAGGAACGATTCCGTGGTGATGTAGAGGATCTTCAGCCCGGGGAACCGCTCGACCATGCAATTCCCGATAGCGGTCACGAGGTGGGTCTTTCCGAGCCCGACGCTTCCGAAGACATAAAAAGGATTGTAGGCACGGGAAGGATTGCTGGCGATGGCATAGCCCGCCGCATGGGCGAACTGGTTGCAGACACCGACGACGTAATTTTCAAAGGTGTAGCGGGTGTTCAGGTTATGTTTCCAGGCCGGGGATGGCGTCGGGACAAGCGGAAGGTTTCCGGAAGGACGTTCCTGCCCTTTTTTCGTCTCTGGGAAAGAGTCCTTCGATTTCTTTTTCTTCCGGACCGGACTTTCGGTATGAAACTGAACGTCCATAGACACGTCCGGATCGTGCGTCACTTCCCTGAGCACGGCGATCAGATCTTCCAGATAGCGCTCCTGAACCAGTCGCTGGACAAAGGAACTGCCCACGATCAGGGAATAATCTCTTTTATCCCCTTTGAATTCCGCCCCCGATAACAGATCCAGGATACCGTCCCGTTCCCGCGCACCCGGCTCAGGACCGAATTCGCGGAAATGTTCGAGAACCCTTTCCCAAAGCGTTTGATTCATCTTCGAAACAAGTCCTTCACTGACAAACAACCCCACACTTTTTTCACAGCTGTGAAAAACGCAAAACGACCTACGGGACAGGAGAAAAATGGACTCTATTTAGGATAGGGTTAAACGCGCCTTGTGGAAGAGACGTGGACGGCATATGAAATGTCAACCGATTACGATGGGCATGATCGTATCAAAAGGATCATCCACAATTCAACCAACGTTTCCCAACGAATTTTTCCACCGTCCCGGCATGATTCTAACATTTTAGTAGATCGGCATTTTTCCGATTCTTTCCCCGGAAACCGAGTTCGCCTAGGGCTTTTACGATTTCTTTTATTCAATTAAAAACTTTTCAGAAACCGTATCCCCAACCTAAGGAGACCGAACCCATGAACCATACGAGAGCTTGACCCACCTTGAAATACTGTCATAAAATGAAACTTTATCGAATGATGAGAACATGTTCTACCCGATATCGGTCGACTTTCGAAGGAGACCTTCCATGAAAATGAACGGGGCAGAGATGCTCCTGGAATCACTCAAACGCGAAAAAGTGTCCCATATCTTCGGATATCCCGGGGGAGTCGTCCTCCCGATTTTCGATGCCCTATACAAGGACCCCTCCCTTCAGGTGATCCTGACGCGCCATGAACAGGGCGCGGTCCATGCAGCGGAAGGCTATGCCCGTTCCACGAACACCGTCGGAGTCGTCCTCGTCACCTCCGGTCCGGGGGCCACGAACACCCTCACCGGCCTTGCCGACGCCAATATGGACTCGATTCCGCTTGTCGTCATTACCGGACAGGTTCCCACGAAGATGATCGGAAACGATGCCTTCCAGGAGGCGGACATCATCGGGATGAGCCGGTCCTGCACCAAGCACAATTTTCTGGTGAGAAAGATCGCCGATCTTCCGAAAATCATCAAGGAGGCCTTCTATATCGCCCGGACCGGCAGGCCCGGGCCCGTCCTGATCGATTTTCCGAAGGATGTCATCCTGGAAAAAGCCGAGTTCCACTATCCGGAAACGGTCTCGATACGAAGTTACAATCCGACGATACAGGGGAATCGGTGGCAGATACGAAAAGCGGCCCAGGCGATCCTAAAGGCCCGCAAGCCGGTTCTTTACGCCGGAGGTGGGATCATCTCTTCCGGGGCCCACAAGGAACTCCTCGAGCTCGTGAACCTCGCGAACATTCCCACGACCCTGACTCTCATGGGACTGGGTGCGATTCCGGGAGACAGCCCCCGGTTTCTGGGAATGCTCGGGATGCACGGCACCTACGCGGCCAACATGGCGATTCACCATGCGGATGTCCTGATCGCTGTCGGCGTGCGGTTCGACGATCGGGTGACGGGGAAGATCGCTGAATTTTCCCCCCATTCGAAGGTCATCCATATCGATATCGATCCCACGTCGATCCGGAAAAACTTTCATGTCGAGGTTCCGATTGTCGGCGACGCCAAAACCATTTTAAAGGATTTGATCGAGGAACTTCGGGAAATCTCCGGGAGCGAAGACGCCTTCAGGCATTTCGACCCGTGGGTGGAGCAGACCCATGAATGGGAGAAAGAGCATCCCCTCGTCTACTCGTTCGACAAGGAAGTCATCAAACCCCAGTACGTGATCGAGAAAATCTACCAGTACACCCAGGGAGACTGCATCGTCTCGACCGACGTCGGTCAGCACCAGATGTGGACGGCACAATTTTTCAAGTTCATCAGCCCGAACACGTGGCTGACCTCGGGCGGCCTCGGTACGATGGGGTACGGTTTTCCGGCGGCGATCGGCGCGCAGAAAGCCTTTCCCAACAAGAGGGTCATCGCGATCACAGGCGAGGGAAGCTTCCTCATGAACGTCCAGGAGCTCGCCACGGTGGTGTCGCTCGATCTTCCGGTCAAGATCGTCATCCTGAACAACCAATACCTCGGAATGGTCCGCCAATGGCAGGAATTCTTCTACGGAAGCCGGTATTCATCCTCGTTCATCGGGCAGTCCCCGGACTTCGTTAAACTCGCCGAAGCCTTCGGAGCCGCGGGTTTGAGAGCCACGCGTCCCGAACAGGTCGAGGACGTGATCCTGGACGGTTTTTCGCGCCGGGGACCCGTACTGATGGAGTTCCAGGTCGATCCCGAGGAAAATGTGTTCCCGATGGTTCCGGCCGGAGGGTCGAACATCGAAATGATTTTTGAATCGCCCGGAGAAAAGGATGATCCCAAGAAGCGGGATTCCATCCTGACAGCATGACGGTGCCGGTTCGGGAGGGATCCGTGTCGGACGTCCGGAAACACTATATCCAGATCCTGGTCGAAAACCGGTTCGGAGTCCTGTCCAGGGTCGCGGGGCTTTTCAGCGCCCGCGGTTTCAACATCGACAGCCTTTCGGTCGCTCCGGGAATCGACCCCAGCGTTTCACAGATGACGATCGAGACTCAGGGCGACGACCACGTCATGGAACAGATCATCAAGCAGCTGAACAAGCTGATCGACGTGATCAAGGTCGTCGACCTGACCGAGTTTTCCTTTCTCTGCAGGGAAACCATCCTGATTCGGGTCAACACGACGACGCGACCCGGGGATCGGGAAGAAGCCTTCCGGATCGTGGAGATTTTCCGGTCCAAGATCGTCGACTCCTCTCCGACCACCTACACGATCGAAGTGACCGGGGACGAGGACAAGATCGAGGCGATCCTGAATTTTCTTAAACCTCTCGGCATCAAGGACGTGATCCGGTCCGGGAAGGTGGCTATCGCCCGCGAAGACCAGCGAGCCTCCGGAAAGTCCTCCAAGCCCGCCGTCGACGGGGAACTTTCTTATCCGCGTTCCTGACAGGACCAAACGAGTAATCGCCTTCGACATGCCCGAAGACAACGACATAATTAAGGAGACGCGTTTGAAGAAAAGGATCTATTACGAATCGGATTGCAACCTCGAAATCGTTCGCTCCCGGAAAGTCGCCGTGATCGGTTTCGGAAGCCAAGGCCACGCCCATGCCCTGAATTTGAAGGAAAGCGGCGTTTCCGTCACGGTGGGTCTCCGGCCGGGAACCTCTTGGAACAAGGCGGCGGCGTTCGGATTTTCCCCCGTCTCCGTGGCCGAAGCGGTCAAGAAGAGCGATGTGGTGATGATCCTCCTTCCGGACGAACTCCAGGGTGATGTCTACAAAGAGGAGGTCGCTCCCAATCTCCGTCCGGGAATGACGTTGGCGTTCGGTCACGGATTCAATATTCATTTCGGCCAGGTCCGCCCCCCCGCGGACGTGGACGTGATCCTTGCCGCCCCGAAAGGGCCCGGACATCTTGTCCGTTCCGAATACCAGAAAGGCTCCGGTGTTCCCGCGCTGATCGCCGTGGGACAGGACGCCTCGGGAGGAGCCAAGGAACTTGCGCTCAGTTATGCCGCCGCTATCGGTGGAGGACGGCCGGGGATCTTCGAGACGACCTTCCGCGAAGAGACGGAAACCGACCTGTTCGGCGAACAGGTGGTGCTCTGCGGAGGCCTTACGGCCCTGATCACCGCCGGTTTCGAAACCCTTGTCGAGGCCGGATACGCCCCGGAAATGGCCTATTTCGAATGCCTGCACGAAGTCAAGCTGATCGTCGACCTGATCTACGAAGGCGGGATCTCGAACATGCGCTATTCGATCAGCAACACGGCGGAATATGGGGATCTTACGCGGGGTCCGCGGATCGTCACCGAAGAGACCCGTGCCGAAATGCAGAAAATCCTGAAGGAGATCCAGTCCGGCAATTTCGCAAAGGAATGGATCCTCGAGAATCGGGCCGGAAAGCCTGTTTTCCAGGCGCTTGAGAAAATGGGCCGGGAGCACGCCATCGAAAAAGTCGGGAACGAGATCCGTTCCATGATGCCCTGGATCTCGAAGTCCCGGCTCGTGGACCAGGCCAAGAACTGACGGCAGATGAGGGTTTCGCCCGGCCACTTTGAAGGAAGGATCGCGCGCGAGGGAATTCCGTTCGTCACGTTGGCCCTCCTCTTTTTACTTTTGTGCCTGGCCTTGTTCCGTGGTTGGGGACTGGTTTCCGTCCTGCTACCGGCCTTCGTCCTGAACTTCTTCCGGAACCCCAGGCGTTCGGTACCGGAAGGCAAAGACCTGATTCTTTCGCCTGCCGACGGAAAAATCGTCAAGTCCGAACAGGATCCCGGAACCGGGCGGTGGAAGGTCGGGATCTTCATGAATGTGTTCGATGTGCACTTGAACCGGATTCCGGTCACGGGGACGGTCGAATCGATCGAATACATACCCGGCGCTTTCTTCAATGCGGACATGGACAAGGCGTCCGAGCACAACGAGCGGAATATCCTGGTCCTCTCGACCGAGAGGGGTGACAGGATTTCGATGACGCAGGTCGCGGGTCTCGTCGCACGGCGCATCGTCTGTTACGCGGAACCTTCCGACAGGTTGGAGGCGGGAACTTTGTTCGGCCTGATCCGGTTCGGGAGCCGGGTCGACCTCGACCTGCCGGAACGGACGTCCGTCAGAGTCCGCTTGGGAGACCGCGTCAAGGGGGGGGAATCCATCATTGGAACATTTTCAGAATAACGGATCCGAAAAACGGGGAGGACGGTCGAGGGGCATCTACATCTTGCCCAACCTGTTCACCACCGGCAACCTGTTCTTCGGTTTCCTCGCGATCGTCCAGAGCTTCCGGCACGACTTCCTGCACGCGTCGTTCTCGATCCTGATGGCGGCCGTCTTCGACAATCTCGACGGGAAAGTTGCCCGGCTGGCCCGGGCCACAAGCCAGTTCGGGGTCGAATACGACAGCCTTGCAGATCTCATCTCGTTCGGAGTCGCGCCGGCGTTCCTCGTGTTCAACTCGGAACTCCTTCAGTACCATCGCCTGGGACTTCTCGCGGCATTCCTGTTCGCCACCTGCGGAGCGCTCAGGCTCGCCCGGTTCAACGTCATCACGACCCGGGTCTCGAGCCGTTATTTCGTAGGTCTTCCGATTCCCGCGGGCGCCCTTTTCCTCGTATCCTCGGAACTGGCGAAAAACGGCCCCCTTTCGGTGGTCTTTCCCTTCACGTCCGGGTTTTTCCTGGCCGCGACGTATCTGGTGGCGATCCTGATGGTCAGCCCCGTTCCCTACAGGAGCTTCAAAGAAGTCCGGTTCCTCAGGAAATCCCTCCATACGTTCGTTTCGGTCCTTCTGGTGGCGCTGTTGTTCGTTCTCTATCCAAAGCAGTCCCTCTTCCTGGCGATTCTGGGATATACTCTTCTGGGTCCTGCGGAATTTATCCTGTACCGGTATATCGTCCGGAAACCTCAAAGGCTCGAACCCGAGCTCCCGGCGATGGACCAGTCCCCTTCGCGCTTCGGTCCGGTGCACGGTCCCAAACGGCGAAAGTTTTGATGGAGGTTCCCATGGCTTCGGACATGGTTCGCATCTTCGACACGACACTCAGGGACGGGGAGCAAAGCCCCGGGGCTTCCATGCAGAAAGAGGAAAAACTGCATGTGGCACGGCAGCTTGCCCGCCTGAACGTCGACGTGATCGAGGCGGGCTTTCCCGTTGCGTCTCCGGACGATTTTGACGCCGTCATGGAAATCGCACGGGAGATCCAGGACGGTCCGTCCGTCTGCGCTCTGGCTCGCGCACGGGACAAGGACATTCTCGTCGCGGCGGAGGCCCTGGAAGGGGCGCGTTCCCCGAGGATCCACGTTTTCCTCGCCACGAGCCCCATCCACATGGAAAAGAAACTCCGCATGACGCCCGATGAGGTCCTGAAGACGATCGAACGGTCGGTCAAACTGGCACGCTCCAAGGTCGCCGATGTCGAATTCTCGGCGGAAGATGCCATGCGAAGCGACCGGACGTTTCTTTCGGAGGCCGTCCGGATCGCCATCGAAAGCGGGGCGACCACAATCAACCTTCCGGACACTGTCGGCTACGCGCTGCCGACCGGGGTTCGGGACCTTTTCCAGTCCCTGATCGCGACGGTTCCGGGGGCACGGACGGTTGTTTTCTCCTCCCATTGCCACGACGATCTGGGGCTCGCGGTCGCGAACTCTCTTGCGGCGATCGAAGGGGGTGCACGCCAGGTCGAGTGCACCGTGAACGGGATCGGCGAGCGGGCCGGGAACGCGGCGATGGAAGAGATCGTCATGGCGCTCAAGGTCCGAAAATCGTACTTCAAACTCGACACCCGGATCCGCACCGAGGAGTTTTTCCGTTCGAGCCGGCTCGTTTCCACGATCACCGGAATGCCGGTCCAGCCCAACAAGGCGATCGTCGGGGAGAACGCGTTCGCCCACGAATCCGGCATCCATCAGGACGGCCTCCTGAAAGACAAGGACACCTACGAAATCCTGGTTCCCGAACAAGTCGGGGTGTTCGGGGGACGTCTGGTCCTGGGAAAACATTCCGGGCGGCACGCTCTCAAGGACCGGCTGGAACAGATGGGCTATCCCCTGTCCGAGAGCGAGCTCGACAAGGTTTTTCTCCGGTTCAAGAAACTGGCCGACCAGAAGAAGGAACTCTACGAGGAGGATCTCGAAACCCTTGTGTTCGAAGACGAAATCCGTCCTCAGGACCGGTTTGTGTTGAAGCGCCTTCATGTGAGCGGAGGGACGGAAATACCGCCGACAGCGACGGTCGTTCTCGAAAGGGACGGGGTCGAGCACAGGATGGCGGGATTGGGAGACGGACCCGTGGATGCGATCTACCGGACGGTCTCGAAGTTGACGGGATCGAACGCGCGTCTTGTGTCCTATGCCGTGAAAGGGATCACCGGGGGTACGGACGCCCTGGGAGAGGTGACGGTCCGGATCGATCAGGACGGGCTTCTTTCCCTGGGGCAGGGATCCGACACGGATATCCTCGTGGCGTCTGCCAAAGCATATCTCGCGGCCTTGAACCGTCTTGAGCGGAAGAAGGGCCGAATCCTGCGTACCTCCGGCGAGGTTTCCGGGGCCGGTACGACCCCTTCCCCCTGAACGGATAGCAACGGTCCGGAACGCTCTCCACACACAACAGCAAAGGACGGAATCATGAAGGACGCGAATCGTCCCCGTAGGCTTCTTCTTCTCCCGGGGGATGGAATCGGGCCGGAAGTTTTTCGACCGGTCCTCGAGATGCTGGAACTCATCGTCGATAAGAAGTGGGCTTCCCTGGAATGGGAAACCGCCCTGATCGGGGGGTCGGCCACGGACGCCACGGGGGTGCCCCTCCCCAAGGAGACGCTCGAAAAGGCCGACCGTTCGGATGCGGTCCTGCTGGGTGCGGTTGGCGGCCCAAAATACGATACGCTTGCCTACGAGCTTCGGCCCGAACGGGCGTTGCTCGGCATCAGGGAGCACCTGGGGGCATACGCGAATCTTAGGCCCGCTCGCCTTTTCCAGGAACTGGCCGACGCATCGACGCTCAAGCCCGAGGTCATTTCCGGCCTCGACCTGGTCGTCGTCCGGGAGCTGACCGGAGGGATCTACTTCGGGAAACCCCGGGGGATCGTCGTTGAAAACGGCATCCGCCGGGGGATCAATACCGAAACCTATTCCGAGCCGGAAATCGAGCGGATCGCCCGGGTCGCCTTCGACCTGGCCCGGAAAAGGCGCAAAAAGGTGACTTCGGTCGACAAGGCCAACGTCCTGGAGTCCTCGGTCCTTTGGCGGGAGATCGTGTCCCGGGTCCACAAGGAGTACTCCGACGTTGCCCTCGACCATATGTATGTCGACAACGCCGCCATGCAGCTTGTCCGGAACCCGAAACAGTTCGATGTCCTGGTCACCGGAAACATTTTCGGAGACATCCTGAGCGATGAGGCGGCACAGCTCACGGGATCTATCGGAATGCTGGCGTCGGCTTCGATCGGCGGAAAGATCGGGCTTTACGAACCGATCCACGGAAGCGCTCCGGATCTTGCGGGAAAGAATCTCGCGAATCCCCTGGCCATGATCCTGTCGCTCGCCCTTCTATTCCGGTACTCCCTGGATCGGGAGGACCTGGCCAAGAGGATCGAGTCGGCGGTCCAGGGGGTGCTTAAAGACGGGATCCGGACCCCCGACATCAGCGCCTACGGATGGACAAAGGTCGTAGGTACCCGGGAAATGGGCGAACACGTGATCCAGAAACTTCTTGCGAGTTGACGATGGGACAGGAACGAAAAAGCTATAATGTCGCCGTGATCGGAGCAACGGGAGCGGTCGGACGCGAGATGGTCGCGATCCTCGAGGAACGGAGCTTTCCCGTTTCGGAACTCCATCTCTTTTCGTCGGAGAGGTCGGCCGGGGAACGGATCGAGTTCCGGGGGAAGCCCCTGACGGTCAAGAGGCTTTCCGGGCCGGAAGACGCGAAAGGCGTCCAGATCGCCCTCATGTCCGCCGGAAGCGACGTCAGCCGGGCGATCTCGCCCGAACTGGTCCGACAAGGGACATTGGTCATCGACAACAGTTCGGCGTTCCGCATGGTACCGGAAATTCCGCTCGTGGTGACGGAGATCAACCCCCACCGGTTGCCGGAACGGGTGACGCCGGCCCTGATCGCGAACCCCAATTGCGCCACCATCCAGATGCTTCTTGCCGTCAAACCCCTGATCGACAGAGCCGGGGTCCGGCGCATCGTGGTGACGACCTTCCAGTCCGTGTCGGGGACGGGAAAAGACGCCATCGACGAGCTGTCCCGGCAAATCACCCTGATCCTGAACGGCCGGGTCGGCGAGATCAAACCCGAGGTATACGCTCCCTACCAGATCGCCTTCAACGTGCTTCCCCAGATCGACCAGTTTCTTCCCGACGGCTCGACGAAAGAAGAAGAGAAAATGAAGTTCGAAAGCCGGAAAATCCTTGAAATTCCTGATCTCAGGGTCAGTGCGACCACGGTCCGTGTTCCGGTGATGGTCGGCCATTCAGAATCGGTCAACGTGGAGTTCGAGCGTCCCCTTTCCGCCGACGAAGCCAGGGCGATCCTTTCCGAGGCGCCCGGGATCCGCGTCTGGGACGATCCCTCCCGGAAAATCTATCCCGTTCCCCGTGACGTGGCGGGCCAGGACGAGGTCTTTGTCGGCCGGATCCGTGAAGACGATTCGGTGGAGTACGGTTTGAACCTCTGGGTGGTCGGGGACAATCTTCGGAAAGGCGCGGCGCTGAACGCGATCCAGATCGCCGAAACCATCGTTCGAGGCGAAGAATGAACGGGTCGACACCCTTCGTTCCTTTGAAGAAAGCCGGCCTCGATCCCCAGGCCGAATCCCTGGTCCGGAAGATCAAGGCCTTTAAAGAAGAGCGCCGGGCGCTGATACTCGCCCATAACTACCAGATCGGGGAAGTCCAGGATGTGGCCGATTATGTTGGCGATTCCCTCGAGCTTTCCCGTTATGCCGCGACGACCGACGCCGAAACGATCGTTTTCTGCGGCGTTCACTTCATGGCCGAAACCGCCAAGATCCTGAATCCGTCGCGGAGGGTGATCGTTCCAGACCTGAAAGCCGGTTGCCCCATGTCCGACATGATCACCCCCGAAGAGGTTGACCGCCTCAGGTCCCTTCATCCCGGCGCGGTCGTGGTGACCTATGTGAATTCGCCGGCGGCGGTGAAGGCCAAGAGCGACATCTGTTGCACGTCCGCCAACGCCGTCAAGATCGTCCGGTCCATCCCCCCTGATCGTCCGGTCATTTTCATTCCGGACCAGTTCCTTGGTGATTACGTCCAAAGGGCGACGGGTCGCAACCTGATCCTGTTCGAAGGGTTTTGTCCGACCCATATGCGCATCATGGCCTCCGACATCGAAACGGCCCGGAAGGAGCACCCGAAGGCCCTCGTCATCGCCCATCCGGAATGTCAGCCCGAGGTGGCGATGAAATCAGACGTGGTCGCCTCGACGAGCCGTATGGCCAGGGCGGTCCAGGAAAGTGCAGTCCAGACGGTGGTGGTCGGGACCGAGCTCGGGATGATTTACCGACTGCAGAAGGAAAATCCCGAAAAGGAATTCATCCCGGCCTGTTCAACGTGCGACTGCGCCAACATGAAAGTGAATTCTCTGGAGAAAATTCTCTGGTCCCTTGAAGATCTCTCCCCCGAGATCCTTCTTCCCGGAGAGATCGTCGAGAAAGCCCGGAAAGCCCTGGATCGGATGCTCGAGGTCGGGTGAGGTGACGCGGACATTCTTTTTTCTGGGGATCGGATTCCTGGCGCTTTCTTTCGTGGCGTACCTGATCGGAAAGGGATTCGGAAAAGGCGTTTTTTCGGTCCTGGGTCACCTTCCGGGCGATATCGTCGTCGACCGTCCCGGCTTCAAGCTCTATTTTCCTCTTATGACCAGTCTTCTCCTGAGCATTCTCCTCACGCTGATCCTCTATTTTTTCTCCCGGTTTTCCGGCCGTCCCTGATCTTCCGGGGGACAAGCGGGACCTGGTTCTTCCCCCTCCAGTTCCGACAGGAGAACCCTGAGGGTGTCCTTGAGCTCGGGGATCGTCCTGGCATTGTTTCGGATCGCCCCCACGATATTTTCGAGGCGCGCCAAACGCTGCATTTCCCTGTCTTCGCCGGCCAGGCGGTCGAGTTCCCGGAAAAACTCCCGATGGAACGGTTCGATGTCCGTACGGGCTCTCTGGAGGGCTTCGAGAATTTCGGGCGGGAGAATTTCAGCAGGAGCGGGGGTCAGGAGGATCCGTCCCTCGTCGAACAGGAGAATGAAATAGGGTTCCTTTTCGAGGGGAATGACTTTCCGGAGGGTGAGGCCGATCGCATCCGACGGGGCTCTGAGAAGTCCTGGAAATGACTTGGCCCACGCCACTTTTTCCCGGTTGACCTGCCATTTTTTTTCCACATACACGGCGGTGACCTCCGGGAATCCGGACGAAAAAAGAACCCGCCTTCAGGCGGGTTCTTGCCCTTCCCGGCGTTAGAAGCCCCGGGAGTTCGTCTTCATTTTCTTGAGATAATCAGTCAGGAGGTCGAATTTTTCCGGGCCGGTGTCGCGAACGGAGAGATTGGCATCTTCGTGTCCGGCAAACGAACAAAACGCCAGGGTGTAGCAGCTGGTTCCGCCCCGGATGATCTTCAGGGCGAGGTTCGCCTGGTGGCAATGGACGCCGACGAAAAGGCAGACGTCGATCTTGTTGTGCCAGATCGTGAGGTTCGGGTGGTTCGGGTTGATCTCTGTCTCGGGATCGATCTTGGGGTATTTCGGTCGATAGTCGGACATGGGAATGATGTGGATTCCGCCTTCCACCGCGGCCCGTTTGATCACTTTGGCCATCTTGGCGGATTTTTCGTTCCACTTCCAGAGAACCAGGGGTCCCGGGAAGAAGGTCGGGTACGTGGCCTTGGACAGCCGTCGTGCGGCTTCTTCGATCGCTTCCTCTTCGGGAACGAGCCGCCCTTCGATATGACCCTGCCCGGGATCGGGAAGAACGATACCCATCAGAGATGCGGCAGGGGGTAAAAAGGCTTCCGGTCCGGCGACTACGCGATATTGGGACACTGTCTCTCCTTAAAAATAACGTGGGATATTTCGGTCCTCAGCCCAGAGGAAAGCCGATCTGTGGTCAACCCTTCCACCCCGTGGATACCGGGAGACCGAGCGTGTTTATCGTTCCGATTTTCAATCGGTGTGAAGGTCTTCTACAATCCGAGGAACCCTTATTTTAAGAATTCGTCCGGGGGATTGTCAATCGGACCTTTGCGGATGGTACGATAGGAAGGGGTCCAAGACTTGACCGGGGCCTTTTTAACGGGAGGAGAGGGGAAAGGAAGAATGAAGATTCGTCGGCTCGACCATGTCGCGATTCCTGTCACCGATATCAAACGATCGGTTCAGTGGTACCAGGACGTGCTGGGGCTCGAACGCCGTTACGAAAAGGAATGGGGCGATTATCCGGCCATGCTGTGCGCCGGGGAAGATACCTGCGTCGCCCTGATCTACCCCCCCAACACCCCGCCCAACGAAGGCTGGGAGAAAAAGGACCGGGATCCCGACCGCCATCTGGCTTTCAATATCGCCATCGAGGATTTCGACGAAGCCTTGGGAGAGATCCGTTCGCGGGGCATCCCGTACACGTACGACGACCACGGGATCAGCCTGTCGATCTATTTCTTCGATCCGGACGGAAACTGGATAGAGATCACGACGTTCGACCTCCCGCCGGGACGACCGGCCGGCCAGGACCGGCCGTCGTAGGCGGGTTTTCATTACAGAAGGAGCCTTCCCCGTACTCCCGGACCGTCCAGGAGAGAAAAGACCCCTGCCAATGTTCTTCCGATCCATTTCCAATTGAAGTGACGCATGGTGCTGTTCCTTTCCGAAAAACGCGAACAAGACGGGATTCGGAAAGGAACCGGCGCAGTTACAAAGGCGGACGGGCGGCGATACGAACCTGCCGACGATCCTCCCGGCACCGGGGACCTTTTCCAAATCCCTCGTGTCTGGGGGGCAGGGGCGAATTGCCGTCCATGCTTCTCCTTCGCAATCAGTGTGGTGAAGACCCGAAAAAGTCTTCCGGTTTGTCCTAAAGGTTCCGGACGCATTTCCGGGAGGGAAATGCGTTGACAAAAATAGGCCCCTTCGATCGATATGTCAAGGACGATTCGATCGTCTGGACACTTTCCCTGCGGGGGGAAGGGCCCCCCTCGAAAAACCGGCGAAAGACAGGAGCGCCAGACCCAGGTAGATCCCCGCGGGAAACGGGGGAGAAACGGGGTGGGCGCGGAAAAGCCCGTTTTCCTCTTCGAACGAGAGGCCAGGATAGGCCGAATGCCAGAACGTCAAGAAATACCGGCCGTCGTCCGGTGGCAGAAAGAATGCGTTCCGGGGCGATAGAGGGCCGACCGGCCCTTCGAAAAGGGTCAGTGTCCGACCGAACTCGGTCCAGTTGTCCATGTGGTGCCAAATCCGGAGAACTCCGCCGGATCCTCCTTGTCCAACATTGGTTCCGAGAAAAGCCGGAACGGCGTCCGGGCGGCCTTCGGATTCGAAGGTCGGGCCGGGGGAATGTGAAATCGTGTGCCCCCTGGGGGGGGCCGTTTCGGGATAGGGAAGCAGAATCAGGCCCAGGGCGAAAAAAACCAGCCCGGCCAAGAAAATCCCGTATTTTTTCCGGTTCTGGAAGGCCTGGGGGAGGATTTGGAACAGGGTCCCGGAGGCGAGTCGTCCCGACAGGAACGACAATGCCAGGATCGCGCCAAGGAGCAAAACGTCGTTTCTATAGACGGAAAGAGGAACGACGACCTTCAGGGAGGACCTTGACACAACCCGTCCCGTGCCGGGATCGGAAAGATCCACCGAATATTGTCCCGCATCCCAGAGGGCCAACCGGACGCAGATACCGCAGGATGTCACCTGGACCGGCACTTCAAGAACGACCGATCCCGGGTTCCAGTATCGCGTGCTCCAAAGGGCGTTTCTTTCCTTTTTGACGGACAGGAGGAGGACCGGACCCGTAAAAGCGCCCAGGTCTTTCTTGTCCGCCTTAAAATCGAACGGTCTCTGCATCCTCGGCACGGCGGGTGTAAAGACCGTTCCCGCGCGATACGTCTGGCGGTAGAGGTGGATGGAAAACGCCAGGCTTCCCAGAATCACCGATGCCCATAAGAAGGGCATGACAAGCCCCAATCCGTTTTTCAATGGAAGGGTCCTTTCAAGATGTGCTCCTTCATTCTCCCCGGTAGCCGAAGGGCCCGTTGTAGTAAACGGTGATGGTCCCCATGGGGGTGTAAGTCTGCGGATAGTTGGAGGAGTAGACGGGGAAGGCCATTCCCACGCCCCAGGTGACAGTGACGCTCCCCTCGTAGGGATATGAGATCTCGAGCTCGGGTGCCGCCCAGAAGAAACTCCAGGCGGGGGTGTTGGCGGCGCCGAACAAGAGGCTCTGCCCGACCTGGCTCTCTCCGAAGAATTCGATGAGATAGCCCGCCCCCCATGTATCGGAGAGAACGTGCTCCAGGGCTCCGGCGTAATAGAAGATGTTGCCGTTTACGATTTTCTGGGCCTGTGTCGTGACGGCCGTCTGGTTGTTCATCGTATATCCCGGGCCGACGGAAGTCGGATTTTCGATAATGTCCCCGAGCTGTAGGTAGAACATGAACGGACGGAAATGTTTTCGGAGGATCAGGTAGAAGGCTTCGTCGAAGGTTCCGCCGCCGGTCTGGTCTGTCGTGTACTGGTTCGGGTCGAGGTTCAGGTAATGCCCGGTCGGAAGGGTGAACTGAAGGTCGAAGGACATCGCCGGAAGGCTCCAGAAGGAAAAGACATTTCCGTCGTCGGAGATCTGGCGCTTGATCCAGAGGAGCGTGTCACCGACGCCAAGGTTCTGGACCGACTGCCCGGCGGGGGCGGTCGGCGACGTGGCCTGATTGACTACGATCGGAACACTGGCGTCGAACTCCCAGTTCTTGATCACGCCGACGGAGATGCGCTGGGGCATGGAAAGAATCGAGGTGCCGAGAGAAGGCTGGAGGAAGTCGTACCAGTAGGGTTCGAGGAAAAAGGAACCCACCGGCTCCACTTCGGCCGTACCGGTGAAGAACGGACCGCTGGTGTTCGGGCCCCAGGGAAGGTAGGCGGGTTCGATGGGTTCTAGGTCGGGAACCAGGTCCTGGTTTTGGTCCTCTTCCCGATCTTGTGGCGAAAGCGCTGCGGGAGGGAACGATTTCAGCTCGGGCGGGGAAGCCGGTACGGGGTCCGCCCCCCAGACTGTCCCGGCCGTCAGGAGGAATCCCAGGGAGACAAGGAGAAGACTAAGGTTTCGAATTCGGGACAAGGGAGGTCTCCGGAGGATTGATCGTATACATGCTTCCGGTCGGCTTCGAAAGATAGGCTTCAGCCAGCGGATCGTTCGGATGGTCGACCAGGATCTCCCGGAAGAGAAGCCGGGCGGACGACATATGTCCCGTGCGCCAGTCGGCGATGGCCATCAAAATCCGAAACCCCGGGGGCCACGGGGTTTTCTCCCCTATTTGAAGAAGCAGGTCCCGGGCTTCCGGATTCTTTCCCATCGCGAGAAGGAGACGGGCCTTGTTGAGCCTGAGTCCCGGATTTTCCGGGTCGAAGGTCAATCCGCGTTCGAGATCGGCCATTGCTTTTTGGAAGTGGTGTTCCCGGAACTCCAGGGTCGCAAGATTGTTCCAGACGGCTGGATCGTCCTTGTCGGTACGGCTGAGTTCGTCCAGAATCTTTTTGGATTCTCTGTATTTACCGGCGCGAAGATCCGCATTGGCCCTGGAGATCAGGGGACCCGTTCCGGACGGTGCAGGTGTCGCGCACGAGGCGAGAAGAATCCCCAGAAGGAGCCCCAGGAATCCCGAAGCGACGGGAGCCAGGCTGGTGGGCAGGCGGAAACGATGGGGCATCGAACCCTTTCGTGTGGAACGTATGGGACCCGAGGTCCCTGAACGCATCTTTAATTTTAATGTACGTCTGGCGTTGATTATTAAAAAGACAACCCGGTTAAATGATACTGAGTATCAGTACCTTGAAGGATCATATAGGGAGTTTCGAAAACTGTCAACGGTCTGGACAGTGGATATAAGGGATTGGTGAGGGGGATCGTCGCCCATTCGGTTCCGGATCGCCAGGGAGTAGGATACTATGGTAAAGATGTGAATCGGGTTAACGTCAGATACACGATCTGTAAAGTTCTGTTTACAGTTGTGATGAAAATCACATCATAATTCGGGGTGTTGAAAAATACGGTCAAGCCCTGCAAACATTCTTCAAGATGGAACAGAAATTGCGTGTTTGAAGTTCGGAATGAACCGAAACGGTCGTTCCATCGAAAAGGAAACAAAGGCCCATCCCGAATACGTGTGACTACCCTAAAGCGAGGACCGGAAGCTTCCGGTCCGTGGACATGAAGGGCGATATTGATGAATTTTTCCGTTCTTTCCCAGGAAGAGATCGAGGCACTCCTCAAAGATTCCAAGGAGTCGTCCTCCCGGCCCCAGGACCCGATCAGGGACGAAGTGACAGGTCTTTACAACCTGGCTTTTTTCTCGGAGGAATTCCGGCGGGTTCAGGCGCGGTTGGCCCGAAGCAAAATTTCCTGCACCCTGGGTGTCATCCGGGTGGACGGAATTCCCGGCATGTCGGGCAAGAAGGAGGTCAATGCCCGGCTTTTCTGGGCGAAGCTCGGCAAGCTCCTGAAGAATGCCACCAGGGAACGGGGAGACGATCTTCTGGCCACGATCGAACCCGGACTGTTCGTCATGCTGATACCCCAAGCCTGTACCCATGCCATTCTCATCCTCGAGAGGATTCTTTATTCCATCGAAACCATGCCATGGAACGATTGGGGCGGAATCGAGTCGGCGGACTTCCTTGTCAGCCTGACCGAAGTCTTCCCCGACGAAGAGCTTGATCCCATGCTGGCGCGCGTTTCGAAGGGGATACACTGGGTGGCCCTGGTCCGGAACTCCCGATGGCACTGGGAGAGAAGCTCCGGTCAGGTTTGTATGCATCTCGAAGCCCCATCCCCGAAGAAAAACTGACAACGCTTCCTTAAATACCGGTCCGGAGCCTGTATTTGGGTACAGGCCGTGTCTGAAGTGAAAGTGTACGCTTGGCGCTCCCTGAGCGTCGTCGTGCCCTATGATCATGAGGTCTTTTGGAAGTATAATCGTCAGGGAGAACGTCCGAAGATATGGATTCCTTTTCAAACCGCCCTCAGCAAGAGGAACGCCGGTCGATGTTCACATCCGAAGAGCCCAAGACGCGAGCCCGGAATGCCTTGGTCAAACTTCTTGAACTGAGCCTTCCCCCGACCCCGGAGAACTTCTCCCGTTTCTATTATGAAAAAGAACTTCCGTCCATGGAGGAACTTTTTCGTAAGCTACTCGACATCACGGTATCCCTTGCCGAAGTCCAGGAAGATCCGACCCTCAAGGAACATCTTTTTTCCCTAAAGCATATGGTGCAATCGGATGATCCTGCCCCGACTGTCCAGCCCCGTATCGACCATCTCCTCCAGATCGTCCGGTCCCGTGTCGAAAATCTGGCACGGACCCAGATACACCAACCTCTCAGTAACCCGTCTCCTCCCCCAAGGACCCTCCATACGAGCCCATCTCCCCCACCCCCGATCTCCATGCATACGACCCCGTCCCCCGCTCCCTCGTTCCAGGGCCGGTCGGAAGGAGGCCGGAAGGATTTTTCTGTGACGGAGGTCAACTCCGCCCTGGAGAAGCTTTCAAACGAGGCAAACAAGCTTCAGTCCCAGATGGACCACATAAAGAACCTGGTCAAAAGCATGGAATCCAAGATGGGGCTGATCCAGAAACACAACAAGAAGGTCACCCGGGAAGCGAACAACGATCATTTGACCGGTATCCTGAACCGGCGGGGGTTGAACCACAAGCTGACCTTCCTGAAGGATACGGTGATCTCGCTCCTGATTTTCGACATCGACAATTTCAAGGCCGTCAACGACACGTACGGGCACAACGCCGGGGACGAAGTCCTGAAGAAAATCTCGAGTGTGACGCGTACGCTGATCCGGAACGTCGATCTCTTCGCCCGGTATGGCGGAGACGAATTCATCGTCCTCATGCCCGGGGTAGAGATTTCGCAGGCGAAATACGTCGCCGAACGGATACGGAGCAACATCGAAAAGCTCCCCGTCTTCATCGGCAACCGTTCTGTCGAGATCACCGCCAGTTTTGGCCTTACGGGAACCTACATGGACGGCATCCGGAAGATGGACGACCTGATGGAAGTGGCGGACAGCGCACTCTACCAGGCGAAGAACCAGGGAAAAAATCAGATCTGCGTCACCAATCCCATCCCGTAGACAGCCTTCCGAGCCCCTCCCGAACCTGTGTCACATGTCCTCCGGATTCGACGGACAGAACGCCCGTGTCGTTTCCTCTTGGCAAGAGACTCCGTGTTGTTCATGATACGGTTTCGACCGTTCAACCCCCGGGCAGAATCCCGGACACCGAAGGAGAGAGCATGGCGACCGAAGTCATACGCGCGACCTATACCATCACGTCGTCCGACATCAGGAAAGCGGCCGGACTCGTAGCCCGGGAAATGAGTCTCGGCGTCAAGAAAACCGATTACGAAAATCGGTCGACACAAGGATTCGAAGCCCGGGTCGAGGACGTGTCGGTCTCGAGGAACAAGGCAGTTCTCACCATCGATGTCCCCTGCCAGAACATTACGTCCGTCTACGGCCTTCTGCTTTCGATCGCAGGAGAAATCAGCTGTCTCAACATCCTGAAATCCATCGAATTGACGGATTTCGTGCCCCCCGCGGCCATGGCCGAACGGCTTCCCGGCCCCCAGTTCGGCATCGACGGGATCCGGAAAAAGCGAGGCGGCCCGTCGAGGCCCCTGTTCATCACGGTCATCAAGCCCTCCCAGGGACTTTCCCCTGACGAATACTCCAAGATCGCCTACGACAGCCTTATCGGCGGGATGGACGTGGTGAAATCGGACGAACTCCTCCAGGAACCGTTCGACCGGTATGTCGCGAGGCTCAAGAGGACGCTGGAGGTCGCACGCCGGGCGGAAGAGGAAACGGGAGAGCCGAAGTGGGTCATGATGCACACGGTCGATACGCCGTCCAGGATGGGGGAGAGGTATGTCGAGGGGGCAAGGCTGGGATCCCAGATCGCCATGCTTTCCCCCGCGGCGTCCGGTTTTCCGATGCTCGAAGAACTGGCGCGACTCAAGAAGGCTCCGATCATGGCGCACATGGCGATGTCCGGATGGCTGTGGCACAAGGACGGGATGACCGTGGGCTCGTGGGCCAAGTTCATGAGGCTCGCGGGTGCGGATATCGTCCTGTATCCCGCGCTCCAGGGGACGCTGAAAGCCACCCGGAAAGATCTCGATTCTGTTCATGCGGCATGCGGGATTCCGATGGGCAAGGTCCGGAAGAGTCTGATCGCAGTCGGCGGAGGTATGCATGCCGGGACGATGGAAGTCCATCAACGCCTCTTCGGTCCTGACTTCGTCTATCTTTGCGGCGGGGGGGTATGCGCCCATCCGGGAGGGGCGAAGGCCGGAGGAAAGTCTATCAGGCAGGCCTGGGAAGCCCTGGAGAAGGGCATCCCCCTCGAAACCTACCGAAAGACCCACAAAGAGTTGTCCCAGGCGTTGGACGCGTTCAAGACGTACGTTTGACCCGGGGCATCCTGAAACCCTGGAGGGTCAGGACCGCCAGGAGCAGGATTCCCGATGCGATCAGGAATGCCGGCGTGACCGGCTCTTTCAGAAGCGCGATGGACAGGACCGCTCCGATGAAGGGGGAGAACCCGAACCAGGCTCCGGTCCTGGAAACGCCGATGCCACGGATCGACCTGAGAAAGCAGACGAGAGAAAAACCGTAGCCGAAGGATCCGACGACGAGCGCCCAGAGAACGAGGACGGGAGAATGGGGCGGCGGTCCGGTGAGAGCGGCTGCGGGAATCAGGAACAGGGCCGACCCGATCCCTTTCCACACGGTGACAGCCAGCGGATTGACCCCGGAAAGTACCCGCAGAATATTGGTATCCAGCGCCCAGAGAAGAGCGGCGGACAGGAAGAAAAGGGCGCCACCGGACCCACCGCTCGCGTGATTCAGGGACGCGACTGCGCACCCGGTGGATCCGAGCGCGGCACCGACCATGAGCCGTAGTGTCATCCGTTCCCGGTACAGGATGTAGGCGAAGAGAACCGTGAAGACCGACTCGGCGTTCATCAAAAGACTTCCGCGCGACGCGGGAAACCGTGTCAGACCGATCACCAGAAGAACCGGGGCGACGACGCCCCCGATCAGGATCGATGCGGCCAGGGCCACTTTCTCCGCTCGCTCGAGAACTCCGATCGACAGGAATGAAGCGGTCGACGCCGGTCTCATTCCTAAGCGGGGAAAGAATCCGGGCAGGATGCCCAAAAGCGATCCCGTATAGAAGAACCCCGCGAGCCAGAGAGGCGACATTTCAAGGGCCAGGGGCTTGGAAAGTGGGGTCGACACCCCGAAAAGAAGGGCCGCCATGAGGGCCCACCCGATCCCATGGGTGGAAAACCGGTTCGGTGGTTGTGGGACGTCGATAGGATTCCTCCGTGGCTCTAACTGTCTAACAGTCGTTCGAACAGGGTCCGGTATCGGGGGCTTTGGTTCAGGTTCCCGAGCGGGCTTTCGAGAAGACGCACGCGGGTCCATCTCAATGGGGTTTCGACGAGGATCTGGTTGGCGATCGTGCCGATTTCGAAAACCGATTCCCTTTTGATGAGGACATGTCGGGCCAGCGTCAGATGCGGCCAGAGAGTTCGAACCGGCGCCGTACCCATAAGGCGTTCGGACAGCAAATGGTACACACGGTCCGCTTCCCTCCAGAACGGCGCTTCCGGGGGGAATTCCAATGCCAGGAATTTTCGTTTCGAGTCCCACGTGATCCGGCCGGTCCGTTCGACATGGCTCACTGTCTCGGTAGATAGGGAGTCCGCCGCGGTTTCCACCGCTTTTTTCCAGGCAGGGTGACAGATCTTTGGCTGTGCGTCCCCGAACAGGAGCGTCATGTGAAGATCGTCCGGATGGGTCCACCGGTCCGACTGCGACGGGACCGTCGAACGGGTTTTCCGGAAAAGACGATCCCTGGACCCCTCGTCGGGGATCAGGGCCAGAAAGATCCGGATCCGCCCGCTCGTTTTTCCCTCTGTTGGATCGTTCGGGTTCTCTTGGGGCTGCATTCTTGACGCGTGGCGGAGAGATCGCCTCCTTAGCGAACCGGCTCGAAACGACAGCGGGAATGAACAATCCTACCATACCAGACGCGGGATCTTTTTGGTACTTGAGAAGGGCATGCGGCCCCCCTGGAAAACAGCTCTTGATGATTATCGAATATCGGTATACGATATTTATCGCTGGTCCGGAGGTGGAAAACATTGAGCCAATCGAAAACGCAGCCGATGCATCCCGGAAAAGTTCTGGTCGAAGTTTTTCTGGCACCCAAGAACCTGACCCAGAAGGAATTCGCCCGTCATTTGGGATGGACCTTCGCCCGGCTCAACGAGATCGTCAACGCCAAACGGGGGATCACGCCGGATTCCGCTCTCGCGTTCTCCGAATCCTTTCCTGAGACGACACCGGAGTACTGGTTGAACTTGCAGCGGGACTGCGACCTTTGGCATGCCCGGCGCAGCCACGTACCTGTTGGTCCGTTGCCCGGCCTTTCCGAAAACGGACGACATACGGGAAGGAAGCACGGAAAAAGAACCTCGCCTTTCTGACATGGTGACGGGATCCTGAAAAAAGGAAAGAAATTCGTGTGTCGGCGGAATTCAGACGATGGGCCGGACTACTCCGGCGGGTGTCGGGATAAGGACGATTCCTGATGTCTTATCCGTTGCCTTTTTTTTCTTCCCCCCTGGACGCCTCCCTGTTCGTCGTTGTATTTTGGTCCGCCGTCGGCGGGCTCTCCCTCTTTTTTTCCCGCGTCCGCCTTTTTCCTCTTCGCTGGATGTTTCTTCCCGGTGCCCTGGGCGGAGCCCTTCTCGCCTTCTCGGGATATCGCGGGCTCGATTTTGGTCTTGAATCCCGGACCCTGCCCCTAGGTCTCCCGGACCTTCCGTTCCACGTAAGGGAGGACGGGCTGTCTGCCTTCTTCCTCCTGCTCCTTGGCGCGGTTTCATTCGGTGTGTCTGTTTTTTCCGCCGGTTATTTCAAGGGGCAGGATCGTTTTTCTCTGGGACGGCTTTTGCTCGAATTCCACCTCTTCCAGGCGTCGATGACCTGCGTCCTCCTCGCGGGCGACGCGTATTTCTTTCTGCTGGCATGGGAATCGATGGCCCTGACCTCCTACTTCCTCGTCGTCACGGATCACGGGGACGAGTCGGTCAGACGCGCGGGATTTCTATATCTTTTGCTGGCGCATATCGGAACCTTGGCCCTTTTCCTGGCGTTCGGCATCTTGGCCGGAGGGTCCCATGTTTCGGGGTTCGACCAGTACACGTTCGACCGGATGCGTTCGGGACACCTCTCCACATTTGCGCAGGCCTGTGCCTTTTTTCTGGCGTTTTTGGGTTTCGGGGCCAAGGCGGGGATCCTTCCTCTTCATGTGTGGCTTCCGGACGCCCATCCCGCGGCTCCGTCACCGGTTTCGGCGCTCATGAGCGGGGTGATGCTGAAAACCGCCATCTATGGAATGGTTCGTGTGTGGTTCGACCTGATCGGTCTCCACGGCATCGCGTGGGAATGGGGAGCCGCGGTGCTTTTGGTGGGGATGATCACCTCCCTGTTCGGCGTCCTTTACGCCCTCATGCAGCACGACCTGAAAAGGCTTTTGGCCTACCATTCGATCGAGAATATCGGAATCATCGTCATCGGGTTGGGATTGTCCCTCGTTTTTTTCGGCACGGGCCACCCCGTCCCCGGGGTTCTGGGTCTTGTCGCGGCTCTTTACCACACCCTGAATCACGCGATTTTCAAGGGGCTCCTGTTTCTCGGGGCCGGATCCATCCTTCACGCGACGGGCGAGAGGGACCTGAACCGGATGGGGGGCCTCATGCGGGTTATGCCCCAGACGGCCGTGCTTTTTTTGACGGGGGCGCTGGCAATTTCCGCGATTCCGCCGCTGAACGGATTCGTGTCGGAGTGGCTGACTTTCCAGACGGCCCTTTCCGTATCCACTCTCGATATCGGCGTTCTCCGGAGCCTGATCGCATTGTCCGCGGCGGTTCTCGCTTTGGCCGGGGCGCTTACGGCCATGTGTTTCGTGAAAGTCTTCGGTATCGGTTTCCTGGGGGTCCGCAGAACCGCACCGGACAAGCCCACCCACGAGGCGACGCTTCCCGAGCGCATGGGCATGCTGTGGCTGGGCATCGGCTGTCTCGTCCTGGGGGTTCTCCCGGTTGCCGTCCTGAACCGGCTGGGCGACGTATCACTCGCGTTGACGGGACAAGGACTCCCCGCCGAATCGAAAGCGTCGGGATGGCTTTGGCTCGTTCCGGAGTCGGCCCGGAAGGCCAGCTACAGTCCTTTCATTTTCTTCGTCGTCGTGCTGGGTTCGATCGCTCTCACGTTCCTCGCCATTCGGCTCCTGTTCAACAGCCGGATCCGAAGAGCGCCGTCGTGGAACTGCGGCTACCCCGTCCGGAATCCCCGGATGCAGGATACGGCCGATGCGTTCAGCCAGCCGATCCGACATTTTTTCGCGCCGGTCTACCTCATGAAGAGGCAGCTCCCTTCGCCGGAGGACGAAAAACCTCATTTTCACGTGACCATTGGCGATCGGCACTGGAATGCCCTTTATCTTCCCGTCCTGAAAATCGTGGGATTTTTGTCGGCCTTGGCGGGAAAGCTCCAGACGGGCCGCATCTCCGTCTACCTTCTCTATAGTTTCCTGACGCTTCTCTTCCTCCTGTTCCTGGTGAAGGCCTCATGATCCCGATTCTTTTCCGAAGCCTGGGAGAGCTGTTCCAGGCGCTTCTGGTGATCTTCGCGGCGCCTCTCTTCCTGGGCTGGATCAACACTTGGCGGGCCTGGCTCGGTAACCGAAAGGCGGCAGGCGTTTTGCAGCCCTACCGGGATCTGGTGAAGCTCATGAACAAGGAGGCCGTCCTTGCGTATGGCGCTTCTCCGTTGTTCCGGTTGGCTCCCTACGTCGTATTCGGTTCCATGGGGCTGGCCGCAGGGCTGGTTCCCACCGTGTCGACCGATCTGCCGTTCGGGCCGGCGGCCGATGCTATCGCCCTGGTCGGAATCTTTGCGCTGGCCAGGGTTTTCATGGCCCTCGGAGCGATGGACATCGGAACGCCTTTCGGGGATATCGGGGCGCGGCGTGAAATGATGATCGCCTTTCTGGCCGAACCCGCGACGATGATGGTCCTTTTCACGGCGTCGCTCATTTCCCATTCCACCTCCCTATCCACAATCGCCGAAACGTTGGGAACGCACCATTTCACCCTCTATCCGAGCCTCGTCTTCGCCACGACGTCGTTTTTCCTGATCATTCTGGCGGAGAACGCCCGAATCCCCATCGACAATCCCGGGACCCACCTGGAATTGACGATGATCCACGAAGCCATGCTCCTCGAGTATTCGGGCCGTCACCTGGCTCTGATGGAATGGGGGAGCGCGGTCAAGCTTCTCGTCTATTTTTCCATCGGCATTTCTTTTTTCATTCCATGGGGAATCACGCCGGTCCTTTCAAAAGAGGAAGTCCTCAAGGCTTTCGTCCTTCTCTTCCTCAAGCTCGCCCTTCTGGGTCCTTTGCTTGCCGTTCTCGAGTCCTTGCTGGCGAAACTCCGGCTGTTTCGCGCCCCCGAATTTCTGGCGGCGGCCTACCTTCTGGCCGTGATTGCGTTCCTGTCTCACTTCATCCTGGAGGTGTGAATGTCGCCCCACGCGTCGAACCTGGGAATCGAGATGGTGAATCTATTGGGGGCCTTTCTCCTGCTACTTGCTTTTGCGATGCTCGCGGCCCGGAGGACCCTTTCGCTGATCCGATTTTTCGCCATGCAGGGGTTCTTTTTGTCGGCCAGCATCTTCATCGTGGCGTTTCTCTCGGGGGAAACGAATCTTTATTATTCGGCCCTTTTTACCTTCGCCCTTAAAGTGATACTCCTCCCCTATATCCTCAAAGAGTTGACCCTTCGTCTCGATATCCAGAGAGATATCGAAACCCTGGTCAATGTGCCGGTCACGATGATCCTGGGAATCGGGATCGTCGTTTTTTCGTTTTCGCTGGCCGCGCCCATCTCGGAGGCCGCGAGTACAGTGACCCGGAGCCTGATCGGGGTCGGTCTGGCCTGCGTTCTTCTCTCCTTCCTCGCGATGATCACCCGTAAAAAGGCGATGACGCAGATCATCGGCTTTCTCGCCATGGAGAACGGCCTGCTCTTTTCCGCGACCAATGCCACGTACGGGATGCCCATGGTCGTCGAGCTCGGCATCGCCCTGGATGTTCTGATCGGATCGATCATCTTCGGGATTTTCTTTTTTCAGATCCGGGAGACGTTCGAGAGCCTGGACCTGAAGTTCTTCGAAAAGCTGAAGGAAGAATGATGCTCGTCTTCTTCGTTCTCGGAGTCCCGATCTTTTCATCGGCGGTGATGGCCTTCACCGGACATCGTCGATGGGCATCGCATTTAAATGCATTCCTGACGCTGGGTACGTTTTCTGCAAGCCTGGTCCTGGCCCTCGAAGTCCTTCGAACGGGTCCGATCCTGGCGTGGGGAGAAACGTTCTACGTCGATTCGTTCAACGTCTTCCTCGTGTCGCTCACTGCGTTTGTCGGTTTTACGACGGCCCTCTTTTCCGGACCCTACATGAGGATCGAGGAGGAAAAGGGGAGGGTCGGCGCCCGGATCCTGAGGCTTTACCACAGCGCCTACCAGATCTTTCTCTTCACGATGCTTCTCGCCCTGTTGAGCAACAACCTCGGAATACTGTGGGTTTCCCTGGAAGGAGCGACCCTGGCGACGGTGCTGTTGGTCAGCCTTTACCGGACAAGGGCCAGCATCGAAGCCGCCTGGAAGTATTTCATCCTGTGCGGCGTCGGTATCGCCCAGGCCCTGTTCGGGACCATTCTTCTGTATTTCGCGGCGGAAAAGATCCTGGGATCCGGAGGAACCGCCCTCCTGTGGACCCATCTTTTTCAGATCCGCTTCCAGCTCGAACCCACCGTTTTGAAGATCGCGTTCGTGTTCCTCCTGGTCGGATACGGGACGAAAGTGGGGCTCGTGCCCCTTCACAACTGGCTTCCCGACGCCCATGCCGAAGGGCCGACACCCATTTCGGCCGTCCTGTCCGGACTGCTCCTGAACGTGGCGCTTTATGCGCTGGTTCGGGGGAAGATCCTGGTCGACGGTGCCCTTCAATCGAATCTGGCAAGCCACCTGATGATCGGGTTCGGGCTACTGTCCATGGTGGTCGCGGTTTTCTCGATGATCCGGAGAAAGGATGTCAAGCGGCTGTTCGCGTATTCTTCCATCGAACATATGGGAATCGCGACCTTCGCGTTCGGTCTCGGGGGGCCTCTTGCAACCTTTGCGGCTCTCCTCCACATGACCGTGCACAGCCTCACGAAATCTTCGATCTTTTTTTCCGTGGGCCATGCCGCCCAGATCGCGGGTACTCAGCAGATGGAACAGATCCGGGGTCTCATGAAACGGGTTCCGAGGCTGGGCTGGGGACTGGTTCTGGGAGCTTTCGCGATCCTCGGCATGCCTCCGTTCGGGGTGTTCGCGAGCGAATTTCTGGTCCTGACCATGGCCATGAAGGAAGCGGCCTGGGCGACGCCCATCCTCCTCCTCTGCCTCGCGGTGGCGTTCGGCGTCATTTTTTTCCGGGTTCAGAATATGGTCCTGGGCGACGCTTCCCCTGACCGTCTCTCCCATCCGCCGGCTCTGTTTCCCGTATTCGTCCACCTGGGACTGGTTCTCCTCCTTGGGGTATTCCTTCCCCCTTTTCTGGCGCACTGGTACCAGCAGGCCGCCCTTTTCATCGGTTAGGAGGCAAGGTTTGGGGCCATGGAGGTCAAAACGGGAGGACACGGGAGACAAGATCTCATGAACAAGGATATTTCCATCCAACACGTCGACGAAGCCGGATATGTGGGGCTCGCTGAATCGATTTCGGGGTGCGGGGGACGGCTGGTGGCCTTGTGGGGAGCCCGGACGTACGGTTTTAAAGGCGTCTTTTCGGCTTACTGCCACGAGAATTCGCTGCTCGTCGCCCGGTTGTCCTTGCCGGATAGCCGGTCGACCTTTCCCTCGGTCTCCGCCCTCTTTCCGTCCGCAGTGCGCATGGAGCGCGCCGTCCGGGATCTTTTCGGACTTGACCCCGAAGGTCTTTCCGATCGCCGGCCGTGGCTGGATCATGGCGACTGGGGAACGAGGGCTCCGCTTTCGGAATCTCCCCGGATCGCCACGTTTTCCGGGGACGACGGGGATTATCCTTTCGTCTGGGTTTCCGGAGAGGGCGTCCACGAAATTCCCGTGGGTCCTGTCCATGCCGGAATCATCGAGCCCGGGCATTTCCGGTTCCAGGTGGTCGGGGAAAAGGTGCTCCGGATGGAGGAACGCCTGGGATTTACGCACAAGGGAATCGACGGGCTCTATCGGGGCGCTTCCCGGGCGAAGGCGGCCCGGTTGTCCGGCCGGGTGTCGGGAGACTCCACCGTCGGCCATGCTCTGGCTTTCGCCCAGGCGATTGAGGGGGCGCTCGAGATCGAGACTCCTCCACGGTCCAAGTGGCTAAGGGGTCTCTTTCTCGAACGGGAAAGAATCGCCAATCATCTGGGGGACCTGGGGGCTTTGGCCAACGATGCGGGACTGTCGTTCGGACTTGTCCAGTTCAGTCGGCTCAAGGAAGATCTTTTCCGGCAAAACCGCGACCTTTTCGGCCACCGTCTCTTGATGGACCTCGTCGTGCCGGGAGGGGTGGCCCGTGACCTCGAACCCGCCGGCCGAGACACTTTGATCCGTTCGGGAATCGCGCTCGAAGAGACTGTCCGGATCCTCGAGACGCTCTACGAGGAACACGGGGGGCTCCAGGACCGTTTCATGGGTACCGGGGTCCTCTCCCCCGAAATCGCGGGCCGGTTGGGATTGACGGGCGTCGTCGGGAGGGCGAGCGGGCAGAGGGGGGATTTGCGTGCCGACCTGAACCGGCCTCCTTACAATGATCTGGCGGTCATGCCGGCCCTCGAGACGTCCGGCGACGTCCGGGCCCGGGTGGTCGTCCGTTTCTTCGAACTTCTTGAGTGCCTGAGGCTCGAAAGGCTCATTATGGAACGGATGCCCGATGGACCGATCCAATGCCCGGTTCCGGAGGGAGTTCCGGGTTCCGAAGGGGTCGGCTGGGTGGAAGGATGGCGGGGGGAAATCCTCTCGTGGGTCCGGCTCGGAAGAAGCGGGACGCTCGAAGGAGGCCACTCCCACGACCCTTCCTGGATTCTCTGGCCCGCGCTAGAACTGGCCGTTCCCGGGAATCTCGTCGCGGACTTTCCCCTGATCAACAAATCCTTCAACCTGAGCTATTCGGGCCATGATGTGTAGCCGCGTGCCGGCGGGGCGACCGTTCGCTCTCGGAGGCGATTGAGATGCACCACATTCTGTACCGCATCCTGAAAACCGGAATCCTCACGGAACCCGCGCCGTCCCCGTCCGACACGTTGCTCGCGCAAGCCGAAAATCTCTCCGCCCTCTCGTATCGCCGTTTCGGACACAGCCTGTCCATCCGCCATTTGGATGCCGGGTCCTGCAACGGATGCGAACTCGAGATCCATCTTCTGAACAGCCCCTACTCGATGCTCGAAGCCCTGGGGTTCCGTTTCGTCGCATCGCCCAGACACGCGGATCTTCTCATGGTGACCGGCCCTGTCTCGCTTCATATGAAGGAAGCCCTTCTCGCGACGTGGGAGGCCATGCCCCACCCCAAGCTTGTCGTCGCCGTGGGCGATTGCAGCCTCGACGGGGGGGTGTTCGCCGGGTCGTATGCCGTGGCCGGCGGAGTCGATTCGGTCGTCCCGGTGAGGGTCCGGGTGCCGGGATGTCCGCCGGACCCGAGAGCTCTTCTTCAGGGGTTGATCACCGCGGTGGAAGGGTAGCCTTCTCCCGAGAATCCCCATGGGCCGCCTTGGGGGATCCGTTCCTCTGGAACAGGTTGTTCATGACCAGCGCCCCGATGACCATCAATGCCCCATAGAGCTCGCTGGACACGACTTTCTCTCCGGACGCGACCGCGAGGGCCAGGGTGGTGACGGGAATCATGTTGACGAAAAGGGCCCCGTTGACCGGTCCCAGTGTCCGGTTTCCGCTGTTCCAGGAAAAAACCGCCAGGATGCCCGCGACCAGGACCATGTAGGCCATGTCCCAGCCGATGCGGAACACGCTCCCGGGATCGGGAACGGAAAGGTAACGGGCGAAGGTGGCGGCCAGGGTGATCCCGAGGACGCTCAGCGTGCCCAGAAAGCAGGACAGGGCGGTGTACCGGAGAACGGACCATCGGGGAAAACGGCTTCCGCCCCAAGTATAAAACACCCAGCACAGAACGCCCCCGATGATTGTGGCATCGGCCAGGAGGCTGCTTCCCATCGAAAGGAGGTTGGAAATGTGGCCCCGGGTGACGACGAGAAAAACCCCACTGAGCGCGATGAAGAGGGAGACGACCGTGTAGGCCGCCGGCCGTTTGCCCGACGTGACCCAATGGACGAAGGCCGTCATGAGCGGCATGGTGGCCAGGATGACAGATGCCGACACCGCGCCTTCATGTCCCGAAATCTTTTCCTGTCCCAGAAAGACCAGGAACCCGAATCCCGCGAATCCCGCCGTCCCCAAAAGCCAGAGATACACTCCCCGGCCTTCGAGCTTGAGCGAGGCCGTCCCTTCCGCCCAAGCCAGGATCCCCAGGAAAATCAGCGATGCGATCATGTAGCGGATGGCCGTGATGTAAAAAGGGTCCACGAACATCAGGGCATGCTCCATAATATGGAACATGCCTCCCCATGAAACGACCGCGACCAGGCACAGCGCGGTTCCCAACAGAATATGTCGCGGCATCGATCGTCCTTTCAGCAAATGGACGCTTCATTGTTTGAAGCGGTATCCTTTCGTCCTGAACTCTATTTCATGGTAAAATCCCCAATATTCATGAGTCAAATTAATAAAATACATGTTCTGTATGAGGAATTACTCATATGACGATCACCCAACTGCGGATATTGGTGGCGTTGGAGGAATTCGGCCGATTCACCGATGTAGCCGAGAAGCTCGGGATCACTCAGTCCGCCGTGAGCCACTCTCTGGCGGGGCTCGAGGAGGAACTCGGAACCCCGCTCGTCTACCGGGACCGCCGCGGAGGGGTGCCGACCGAAGCGGGTAAGCGGGTCCTGGCCCATGCCAGGGAGGTGCTGGCCCGCATGGACCGGATTCGGGAGGATGTTTCCGCCCTGGCGGGGCTCACAGTCGGAACCGTACGGGTGGGGAGCCTCCAGAGCGTGGCGGCTCGCGTGCTTCCCGGTGTGGTGACCCGATTCCGGACGAAATACCCAGGAATCGAAGTTTCGGTCTTCGAAGGAACCGATCCCGAAATCTTCGAATGGTTCGGCTCCGACACGGTGGAGTTGGGGATCGTCACGGCTCCGGCCGACCGCATGGACGCTCGCTTCCTGATGAAGGACCGGTTAATGGCCGTTCTTCCCGAATGTCATCCGCTGCGGGAGCGGATGGAAATCACCCTCCAGGAACTCTCCGAATGGCCCCTGATCCGGGCGTTCGGAACATGCGGCACATTGGTGGCATCGGGTCTTGCCGGCATCGGCATTGCACCGGGGCCGAAGATGATCGAGGCCCGGAGTCTTGAAACCCTTGCTGCGATGGTCCGCGCGGGGGCCGGCGCTGGCATTCTTCCTGAGCTTGCCCTGCCATTGGACCGTTCCGGGATCAAGGTCGTCCGGATTGAGCCTCCCCTGGTCCGGGATCTCGTGCTTATCGCGCCATCCTTCGGCTCGCTCTCTCCCGCGGCGGTTGCCTTCGCGGACGCGATACAATCCTGGGTTCAAGACCGGAAGGATGCCGGACATGGGAACGGGGTTCATTCACCCGAATAAGAACGGAACATGCGGCGATACGAACATGTTAAGGAGGAGGATGTGGGAAAAACCCCGTTCGTTACGGCCGCCGTTTTGGTCGTCGCCGCTCTGTTGATAATCTGCCGTGTCCCGGCGCGGGGGACGGAGCTCCCGTCGTTCGAAGGCTCGGACGGATGGATCAACACGTCCCCGCTCTCGCGTGCCGACCTATCCGGCAAGGTCGTTCTGGTGGATTTCTGGGAATACACCTGCGTCAACTGCGTCCGGACGTTTCCGACCCTCAGAAAATGGTACCGTGACTACGGTCCGAAGGGGCTCGTGATCGTCGGAATCCATACACCCGAGTTCACGTTCGGACAGAAACGGTCCAATGTCCAGAAAGCCGTGACCCGGTTCAAACTTGCCTATCCGGTTGTACTGGACAACCACATGGTCCTCTGGGACCGGTTCCGGAACCATTACTGGCCCGCGGAGTATCTGTTCGACCGAAATGGCCGTCTGGTCTACCATTCGATCGGGGAAGGAGACTATGACGAGATGGAGAAGAGGATCCGTTCGACGCTCGACCTTAACGGAAAACCGTCCGGTTCGTCTGTGGAAGAGGAGCCCTACCATCCGGAGATGACACGGGAGCTCTATGCCGGTTCGGAACGGGGACTCCTGCCCGCTCCGGCCGAAGTCCAATCCTTAGGGAACGAAACCGTGTCCCGCTTTTCCGGTGGCGACCTGCGGCCCGATCGCTTCAATCCCCGCGGGACGTGGAGCGTGCACCGGGAATATCTCCTGCCCCGTCCGGTTCAGGGACACAGTCCTCCCGTTCTTCTTCTCCCGTACAATGCGTCCGGGGTTCACCTGGTTCTTCGTCCGGCCGGGACAAAGGGGGAGAAAATCCGGGTGACTCTCGACGGCCATCCCGTTCCCCGGTCGGTTGCGGGTCCGGATATCCGCTTTGACCGGAAAGGACATTCCTATCTTGCGGTCGGGGCCGCACGGATGTACGATCTGACCGCGCATCAGCCCTTCGGATCCTACACCCTCGGTCTGGAACCGCAGGGCAACGGACCTGCCATCTATTCCGCGACCTTCGACCCGGGTTGAGCCTTTTGGAGGCCTTAGAATATGGCAACCCACACCGAGTACCTTTTTTTCGAAACGGAAAACCGCCGCGAGTATGTAAGGATCACCGACCAGGTCCGTGAGATCGTCGGGCGGTCCGGGATTCAGGACGGGATGGCTCTGGTGTCCGCCATGCACATCACGGCGGGGGTCTATGTGAACGACAATGAGCCCGGACTGATCTTGGACATCGACGACTGGCTCCAGGGCCTGGCACCCCTGGGCAAGGACTATCGGCACCATCGCACCGGGGAGGACAACGGGGATGCCCATCTGAAGAGCCTTCTCATCCATCACGAGGTGATCGTTCCGGTAACCGGGGGAAAGCTCGATTTCGGCCCATGGCAGGAAATCTTCTACGCGGAGTTCGACGGGCAGCGGAGAAAGCGGGTCGTCGTAAAGGTGCTGGGAGACCGATGATACCGTCGACGAAGGAGTATCGGCAGATCCGTTTCGGCTGTCCCCCGTCAACCGTGGAGACCCTCTCGGGATGGCTTTCTCGCGCCACCGGCCAACCGGTGGTGGAAGAGCGGATACGATCCCGTCGGGTCTTGTCGGTATTCATGGACGACATCGATGAAATGAAACTCCTGCTCCTTCGGGAGGGAGCCCGCTCTCTGGGCGGGGAGATCCTGTCCGAGGAGCGGCTGACCGACCGGGACTGGGAAGAGCTCTGGAAACGCCAGGGTTTTAAAAGGTTCCGTGTGAACGGGTGGCTCAATATCGTGCCGGACTGGGACGATGAACCCGTACCGGGAGGACCGGTCCTCCGGATCCATCCCCACCTGGCATTCGGTACCGGACACCACGAAACGACGGGCCGTTGCCTTTCGCTCCTTGTCGACCATATGCCGGTTCCCCCGGTAACCGATCGGGCCGTTCTGGATTTTGGGTCCGGCACCGGGATCCTAGGAATCGCGGCTTTGGCTATGGGACACGGGGATCGCCTGCTCTCGGTGGACGACGATCCCCTGGCGCGCGAGGCGACCCGTGCCAATATCGACCGGAACGGATATACAAGTCGATCGACGGTTCTTTCCGATATCGGCGACCTGTTTCGTCTCGTGATGGCGGAAAAGATCGTTTTCCCTCTGATCGTCGCCAACGTCACGGGAAGCGTCATCACCCGGTATTTCCCGGAATGGTGGGGAGTTCTCCCGGAAGGGGGAACGATGATCCTCTCGGGCATTTCAACCGGAGAACTGGATTCGGTGACCGCGATCTGCCCCGAGCCGTTTTCGGTCCACCGCGGACGAAAATTCCACACAGTGTCTCTCAGGAAGATCGGCAGGACGCGATGACTACGGAGAACCTAAGGCGGTCTCTCAAAAATCCGGTGTGCCTGGCGCTCGATACCCCCGACTGGCCGACGGCGGAATCCCTTCTTGAACGGCTTGGCCCGAGCCTGGGCATGGTCAAGATCGGGCCCGTCCTGTACGTCCGTGCCGCCGGTTCCGTCACGGACTGGATCGAATCGGGAACATGCCCGGTTTTCCTGGATTTCAAGTGGCACGATATCCCGCATACGGTATCGGAAGCAATCCGGGGCTTACCCGGTCGGTCGGTTCGGTTGGTGACGATCCATGCCCAGGGGGGTCCGGCCATGATCAGTGCGGCTCGGGAAGCGGCGGAAAAAAAGGGGGAGAACCGTCCACTGGTTATCGCGGTCACTCTCCTCACCCACCTTGCGAAGGGAGAGCTTTGCCTTCTGGGGATCAAAGACCGGTGGGAAGGGATCCAAAGGCTGGGAAAGGCGGCGCTCGATGCCGGAGCGGACGGCCTGGTGATGGCTCCTGGGGACGTCGTTCGTGCGAGGGAGGAATGGGGCCCTGGACCTTTCATCGTGACCCCCGGGATCCGCTTCGTTCGGCCCGAAGCGGGTTCGGGGGATGACCAGGTCTTGTCGGAAACGCCTGCCAGGGCCCTCGAAAACGGTTCCGACCTCCTCGTGGTCGGCCGTCCCATACTCGAAAGCCCGACACCCGAAAAAACCCTTGAAGAGATCCTCGGTCAATGCCGACCGGAATAGATCAGACTTCCCGGACGTCGTTCTCCCCCTTGATCCAGAACTTTCCGAACTCGTCTAGGTGAGTAAGAGTCGACAGGTCCTTCATCCGGTCGATGAACAGGTGTCCCCGGAGATGGTCCGTCTCGTGCTGGAGCACGACGGCCGGGAAATCCTCCCATTCCAGGACGAGGGCGTTCCCGTTCCGGTCGACTGCTTCCAACTTGACGGCCCGGGATCGGGTGACCTTTCCCCTCAGGTTGTCGACGGACAGGCATCCTTCCCAGCCGGTTCGGGTCTCTCTCGACATATATTTGAAGACCGGGTTGACGAGGATCAGGAGGGGAATCGTAGGAGCGTCCGGATAACGCTCGTTTTCGAAGGATTCGATGACGACGACCTGCTTGGAAACGTGCACCTGGGGAGCTGCCAGTCCCAGACCGTCCCCGTCCCGCATGGTCTCGACCATGTCGTCGATGAATTTCTGGAATTCGACGGTTTCAAGTTCTTTCGTCGAAACCGGCTCGGCGATCTTGCGAAGGATGGGGTTTCCCATCTTCGCGATCTTCAAAAGGGACATCAGAACTCGACTCCTTTCTGGGCCAGTATCCCTTTGTCGAAGGGGTGTTTCAGACTCTTCATCTCCGTGACGAGGTCCGCCCGTTCGATGAGATCCGGATGGGCATCCCGCCCGGTGAACACCAGATGGAGGGATTCGGCCTTTTTGCCGATCAGGTCGAGAACCTGATCGATATCGACATAATGATACCGCAGGGCAACGTTGATTTCATCAAAGATGACCATATGGTATTTCCCGGTAAGGGCTTCATCCCTCCCGTACGCAAAGGCTTTCTGGGCCACTTCCCGGTCCCGCTCGGGGTTTTTGGTCTCCCAGGTGAACCCTTCCCCCATAGGACGGATCGTCAGGATTCCCTCGAACTTCTTGGCGGCGTCGAGTTCACCGTAATGCCAGGAGCCCTTGATGAACTGGACCATAAGAACTTTGTATCCGTATCCCGCGGCACGGAATGCCATTCCGAGGGCAGCCGTGGTTTTTCCTTTCCCGTTTCCGGTGTGGACGATCACAAGCCCTTTCTGATTCTCCCCTTCGGTCATCTCCGCTCACTCCGCGCCAGCCGGTCTCCGGTATGGATGTCGTATTTCCGTTGATATCCCCTTGGGGTGACCATCCGGTTCTGAAAGATCTTGGTTTGCGAGTTCCCGATCAGGATGGTCGTCAGCATGCCGATCGGATGGGAGAGCATGTCTGAGATCGTCGAAATGACGATCGACTCCCCTTCCCTGGTCGCGCTTTTTACGATTCCGACGGGGGTTTCGGGGGTCCGGTACTTCAGGAAAATTTCCTGTGCCTCTTCGATCTGGCGGACCCTTTTCGACGACTTTGGGTTGTACAGGGCGACGACAAAATCCGCCTGTGCGGCGGCATGGAGCCGTTTTACGATGATTTCCCATGGGGTGAGGAGGTCGGAGAGACTGATCGAGGCGAAATCGTGCATGAGGGGAGCTCCAAGGACCGATGCGCAGGAGGACAGGGCCGTGACGCCCGGGATCACCTCCACGGAGATTTCCGATCCGGTCCATCCCCGGTCGGCCAAGACTTCGAAAGCGAGTCCGGCCATCCCGTAAATGCCGACGTCCCCGCTGCTGACAAGTGCCACGGTACGTCCCTGGTAGGCCAGGTCGACGGCAAGCGAAGCCCGTTCGATCTCTTCCGTCATTCCCGTCTGGATAACTTCCTTTCCGGCGATCAGGGGCCGGACAAGGTCGATGTAGGTTCTGTAGCCGATCACGCACTCGGCTTCTTCAATGGCTTTCTTGGCGCGGAACGTCAGGTGTTCTTCGGATCCGGGGCCGAATCCGACGAGAAGGAGTTTGCCCGGACGGGAAGCCGGCACGGAGGCAGGGTCTTGGGACATCGTTTGCATTCCTTTATGTATTGTCGGTGCGGGACGAGGAATCCGGAGAATCCGGTATCCACTCCGACACCGAAAGGGTGGCGTTAAGGGATTTCGTCTTGGTAATGACAATGCGGACCTGCCCTCCTGCGAACGGGGGGTCCTTTTTTAGGACAAGGACGGCCGCGGGTTCCGCGACCCCGGGGGTTCCGACGTGATCAAGGACGGCCTGGGAAGGGGTCGGCACAGGAACGGCAGAGAGTTCCTCGCGTGTGAAAGTCGCCAGGGCCCGGTCAAAATGGCGCGCGGTTTCTATGATTCCCGCTTCGTCGCTTTTCAGGTCGATGGTTCCGAATTTACGGATAGAGGATGTCGCGAGATGGTTCTTCCTGAATTCGTCCAAGACTAGGTCCCGGATCTCTTCGAACGCCGTCCCCCGGTTGCATCCGATCCCGACGGCAAGTGTACGCGGGTAAATCGTCACGTGGACCGGAAGAGTTTGGGTCGGCCTGTCGGTCCGGTTTGAAATTACGACGGCGGCCCTGGTTTGAGGTACGGGATCCGGCCATCGGTCGTGGACAAGAATGTGGGGTTTCATCGGGCCCTGGAGAGAGGGGAACGGGATGCGTTCGGGGTTTAGTATCAGAACCTTGTCGCCGTCGACGATGGCCGAACTGACCCTCTTCAGGAGATCGAAGGGCTCGAGGTCGGCCCCGATTTCTTTCGACATCAGATCCGGGGCGATGGTTCCCGTCGCATCGGTACCGGTGGTGATGACCGGCGTCGCTCCGATGGGTTCGGCCACGTCACGGGCAAGTTGGTTGGCACCGCCGAGGTGTCCGGAAAGGACACTGATCGCGAAACGGCCGGAGACGTCGACGACGACGATTCCCGGATCGTGTTTTTTGTCCTGTATCAGGGGCGCGATTGTCCTGACGACGATTCCCAGGGCCATGACGAGAACGATACCGTCGTAACGCTCGAACAGGCCCGGCAGGAGATTCTTTACAATTCCGTCAAAGGAGATCATACGGGTATCGGCCGGATCGACGTATCGTTCGGACACATAGAGATCGGCCGCGACCCTTCCCTGGATTTTGAGCGCCACCCCCAGGCCGGGACGCGTGATGGTGACAATCGCGATCCGTTCCGAAGCGGGGATCGTCATGGGGTCCCGTCCTCAGCGGTTCCGCCCGGAAGGGTCAGGGTCATGATCCAGACGGGATTGAGCGCGTCGATGCGATGGAGTCCGACCAAGAGTTTTCCCCTTCCGATCTGGACATGCGAGATATCTGGTTCGATGCCGGAGGCATTCGCCCATGTGAGGGCTTCGGCCGTGTTTTCAAAGGTAGCGAGGTTGAGGACGATCACCCCACCGGGGGGAAGAACGGCTTTTGCCCGGTCGAGGAGGGGTGCCATCCGGCCTCCCGATCCCCCGATGAACACCCTGTCGGGTTTTGGGGATTCCGGGAGGTCTTCGGGGGCTTTCCCGTGGATCGGGTGGAACCGGTCTGTCACCCCGAACGTCTCGATGTTTTTCATGAGGCAATCGAAGTCTTCACGGTCCTTTTCGATGGCGACGACGGTCAGGTCCGGCATGAGACGGGCCGCCTCGATGCCCACGGACCCGGATCCGGCGCCGATGTCCCAAAGGGTCTGTCCCGGCCGGAGGTCCAGTTTCGATAGCGAAAGGACCCGGATTTCGGCTTTCGTGATCAGGCCTTTCCTCGGTACTGTGAAGAAGAAGCGTTCGTCAGGGATTCCGAAAAGTGGATGGGACACGGTGCGCGACCTCATGGATTGAGTGTGATGACGACGATGTTCAGGGATGTGAAGTCCGTCTTTCCCACGATATCGAGTTGGGGGGGAGAAAAACAACGGACACGTTGGTCCGGAAGCCCGATGTTTTCGACGACCCAGAACTCTGCCGGCGTTTTTCCCGAATTCCGGCAGAGTTCGAGAACGGTCCCGGGTCCTTCCGTCCCGTCGGTATAGACGGCCACCACTCCTTCAGACTCCAGGAGGGGGAGGATGGAATCGGCCGAGCGGCTATGAATCGATCCCACCCGGGCTCTTTCCCAGGGTTTTTTCAGGAGGGAAAAGGCGCGTTGGGCCAACGTCGTGGCGGGATGGAAACAGACCGAATCGGGGGAAAGGTCCTTCAATAGGCGAGTACCGATGCCGTAATAGAGGGGGTCTCCCGATGAGAGCACGATCGCCGTTTCGCGGGACGGAACGGTCTTTTCGAACGGTTTTAGACGCTCCGACAGGCTCTTGAGGTCGGAACGGATTTCGAACCGTTCCGCGTCCTCGGGAAGGGGACCGGACAGGGTCTCGAGATGTCGGCGGCCTCCCGCGAGAAACCGGCAGCGGAAAAACAGTCCCGAGAATCGGGGGTCGTCTGTTCTCAAGCCTTCCGGTTCCATCCCGATCACGTGGATATTCGGCGAATTCGTTTCAATCGGTTTCGGCGTATCCAATCTGTTTCCCCTGGAAATCGGTCAATAGGATGCCGATGGAAGGCGGTCCGCTCGGGATCTTCGAAAAATGATACAAGATACGTTCGCAGATCGCTTGAAAAAATGCCGGAAATCCGGATTCCGCGGCAAGCTCTCCGGCATGACGGGCCGTGTTCGCATTCCGTATCGCTTCGACCAGGGACTCTGACGCTCCCGACTCTTTAGCGAGCTTCGAAAGAAAATCGAAGTCGACCTGGGAACCCGCGGCATGCGTCTGCTTGACTCCGGTCGCAAGTTTGGAAAACTTCCCCATCAGTCCTGCCATCACAACTTTTTCGATTGATCGTTTGCCCGCTTCGCGTATTGAAAATCCTGCGAAATCCCCGATCTGGACGAACGCTTCCTCGGGAAGTCCGGACAGGATCTTCTGCGCAAATTTTTCGCTTTGCCCTCCCGTGGTGAGGACCAGAGTCTTGATGCCCCGGGCGACGGCCACGTCCATCGCCTGGGAAATGCTTGCGCGATAAGCGGATGTGCTGAACGGAACAACGATTCCTTTCGTTCCGAGAATCGAAAGCCCCTCGAGGATTCCGAGCCTTCCGTTCAAGGTTTCTTTTGCAAGTTCTTCCCCGTTGGGAATGGAGATTGTCACGTCGATCCCCACGTCGGGCCATCCGAATCGGTTTTTCGACCACGATTTGATCCTGGGATACAAGCTTTCGAATTCACGCTCCATCGATTGTCTCGGAACCGGGTTGATCGCCGGTTCACCGACCGCCAGGCCGAGACCGGGCTTCGAGATCCAGCCGACCCCGGATCCCCTGTGGAACCTGACCCCCGGCTCGGGAACGAGCACGATGTCGGTAATGATTTCCGCCCCATGGGTGCAATCGGGATCGTCTCCCCCGTCCTTTATAAGGGAAGCATGGGCCCGGGGTGGCCCGGATGCGTCGAAGGTCGAGGTTTTCAAGTGGAACGCGGCCTTCTTTCCAATGGGAAGCACGACCTCGACATCCCGGATCGGGGCCCCTTCGAGGAGCGAGAGAAGACACGCGCGGACCCCGGCTTGGGAACAGGCCCCGGTCGTATAGCCGGTTCGCAGTTTTTTTCGGTTGGTCGGCGCTTCCAATCTTGGACCTCGGGACACTCGGGTTTCCAGCGACTTCCGACTTTCGTGACCGGAAACCGGGATTTTCCATAAATTGAACAGACGGTCTTTTATAGTAGAACGATCCTTTCGGAGTCTTCAACCGGACCGGACACTTTCTTTCGACCCCTGGCCGGTTCCCAAGGGACTCGAATCTGGGCCTTGCCGCCCGGAAGATCTGAAAGCCATGCCGGACACCCTATAGGTGTTTTGAGTTCCTTCCGTGCGTTCCGGTATTCCGGGTCATGGGATTCGACTTTGTTCCAGAACGCCTGGGAGTGGTTGCGGTACCGCAGATGAACAAGTTCGTGGAGGACAATGTAATGGAGAGTCCTGGGCGAATTCGGGAAAAGGTACCAGGAAAGGGACAGGTTTCCGCTTGCGGACATGCTTCCCCATTGGGACCTGGTGGCCCGGATGTGAATCCGGGCGGGATGAAATCCCGTCTGCTCAAACCAGATGTCGAGGGATCCCGTGATCTGCCGGACGAATTGTTCCAGGATCCAGAGCCGGATGGCTTCGGAAGATGAAGGTTCGCCGATTCCTGTCGGGACGAGGATTTTTCTCCTTTTGAAATCCGCCGTCACCGCCCGGATGTTATCCCCCGACCGTTCGGGATGAAAGATGTTTCCGGCGAATGGAATACTTATGTCCGAAGGAGTGTCGGCCACGGTTTTACCCGCTCGTTCCCGTTCCGATTTCCTTCGTCCGATCCATCTGCGGTGCCTATGCAGGATGGATTCGATCTCGGATCGCGTTGTTCCACGTGGAACCGATAGAACCGGAGTATCGAACTTCCAATCGAGACGATAGCGATCTCGGTGGATATCGTACCGGATGGTAACGCACTGAAGCGTCCCGTCCGGAATAGAGATCGTGGCAGTTTCGCTGTTCATGCTTTATCGACCGGCGTTTCCGGAGTGTGCCAAGACGGATTTGTTGACGGATTGCGTCCTGATCTGATAATCTCCGTGGGTTCTGGACAAGGAGGAAGTATGAGCAAGGTCGCGGTGGTTTTGAAGGAAGATGTGGACAAATTGGGCCATGCGGGAGACTTGGTCCAGGTATCGAGGGGGTTCGCGCGCAATTACCTGATCCCCCAGAAACTTGGTGTCGAAGCCGACAGCCAGAACTTGGCGTTCGTCGAACACCAGCGGCGTTTGGCCAGGGAACGTGCTGAAAAGCAAAGGGTAGAGCTCCAGGATCTTTCCGATCGTTTGGCCTCCCTTGAAGTGTCTCTTCCCGTGAAAGTCGGAGAGAACGAGAAAATGTTCGGTTCCGTGACGGCTCACGACATTGTCGAAGCTCTCGCCAAACTCGACATTCATCTCGACAAGAAACAGGTTCACCTGGAACGCCCGATCCGGGAAATCGGAACGGTGGAAGTCCTCGTACGACTTTCTGGCGGATTGCGCTCCAAAGTCAACGTCCATATTCACCCCGAAGCATAGAGGTCGTCAACGAATTCGGGGAAATCACCCCCTAGCAAGGTTTGAGGGAGTTTTCTATGTCCATCACATTTCGTCCAAGCAATCTTCGAAGGAAGCGAACCCACGGATTCTTAAAGAGAATGTCGACCCCGCAAGGGCGCAACGTCATCAAACGGCGACGCGCAAAAGGCCGGCATCGCTTGACCGTGTGATACGTTCCGGTCGCATGCGTTGAAATGGGTTCCGCTGAAGAGGTTCCAGATCCAGGATCTCATCCAATCGCCGGCCCTGAAAATTTCCCTACCGGAATGTGTCATCTTTTACAAACCCCAATCCGAATTGAGGGTTTCGATTCTCGTCGGCCGCAAGCTCGGCAAGGCGCATCAGCGTAATCGTATTCGCCGCCGCCTTCGAGAAGCCTTGAGACTTTCATGTCACCTCGAAACGGGTCTGTGGATTTTCATGGGGCGCATGCCCGCGATGATCGAAGACTTCGACAGCCTGCGATCCGGCGTCATGAAAGGAATCCTGAAGGTGAAAGCATGGGAAGGACAATCAGCCGAATAATTCAGGCATACCAGCGTTGGATCTCACCTTATCTTCCGCCTTCGTGCCGTTTTCATCCAACGTGCTCTGAGTATGTCCGGCTCTCCTTTCTTAAATATCCGTTCTTGAAAGCCGTTGGTAAATCCGGATTCCGGATCCTGAAGTGTCATCCATTCCACCCTGGTGGGGTCGATCACCCCTAGGGAACTCAGTCGGGACAGCGATACCTCCGAAAGGTTTTGACCGGTATGTGGAAGCGTCTTCTCCCTCTTGTCGTCATCATCGTCACGTTCAATCTGATCCTTTATTACTTTTGGGGCCAGAAAAATCATCCCAAACCCCAGAAAGCCGGCAAGCAGTCTTTTGCCGCCCTTTCCGTTCCGATGGTTGATGACCCCTTCGATCGGACCCTGACGGTCAATAACGGAGATATCGCGTGGACCGTTTCCCTGAAGAGCGGTCAGGTGATCCGCTGGGGGCTCAGCAAGTTTCATCATTCAAGCGCCAAGAAAGAACCGCTGTCGCTCCTTAATCCCAAACCCGGATATTCGGGAATGGGATTGTTCTCCCGGGAGGGAGGGACCTTGGTGCCCCTGTTTCCCACGGCCATCTTATGGAACGGGAGCCAGACGACCCCGGGTTCCGTTTCCGTCATCGGGAAAAAATCCACCCTCGTTGAAAGATTTCGGGACGGTACCCGGGATATCACTCTCACGTACACGTTTTCCCTGAAGGGTTATGGGATAGATACCCGGATCGACAATCCCCGAAAGGAAAATCTGGTGTTCGGTTCCGGACTCAATTTCGGACTGTCCGGTATTACCCAGACATACGGCACAGAGTTTCAGGGACCGATCTATCGCATCAACGAGAAATTTCAGGAAGTCAAAAAGGACGGTTCCCTTTATTTTGATTCCCCACTGAAATGGGTAGGGAACGAGGACAAGTACTTCATCGGTTATGTCGCGCCACTTTCTAAAGTCATCGGCATAGAAATCCGCAAAGACGGATCGAACAGCTGGTTTCAGCTTCTTTCAAAAGAGGACATGCATTTTTCCCTTTTTGGAGAACCGAAGCAGTACCGGCTGCTGAAAGCTCAGGATGCAGGTCTGATCGATACGATCGATTTCGGCTGGTTCCTTTTTGGACGCATCCTCCTGATCAGTTTCCTCGCCAAGCCACTTTTCCTTCTGATGACCTTCTTTCATGCGATCACTCACAACTATGGGCTTGCAATTATTTTTGTCACGATCCTCATCAAGATTTTCTTTTCGCCTTTGGCCTATTTGAGTTACAAAAGCATTCACGAGATGCAGAATCTCCAACCCGAAATTAAAAAGCTACAAGCCAAGCACAAGGACGACAAGGCGGCCCTGAACCAGGCGCTCATGGAACTCTACAAGGAACGGAAGGTCAATCCACTTGGGGGCTGTCTTCCGATGATCGTGCAGATTCCTGTCTTCATCGCGCTGTATAATATCTTGAATAACACGGTCGAGCTCCGGCAGGCCCCGTTCTTGTTGTGGATCCATGACCTGTCCCTTAAGGATCCCTACTATGTCCTTCCGATCGTCATGGGCCTGACCATGGTCCTCCAGTATCGCCTGAATCCGACATCGCCCGACCCCGTTCAACAGAAGGTGATGATGTTCGTGCCTGTCATCATGACCTTCTTCTTCCTCAATTTCCCGTCCGGACTGGTTCTCTATTGGTTGATCAACAACATCCTTACGATTGGGCAACAATACCTGACGGTCAATTATCTTCTGAAGGCCAAAAAAACGGCCTGACGCAAGGGGGCCTGCATGGACCCGATCGTGGCGCCTGCCACAAAACTGATCGCTCAACCCGTCGGAATCGTTCGCTTTTCGGGGTCAAATCTCATCGATCGATTTTCCCCGATCGTCGACCGACTTCCGAAACCGGTCATTCCCCGTTTTGTTTATCGGATCCGTGTCAAAGACATCGACGGTCAAATTCTCGACGACGGTTTATTTATTTATTTCAAGGCGCCGTCGAGCCTGACCGGCGAAGATGTTATCGAACTCCAGCTCCATGGAAATCCTCATTCCATGCGCCGGATACTGGAACACGCCTATTCCCTGGGTGCCCGCCCCGCAAAACCCGGGGAATTTCTTTATCGGGCCTATCAGCACCAGAAGATCACCCTTCTCAAATCCGAATCGCTGAACCGGATGATCCAGGCCCCGTCTTTTCAGGATTTTCAGCGACAGTTCAGAGAATACGACAGTTCTCTTCCGGCACCTCTCGAGCGTATCCGAGAGGACTGGATCGATCTTCTTGCCCGCTTGTATGTCCTTATCGATCATGTGGATCTCGATGTTTCCGAAATTCCGGACGCCTCAAGCATCAAAGACGACATGAGAGATCTTTTTGAAACCGTTGAACGATCCCGCAGGTCCTATCAAAAAGAACGTTTGCGCTGGAACGGCTTTACCGTAGTTCTGGCCGGCCCACCGAACTCCGGGAAATCGTCCCTGTTCAACCGTTTGCTGGGAGGTCCGAGAGCGCTCGTCTCGGATATTCCGGGTACGACCCGGGACATGCTGGAAGGTCGTATCGCGACAGAGCACGGCGATATCCTTTTGGTCGATTCCGCGGGTATTCGTCCTACGAAAGACATATTGGAAAAAGCGGGAATCCAAAAGTCGCGTTCTGCCATACGAGGAGCATCCCTGGTTTTATGGCTCGAGTCGAACGATGCCACGACCCCCCCAGAAAAATTTTTTAAGAGTGGGAAGGCGCGCCTCTTGAGAATATGGAACAAATGCGACCTCGGAAAGGGGCCGCCCGGAGAGAGCTTATACGACTATTCCGTGTCGGCCAAGACGAAAAAAGGGGTGGCAGAGGTGTATCGTTTTCTGGAAGACCAGGCGCGGATTTTTTACCAAACGGGGCTCATAAGATCCGAACCCATTATTTCCAGTCCCCGGCAGTTCCGGATCCTGGGAGAGCTCTCCCGTCTTCTGCGTCGGATTCTTCCCCTCGCGAATGCGGGATTGTGGGAAGTGGTTCTCCATGAGATGGAGTCGGAACGGGTTCGGTTGGAGGAAGCGATCGGGGTCGTTTCCCATGGAATGGTTTATGATAGAGTTTTTAAGAGTTTTTGTATCGGCAAATAGCTTTGGAGGAACAGAAGCCCATGAATAAATGGGATGTCGTTGTCGTCGGCGGGGGGCATGCGGGCATCGAAGCTGCTTCGGCGTCGGCGCGTATGGGCGTCAAAACACTTCTTGTGACGATGCACCTTGACCTTATCGGACAAATGTCCTGCAACCCTTCCGTCGGCGGAATCGGCAAAGGACACATCGTCGCCGAGATCGAGGCGATGGACGGTGCCATTGGGAAACTTGCAGACCGTTCCGGACTCCAGTTCAAGATGCTGAATACCCGAAAAGGTTATGCCGTCCAGGCGTTAAGGGTCCAATGCGACCGGTACCGGTACCGGCAGGAATCCCGGCGATACCTCGAAAGTCTCGAAAAATTGACCTTGCGGCAGGGCGAGGTGGTCGATATCGAGATCGCAGGCGACCGGGTCCGCGCCTTGATCCTGCACGACGGGACCCGGATTGAAGGTATATCTTTCGTCGTGACGACCGGAACGTTTTTGTCCGGGAAACTTCATATCGGGATGAACAACTTCGAAGGGGGAAGGGGAGGGGAGAGAAGCGCCGGGGTCCTGTCTTCGCGATTCACGGACGGCTTGGGCCTGTCGATCGGACGGCTGAAGACTGGAACTCCCCCCCGACTCAGGGGAAGCACGATCGATTTTTCCAGGATGGCGGTACAACCGGGGGACGATCCGGTCCCATTCTATTCGATGGATCTTTCTTCCCATGGACTGTTCTTCGATGGACCCCAACGTGTGTGTCATCTGACCGCGACGACCGATCAGACCCGTAACGTGATTCGGAAGAACCTCGACAGGTCCCCGCTCTATAGCGGACGAATTTCCGGAATCGGTCCCCGATACTGTCCTTCGATTGAAGACAAGGTTGTCAAATTTCCGGATCGCGAATCGCACCAGGTGTTCATCGAACCTGAAGGGCTCGATTTCGACGAGGTCTATCCGAACGGCATTTCGACGAGTCTTCCTGTCGACGTCCAGGAAGAGATTGTCCATTCCATTCCGGGGCTCGAAAGGGCATGGATTACCCGTCCGGGATACGCTGTCGAATATGACTTTGTTTTTCCGGATCAACTCGATCACGGGCTCAGACTTAAAAACTTCGGGAATTTTTTTCTTGCCGGCCAGATCAACGGAACGACGGGATATGAGGAAGCCGCTGGACAGGGATTGGTTGCTGGAATCAATGCGTCCCTCGTCTCGAAAGAACGGGAGCCGTGGCATCCCGAACGGTCGGATTCGTATCTCGGTGTTATGATAGATGACCTCGTCACACAGGGCGTTGACGAGCCTTACCGGATGTTTACCTCTAGGGCGGAAAACCGACTAACAATCCGCCATCATAATGCCGACGATCGATTAACGCCTAAAGGCCGTTCTTTGGGTGTGGTCTCGGAACGGCAATGGACCTGGTACCAAAAAAAGCGAGAAAGCCTTGACCACCTCCATGATTTTGTCAAGTCCTGTAGGCATGGAGGATCAACATTGTTTCAGTGGCTCAAAAGGCCCGATTCGACCTTTGATGGCCTTCCGGATCCTCCGATACCTGACGGGATGACGGAATGGCCGATCTCCTGGAAAATTTCTTTTGAATCGGAGGTCAAATATGAGGGTTATATACGGATCTCCCGGGAGAAACACCTTCGGGATGAGGATGATTTCCAAATTCCTCCCGCTCTGTTTGAAACTCAAATCCCCGGCGTTTCGAAAGAAATCCTCGGTCGCCTGAAAAAAGCGTCGCCCCGGACCTTCATGGAAGCCCTGTCGATCCGGGGAATGACCCCTGGTGCGCTCGATGCTCTGAAAACCCGTCTCCGGAAAGAACAAGTGAAAAGATCGTAACCCCGTGCGAACGATTCTATGACCCCGACCCATGCCCAGAAGAATCTGCTCGAAACCTATGCCCGGACTTTGTTCGACTGGAACCAGTCGATCCGTCTGACGGGGTACCGTTCTTTGAAGGAGATCCGCGACAAACTGATTGGAGAGTCCGTACGCGTCGCCCAGTTTTTCAGGATTGGGGAAACGGTATTGCCGATCGTCGATTTTGGTTCAGGAAACGGGACTCCTGGAGTCGTCTTTTCGATCCTGAACCCGGACCTTCCCGTCGCTCTCGTCGACCGAAAACGGAAGAAAAGATCGTTTCTCATCTACCTTGTCGGACTCCTTGATCTCAAGAACGTCTTGATCTTTTCCGATCTGAACGAGGCGATCGACCATTTTTCTGGCAATAATGAAATCGCTTTATGGATGAAGGGAATTTCAGTTGAAAGCTTACAAGATGCACTGAAACATAGGAATACTCCCCTTCCTGTGCAAATTCATATGTTTAAATTTGGATCGTTGGATCAAAATAAAGATTGCAATCGTATTTGTCTTCATGTCATAACGTGTCCAGACGAACGTCGACAATCCTTTATGACGATAGATATTTCTGAATGCGACTATCGGCCCGGAACGATTTGATTTTGTTCCACGTGGAACAAAATGGAGAGAAGGAGGAGGGATTGGGCAGAATCGTAGCGGTTGCCAATCAAAAAGGCGGGGTGGGCAAGACAACGACAACGATAAATTTGGCAGCATCGTTGGCGGTAGAAGAGAAAAAAGTACTGGTCGTCGATCTCGATCCCCAGGCAAATACGACAAGCGGATTGGGTATTTCGATCGCGAACCCGAAGTTAAGCGCGTATCCTTTTATCGTCGGGGAGAAGTCTGCAGACGACTGCATCGTGTCCTTGGGGTTAAAATTTCTCTCTCTGATACCAGGGTCCATGGACATGGCAGGATTTGAATCGGAAGCGTCAAAAGTCAAGGGATCACACCAGATTCTGCAGGGAAGACTTGAAAAAGCGCTGATCGATTCGTATGACTTCATTATCCTCGATTGCCCTCCATCTCTCGGATTCATCACGATCAATGCGCTCGTAAGTTCCAATTCGGTTTTGATTCCGGTCCAATGCGAATTTTTTGCTCTCGAAGGCCTTTCCCACCTCTTAAAAACATTGGAACGGATCCGCAAGCAATGGAATCCTTCGCTTACGATCGAAGGGATCCTTCCGACGATGTTCGACCGTCGGAACAAACTGTCAAATCAAGTGTTGGAAGATCTAAAACGGCATTTTCCCGAAATGATTTTTAAAAGCGTGATCCCCAGGAATGTGACGTTGGGAGAGGCCCCAAGCCATGGAAAGCCAGTCCTTCTGTACGATGCGCTGTCAAGGGGCGCCCAATCTTACCTACATTTAGCGCGGGAGATCCTGGCATATGGTTAAAAACGGTCTGGGGCGAGGGCTTGACTCACTTTTCGGCTCCGAAGGCCCCGAAAAAAAAGAAGATGTTCTATTGATTCCCATCTCGCAGGTCCGCCCGAATCCGTTTCAGCCAAGAAAGACATTTCGAGAAGACGAAATTCGGGAAATGGCCGAATCTTTAAAGAATCACGGACTCCTTCAGCCAATTATCGTGATGCAAAAAGTGAGAACGGAAGGAGAACCCGAAGGGGAAAGCGAATTCATTCTGATTGCCGGGGAAAGACGTTTTAGGGCGGCCCGGACTCTTGACTGGGCGACGATTCCGGCTGTCATCCGGACCTACGGGGACCGTGAACTTCTTGAGTTGGCCCTTGTCGAAAATCTTCAGCGAAGCGATCTGAACCCGGTGGAAGTGGCCGAAGGTTTCAACCGGCTCATCGAAGAGTTTAGCTGGACTCAGGAGGAACTTGCAGCCCACTTGGGAATGAAACGGTCGACGATCGCGAATTTCTTGCGTATTCTTACCCTGCCGCCCGGAATTCTTCAAAAGATCGAGCAAGGGCAAATCAGTCTTGGCCACGCGAAGGTTCTGCTCGGTGTGAAGGATTCCCGGGAGCAATTGTTGCTGGAAGATGAAATCGTCCGAACCAATATGTCGGTTCGTGATTTGGAACATCGAATATCCGAAAAACAGGTCCGCCAGGACATCCCTGTGTGGGGGAAAAAAGGTGCCGACCTTTTGTCGAAAGCCTTTTCACATCCGGTTTATGTTTCCCGTACCAAAAACAAAGTGAAATTTACCGTCGCGATTGAAAATGAATCGGAGCTGACCGCCTTTTTGGAACGCATGGGGTTTGCCGAGTCCATGGATTTTACGTCGTAAGGAGAGATTCGAATGAGAGGGATTCATCAAGATCCGAAGCAAAACAACATCATTGCATTCTTGGGCAAGGAAACATTTTTCAAGGGTTATCTCCAATTCGAGGGAACGGTCCGGATCGACGGGCAGGTCGAGGGCGAAATCCGATCGGAGAATACCCTCATTATCGGGGATGGCGCGAGTATCAAGGGAACAATTAAAGTAAACAAGGTGGTGTGCGGCGGAAATGTAACGGGGTCGATCGAATCCGCAGAATCGATTCATCTGGTAAAGCCATCAAACGTGAGGGCCGACATCAAGACCCCGGTATTGGTCGTTGAGGAAGGAGTCATCTTTAACGGAAATTGCCGGATGGAAACGGGATTTGCGTCACAAGAAGAAATCAAGGAAAAAGAATTCCATGTTCAGAAGGAGGAAACGGTAAGGGGATGAAAGAAAAAGTTCTGGTAGGGCTTAGCGGAGGAATCGATTCATCCGTTACCGCCCTCCTTCTGAAAGAGGCCGGTTTCGACGTGACGGGTGCGGTGGTTGAGATCTGGGAAAGCGCTCCGTCGAAAGAAGGAGAAGTCAAAGCGTGGTTTGAGCGAACGTGTTGCCATGTTCCGATGGTCGAATACCTGTGCCAAGAAATTCTCCAAATCCCCGTCGTCACGATTCCCAAAATTGAGGCGTTCCGGGAAACCGTCGTCACGCCATTCCGGGACGGCTACCGTTCGGGAGTTACGCCAAATCCCTGCACGATCTGCAATGCGGAAATCAAAATTCGAACGCTCCGGGAAAAGGCGGATGAATTGGGTATCCGGTTCGTGGCCACCGGACATTATGCGCGGAAGGGTTTTTCCAGGGATGGGAGATTTTGGGGCATTCAGGAGGGAAGAGACCAAAAAAAAGACCAGTCCTACTTTTTATCGAGAGTGTCGGAGAATTCGCTTCGTAACGTCCTCTTTCCCCTTGGTGAATGGGACAAGGAATCTGTCCGGAAATTCGGAAGATCCCGGGGTTTTCCTGTCGATGAAATGGTGGAAAATCAGGAGGCCTGCTTTTTATCCGAGCGCAATGTTGTCCAATTCCTGCAAAAAGAAACGGAAAAGGAAACCGTTAAAAATGAGCCGGCCTGGTTGGTCCTGACCGAAGGAGGGGAACACCTTGGCCAGATCCCGACAGGAATTGGGTTGACCCGTGGGCAAAGGAAAGGGCTCGGAATCGCAACTGGAACGAAGTTGTACGTCAGAGAAATCAACGTTGGAAAGAAGGAAGTTGTCCTGGCCCCGAAAGAACGCATATTGGAAAATGAATTTATCGTAACAGAAACATCTGGATATTTATTTGAACGGGGATGGGACCGGACGATCCGGGTCCGTTTCCGTTCCACGATGTCGCCGGTTCCATGCGTTCCCGTATCAGGCGATGTGAGAGCCCGCGAACGCCGCTTCACCCTGCTGAAGGAAAGCGATGGAATCACTCCGGGACAGGTGGCTGTCTTCTACGACACCGAAGGGGTCGTCCTCGGGTCCGGAATTCTGACGAATGAAAGAGAAGGCCATTGAAAATCACATTTGTCGATGTCGAAACGACGGGACTCTTGAGGGATCCCGACGCACGTATTGTTGAAATAGCGATAAGCTCCTGGGAAGACGGGAAATCCTTAGAGCGTTGTTCATCCTTGATCCGGGGAGCGGAAGCCATTTCTCCGGATATTACACGAATCAACGGAATTACCGCGGAAATGATCCGCGAGGCTCCGTCGTTCGAGGAATATTGGAAAGAGAAAAGGAAACTCTTTGTCGATGCGATGGTGATCGCCCACAATCTCTCGTTCGATATGGGCATGATCAACCGTGAACTGATTCGATCCGGAAGGATACCCCTGGGAAACAGAGGAATCGATACCGTTCCTATGGCCCGCAAGTTTCTTCCAAATATGAAGAATTATAGACTTGGGGAGATCGCGAAAGAATGCGGGGTGATCAATGAATCGCCGCATCGGGCACTCGGTGACCTAGAGGCTCTTGAGAAAATCGTATCGAAAATGCTGGAAACATCGCCGCCTCTGTTCGATAGCGGAATCCTCGCATTATTCTGCCAATGGGGAGCCTATGCGTCCCATCGTTATTTCAGGGATGTCGCATTATTCGGATTTGAGCACCAAATCTCTCTTGAACTTTCGATATCACCGGGCGGTCGTCTGGACGGAATGGAATCCATCAGCATACGGCCGACCCGGGTCCATGCGGTTGGCCTGTCGGGAGAAGGGGACGAGGGGTTCAAGGATTATTCGTTCGACGCTTTGATCGAAATTGGCGTCCGTAAACATGAGCCCGGGTCGTTTCTTCCCTAGGTACATTCTGTCGATATGGGTACCGGCCCAAGATTTGCATAAACGTTGTCACGATGCGAAAATGGCATCCTGGCCGCATTCTTAAACTCTCGTTTACGAGAGTTCTGGAATCTCGGGCGGCGTTCATTCAAAAGAGTGCACGGTTCTGCAGTGCCAAAGATTAAGGAGGCCCATTGTTCGAATATCGCGGTAAAAATCTACCAAGATCTCCGGAACAACTGATCCGGATTCTCGGATTACCGTTCAAACCGACGTTGCGTATCGAAGAAGCCTTGACCCATCGCTCGGCCTCCCATGAAAGGGGAAAGAAAACCCCGATCCCGAACTATGAAAGACTGGAGTTTCTGGGGGACCGGGTTATCGGTCTGATAGTGAGCGAATATCTCCTGAATACATGGCCAGGCGCCTCAGAAGGGGATATCGGTCAAATTTTTTCGGGAATCGTCAGTACGCAAACACTGGCAGCCATTGCCCGCCGCATGGACCTTGGGGCGTACATGATCCTGGGAAAGGGCAGTCACTCCTCGGGGGATCGGGAAAATTCATCCCTCCTTGCCGATACGTTTGAAGCGCTCGCGGCGTCGCTTTATCTGGAGTATGGCTTGGAAACAGCCCGCCAGGTACTCATCCCCTGGTTCACGCAACCCCTTTTCGACCAGATTACCCAGCTCGAAGCCCAAAGGGATCTGAGAGAAAGTGCGGTTCCAGCCGCTCCTGTGGTATCCCCGCCGGCAGCCCGGCGAAACGGAAACCTCAACTATAAGTTACTTCTTCAAAAATGGAGCCAGTCCCGGTATGGTGAATTACCGGATTACCGGGTCCTTGAGGAGATCGGCCCCCCGCACCAGAGACGATTCCGGATGGGGGTACTGGTCCATGGAGCGCTTTTGGGAGAGGGAGATGGGACGACGAAACGGGCCGCATCCATAAACGCAGCGCGCAAGGCGTGGGAAAAAATCCAGGCCGAGCCCTCATTGGCAGCCATGGAACCGATGGAATCCCCGTCCAAAGCGATGTCCGTTCAGGAGTCCGCGAATGGGAGCGCTCCGGAAAATCATCCTTCGGAAACGGGCCAAGTGGAAGCTGGTACGATCAGCGAAGCGATCCTGGAGGAACCTTTTTCACATGGGGTTGGTCTGGAAAGCTTTGAAACGTCGTCCATGGTTATGAACGACCCGGAATTACCTGTGTCGGAAACGGTGGGAACGGAAGGAGAGGCGAAAGGGGAGTGAAGCGTCTTTGGACGCTCACTCCCCGAAGCCTTAGAAGTGGCCGATAGGAACGTGGTTGGCGACGGCGTAGAGCTTGCCGAAGATAACGACGAGCCCAACCAGGGTTCCGATGACCATCACAAACGTGATGATGGGCTGTGTGTTTCCGGAATCAGAAATGTTCTTCATGATGCCTCCGAGCTAAGGTCGATGTGTGATCAAGAATCTGGAAATATGAAAGCATTGATTTAAAGTCGGAAGTCCGTCTCGTGAAAATTATCACTTCCCCGGTCTATTGTCAAAACGAACTTACACAATCACGAGGTGTGGCGTGAAGGAAACGGAAACTTCAGAAATACTGGATTGTTCTGGACTTGCATGCCCGATGCCAGTACTGAAAACTAAGAAAGCGATGGATCAGATGACACTCGGGGCGGTTCTACTCATGATCTCGACAGACCCTGGATCCAAGCCGGATATGGAAGCATGGACCCGAAAGACGGGCCAATCCCTTTTGCGATATGAAAAAGTCGCAGACAAGCACCAGTTCTGGATTCGAAAGGAAAAATGACGGGGCGGGATCGGGAGATGATCCGCCCCGTCGGAACCTAGCGGGGAAACGGAAGGGAAAATGGGGAAGGGGGACGTCCCAGGGCAGGAATCGAAACCGTAAGGTCTCCGGAGCCCATTTCCGTCTGGCAGCCGAGGCGCTGATCATCGTTCAGCATCATGGCCTTGGCTAGGAACGCTTCTTTTGAGTTTCGAGGGCTCAGGTTCTCCCCTCCTTCCTTGACGACGATCGTGCACGTACCGCAAGCGGCATTGCCTCCGCATACAAAACCGAAATTGATCCCCTGCAGACTGGCTCCGATTAGGATGGGAATTCCAGGTTCGATGGAAAGTTCCTTGTTGATTTCCAAGATCTTCAATTTAGGCATGACATTCCTTTCGTGTCGGTGCGAGGCGAAGGGTTCCGCCGTAGGTTCTCTATTGTAGAGAAGACCCTAAAATCTCGTCAACACAGAACGATTGGCCCCATCGTTCAAGAGACCCATACCGTTGAATTTGGTACGTGCGGGTTATACTATTGTGGAGGAGGTTCACCCATAATGATTGAAATGTTCGTCAGGGAGATCTTTTTTGACGGATCGACCAAATCTTATATCCTGATCCTGCAGGATGAACAAAAGGAATGGACGCTTCCGATCTGGATCGGTCCTTTCGAAGCCCAGGCGATTTCGATGGGCCGGGCGGGAACCCCGCCTGAAAGACCGCAGACGCATGATTTGTTCCTCGGACTCCTTGATCACCTCAAGATCAAGATCCTGTCAACGGTCATCATGAAAGTCGAGGACGGCACCTTTTTTGCTTCCCTCCATCTTCTCTCCGAGTCGTCGGAGTTTTCGATCGATGCGCGTCCGAGCGATGCCATCGCGATCGCCATTCGGGCCCAGGCTCCCATTTTTGCGAAAGAGGAGGTTCTCCATCAGATTCCGGATCATCCAGATTTCAAACAGCTCCTCGACAGTCCCGAAGAGTCGGAACCTCCGGACGTTTAGTTCGGGGCTGGGTGCGGTCGTCCTCGCACTTTTCCTCTCGTCGTGCACCACGTTCATCAACGATCTGTCGGATCCCAAGACTATCAACGACCTATCCGTTTTGTCCTATAGCAGCAAAAGCTTTTCGGCCGGCTTGCTTGCCAGGGATGGGATTGCCCTTTTGCCGGTCCGTCAAAACGAGGCGACGCCGGAGGAAAAGGCATTCATCGAATCTACGTTGCAGGATGCCGTCAAACGCCGCTTTCCCAATGTGAAGACGGTCTCGACCGCCGATATAGATGTCCTCGTGAAGGGATCGAAAGACAAGCCCTGGGTGGAACATCTTGTGGCCACCGCATCGCCCAACGTTGTGGGCCGTGTCGAAGGGATCGACCGACTGTCGAAGAGACTGGGAGTCCGCTACCTTCTGCAGACCGACATCCGGTATGCGGAGATCGCGGGAGGAGCCCAGCATGTCAGGATATTCGGAAGGCTCTGGGACGGTTGGGAAAAAGAGATTGTCTGGAGCGGATACGGCGAAGCCCGCGGTTATGTGTATCTGTTCTTTCCCGCCGTTCCCGCACCGTTCGAAAAGGACGCTAAAGTGGCCGTGAACGGACTGGTTTCCAAACTGCCGAAGGTGCGCTGAAGCGTCAACCGATAGGTATCGGACATGCGAGGGGAGACCAGGAAGAAGGAGCCGGGATCGGCGCATCCACCCGAACGAGAAGATTTTCTTCGATCAGGAACGAAAGAAATCGTGTATGGAAAGCATGTCCGCCCTTCAGGACCGCGAATGCACCGATGAGGGGACGGTCGAGCAGACGGATGTCGCCCAGAAAATCCAGGATCTTGTGCCGCACGAACTCGTCCGGATAGGTCTGGTATTCCGGGTTGATCACGCCGTCGTCCCCGATGACGAGGGCGTTTTCCAGGGAACCTCCCTTGACCAGCCCCATCTCCCGCATCTTTTCGACATCGCTTAAGAAGCAGAACGTTTTAGCCTGAGCGATCTCCCGCTCGAATTCCTTCTTCGTCAGAACAAAGACGCGTTCCTGGGTGAGACGGTCCCCGAAGGCGATCCTGTAGGAAACCGAGAGGTGATAAGACGGTTCGACCCGGATCCACTTGTCCCCTTCCGAGAACTCTACGACTTTGGAAACGGTATAGAAGAATTGCCTGCGGGACTGGTCGACGATGCCGGCTTCCCGGAACAAAACGGTGTAGGGGTAGGCGCTCCCATCCAGTATGGGGAGTTCGGGTCCGTCGAGCTCCACCCGGAGGTTGTCGAGATAAAGACCGTTAGCGGCAGACATGAGATGTTCGACCGTCTGGACCGTCAAGCGGCCTTCTCCGAGTGTCGTCGAAAGGATGGAGCGATCGGGCGAGACATGGTCGACCAGGGCCGGAAGCGTCATACCCGAGAGATCCGTCCTGACGAAGATGATTCCGGTCTCTTCCGGAGCCGGAAGGATCCGTACATGGATTTCCTTTCCGGTATGAAGTCCGAGACCTTTAAGTTCTACCGGTTTTTTGAGCGTCCTTTGGTATCGCATCCGAACTCCTCCTTGCGAATCATCGTTTGGCTTCATAGACAGCACAAATCGTGCCTAAGGGTAGATTTTTTTGGCCGGATAAATTAAATCTTTTTTATATATGGATTTAAAAAAATTTTGACAAAGGAGGGAGGGAGGGATCGGACCGACCGATTGTCGCAAAAGAGCTTCAGGGTGTTGCACACTTCCGACAGGACCCGTCTAGGGGATGTCCGCCGGAGGCTTGGTGAACATGGTAAGAATGGGTATGGCTCCCACCAAAGAAAAAAACGCGATGAAAATCACGATCAGCGTGATGAAGATCCATGGCGGGATCTTGAAATCGTCCCGGTTCTGCCACTGTTTCCGGATGACGAACACACCGAACGTGACGAAAAAGAGAAGGGCAACAAGAGCCGCCCCCTTCATCAGTGGGTCCGAAACGGAATAGAGGATCCAACCGATGAGGGTCACGATCACAAGAGGGATAAAAATCTTCAGGAAAAGGCGTTTTTCGAGGGGTATCATCGTTCAGGACATCCTTGCTGCGTGCAGGGAAAGGATCCGACGCACCGTCATCCGAGCGACTTTCTCAAGATGGCCGCGTCAAAAAGATACTGGGAAACGTCCTTGTTTTCCTGCATGAGGAAAAAAATGCTGGAAACAAGGTTTCTGTGAAGGTAGTGTTCGGTCGTGACGGGTCCAAGCTCGAAACGGAAATACTGTTCGGCCTTCGAAATATCTTCGATGATGCGCTCCCAGGCCGGATCGCTCGTGGCGAGAAACTTGAGATTTTCCCGATTTAAATAATACCCCGCCTGCCGGAGTTCCTCTTTAAGGTGCCTGCAAAAGGAAAACAGGGCATCCTCGAGATTTTCGCGTTTCGCCTGTTCTATCCCCCGTCCGATAGCGATGAGTTCGGGAGGGATGCCCAGGGAGTAAAGGGCTCCCGTGAAGCTGATGGCTCTGGGAAGGCGCTTTTGTCCGATGCCGCGCGAATACCCGAACAAACCGATATGAAGTTTCCGTTCCCGCCGGGCCGGGATATGGGACGAAACCTGGTTGATCGTCTCGGAGATTTCTTCGATCGTTTTTTGATAGATCTCGGAAAACAGGGTCGCAAGCCGTTCCCCCATCCGAATTTCCTCGTCCGTGTAGGACAGGGGTTTCGTGAAGGGCAGCGTCCTGTTCAGTGAATGGATCGCTTCCCGGACTTTGTCGATCGGGTAATCGTACCGGAATGCGGACTGGAGCGTGACCGTGCGGACTCCCGGGTATTCTTCGAGAAACTGGGGGACCGTGTAGGGGGACAAGCCGCCTCTGAACGGAAGGCATCCAACGCCCATGATCGGATAAATGGCGATTCCCGATTCGTTGCCGAAGCGGTAATACTCGGAGAGCGCGACCTTTGCGGCGATGGTGGCGGGGACGAAACCGGCATTCAAGGCCGGATCGGACCGCGCGATGAAGGGACGGAGATACCGGGGCTTTTCCCCATATTCCTTCTGGTGGAGGTCCGAATACTCGGACAGGATTGTGTGGGACCCGGTCAACTGGGGTACGCCTTCGATCAGAGGAATGACCTGGAGGTAGGAGGGGTCGACCTGTTCCGCAGTCTCTTCGAAAACCTGGCTTTTGAGCTTGGCGATCTTCTTGAAGGTCGTTTTGAGGTAGAGCATTTTTTGGGCTTCGTCGGTCATTGGAAGGATGACTTCGAAGACCGGAGGAGTGTTCAGCCCAAGGTCCCTCGCCAGTTCTTCGAATGTCAGGATGCCGATATAGGCCCGGGCAATACGGTATTCCTTCTCGTACCAGATGTTGGGAAGCCGGAACGTCAGGAAAACGTCTTTCCCCAGCTGGTTTTCTACGAAATAGTCGTGGTAGAGGGAAAACAGTTTGTCGACGACGCCTTCGTCCACATACTTCCCTTCCCAGTCCCACATGTATTCCTGGCATCCGAGGTCGGTATAGCTTCGAAAGCATTCTTCGATTTCGTCCAGCGTGCTGATGAACGGATCATGGTTCGCTTTCCAGTAGGGAGCTCCCGCGTTGTCCGGATGTTGCGTCGCCATCGTGGTGGGAATCTTCCTGTCGAGAAAGGTCTGGTGGTGGACAGGTTTGTTAAATGATTTCGGCACCCGGGACTCCTTAAGCATTTCATGGCCCGCTCGATGATCCGGGCCGGCCCATTTGTTATCGGAGGATCAACAATCCGAAGATGTTTTGCAGTACGGCTGCCCAGAGAAGGACAAAAATTCCCAAAACCACGTTCAGGTTCCTGAGGAGACTGACGGCTTGGCGAAGGCGGCCCTTGCGATTTTCGAGGACCGTGTTCTGGGCCATGTCGCCGGGGGTGGACATCTGTTTCTGCGAAACGCCCCGGATCTCGTTCGAAAGACGAGCGATGAGGATTCCCAGAAGTCCGATGGCGCCCACGAAACTGAGCTTCAGGAGCCAGAATGTTTCGTAGGAATTTTTGTATGGAAATACCATGTTTTCAAGGGAAACCAGACGGTCGAAAATAACGAAGGCGCCGGTGATGATCAAAAGAGCCATGCTGACCCAGAAAACAGGCAGGTAGAAATCCGAGGCTTTCTTGGCGATTTTTCCCCTGAGCGTGGGATCGATTCCCGAAAGAAGAGGGCTGACGACGAAGAGTTGAAGGATCATCCCGCCCACGAGTGCTGCGGCTCCCACCAGATGGAGCCAGCGAATGAAGGTGATAGTGACGAACATGAGGGGATACCTCCGGATCTCAAAAGAATCCCGTAACGGGTGGCGGGGTTTCCCGTCGCGAGAGGATTCGGCAAAACCGGGAGACCGACGCATCGAGGCGTACGCGTTCCGGCAGGATCAGCGTGAAAGTGTATCATATCGGATCGATTATTGTTATTCTAATTTCCTGAAAAAGATCCGGGAAGGCCGGTCCGATCTTGTACCGGCGAACCAAGAGGGAGAGGTTTGGAAGACGGTCTGAAAGTCATCGGAAGTGTGGGTCGGGAAGCGGTCCGGCGCGCCGGACGAATTCTTCTGGAAGGGTACGGGAGGGAGATCGAAGTCGGTTACAAAGGCGCCGCCGACATCGTCACGGAAATCGACTGGGCTTCGGAAAAGGAGATCATCCGGGTTATCCAGGAATCTTTCCCGGACCATAACGTCCTGGGAGAAGAAGGCGGTGCCGTTGTCCGCTCGGGAACCGGGCGTTGGATCATTGACCCGCTTGACGGCACGATGAACTTCACCCACCATTTTCCATTCTTCGCGATCTCGATCGGATACGAAGAGCAGGGAGAGGTTCTGTACGGAATCGTTTTCGACCCTTTGAGGAACCAGGTATTCGAGGCGTTTCGCGGAGGGGGGGCCTTCCGTGACGGAAAGCCGATCGGTGTCACGTCGACGGAAGGTCTACAGAAAAGCCTTCTGGCGACCGGATTTGCCCCGACCCTTCCGGTAGACCCTTCGAAGGGCAATCTGGCTCTCTTCAACCGTTTCTCCCGAAGGGTGCAGGGACTTCGACGAACGGGATCGGCAGCCCTCGACCTGTGCTACGTGGCATCGGGTTCCCTCGACGGGTTCTGGGAACTCGGCCTGGCTCCCTGGGACACGGCGGCGGGAAGTCTCATGGTCCTGGAAGCCGGTGGGATGGTCACAGACCGTGAAGGGGGCAGACACGAGCTCACGGGGCCGGTCATCGTGGCTTCCAATGGCCGGATCCATCGGGAAATGCTTTCGGTGCTGAACGAATCGGCCTGCTCCCCGCCCTGAACCTCAATTTCTGCGTTGCATCAACGATCGACGAACGGGACCGGAACGAAAATCAGAGCTTCGATCAGGATCATCGAGTAGCCGAGGATCAGCCGTTTTCCGGACAAACGGCTCTCCTCGTCGGAAACAGGTGGGTGTCCCGGGCCCATGAGAACGATGAACGCCATCCAGATCCACCAACCCTTCCAGTACAGCCCCCCGAGTCCAAGAAGCAATGCCACGACGGCGAACCATGCCTTCCGGTGGAACCGGTTCCCCCACAGGGCGTAGAAGAAGTGGCCACCGTCGAGCTGTCCGGCCGGGATGAGGTTGATGGCCGTGATCAAGATCCCCATCCATCCGGCGAATCCGACGGGATCCAGGACCAGTGTCTGGTGAAGGCCTCCTTCCGGACCGACAAGTGATGCCAATCCCCGAAAAAGGAGGGAGTCTCCGAGTTCGAGACCTTCTCCCGACGGCAACCTACCCGGAAGAGCCGTCGAACGGTGGATGCCCCATGCGAGGGCAACGATGGATGGTATGAGACCGGCGATGGGCCCCGCTATTCCGACGTCGAACAGCGTTTTCCGGCTGTGGTCGACCGGGGGCATGCGAATGATCGCACCGAACGTTCCGATCAGGGTGGGCGCCGGTATGAAGTACGGTAGGGAAACCGGAAGGCCATGCTTTCGTGCGGCAAGCATATGTCCGCTTTCGTGCAACGTCAGGATAGCCATCAAAACGAGAGAAAAGGGAAAACCTGTGCAAAAGGATCGGAAGGAATGGAACGGATTGTGGCTCGAAAGCAAGGCTCCTGCGCCGGTTGTCGTCACAACGGTGGACAGGTAGAGCAGAACGGGGAGCCACCGGATCCGGCGGATGGAAGGCATCGGGATGGGATTAGTCCGGGGAATCGCCGGTATGTTTTTTTCGGGGGCGGATCATCATCACGTAGTATATGACGAAAAAACCGATCGCGAGGTACGACCCTCCGGCGATGGTGCCGTAATCGACCCATGGACGCGTGTGGGACTGGTTCAGAAATGTGCCTATGGCCTGGCTTCCTTTCCGGTCCCCGAACAGGGGAAGGCTCAGGATGAGTGCGACCGAATAGACGAGTATCGTCAGCACCACCATCCAGTAAGGGATCGGACCCTGGGACTTTTCGATGTTTCGGGCGACTTCGTTTTGCTGAAGGGATCTTGGGTCTTCGCTCATGAACAGTATCTCCTCGAAAGGATCCCTTCCGGAACGCGGGGAATACGGATTTTCCGGACCGTCAAAAGGTTCTTCCGATTGACAATATGCGCCAATCCGGCATATTTTATACCCTATGAATCCTCTGTCAACGACCGGTTTGAAAAACGTATGGGCCGAGTATGAGCCGGACCTCCTTGCGGTCGAGGACTGTCTCCTCCAGTTCAGCGAAAGCACAACGGAGACCATACGTGACGTGACCACCCATATTATAAGAAGCGGTGGAAAACGCCTAAGGCCCCTCCTGATGGTCATCTCTTCCCGCCTTTCGGAGTATTCGGGCTCCAACATGGTCCTTCTGTCCGCCGTCGTCGAATTCATCCATACGGCGACCCTCCTGCATGACGATGTCGTGGACCGCGCGGAAATGCGCCGCGGCAGGCCTGCCGTGAACCAGCTGTGGGGGAACCAGTCGGCGGTGCTTGTCGGCGATTACCTTTATGCCACGGCGCTGTGGATGGCCACCGGCATCCACAACCACGAGATCAACGACGTCCTGACGCTGGCGTGCCGGAAAATGTCCGAAGGTGAGGTTCTCGAGCTCATGCTCGACAACAATCTCGACGCCACAGAGGAAGACTACCTCAAGGTAGTCGAATGCAAGACGGCCGCCCTGACGGCAGGTACCTGCCGGATGGGCGCCATTCTGGGCGACCTGGACACGGCGGGAAAGAAAGCCCTTGAGGACTTCGGGTACTACATCGGAATGGCCTTTCAGGTCGCGGACGATACCCTCGACTATATGGCGAGGGAGGACCGGCTTGGAAAAACCCTCGGAAAGGATCTTTCAGAAGGGAAGATGACCCTTCCCCTTCTCCATTGCCTGGCGCATTCGTCGGCCTCCCGAAGGGAGCAGCTTGTGCGTATGATGGGGCAGGGAGAAATCACGGCTCTCCAGTTGGGCGATGTTCTGGGCCTGATGAAAGAGACGGGATCGCTCGAGTTTTCGCTCGAAAAGGCGATGCTTTTCATGAGGAAAGCCAAGCAATCCCTGGATCCGTTTCCGGACTCTTCCCACAAGCAGAACCTTCTTGCTCTCTCCGATTTCATCATCGAGAGGGATCTCTGACCTTTTTCTCCGGCGGGACTTTTCCGCTCTGGGCCAACCCCCGAAATTCGGTTAACGCTCTTTCCGAAAGGATGCACGTGTGGCTGAACTGATTCCTTTTCGCGGCTTGGTCTACCGCGAAGACCTGAAACAATCGATGGACCGGTTGACGACCCCTCCCTACGACATCATCTCGAAAGAGGCTCAGGAAGCGTTTTACAAGAAGGACCCCAACAACGTCATACGGCTGGAGCTTCCGATTCCCCCGGCCCCCGAAACTCCCGACCGCAACCGGTATACCGAGGCCCGAAAAGAGTTCGACCGAATGACGTCGCAAGGAGTTCTGACGGTCGACCCGACGCCTGCGATCTATCCCTATTCGATGACGTTTTCGGATCCGTTCACGAAGAAGGAACGGACGATCCGCGGGTTCATCGCACGGATCCGTCTCGAGGAATGGGATAAAAAGGTTGTCTACCCTCACGAAAAGACCCTGGCGGGTCCGAAAGAAGACCGGATGGCCCTGTTCAAGGCGACCCAAGCATCATTCAGCCAGATTTTCTGCCTCTACGCCGATCCCAAGGGAGAGGTCGTGAAGAGGTTATACGAAAAGACCGTGCCCCGGTTCGCCTCCACCGACCAGGACGGTGTCCGGCATGCCCTGTCGTCGGTGACCGATCCCGACACGGTGGCGTTCGTCCGGGAATATTTTTCCCGGATCCCCCTTTTCATCGCGGACGGCCATCATCGCTACGAGACCTACCTGGCCTACCGGAATGCCCGCCGGCAAAGTGCGCGATCGGCAGATCCGTCGGCACCCTACGAATTCATCACGGTTTTCCTCGCCGCCCTGGACGATCCATCGCTCACGGTTCTTCCGACGCACAGGCTTGTACACAACGTGCCTCTGTCCCGGATCGGCTCGTTGTTCGGGGAAAAGGGAGTGCTCAAGACCGAATCGACCTATCCGGTCGAAAAAAAGGCCGAGTTTTTGAAGAGGCTCGTCGAATCCGACCCGAACCGTATCGTTTTTGGAGTTGTGCGGCATGAGCCCGGTGAGCTCAGGATCGTGACTCTCGAGCAGCCCAAAGAGCCCGGCGTCCGGAGCCTGGACAGCTTCTGGCTCCAGGAGGGTGTTTTGGGACCTGCCCTGGGGATCACGCCGGAGCGGGTCGCAAAAGAAGACCTGCTCCGGTACAACAAGTCTGCGGACGAAGTGATCGGGAAAGTCTCCGCCGGCGAATATCCCGTCGCGTTTCTTTTGAGGCCGTCTTCTCCCCGGGTCGTGGAAGAGGTGTCCTTGCGGGGGGAACTGATGCCCCAGAAATCGACCTATTTTTATCCCAAGCCCTTGACGGGAATGGTAATGACGCTTTTGTAGGAAGTCCGGAGAAAGGGGCGACGATTTCGGAGGTGCGGATCCTTCCCCTTACTCCAGCGGCGTCAGTGAATCGAGAACGTCCTGGAAGTCTTCCGGAACGGGAGCTTCGAAGTGGAGGGCTTCTCCGGTTTTCGGGTGGGCGAACCCGAGTTTCCAGGCGTGGAGCATCTGCCGCGGGAATCTGTCGTGGGCGCTGGTGCCACGCGTCCCATAGACGCGGTCGCCCAGGAGCGGGTGCCCGAGATGGCGGAAATGGACCCGGATCTGATGGGTCCGACCCGTGAGAAGGGTCACTTCGAGGAGGGCGCAGTCCTCCCGAAAGGTCCGAAGGATCCGATACCGCGTCACCGAAGGTTTTCCGTCCTCCCGTACCGTGAATTTCTTCCGGTCGTGGGGCGCCCTACCTATCGGGGCGTCGATCTCGCCCCTTTTTTTCACAGGGATTCCTTTCACAAGGGCCAGGTACTTCTTCGTGACCGTCCTGTCCTTGAACTGAAGCATCAGGTTCGATACCGCCTCTTCGGTCTTCCCGATCACCATCACGCCCGACGTATCCTGGTCGAGGCGATGGACGAGACCCGCGCGTTCCAGGGAGGGTTCCCCACCTTCCCCGTCTTCGATATCTCCGAGATCTTCTTCCGGTGCAACCTTTGATTGAAAATGGGCCAGGAGTCCGTTGACCAGCGTTCCTCCCGCATGTCCCGGAGCCGGATGAACGACCAGTCCCGGGGGCTTGGACAAAACGAGGACATCGGCGTCCTCATGGAGAATGTCCAGTTCCATGGGTTCGGGAAGCGCGTTCCCGGCGCGGGGAGGCGGGATACGGACTCGGATCTGGTTTCCCCCGCGGATCTTGAGCGCCGCGTCACCCGGTCGGCCGTCGACGGTGATCAGGCCCTCTTCGATCAGTTTCTGGATGCGGGAGCGGGTGAACGGGAGACAGTTTCGGGCCAGGTAGAGGTCGAGTCTCTTGGGCGTTTCCCCCCGGGGGACCAGGAACTCCCGGAAGGACTCTTCGTGTTCGGAGAATATTCCGGGAGACTCCGGAGATTCCCGGAGAGAAGGATCAGTTGGTTTTCTTGCGAGTGCCACCGGTATCGCCGGGACGGGCCAGGTTCTGGGGATTGTGTCCGGCCACTGCCTTCTGTGCGTTTTCGAGATAGAGCCGGATCATGCTGTTACTGGGATCTTGCTTCTGCGCGATTTCCCACTCCTTGATGGCCCGTTCGAATTTCTCCTGGTCCATCAGGACCGACCCGAGATCGATCCGCGCCTGCAGGTTCATCGGATTCAGGTCGAGCGCCTCTTCGAGCATCGAGACGGCCGCTTCCTTTTCCCCCGCCATGTTGAGCGTCCATCCGAGTTCCCGCAGGACCTCGTCGCTGGGGGCGATTTCCATGGCCTCTTCCCACTCCATGATGGCTTCGTCCCACTTTCCCTGTTCGGAGTACAAAAGCCCCAGAAGCTGGTGGACCCGGGGGTGCGACGGGTCCATTTCGGTCAGTTCGAGAAAATACCGCTCCGCCTCTTCGAAATGTCCTTGCTCGAAATAGATCTTTCCAAGGGTCTCCAGGGCATCCGTATTCAGAGGATCTTCGTCAAGGAGTTCGTTCAGCATGCGAACCGCACGCCGCAACTCTCCCGTTCCATGCAGGGCGAACGACGTATGGAGCAGGACATCCCGCTTTTCGAGAGGAGTGAGAGATTCCTTCAGGAGCCCTTTACCGAGGAGCGCCGCTTCGTCGAACGTCCTGTGGTAGACCAGGAGGTGGAGGAGGTAGAGCTTGAACCGGTGATTTTCCGGTGAATCCCCGAGAAATGTGCGGACCTGTTCCAAAGCGGCGTCATAACGCCCACCGAGAACGAGAGAATCGAGCAGGAAATAGCGCACGGTCTCGTTTTTCGAATCCGTTTCCAGGATCCCCGATGCCAGATGAAAGGCCTTGATCCATTCCCGATCTTCGAGTGCGCGCTGGATCTGGGGGACAAGGTTTTTCACGTCTTTGGCCATGCCCAATCCTCCTTACTTCCTTCGTCCGTTCATGGAAACGCTGTCGTCTGGAGAGGAGACGGGTTTCGGAGGGGCAATCAACGGAAAAAGTACGAGAAGGAATACACCCATGACAATAGCGGAGTCGGCAATGTTGAATGCCGGCCAATGATGCCCGTAAAAGGAAAAGTCAAGAAAATCCACAACTCTTCCCTTCATGATTCGGTCGGACAGATTCCCGCACGCTCCGCCCAGCACGAGAGACAGGAAATAAAAATCCAGATCCCCGGCTTCTTTCTTCCTTTTACTATAATAAAGGATAAGGGTCACCGCTGCAACGGTCAGGACTATGAACGCTGCGCGATGGGTCCACCCGTTCGGATCCTGAAAGAGTCCGAAGACGATTCCCGTGTTCCGGATCGAAACGATATGGAAAAAATGGGGGATGACCTTCAGACTCTCCCCTTCGTACAGTTTCCCGGCAATAAGATGCTTCGTGAGCTGGTCCGATATGAAAATCAAGCCCGCGATCAGGGCGTAGATTCCCCATGCTCGAGCCGGTGGGGAAGGTGGATGGGATTCTCCGGAGAGTTTGTTCACGTGTTCGCAGGCTTCATGAGGTCCGGGAATCCTTCGGAGACGACCGCGAAACACCGGGCGCAGACAGGAAGGTTTTTCAGATTCTGTCCCGTATCGGTCCTGTAGTTCCAGCATCGTTCGCATTTTGTTCCCCTGGCCCTAAACACGGACCAGTGGATTTGGGGAAGCGTTTCGCTTTCGAGGATTGCAAGAGGAACGCGGTCCTTTTTTTCTTCCGTCTCTACCTGCCCACCCCGGTCGGTAAGTTGCACCTCCGACACGATGAAGAAGGTCGACAGAAAATCCGGCGAAAGGTCTTTGAAAGGCTCCGATCGGATCAAGGGTCCCGAGAGGAGGACACTGACTTCGAGACCGGACCCGATCGTCTTGGATTTCCGGAGGTCGTCGAGCATGCGTCCGAGTTCCCCCCGAAGGCCCAGGAGGAGGTCCATTTTCTCTTCGAGAGCCGGATCGGATCGCGAAGGGACCGGGGTGGGAAAACCATCTGAGTGAACGCCGATTTCCGGAGGAACCCCGGGTGTGGACGGATTTTTCAGGAGGTGAGGCGCCAGTTCTTCAGAGGTGAACGCGAGGATCGGCTCGAGGCACAGTAGGAGTTCCCTTCCGATGATGGAAAGCACCGCCTGAGTCTGACGGCGTGCCGTGCCGTCGGAACCATCGGCATAGAGGCGGTCCTTGATCATGTCGAAATAATGGGCCGAAAGGCTGACAGAACAGAACTGGTTGGCGATCTGGGCCACCTGTGAGAAGTCGTATATTTCATAGGAGGTCCGGATCCGGCCCTTTGTCCGCTCCCAAAGAGACAGGATCCAGCGGTCCAGCAGATCCTCCGAAGGGGTTCGCGACACGGTCTCCAGGCCTGTGCCGGAGTCCGGAGCGTCATACAGGTTCGACACGATGAACCGGAAGGTGTTCCGGATTTTCCGGTAGGATTCGACAAGGTGCGAGAGAATCACGTCGGAAAGCCTCGTGTCCTCCCTGTAGTCAGCGGAACCGGCCCAGAGCCTCAGGATCTCGGCCCCGTACTTTTTGACGATATCGAGCGGCGAGATGACGTTGTTCAGGGACTTTGCCATCTTTCGCCCCTGGCCGTCGACGACGAATCCGTGGGTCAGGACCTTTCGGTAGGGCGGGGTTCCGTACAGGGCCATGCTCGTCAGCAAAGACGAATGGAACCAGCCCCGGTGCTGGTCGGACCCTTCAAGGTAAAGGTCCGCAGGCCATTTCAGGTCTTCCCGTTCCCGGAGGACCGCGACGTGGCTAACTCCGGAATCGAACCAGACATCCAGGATGTCCCTCTCAGCCTGGAGATCGTTTCCTCCGCAGCCGGGACAGACAAGATCTTTCAAGAGCTCTTCGGGAAGGGAGGGCCCGAACCAGCAGTCGATCCCGTTGGAGCGTGTCCAGTCCGCGAGCCGAAAGACGAATTCGGGATCGATGAAACTGTCCTTGCACCCGAGACAATGGAATGCCGGAATGGGGATCCCCCAGGCCCTTTGCCTGGAGAGGCACCAGTCCGGACGGGATTCGATCATCCCCGAAATCCGGTTTTCCCCTTTTGCCGGTATCCACTCCACCTTTTTGATCGCGGCCAGGGCCTTTTCCCGAAGGTTCTCCCGGGACAATGAAAGGAACCACTGGGGCGTCGCCCGGAAAATGACCGGCTTTTTGCATCTCCAGCAATGAGGATAGGAGTGGTGGTATTCTTCCGTCCGGACCAGGAGGCCTGCGTTTCCGAGCTTCTCGAGGACGACGGGGTCGGCTTTCAGGACGGGAAGTCCGATCAGGTCCGGCAACCCCGGCCCCAAGGCTTCTGTGTACCGTCCCCGATTGTCGACCGGTGCGAAGATCTCGAGTCCGAAGGCTTTTCCGACTTCGAAATCGTCTTCTCCGTGCCCAGGTGCGACGTGGACCAGCCCGGTCCCCTGGTCCAGCGTCACGAACGGACCCGGGACCAGGGGAACCGTTTGTCCGTTCAGGGGGCTTTTGAGCTTGGGTTCGAGGTGCAGGAGATCGACCCCCTTGACCGACGAGATGATGCTGAACCCGTCTTTGAAGGTTTCGAATCCCGCAAAACCTTTTTCCGCATCCCAGAGAAGCGAGCCGACAACGATCTGGTCTCCTTTATGGAAGGGGCCGGAAGCCGTGTCGGATCTCCATTCGAGTTCGAGGTAGACGGCATCAGGGTTGATGGCGACCGCCCGGTTCGCCGGCAAGGTCCATGGCGTTGTCGTCCAGATCGGAAAGAATCGGCGGTTTCCGGAACGGTTCGTCTCCGGAAAGAGGACCGTCGCCGTATGAGAGAGATGGTCTTCGTACTCGACCTCGGCGTCGGCGAGCGCTGTTTCGCAGTTTGGACACCAGAGGACCGGTTTTACTCCCTTGTAGACGCGGCCGTCACGGACGATGGCCGCGAAGGATTCCAGGATCGTCGCCTCGTATCCGAAGGCCATGGTCAGGTAGGGATTGTTCCAGTCTCCCATGACCCCCATGCGCCGGAATTCCTCTTTCTGGATGTCCGCGAAGGACTGCGCCGACGAGCGGCACCTCGAACGGATCTCAAGGGGGGAAAGCTCAGACCGGTTTTTCTTCAGTTCGGCCAGGACCCGGTGCTCGATCGGAAGGCCGTGGCAATCCCACCCGGGGACATAGACCGGGCGCTTCCCTTCCTTGATCGCGGCACGGTTTATGATGTCCTTCAGGATCTTGTTGAGGGCGTGTCCCATATGGAGATGACCGTTGGCGTAAGGAGGGCCGTCGTGAAGGATGAACAGGGGGCGGTCCGCAAGGATCCGGAGAAGGCGGCCATGCAGGTCGCCTTTTTCCCATCGGTCCAGGATTTCCGGTTCCCGTTCCGGGAGTTTGGCTTGCATGGGAAACGACGTACGGGGGAGGTTCAGGGTCTCTTTGAATTCCACGCTTTTCCTGTGACTCCTGGAGTGTCCGAGAGGTGTACCGGCCTTTGGAGACGGGCTCAGGGAGTTGTAAACAACATTGGTTATTCGATAAGATGGTTCGTCTTCGGGCGATTAGCTCAGCGGTAGAGCACTGCCTTCACACGGCAGGGGTCACAGGTTCGAGCCCTGTATCGCCCACCATCGTTTGTCATCCGTGCAAATCCGCAGGCCGTACGAACCCATTTCGCCAAGCAGCTCCGCGTCGACAACTATACCATGCGGCAGAAAATCAGGGCAACAGGAACGGAGCCTCGGTATCAAGACTTTTTTCCGATTTCAGAATGGCTTCGATCCGGTTTCGGGAAAGTTCCGCGAGGTTCCGCCGTGACATCTCATCCGGCCGGACCGGTGGGGTCCAGGAGAGAGTGACGCGCAAGTCCCCCTCATTGAGGATGCTTTTGAACGAGGAAAGAAAGCTCTGGTTGTCGACGAAAGCGGCGGACAGGGCGAGCTCCGTCCCGTTTTTGCGGGTGTACTTTATAGCGACGGGAAGGACGGACGCTTTTGTCCGGCATGCCGGTTCGAAGAGGGCGGGGGCGAAAGGGAGGACCCCCGATCCCTTTGTCGTCGTTCCTTCCGGAAACAGGCCGATCGACTCCCCTTGGCCGAGCAATGTCTCCATCTCCTGCGACACGCCTTTCAGGGAACGGGGGGAACCTCGTTCCAGGAAGACGGCACCACCCCGGCGTGACAAGGGACCAAGCACCGGCCATTGACCGATTTCGGATTTCGAGACGAACCGGACCGGATGGACCGAACTTATCCCTACGGGATCGAGCCAGGAAACATGGTTAGAAACGACCAGGTAGGGTCCGCGGGCGGGATCGGGAAGGCACCCCAGATGTTCGACCCGGATATTAAGGTGCCGGAAAAACCCCCAGCACCATTTCCGGATATATCCGGATTTCGGATGATAGGGTCGCACGCGTCCCAAGCCTTGCAGGACGTGCATTCCCAGGAAAACGGTCCGGAGGATCCGTGTCGGTAGCAGGACGCTCTCCTCAGGCAAGATTCCCGACCCAATCAGGATTGACTGCACGGGATATGGACGCTTCCCCCCCGGTCGACTCCCTCAGGAAATGACGGGCATATCGTGGATTGATCCCGCTGAAGGAGAGGAAAACGAGGAAATCGGCAGTCCCGAATTCGGCGTCGAGGGCCGGGTCTCCCAGGACTCGCGCGCCGAGTCTCAGGTAGCCTTTCAGAAGGGGGGGCATGGGAGGCCAGAGGCAGGTGGGTTCTTCATCGGAAACCGGGAAGGGAATGAGAGGCCGGACCCGCATGTCGTCTCTTCCCCACGCCGTTTTGCGGAGGAAGTGCCGAATCTCACTGATGTGCGCGGAGCCTTCGGAGAGAGGGACGCTGGCGCATCCCATAAGGAAGGAGTACGAGCGTTCGCTCATGAACCGTGCCAAAGCGCTCCAGAGAAGAGAAATGACGGCCCCGCTCCGATATCCCGGATCGACGCAGGATCGTCCGACTTCCACGGTTCGGTCGAGCCTGTTGGAAATGAGGGACAGGTCGAATTCCGTCTGGGAGTAGAACCGGCCGGCATTTTTGGCGCCGTCGGGGGTCAGGAGGCGATAGGTTCCGACGACCTTTCCACTTCGAGTATCCCTGACCAAAAGATGTTCGCAATATTTGTCGAACGGATCGATATCCAATTCCCCTTCGGGAAACGCTGCGCCTGTTTCGCTTGAAAACACGTCTTTTCTCAGCCGTTGCGCCTCGGCGATTTCTTCCTTGTATCGTGCGAATCCGACATGCAACCTGTGCGATTTCGGAGATTTCGGACGATCGGTGACGGTCTGCATAGGACCCTCCTCCTGACGGTTCGTTATCCGCAGGCCACACTAACCCCACCCTGTAACGGATATGTAAAGGAATCGTTCAGATCTTGAGAAACGGGCTCATTGCGTGATGATTTTAGAGGGACGATCCGGTAAAGTACCGGAAAGTTCAGGGACAGGAGTGCATGACGCGCGTCACGACCCCGTTGGGGAACCCGCCCGGAGGGAGATACAGCGCGGCTTGCGATCCTTGGTGGACAAATGTGTGTTCCGCGCTCCGGCTTCCGTGAGGAATAAGGATGGATCCGACCCCCGAGGAAGAGGTTCAGAGGCAGCTCGAGGAACTCCAGAAGCAATACGTGTCCAACCTTCCGGGGTGGATCCGGGAAATCGAAGAGGCATTGTTTCCGGATCCGGAACCGATGGAACCGGAGACTTTGAAAAAAGCCCGGAGAATGCTGCACGATCTTGCGGGTAACGCGAGGACGTTCGGTTTTTCAAAAGTCGGCGAAGGCGCCCAGAATCTACTCGAGCGATTTCACCACCTTCCGGATGGCGTCTTGTTTCCCTTCGCCCAGCGAAACGAAATCCGGGACGTGATCCGAAAGATGGGGAAAGCGGCGAGTTTGGGGCCTTCGGGGCCTATCTTCTTTCCCCAGATTCGGAAATCGTCCGTTCCCGTTTCCGTCGGCAGGGAAAATCCTTCTCGGAAAATCGACCTTGTCATCTCGGACGTCCGGCTCGGGCAGGATATTTGGGGTTGGCTCGACTGTTTCGGTTTTTCAGTCCGGGTTTTTCCCGATCTGAACGCACTGTGCAAAGCGATGTCCGATCCGCCGGACGCTATCATTCTTGACCTGCGCATGGAAGAGGGAGACTCCCCCTATCCGGTTTCCGCCCTTCTGAAGTCGATTCCGGAGATTCCTCCCGTCATCGCGATTTCAGACAAGGGAGATTTGCGGTCCCGGCTTTTCGCGGTGAGGGCGGGAGCGAAAGCCTACTTCCAGAAACCCCTTGATGTCGGGTCCGTCGTCTTGACGCTCGACCGTCTCTTGCCGGAATGGACGGAAGATACGATCCGTGTCCTCATCGTGGACGATACGTCCCCCCTTCTCGTGTACCACCGGACGATCCTGGTCGAAGCCGGAATGATTGTCGAAACCCTCAAGGAACCGTTCCGGGTTCTCGAAACGATGGACGCGTTCCGGCCGGATATCGTTCTTATGGATCTGTACATGCCGGAATGCACCGGACAGGAACTGACCTCGCTCATCCGTCAGACCGAGAAATACCACGGCGTTCCGATCGTTTTTCTGTCCACCGAGACCGACCTGTCCCTGCAGCTTGAAGCGATGAATCCCGGAGGGGACGGTTTTCTTGTGAAGCCGATCCTGCCCGGCCATCTGATCGAATCCATACGGTTCCGCGTGAAAAAATCGCGATTCCTGGAGTCGATGAGGAATCGGGACAGCCTGACCGGACTCCTCACTCATTCATCGATTCTCGCCGCGGCCCACGAGGCCGTCGAAGCGGCAAAACGCACGGGTGAACCCCTTTCCTTCGCATTGATCGACATAGACCGGTTCAGGGATCTCAATGGCCGATTCGGCCATCTCGTGGGGGATCTCGTCCTTCGGAACCTGTCCCGGTTTCTCATGAGCCGCCTGGGTCCGGGGGAATCGATCGGACGGTACGGGGGGGAAACCTTCCTGGTCCTTTTCCCGCGATCGAAGGAAGACGATTGCCTGTTTCGTCTGGACGGGATTAGGAAGGATTTTCAAAGGGTCCGCCACCACGACTCCTCCAAAATTGAATTTCAGGTCACCTTCAGTGCCGGTGTAAGCGCCTTTTTACCGGGGGCAACCTATGGGAGCCTGATCGATACTGCCGACATGGCATTGTGCCGGGCAAAAAATGAAGGACGGAACCGGGTCTTCCCATCCTCGGGCTAGCCGCCGCCTGCAATTCTCCGAAACGCCCCTTTGAAATCACCCGCAAGACTGCCTTGGAAATCCTCTTCCTCTCCTCTAAATTTTTGTGTTCGACGATTCAAATCCGCATCCCTTCTCATTCGTTGAAAAATCGACTTGAAGCTGATAGGATGCTCGACTTGAAAACTAACGTAATTAATTTTTTTATCATAAAAATATTTTTTACTAAATCTAATCGTTAAAATATGAAAGGAATCCACCACGTGGTTAAGGGCGAATATGTTTTCGATATCGCGCTTGAACCTCTATTGCCTGCAAAGCGCCCGATAGACCAGACATGGATTTTTGTGCGCAACTGGAAGGAGATCGAGCATCTTCTAAAGGTCACCCATCCCGTCAGGATCTTCCTGAAAGGCAAGTTCCAGATGCCGGGAGAATCCCTGAAAAAACTTCACATTCCTCCCGTTGTTCTTATCTTCGAAAAGTTGAGCCATTTCCGTTTTTCCCTCTGGCTCCGGTACCTTCCGTTCCTTGATTTTGCCCTGGAAAGGCCGGAATTTCAGAAGAATTTCCAGCATTGGGTCCAGGTTCCCGCCTATACGACATGGATCCAGCCCCACACGCGGTTTCCGATTCCCGAGGGAATGAAGGAACTCATCCGCTTTTTTCAACGGCTGAAATTCACCCGACATCAACTGACCGATCACCAGTGGAACATTCTCGTGGCGTATGGGAAAACTGGGGAGATCAATCAGGTGGCGGAACTGATGAAGCGGCATCCACGGACGATCCGGGACCAGATACAAAAGATCGGGCAGAAAATCCAGGTGAAGGATCTGGGGATGTTTTTCCGGTATCCGTTCGGAGAGATGGTCCAGAGGATTCCCGGAGAGACGGTTTTCGACCTGACGTTCGCCCTGTCTGACAGCCGGGACAATAAAAAAGGCTCCGGTTCTGGCGGGTGACCTTCCGGATCATTACCCCGCATTCGGGGCAAGGCTGGTTCTCCCGGCCATAGACCCTGTGACGCTCCTGATATTCCCCCTCTCCCCCATCGCTGTCCCGGAAACTGTGAATCGTCGACCCGCCCGAACGGATAGCTTCGTCCATGACGAAGCGGGCCGTCTCCAGAATCCGGTGCGATTCTTCCGGGCGGATCCCCGTTCCTCTCCGGAACGGGGAAACCCCCGCCAGGAAAAGGATCTCAGAGGCGTAGATGTTTCCGATTCCCGACGCAACGCCCTGATCCATGAGAATAGACCGGATCGGCCTTCTGGACCGCGTCACGCCCTGATGCCAGTCGTGGGGCGAAATCCCGCAAATATCGGGCCCTTGCCCTTGAAGGATAACCGACGGATCCCCCGATGTTCTCCATTCGAGACGACCGAACCTTCGGGGGTCTCGATAGACGAGCCTTTCGGAATGTCCCCGGAAGACAAGTTCCATATGAACATGGTCCGGGTCCGGCGCATCGGTCGTGAGGATCATCCATGTCCCGGACATCCCCAGTCGGCTGATGAGGCGAAGGGAGAAAGACGTTCCGGGTCGTGACCAGATGAAAACGAGGATCTTTCCGATCCGTTCGATGTCTTCGAGCCGAAGCCCATCGGTATCGGTTTCACTGTGGATCAGAAGTTCAGTGTGCGGTCCGTATCGGGTCCGGTCGAGGACCGACCCCCGGAACCGGGACAGGAGGGGTCGGCGGAGGGTTTCCGCTTCAGGAAGTTCGGGCATGTCGAACGGCGCTCCTTCGAATGTGGAAAACACGTCTTCCCATTATTGGGGAGTCCGTTGGTCCGATCAAGGTGTTCCCGGTCCCGTTTTCATTTCAAGCTCTGTCTTGACCGTCAGTGTGTTCTGGGCTCTGGATTGAAGGTATTGAACGATTGTGGACATGTCCTGGTCACGGATTTCGGCTCCGTTGTTTTTCATGCGTCGGACGACGCCTTCCCATTCCGTTCCGCGGTAATGCGCCATCTGGATGCGCTGAAGACCATGGCATCTCAGGCAACTCCCAAGGAAAATCTTCTCCGACGGCGAGCGCGGCTGGGGGATCACGAGACGGGAGGCCAGGATCCTCCGGGTTTTCGCATCGGTCTTTTCTTGGACGGAAAACCCCGGCGGGCGGTTCAGATAGACGAGAACCATACCGTTCGGGCTTCGCCCGACGGGGAAGGTTGTGAGCACAGTTTTTTTCGCGACGGAAATGACCGTGACGTACGAAGATCCCCAGTTCGTTACATAAGCCCGTTTTCCATCGGATGAAAAATAAATCCAGTGGGGTCCCCTGACGACGGGGACGGTGTATAGGACCCGGTATGAGCGGGGGGAGAGGATCCGTATCGCCCGGCCTCCGTTGGAAGAAGCCCAGAGAAAACCGTCGGGTCCGAGAGTGACGATATTGGCTCCGGGCTCGGTTTTCTCGGTCCTGAGGAGGCGGAGGTGTTTTCCGTCGAAACGGAGAACCGAGACCGTTCCGGATTTTCGGTTCCCGGTGACGAGGAGACGACCGTCCCGGCCCTGGAATGAAACATTGACCGGTCCCGGGACGTTTCCGGCCCGGGCGACGATACGGTCGAGACGCGTATCGAGGAGGACCACTTCGTCGTCCTTCGTATTCGAGAGGGCCACGTATCGTCCGTCTTCGGAGATGTCCATCCCCGACCCCGCGGGAGACCGGTAGGGGCTCCCCCCCCGGAACACTTTCCGGATCCGTCCGGACCGGATATGGTAGATCGCGAGATACCCCTCGCCCTGCAGGCTGACATAAATCTTCCTTCCGTCTTTGGAAAAGACGGCATCCCGGGGACGATTCCCGAGGTGTTTTACGATCCGGACCAGGGTTCCGTGCCTGGCATCGAGAATCGCGATGGCCCCGCCCATTCCGTGAATCGTGGCGACGGCATACCGTCCATCCCGGCTCTGGCCTATATGGAACGATGGACAGGGCTGTTCGGGTGGGCAGGGAAAGGGAATTTCCTTTCGGGTCCAGGTCCGGGTGTCGATCACGCTGATGCCGTTTCCGCTCCGTTGGGTCACGAAGATCCATCGCCTGTTCCTGGAAAGGTAGGGGTGATGGGGCGTTCCTTCGACGGGAATGACGGCCAGCGTTTCCCCTGTCATGGCGTCGAAGACTCCCACGATACGGCTCATTTCGTCAGCGGTCACGAGAACCGGATAGAAAAGCCGGGTGACCGGGGGACTTCCGTTTTCCCTGGGCTTGTACCAGTTGGTCGCATAATTGGTTACGACAGTCGGACGATCCGTGGCGGCGAACGCTTCCGAAGAAAACTGGCCGGGAAAAAGTCCCAGAAGGGAAGCCATGGTGAGTCCGAAAAGGGTTTTTCGACCCGGGATATGCTTCTTCATGAAGGTTCCCCCTCGTACAAGGACGCCCGAAAAAGGCGTTTTCACACTACAACCCGATGGGTTCTTGGGTCGACCGGATTTCGTACCGGAAGGACCCGCCCCTGAGATGCGAGAGAGTCCGGATTTTCCTGAGCCAGTCCGAGAGGGTCTGATGACCGAGAGAGCGGTAGGCCCCCGTTTCTTCGGCAGTGTGGATCAGGTCCAGGATCGGATCCCATTCGGGAAAACCGGCCGGAACGAGGTTCAGGATTTTTTCTTCAATCTTTTTGATGTCATTCATCGATGTGTCCACGGGTACTTCTCCTTGTCAGAGGTTCGCGTTCTCAGTGGACCCAGGCATCCGCTTTTACCGTTCCTGTCCCGGTGACCCCAATGTTTCATGTGTTCTGGTAGAATCGGGAAGGCTCGGTTTACGAGACCGGAACCTCGCCCCCCGAAGTGTTGGGCTTATTGTAAGAAGACTCCGGACGGATGTGAAATGGGAATTCATTCTCGTCTCCATAAGAAAATCTGCTGGAAAACGAAAAGGGGGATTCATGGGGGTTGACGGTCATCGCCTTTCCGGCCCGGCGGAATCGTTTCTGACAACATGGGCCAAGGGTCGGAACTTCCATGTTGTACCCATGACAGGGGACGCATCGAACCGGCGATATTTTCGGATCCGTTTCGAAGGACCATGGGAAGCGGGATCCTCTTCCGTCGTCCTGATGGAACGAAGGGCCCCTGAAGGGTTCAAGGCTTCCGAGGAGAAAACCGCCCCTTTCGAATCGGCGTCGCCGGGAGATCCGTTTCTCGTGATCGGGAATTTCCTGCACGGAAGGGGTCTCCCCGTACCCGACGTGCATCATTGGAACGGGGACGGGTCCCTGCTACTCCTCGAAGATCTGGGAGACGAAACACTGGCCGAAGCCCTGGGCCGGGAACCGTCCGGGGAACACCGGCTCCGGCAGACGGCGATCGATCTTCTCCTGGCGTTCCAGCGACAGGACCCCGAACCGGATGCCGCCTGGCTCAAAGACAGGCGTTTTTCGGCGGAACTTTACCTTTGGGAGTTCGAGCACTTTCTCGAATTCGGTTCCCGGGAGGCTTCCGGGGCGGAGTTCGATCGCGTCCTCAGACTGTTCAAGGAGGAGTCAGCCGGCCTCGCAAAAGACCTTCCCGAGGTTCTCCTTCATCGGGATTACCATTCGAGAAACCTCATGAAGGACGGGAAGGGCCGTCTCGTCATGATCGATTTTCAGGACATGAGAATCGGTTCACCCCTGTACGATCTGGCTTCCTTCCTATTCGACGCGTATCGTCCCGTGCCGCTTCCTCTCCTTGAAGAACTGGTCGACGATTATTACGAAAGAGCCCGGAAAGCCGGCATCCTTCCTGAATCCCTGACACCGGCCCGGTACAGGAACCTTCTCGCCCGCCATGGGTTCCAGCGGAACTTGAAAGCGTGCGGGCGGTTTTTTTATATCGACGTCGTCAAGAAGAACCCGGCCTATCTTGAATGCGTCCCGCAGACCCACCGGAACATGGACTTTCTCGGGAACTGGGAACCCTCCATCGCCCTGCTTTGGAAAGCGGTTCGGCCCCTTTTGAAGGCGCCGGCATTCCAGTGAGCCATTTTACGGGATTCGTTCTGATGGCGGGTTCTGGAACCCGGATCCGGCCGGTTTTTCCGGACCTTCCGAAACCTTTGATCCCCGTCGAAGGCCGTCCGCTCGGAATCCATGTGTTGGAAGCCCTATATGAATCCGGAGTCCGAAAAGTGGTCATCAATCTTCGGGATCGGGCTGAACAGATCCGGGAAGGTCTTGCCCCCTTTCTCCCGCCGGGCGTCGAAGTCGTGTATTCCTTCGAGGAGACGGTCCTGGGCACCGGCGGCGGCATCCGGAAGGCATGGGACCTCTACCGGGGTTCTCCCCTTCTCGTGATCCGGACCTGCGATATCCTCACGCCCTACGAGGTGTCCCGCGGCGTGCAGGACCATCTGGAGTCCGGAGACAGGATCACGATGGTCGTTTCCGAATCGGGTCCACCGGCCGAGAAAGGGAAAATTCATCTCTCTCCGGAGGGAACGATCGTTTTTCCGGGAGAGTCCGATGAAAAGGCAAGTCGCCCCGTCTGGTTCACGGGGATCCACATCGTCGAACCGGATGTATTGAAACCGGGTGCGGCGCCCTTGTGCGAACCGTATTCGATCGTGGACGTCTACCGGGAACTCAAGAAAAAAGGCGTGCGGATCCGGGGAGAGGTCACGTCGGAAAGGTGGCTCGATCTGGGGACGGAAGATGGATACCGGCAGCATCGCGAATTTCTCGAAGCCTGTCCGCGAACGATCCGTCGGGAGGGGGAGCGAGACCACCCAGAAGAACCGGGGAGCGGCACCCCGTCGTCGAAGGAAGAGATCCGGGCCGACCCGAAAGTGTGAGAGCGGCGAGATAGGCGAACGCCATCGATTCGATCGCCTGGGCCGGCCATCCGGAATCGTCCGTGGTCCCGACCGGCAATCCGGTGATTCGCCGGATCCTGCCCATCAGGTCCGGGTTTCGTGTCCCTCCACCGCCTGCGATAATGCGGACCGGTACAGGAGAGATCCATTCGATTCCCAGACGAATTCCCAGGGCCGTGGCTTCGGAAAGGCTGGCAAGAAGGTCGTTTTCGGAAAGCTCGCCTTCACGGCGGGCGAATTCGATGATGGAGGAGAGACGGTCGGGACCCCATTCTTCCCGTCCCGTGGATTTCGGCGGGGGTTTTGAAAACCATGGGTCGTTCATGATGTGCGAGACGATTCTGGGCCGGACGGTTCCTTTTCCGGCGCGTTCGCCGTCTTTGTCATGGGTCAGCTCTCCGTGGGTCAAAAGTGAAACGGCGAGATCCATGAGCATGTTTCCCGGACCGGTGTCGAATGCCGTGACGGGATCTGTCGAGCGTACGAGGGGGGGCAGGCTCGTCAGGTTCGCGATCCCTCCGAGATTCAGGAAAGCCAAGGATTCATGGGGGTCCGAAAAAGCGGCGCGATGAAACAGGGGTGTCAGGGGGGCTCCCTCTCCTCCTCCATAAAGATCCGACCGTCGAAAATCGAACACCACGGGAATACAGTAGCTTCGGGCCAAGAGATAGGGATTTGCGATCTGGACGGTCTGTCCGGGAAGAGGATTTCCGGTCGTGGATCCTTCCTCCCAGGGGGGAGGATGAGGATGGGGACGGTGATATGCCGTCAGGCCATGGCTCCCGGCTCCGTGGAGTTCGCTCGGAAGCACGCCGGATGTGGCGAGGAGACCGGACAGAAGATCCAATTCCACGCGTGCGAGAAGGTTCTCGACGTCCCCCCAATATCGGGCGACCGGGACATCGGGATCCGGTCCGAGAAACCGGCGAAGCCATTTTGTGACACCAGGTGAGAAAGGCCTTTGTTCGAAGGCCAGGAGGGTAATCCGGCCGTCTCGGATTCCGATAAGGCTCCCGTCGACGCCATCAAGAGAGGTTCCGCACATGAAACCAGCAAATATGAGTCCTTCCCTTGATTTTCCGGCGACGTTCATCTGTTCTCTCGCGGATTGGGGGGATCTTCCGGCCATCGGTCCAGAGGGAGTCATCGGATTTGCCGGAAGGTCCAATGTGGGAAAGTCTTCTCTCATCAACCGGCTGGCCCGCCGGAACCACCTGGCAAGGGTCGGACGGACTCCCGGAAAGACGACCCTCGCCAATCTCTACCGTCTGGACAAGGGCGGGTATTTCCTTGACCTTCCAGGCTACGGTTATATGAAACGGGACAAAGCAACGGCGGCTCAGGCCCGACGACTGGCCACCGCATTCGTGGAGCACTTCCCCGGACTCAAGCGGATCCTGCTTATGGTGGATGTCCGCAGGGGGGTCCTCGACTCCGACCGGGATGCGCTGGACTGGTTGAGAGGTATCGGTTCACCGGTCACGATCCTGGTATCGAAAATCGATCTTGAACCGCGCCGGACCGTCCGGGAGATCCAAGCCGAATGGGAACGCCTGGTTTCCGAAACACAGCAGCAATCGCCCGGTCCTCTGACAGTTGCCATTTCAAGCCGGACCGGCGAAGGGATCGACACGCTTTCCCGCCTCGTCGCCCAGGACCTCTATGGATTCCCGAATTCCTAGCCCTTGGTGATGTCCATGGGAGGCTTGGCGTAGATCACGACATAGGAACGGGCTCTGAGTTTTTCGAGCCAGATCCGGATACGCTTTTCGGTCAATTTTTTTGTGAGATCGTTTAAAATCTGGTTTTTGAGATCCTTGAACTTCCGGTAGGGCTGGTCTTCCCGTTTGTCGATCTTGATGATGTAGAAACCTTTGTCCGTCCGGATCATATTGCTGACGTGTCCGACGGGGAGAGAAAAAGCGGGATCGACCAGTTCGGGGAGCAGCTGGTCCTTTGTGAGATCCCCAAGAAATCCTCCGTTTTCCGCATTCGGCCCTTCGGACTCCGATCCGGCGAGGATCACGAAATCATCACCCCGCTTGAGCTGCCTCAGGATATGCTCGCCGCGGAGCCGGATCTTTTCCACTTGTTCGGGTGTGGAACCGGCAGGGATCTTCAGGAATATGTCGGAGAGCGTCACGTGGGGAGGCAACATGTACGCCTTTCGGTGGGCCAGATAATATTGGTGCACTTCGTCCTGGCTGACCACGACCGTGGAGCGAACTTCTTCGTTGATAAGTTTCAGGATCGTCACCTGCTTTCGGAGCTGCTGGCGATACTGGTGGTAATTCATTCCCTGCTCGGCCAAGGCTTCCTTGAACTGCCACTTCGAGGTGAAATTGTTTTTCTGCATGACCGTTTGGACCGTTCGGTCGAGCTCGTCGTCGGTGAGGGTCAATCCCACCCGATCGGCTTCCTCGAGTTCGAGGCGCTCGTTGATTTTTTTCATCAGGAGCCGGTATTCGAGGGACTCCACGAGCTCCTGGTAGGCTTTGCCACGGAACTGTTGATGGAGCTTGTGGAGGGTAGGGGCGAGGGATCGGTCGATCTCGCTCTTGGTGATCATATGATGATTCACGACGGCCAGGACCTCGTCGACCAGGACTTTCTCGGCCCATGAGGGTTCCGCCGGCAGGACGAACAGGAAAAGGCCGGCCGAAAGGGTAAAAAAAGTCCAGAGAATCCGGGGGGTGACGAGGGTTGAACGATTCATCGGGTGTTCTGGGGTTTCTCCATGTTCGGATCGGAAGTCTGTGGAGACGGATTTTTCCCATTGTATCCGATCGGAAGGTGAAAAATCCCCTCATATTTTTTTTCCGGTCGGAAAACATGAATGCGAAGCTTGGCCGAGAGCCAATTGTCGAGGGATTTTTGCTCCTGTTTGTGGCGGAGAGTGCGAAGAATGTTTTTTCGGGCATCCTCGAGTGGCACAGAACCCCCGGGAAGGATCTGCTCAAGCCGGAATACATGGTAACCGTAAGGGGAAGAAAGAACGTCACTTATCTGACCGGGTTTTAGCGAGAACACCGAATCGAACGGGGGAGGAAACGTTCCCCGCGCATAGGGTTTCATTCTTCCACCGTCCCGCGCTTCGGTTCCGAGGGATTGCAGACGGGCGACAGTCTTGAACGATGCCCCTTTCGTAAGGGCATCGTGAATCGTGTTCGCTTCGTTTTCCCGGGCGACGACGATATGGTCGACAATGGCTTCTTCCTTTTTCTGAAAACGCTTGGGATGGCTTAGGTAGTAATTCCGGATTTCCGATTGGGAAATCTTGCGAACCGGAAAAAGGGCCTTGACGGTTTTTTCAATGAGAAGCCTTTTCCGGATGAGGGTTTTGAGGTCCGGCCCCCCCGGCTTGTCGGGGATGGGGTTCACGTCGGAGAGTTCCGGAAAATTGAGGGATGAAAACGATTCGACATCCCGTGGATCGACTGCGATGTGGCGTTTGCGGGCTTCCCTTTCCAGAAGAAGGTCCTGGACCGTTTCCCGGAGGACCAGGTTCCGCTCCACTTCGGGCCATTTCGAGGGTTCTCCGTTCGTGAAATCGGTCAGCCCCATGAATTCGGCTGTGTACTGCAGATCCCTGATCGTAATGGGTTGACGACCCAGGTGTCCGACGATCCTGTCTCCGGGAGTCCGGTGAAAACATCCGCCGAGGGCGAGGAACGGAAGGACGGCCCAAGCGATCGTTCTCCCCCTGGCGAATGCGAGAAATGCGTTGTGGTTCGGACCGGAGATTCCCGGCATCTTTCCGGCACCCCTACTTGTTAGGCAATGCCTGGGCGGGTGGGTTGGCCAGAACCGGAGTTTTCGCCCCTGAGGCGATCAGGGATGCCAGCGCCTTATCGTTGATGGTCACGGTCGTTTCGGACCTCAGATGGTTCACGAGGGCTTGGTAAAGGGACTTTTTTTTCTGCGATGTTATGTAGTTCCGTATGCCCTCACGGGCTTGTTCAAGAGAGAGGGATTGCCCGGAAACGACCTTGTCGATCCGGAAATAATGGACTCCGTCTTTCAGGGAAAGGGGGCCGGATACCGAACCTTCGGGAAGACCGAAGAAATAACTCACGAATTTCTGTGGCACCGTTCCTTCGTAAAGCTTTCCGACCGGGCCGCCCTTGAACTTGGTGATGGCTTTCCGGAACCCGCCTTTTTGTTTAAGTCTCGACACTTCCCGTCGTGCGACCGAGTCATTCGGAAAGACCACCTGGCGGAGTTCAACGTAGCCGGGCTGGCGGATTTCCTTCTGATGTTTGGCGTAATAAGCGGCGATATCGGCATCGGTGATCTTGATCTTGTCGTCAACTTCCTTCTTCAGGAGAGCTTTCTTGAGAAGGTGGTTCTGGTATTCGGAAACCTTCTTCCGTATGTCGTCGGAGTTGTCCAGATCTTCTTTCCTGGCTTTCGACGCGATAAGCAGGTCGTCGACCATCCGGTTCAAGACCTCCGACGTCATGTTTGGGTCCTTGGAAGGTGATACTCCGATATCCGAGAGCCTTTTCTGCAGGTCTTCGCGGGTGATCGAATGATCGCCGACCCGGGCGAGCTCGTTGGGTTGAAGGTCTTTGTGGCAGGACCCAAGGAACAGGGGCAACAGAAGCAAAAAGGCCGCGGGAAGGATTGTGGATTGACGATTCAAAGGAGGTCTCCTCTCGGATGGAATTAGGAACGGGATTGTAACGCTTGCGCCTTTCGGCCCCCGTCGGAATGGAGGGGTGAGCCGCCTGCGAGGACCTGTCCGATCCGTTCCAGATCCTCGCAAAATGAAAGTGTCGTACCCAGTACATTCAGGGACAGGTCCGGGTTTGCCCAGAGGCGTCCTTCGAAGAGCCCTGAAAGCACCGAGACTTTTTCGGGGGTCAGGAGTCCGAAGAACGTAGGCTTGAGAGTCATTTCGCGATCCCGGATACGAACCTCTGAAAATCCATGACGTGTCGCCAGCAACCTGAGGCGGGTCCCCAGAAATAGACCTCTTGCCGATCTGGGAAGAGGCCCGAAACGGTCAATGATTTCTTCTTCAAGACTTGCAATGTCCGAAATGTCGGAGATATGGGCCAGGCGCCGATAGAAATCGATGCGCTGGGCGGGGTGCTCGATATAGTCTTCCGGAAATCGGGATTCGCGGCCGAGATCGATCCGGACCGGCTCAGTCGTGGAAGGCAGGGATTCCGGCTCGATCCGGGTTTGTATGGCCTCTTCGACCATCTCCAGGTAAAGATCCAGGCCGACCAGGGCAATATGTCCGGTTTGTTGATGGCCCAGAAGGCTTCCCGCCCCCCGGATTTCCAGGTCTCTCATGGCGATCTGGTAGCCGGAGCCCAGAATTGTGTTGTCCTGGAGCGTCCGGAGTCGTTTGCGTGCCAAATCGGTCAGTGCGGATTCGCCCGGGGTCAGGAAGTAGCAATACGCCTGCTGGCCGGATCGACCGACCCTTCCCCGAAGCTGGTGAAGCTCGGAGAGACCGAAGTTGTCCGCACGATTGACAAGTATCGTATTGGCCGACGGAATGTCGAGACCCGATTCCACGATCGCCGTGGAAACCAGTATCCGGTAGTGCCGGTGGATAAACCGGTCCATGACCTGCTCCATCATTGTATCATCCATCTGGCCGTGTGCCATTCCGATGGGAACATCCGGGAAGAGACGGGAAAGGTAATGGACGATCCGGGAGATGGACTGGACCCTGTTGTGAATAAAAAATATTTGTCCATCTCTGGCGAGTTCCCGATCGATGGCTTCCCGAATTCGGGGGCGATCGAACGGGAGGATTGCGGTCTTTATGGGTTTGCGGCCCGGAGGAGGCGTCATGATGAAACTGATGCCCCGAAGTCCCGACATGGACATTTGAAGGGTCCGCGGTATGGGGGTGGCCGAAAGGGTCAGGACGTCGACGGCAGGAAAACGTTTTTTGAGCCGTTCCTTTTGACTCACACCGAACCGCTGTTCTTCGTCGATGACGAGGAGTCCGAGGTCGTGGAACTCAGTTTCCCGGCTCAACAGGGCCGTTGTTCCGATAAGGATGTCGATCGAGCCTTGCGCGGCTTCCTTCCGGATTTTCTTGACTTCGGCCGGGGACACCATACGTGAGAGGAGGGCCAGCCGGACGGGAAATCCGGAAAATCGCTCGCGGAACGTCTCGAAATGCTGCATGGCGAGAAGCGTCGTCGGAACGAGGACGGCGACCTGCTTTCCGTCGGCGATCGCCTTGAATGTCGCTCTCATCGCGATTTCCGTTTTCCCGAAGCCTACGTCTCCGAGAACGAGTCGGTCCATCGGAATAGGCATTTCCATATCCGACGATACCGACGACCAGGCTTCTTCCTGGTCGGGCGTCAAGTCGTAGGGAAACGCGTTTTCGAATTCCCTCACCATGAGGGAGTCTTGGGAATAGGCGAAGCCTGGGACGGTCTTTCTCTTGGCGTAGAGCTCGACAAGCTCCTGGGAAATCTTTTCGATTTCCTTGCGAACCCTGGCTTTCGTCCGGTTCCAGGTCTGTCCCCCCAACCGGTCGAGAGAGGGGGAAGATCCTTCCGGACCCCGGTACGGCTGGAGAAGGTCCGCCTGTTCCACCGGAACGTAGAGTTTGTCACCATCCCGGTATTCCACGACGAAAAACTCCCCCGGAATCGTTCCGACATCGATCTCTTTCAGTCCCCGATAAATTCCGATCCCGTGCTGCAGGTGGACGACCGGCTCCGCTTCGTTCAGAGGGGGCCTTTCCCTCCGGTAGACCGATGACGCGGTCGAGAATGTCCGGCGGATTCTGGGTTCGGATTTCTTTCGGAACAGGAAACTGTCGGATACCACGAGAACGTTGTCTTGGGGAAGATAGAACCCCTCGCCGACATCGCCGAGGGTTGTCCGAACCGGATAAGGTCCGCTTTCCGGATCATCCTCCCAGTCGGGAAGAGTTCCCAGCGACCGAAACGGGATGTCCTGGTTCACCAGAATTTCCTGGAAGCGGTCCCTTTGTCCTTTGGTCTGGAAAACGGCCAGGAGATGATGGTCGGCCTGAAGAGACTGGATCTGGGACAGCCAGGAATCGTCATGGCGGAGGATCGCTTCCGGGGACCGCGTCAGAAAACCCGCCCCGTCCTTTGAAAACGGGGAAAGGAGAAGAGTCGGAAACGACAATTCGAATGTTGAAAATCCGCGGTCCGGATGGAAGAGGAACGCGGCTTCCGGGGGAGGCAAGAACGCACGCTCTTCTTCCGCAATCGATGACCATCCTTCCCGGACCCGCTGTCCCCAATCCTCTTTTTTATGGCTCATCGCGGAAATATCCTCGATGAGGAGGACGGGGTTCGTCGAATATGCGAGAGGGGAACAGGCGTCCGGATAGAAGAATGGGGTGAAGCGTTCGATGCCGGGAGACAGGGGGGTGACCTGGTGGGATTCAAGCCAGTCTCTGGCGGGACCCGGGGGAATGTCCCCCAGGGAAGGGGGGATCCATTCCGATCCGGGCAATATTTCCACGGACTGCAGGGAAGCGATGGATTTCTGGGTGTTGACGTCAAAACATCGTATCGAAGCCAGTCGCTCGTCGTCCCATTCGAGCCTGATCGGTTCTGGACGTGCGGGGGAATAGACGTCGAGAAGAGCCCCACGCACCGAAAATTCCCCGGGTGCCGATACCTGGGGTACGCGGAAGAAGCCCATCCGGACAAGCGCGTCTGAAAGTTCATCCCGGTCCAGGATACCTCCGATGGTGATGTTCCAGGACATCTTCCTCATGAGTTCCGGCGTAAGGGTCTTCCGGACAACGGCCGGAAACGTGGTCACGACGACATCGATCGGTTCTTTCGCCAAACGGGAAAGGGCGTGGACGCGTTCGGCGCGAAGAAAATCGGGAGGGCTTTCGGCCTCGTATGGCAGGACCTCTTCCTCGGGAAGGAGTATCGTCGCAAGGGGGATTCCGAACAGGCTTTCGAATGTTTCAAGGGACTGGACGAGATGCTGGGCTTTTTCGATCGTTTCGGAGAGTATCCAGAGGGTTTTCCCCTCGAGGAGAGGTCGGGCGATAAACGGAATGAGGGGAAGAGCGTCGGTATGGTAACCGTTCAGCTGTATCTTTTTCCCTTTTTCGAGGCCAGGAAGGGAGGCTAGGACGTCGTTCAGGCCTGATCGGAATCGTGAGAACCTAGTCATGTGTCGCTTCAGGTTGTACCGCCGGAGCGGTAACGTTCGAGGACTCGTTCGATCAGGAGGGTGGTTGAGGAATCCGGCAAAAGAGGGATGGATTCGACTTTCCCGCCATGGCCGAGAACGATGTCCGAACCCACGATGCGGTCCGGGGTCCAGTCCCCGCCCTTGATCAGGATATCCGGGAGTATGTCGGCGATCAGGCTGTAGGGAGTGGGGTCGTCGAACAGGGTTACGGCACCAACCGAAGAGAGTGCCGCGATGACTCTCGCTCTTCGGTGTTCGGGCACGAGGGGTCGGGACGGTCCCTTGATGTCACGGACAGATCGATCCGTATTCAGTGCAACGATCAGAAAATCCCCAAAGTTCCTGGCATTTTCGAGTACCTCAATGTGCCCGGCATGCACAAGATCGAAACATCCGTTCGTAAACACGATTTTCTGGCCTGATTCACGGAGGGAACGTACCTTTTCAAGAAGTTCGATCCGTGAAACAATCTTTGAAGCCGTTCCGGAAAAGGGAAGAGTGGGTTCAAGTGGCAAAGAGTTCATCCTCGACAAGTTCGCAAAGAATATGTCCCACCGTGATATGGCATTCCTGGATCCGGGGCGTCAGCTTGGCGGGAACGATGAGGGCCAGGTCGACCTTATCCTTCAAGTGACCTCCCGTTCCCCCGGTCAGGCCGATTGTCCTGAGGGATTTTTCCCGCGCCTTGGCGATCCCGTTCAGGACGTTCTTAGAGTTTCCGCTGGTGCTGATTCCGATGGCGAGGTCGCCAGGCCTGCCAAAGGCTTCCACTTCCCGTGCGAAGATGTCCTCGTAGCTGTAATCGTTCGCGATGCTCGTCATCGATGCCATGTTGGTTCCGAGAGCTATTGCCGGAAGGCCGGCCCGGTTTTTATAGAATCGGCTGACCAGTTCACCGGCAATGTGCATGGCGTCGGAAGAGCTTCCCCCGTTTCCGAAAATCAGGATCTTTCCTCCGGACCGCAGCGTTTCCACCATCCATTCCGTCGCTTTCAGGATCTGGGGAAGGGCTTCTTTTGCGAACGCTTCCTTGGCGGAGATGCTTTCGTCAAAAAGGTTCCGGATTCGGAGGGACCAGTCTTCAGTGGTTTTATGGGAGAGACCGGAAGATTTTTCCATCGTGAGTCCTTCCTTATAAATAGTCAGGATCCTAGGTTCAGGGCCGGGATTCGGGGCGCCCCCGGTCGATCCAGTCGCGGGTTCGGGCAAGACTGCGCTGAAATTTTTCAGTGGCTTCGCTGACGATGGCGTCGTCGTGACGTGTCGACAGAAAGAACGCTTCAAACTGGGACGGGGGAAGATACAGTCCTTCCTTCAGGGCTTCCTGAAAGAAATGTCTGAAAAGTGCCGTGTCCGCTTTTCGGGCGGAACTCCAGTCCGTGACCGGGTTTTCGGAGAAGAAAAGTGTCATCATCGATCCCATCCGGTTGATCCGGAGCGGAAGACCATAGGCACGTCCCGCCCCCGATATGCCATCGGCCAATTTCCGGCTTTTTTCTTCGAGAATGGAATAAGTGGCCGGTGTTTTCAATTTTCGGAGCGTCGCTACCCCGGATGCCATTGCAACCGGGTTGCCGGAGAGGGTTCCGGCCTGGTAGACGGGACCTTCGGGAGCGATCTTTTTCATGATGTCTCCCGTTCCTCCATAGGCTCCGACAGGAAGTCCTCCACCAATGATTTTCCCCAAGGTCGTGAGGTCCGGCTCCAGTCCAAGGAGAATCTGGACCCCTCCATATGTTTGTCGGAATCCGGTCATGATTTCATCAGCGATCAGGAGAGCCCCGTGACGTTCGGTCTGAGTTCGGACTTCCCTCAGGAACTCGTCATCTGAAACGACAACCCCCATATTCCCGGAAACGGGTTCGACGATCGCGCAGGCGATGGAGTCCCCTTCCCTGTCGAACAAGTCCCTTACCGCCTGGGCATCGTTGTAGGGAAGGGTCAGGGTTTCTCTCGCAATCGCATCGGGTACCCCTTCGCTGTCCGGAACTCCAAACGTGGCACCACCGGATCCGGCCTTAACAAGTAGGGAATCGGCGTGTCCGTGATAGGCTCCTTCGAATTTGAGGATTTTGACGCGTCCGGTGAATGCGCGTGCGAGACGGATGGCCGACATGGTCGCTTCCGTTCCCGAGTTGACGAACCGAAGTCGTTCGATGCAGGGAAATGCGGAAACGATCATTTCTCCCAGTTGCAGTTCGATTTCGGTCGGGGCTCCGAAAGAAAGTCCCTTTCGGGCAACGTCGCATGCCAGCGAAAGAACGTCGGGGTCATTGTGCCCTAAAATATGGGGTCCGTAAGAAAGGACGAAATCGATATAGTCATTCTGGTCGACATCCCAGATGCGTGCCCCATCCCCCCTGTCTATGAAGGGCGGAGTTCCTCCGACGGCACCGAAAGCGCGAACAGGACTGCTGACTCCACCGGGAAAAATGTGCTTGGCTTTTTTGTACAACTCTTCGGAACGCGACAAAAGAAACTCCTGATCGTTAAGAATGTCGGAGGAAGATATTGATAATAAAGAAATCACCCCTAGAGATGTGTTCGATCACCGGAAGATCGGATCCATTATAAAGAGTTCTGGGCCGGGTTCAAAGGACAGCACGGATTTTCGCCGAAAATTGGGGGAAGGCATGAAGGAATAGATCCTTGACGGTTAAGGTTCGTTCGTTTGAAATAGGCAGGAGGAAATCGATCGTCGTGATCTCAAGCTTGGTTGGGTTCATCTCGACAACGCAGGAGGGAGTCATGCAATCTTACGAAGAAATCAGGGACCGGATACTGGTTTTGAGGGGGATGTTTGAAAAGGAAAAAGAGGTCGACAGCCGGATGTGGGAAACGGTCGTCGAGGCGATCGACGAAGGTGAGCTCAGGGGTTGGCTCGGTGAACAAAGTGCCGAAGATCTTCGCGATCGGCTTTCAGAGCTCGAGAGGGAAATGAAGGCCCTCGAGAACTTTTGATCTCCGACCTTTGTGCGGACATAAAGCGTGTGAAGGTGAACGATGGCCAGTAATTTTTTCCGGATTCGGGGGGAACTTCGCCGGATGATCGAGGAACTGGAGCGGAGAAGTCGGTCCGGGATGGATCTGGCGATGGACCGGATGTTCGCGCTTCAACCGGAGACGTATCTTCGCTACGAAGAGCGCTTCTCGGAGCTGATCCGTCTTTTTTCCTGCCTCCGGGAAGAATTGGAGCGGGCATCCGACTGGAATTCCCTGGAACGACTTCAGCGGAGGGTCTTCTTTCTCGAAGACCAGTTTGAGGATGTCGACAGCGTTCTTCGGAATCGTCCGAAAAAAATCCGGACCCGACTACCGTGGGACCGCATGTTCCGAATGGCTGGAACAAGCGGAGGCGGCCGTCTCGGCGAACCGGGGATCACGCTTTCCATCGCTGAAGCCCATCAGGTCTTGGGCGTTGCCGAAGGCACCCCGTTCCCGGAAATTCGTCGACGTTTTCGGCGGTTGATGAAAGAACTGCACCCTGATGTCCGAATGGGAGATCGGAGCGCCGAAGGGCAGATGCGTCATGTGATCGATGCGTACGAACTCATCAAAAGGATGCATTCTCCTTAGTCGTCATGAGCAGGGCTCAGCCTGCAGGATGAAAATGGGGCATCTTTTTCCTGTCGTTCTCGTCAAACGTCGCTTCATCTTGGTACCGAAACAGGAGTCCGTTTTTAGTCTGTCGAGGGAGACTTCCGGAACCCCGCATTGTTGTCTCGAGTCTGCCAACCAGAGTCGCTGATGATGAGGCTCCCCGGGAACGATAACTTTGGCCAAGCGTCGTGACAAATTCTGTAGGGGAGTCCATGGAACAGGCGGTAGAGCAATGTGAGGGGCCGGACGTGCACAAGGACTATGGTAGCGGTCTGTGTTCGCCTTTCCGGACCAGGGAGGAAGACGGTCCAGGGGATCCAGGCCTTCGGGACGTTGACGCAGGGACGCCGGACTTCTGGCGCTCCGGGAAACCGAATCGTCCCTGTCGACCCAATACAGCCGGATCATGCGGCATCGAGCTCACAAGAAGGCGATTGCGGCGGGCGCTCATTCGATCTTCTGCATCAGTTATCACAATTCTTTCCGACCTGAAACCTTATGCCGAACTCGGAGCGGTCTCTCTGGAGAATCGGCAGAAAGATCACGCCATCCGGCAATACGTGAAACAGCTTGAATGACTGGGACAGAAAGTCATCCTTAGAACCTGTGGCGTAGGGAGTCCTTTTTCACTCCGCTGATCCCAATTCTAACCAGAAGAGACGGGTTTTTTCAGAGTCTTGGATTGACTTGTAGAATTTGGGCGTGCTATCTTTCGAAGACCAGCCCTGAGAATGGGAATGCCTTATAAAGTGTTGGGGCTTGCTGCGGGACCGGTGCGGAAAACGTTTTGGATCCTTGCCGGGTTAAGTAAAAAATTAAAACGAAAATGTACGCGGGATACAATCGGGTCAGGATAACGGGCTTGTCCCCTTTGACCTAATGTTGGGTCCTGCGGGATCCCGGAAAAGGTTGCCCTTTTTTTGGATTTTGATGGGTCTTACCGTCGTGAATCAACAAAGTCTTCGTTCTTTCCGGTTTGTTAAGGAGATTGAAAATGGCAGATAGCGCTGGAGTCGAGGTAAAGCCAGGTACAACCACAGAGACCGCAGGGGCACCCCAGGTCGCCCCGAAGGAAACTCAGGGTTCCGAGGCCTCTCGGCAGCGGGTGGTTTCCCCCGAATACATGTTCTTCGAGGCCCCAAGGGAACGTGCGTTCATTACGGGATCGGAAGCGGCCAAGGAAGCGATTCGGAGGGCGAATGTCGATGTGGCCATATCCTACCCTATCACCCCGCAGAGCGAGACGATGCAGCAGGTCGGGGCCCTTTGGGCGGAAGGATATGTGAAGGAATATTACCGAGGTGAAGAAGAGTTCGGCGTTATGTCGGCTATCGCCGGTTCGTCGCGATCCGGCGCCCGTTCTCTTACCGCCACGGCCGGTCCGGGGCTCATGCGCGGGATGGAAGTGGTGGCGTCGTGGCCGGGAGGCCGGATGCCCCTTGTGCTCCTTATCATGTGCCGTGTGATCAATGCACCCCTCTCCATTCAGCCGGACAACGCCGAACTGGCTTACCTCATTAATACGGGAAATATTGTTTTCCATGCCGAAAACCAGCAGGACTTCTTTGATTTCGCCCTGAAAGCTTTTGTCATATCCGAGCGCCCGGAGGTCACCCTTCCCGTTGCGGTTGCCGTTGACGGCTTTTTCGTCACCCATGCCCGCGGCTATGTCATGTTGCCTCCGAAGGATATCAAACTGCCTCCAAGGGATCCGTATCATGAAGCCATCCCGGCGATGGACAATGAAAATCCTCCGGCACGCATCTCCCGGGACGCGCCAATCCAGAAGAGCAATTTCATAAGCTACCATGTGCATGCTTCTTGGCAGCAGGAAGTCTGGGCCGCTGTGGAGCGATCCCGCAAATATATCGATAAGTATATGGGGGGTCTGGTCGAAGTCGTGAATCCTGGTGCCGATACGATCGTCGTGGCCTCGGGAAGTGCCGTGTCCCAGTCCCGTGAGGCTGTCCGTCAGGCCGAGGAAGACCTCGGTGAGCGAATCGGACTGGTCAAGGTTCGGTCGCTCAGGCCATTCCCGACCCGGGAACTTAGGGAAGCCTGCAAAAATGCGAAGCGGATTCTCGTTCCCGAATTCAATTGCGTAGGATGGCTGTACCGCGATGTCTGTGCGGCTCTCTATGGCCACTCGAAAGCGGAGATCATTCCTGGTCCGAGAGTGTTCGGAGGGATCTCCCTTCCGACGGAGATGATCCTCCAGTACATTTTCCCCGACAAGAAGTTCGCATTTTAAAATTGATGACGAGATTTTTACGGTTTGTCCACATAATGAAGTTCGTTGAAGCCTGTTTTCCGGAGGAGAATGCCCATGAGTTTCGATAACCTGAAAATGTCTCCCGCTTTGGAAAAGTATATGACCAAGGAATACCGTGACCTGGTGGAAAGAGGGCCTTACGGCAAGCAGAAAAAAGTCTCTGAAATGGGGACGTTCAAGGAGATTCTCGAAGAGCATCCCATGTGTGCGGGATGTGCCATGACTCTTTTTATCCGTCTCACGATGATCGGTCTTCCGAGTCCCGAACATACGATTCTCGTCGGAACCGCTGGATGCGGTCGGCTGGCATTGACCCAGTCTTCCATACCCTTCATTTACGGAAACTATGGGGACACCAATGCGGTCGCTTCCGGCCTCAAGCGTGGATTGGCAATGCGGTTTCCGGATCAGCCCAAGGACGTCGTCGTGATGGCTGGCGATGGTGGGTTGGCGGATATCGGATTCAGCGCGGTTATGCACTCCTGGTTCCGCAAGGAAAAATTCACGACCATCATGCTCGACAATGAGGTTTACGGAAATACTGGCGGCCAGGAATCCGGGATGACGGAAAAGGGATCGATCCTCAAGATGGCTCCCAAGGGAAAACTCTTTGAAAAGATGGACATGATCGGATTGGCAAAGACTGCAAACGTTGCCTATATTGCACGTGTCGTTCCCACGAATCCGACGCGGGTGGCTTCGACCATTCGAAAAGCCGTCCTGATCGCTCGTGAGATCGGACCTACGTTCATTCAGGCGTATACATCCTGCAATATCGAGTACGCCATTCCGACCCCCAAGGTTCTGGACGATGCGAAGGAAGTCGAAACGTCGCGTTACGGATTCATGGAAATCATGTCCGATGAAGCCCGGGAATTTCTCGAATCGCTCGAGCCGGCCAAGAAAGCCAAGGGCAAGAAATCCGAATCTGAAGAAACCGTAACCGCCAGCTAAAGGGGGACTCGATGAGCAACAAGAGATATAACATCCGAATGGCCGGTATCGGCGGGCAGGGTGTTGTCACGGCTTCGCACATCTTGAGCAACGGCATGGTGATCATGGGAGGGGAAAGTACGCTGGTCCCCTTTTTCGGCTCCGAAAAGCGCTTGGCGCCGGTTGAGTCCTATGTCCGGATCGCCAATGGAAAAATCTATGAAATCGGGGAGATCATCTACCCCAACGTGATCATGATCTTTCACCCTCAGGTGATCACCCACGGGAAGTCCTATACGATGCCGTTCTATTCGGGCTTGAAGCCGGATGGCGTCGTGCTGATCAATTCCGATCATCCGATCAATCTTGTACCGGACGAAGTTCGGGAATTGAAGGAGCGAAATGCCCGGATCTATTACATTCCGGCAACGACCATTGCCCGAGACAAGGCGGAAACCGACCTTGCCACGAACATGGCAATGGTGGGAGCCATCAGTGCGATCATGGGCATACCTGATCTTCCTTCCCTGGAGGCGTCGGTAAAAGAGCGGTTCCTTGGAAAAGGGTTTGTGGTTTCAGGTGGAACGGCCGCGTTGGATAATGTCATCGAGCGGAAGTTCGCCAAGAAGGAACAGCTCCTCCGAAAGAATATGGAAGTGATTTCGGCGGCATACAGTTATGCGATCGAACACGGTTGGGCCGAGAACCGTCAGGCAGCCGCGGTCTAGGACCAGGGTAGAGGAGAAACCGAATGTACCTTGTGGCACACGTTGATACGAAAGTTTGTTCGGAAACAGCCTGTAAGCTGTGTACCCAGTATTGTCCGGAAGCCAACACGATCTTGTACGACAATGACATGAAGACGGCGTTCATCGCGGTCGATCGGTGCAAGGCCTGCGAGATCTGCGTCTCTGTCTGTGACAATATGGCGAAACATAACGCCATCAAAATGGTGATGATCTCCGATATCGACCATGCATTCGAAATGTCCAAATTCGGTTTCCGTCCTAACGAGTGGGATCATATTGAAAAGCCTTCCGTTGCCGTGGCAGAGGTTGCGGCCACTGGTTCTGGCAAGGACTGACTCCCATACGCGAACGTTCTATCGGGGCGCAGTCATGACTGCGCCCTTGTTGTCTTGTGTGGTTGCTTTTCGATCCCAGGAGGAGTTTTAAGGGGTGGATTCGTTGGAAATAAATGATCCTGACAAAATACAGGAGATCCTGAAAGGGGTTGTCCTGACTGGATCAGGTTTTACGACGGACTGTCTTTTGGCCGATGTTTTTGAGGCAGGGCTCACTTATCCCGATTTTTTCAAGGCCTCGGGAGAAGATCCGATGGCATATTACAACGGGCAATCTCCGGCTTGGGAAACATATCACCTTCGGCAGGGGAAGAAAGTGTTCATGGTGTATGGGATGGGATCGAAAGGGCGTCGCATCCATACGGCTGTGACACCCTGATACGCCATGAGATTATTTGATCCTTCCGATCAATGGAGATTTTCCCGGATTGCGGAGAAGCGCAAGACGGAAAAGCTCGAAGGGGAAGATTCCCGCATCGCGGAAATCATGGATGCCCACCCTGAACTCGATCCATTTTGGGTGATGGGGGAAGGTTCGGCGTCGCCTCAGGAAGTTAATGGGCAGATTGTGAACCCTTTCGTGCATGTGACGCTTCACCTGATCGTTCAGAACCAGATCGACCGGGAGTACCCCCCGGATGTCAAGAAAACCTTTCTTCGCCTTGTCGAGCAGGGGGAAACAGAACACGAAGCGCTCCACCGCATCATCGGCCTATATGCCGATCTGTATTTCCGGGCCGTCCGAAGAGGTCAATCGTTCGACGAGTCGGAATACACTCTCGCCCTCGGATTTCTGACGGCCTGAAGGTCGTGTCCGGGGCGTGCCTTCCTTGACTTGAGTGGAAGGAGGGTCTTATATTTCATAGACCCGGCCTAATCGTTAAGTGATCCGATTCTTCGGCCGATCGCCCGACAAATTAGGTGTCCAACCCCGAACGATCGGCTTCTGCCGCTTGGGATTCGGATTGTAAAAACCACATGGAAGTCTATGAACGATATGAAATGCATGTGCCGCTCAACCGTGAATCATGAGAGTTGAAGGAGTTTCCCATGGGAAATTATGAAGGTAACGGCATACCGCCAATCGGTTCAGTCAATAAAAAGGGTCAGGTCTATACCGATCCCAATGAACTTTTCTTTCTGTCGCCCAGGACTCAGGCATTTCTTACGGGTTCCGAGGTCATCAAGGAAGCGGTCAAGAGGGCGAGCGTCGATTTCTCCGTCGCCTATCCGATCACTCCCCAGAGCGAAGCGTCCTCATTGGTTGGAGAGCTCTATGCCGATGGCTATGTCGGCGACTACATGAGGGGCGAGTCGGAGTTCGCCGTTATGGGACAGTGTGCCGGAGGGGCATTCGGAGGCGCTCGTGTTTTTACCACGACGGCAGGTCCCGGAACCCTCAGGGCGTTCGAGAATTTCCCGATGTGGGCAGGCAGCCGCCTTCCCATTCAGGTCGTTTTTACGGTCCGCGGTGTCAACTCTCCCCTTTCGATCCAGCCGGACACCCTTGAAATCGCATTCATGCTGGAGACCGGCATGCTTTTGTGGCATGCGGAAACAGCCCAGGATCTTTACGATTACATCCTCAAGGGATATATCGTGGCTGAAAAGCCGGAAGTTCACCTTCCGATCGGTGTCATCTGCGATGGGTTCTTCGTGACGCACACCAAGGATATGGTGATGCTGACCCCCGAGAACAAAGTCCTTCCGCACTACAACCCCTATGCCTCTCCGGTGACCTGCATGGATATGGAATCTCCTCCGGTCCGTTTGATGCGGGATCCGTTCGTGATGAAATCCAACTACATCAGCTATATGACCCACGCGAGCTGGCAGCTTGAAATCCGGGCCGCGATCGAGCGTTCAAGGAAGCATACAATCCAGCTTCTGGACGGCCTGATCGAAGTGGAGAATCCCGATGCCGACATTTTGATTGTCGGGTCGGGAACAGCCGTTTCCCAAGGCCGTGAGGCCATTCGCCTCTTCAGGGATCAGGGAATGAAGGTCGGCCTTGTAAAGATCAAGACAATCCGTCCATTCCCTTACGAAGAAATCAAACAGGCAACGAAAAACGCTCAGCATATCTTTGTTCCCGAGTTCAATATTGCCGGTTGGCTGGCGCGGGAAATTAAGGCAACGATCGAACGAAACGAACGCGTCATCGCCGGCCCCCATGTGGCAGGTGGTATGACCATGCCGCCGGAAGTCATTGTGGAAGAGATCGAAAAGTCTCTAGCGCTCCGGGGCAAGAAGGAGGTCATCCATGGGTAAAGAGAAGATCCAAATCAATGAAGAATTCTGGGACATCATGCCCGAGGATTACAGGGATCTCGTAACCCATGCAACATACGGGAAACCGGATCGTGGGTGGAAGGACGTTGGAAGTTCCACGGAACTCATCGCGGAGCATTCCTTGTGCGCAGGATGTCCGGAGTCAATCGCTTTTCGGCACATCTTGGCCTCCATACCTGCCCCCGAAGACACGGTGATGGTGGGTTCGACAGGCTGCACGAGCCTTGTGTTTCCGATGGTTGCTATCCACAATATCCATTCTCTCTTTGGAAATCAGAATGCGATCGCGACCGGTCTGAAAAGGGCGCTAGCCGTCCGTTTCCCGGACAAGAACAAAGATGTGATCGTTCTTGCCGGCGACGGGGCGACGGTCGATATCGGGTTGGACATGACGCTTCAATCCTGGTTCAGGGGCGAGCGGTTCACCACAATCTGCTTTGATAATGAACTTTATGCCAATACAGGTGGCCAGGAATCCGGTCTGATGCAAAAAGGGTTTGTGGCGAAAATGGCTCCCGTCGGAAAGAAGTTCGAAAAAGTCCGGTTGCCGGAAATTGCCCGCGAATCGGGTTGCGCCTATGTTGCTGTTTTGACGACCTCGAAGCCCAGCCTTGTCGAGAGAGTCGTGCGCCAGGCCGTCTTGATCGCCCGGGAAATCGGGCCGACCTATCTGCAGATTTACACCCCGTGCATTCTGGAAATCGGGAAGCAGTCCATGGAAGGACTTCAGGAAATGCGGGATGCCGAAGCGGCTGGTGAAAGATTCAAGTTCCGGGAATTCGTGACGCCGGAAGCGCAAGCGTTCATTGATGACATGGCTGCGAAGAAGAAGGCCGAAAAACTGGCCGCGACCGCGCCATCCGCAAACTGATAACCGAAGAGCGGGGTGTGTTATGAAAACAAGAATGAATATCCGCATGTCGGGACTTGGGGGTCAGGGTGTTGTGACCTCCGCGCATATCATGGCGATGGCGGCTTCCAAGGAAAACAAGTTCGCCATTTCCAATCCGTTCTTCGGTGCGGAAAAAAGAATGGCCCCGGCAGAATCCTATGTTCGGATCGGCCCGGAGCGCATTTACGACCGCGGTGAATTGGTCTATCCGCATATCGTGATGATTTTTCACCCACAGGTGATCACGATGGGGAAAAGCTATACGATGCCGTTTTTTTCCGGTATCAAGCAAAATGGCATCGTCATCATCAATGACGATATCGACCTGCTTTCCGATACAGAGAAAGAAGAGCTCGAAAAACTGAACGTGCTTGTCTATTATGTTCCGGCCACGAAAATGGCCCATGACATTGCGGGTACGGAACTGTCGACGAATATGGCGATGATCGGAAGCGTTGCTGGCCTGACCCAGGTTGTCGGAATGGAAGCGCTCGACCTGGCGCTTCAGGACAGGTTCGGCAAAAAGTATGTGGCTTCCGGGGGTACGGCAACACTGGACGAAGCCATCAAGAAAAAGTTCGCGAAGAAAGAAATGCTGTTGCAGAAAAATCTGGACACGATAAAGGTGGCATACGATCAAGCCATCGATTTTGCCAAGACCCGGCATTTTGTTTCGGAAAACATGTAGGAGATACGGCAGAGATGTATTATATTGCGGAAATCAGCGAAGAATCGTGTGTTGCGAACAAGGGGTGCCGGCTCTGTATCATGTACTGTCCGGAAGCGAACTGCATTATGATGAACGATGAAAAGAAAGTGGCGTACGTTGTGGAGTCCCGTTGCAAGGGATGCGAACTGTGTGTTGTTGTGTGCGATGCGGCGAAACATAACGCAATCAAGATGGTCAACAGGTAGAAAAAGTCCGAATACGGCGGTGGCGGGTCCATGGGAGATATGAGAAGAGCGCTGGACGATGTTCGTTTGGCGATGGACCGGTTCATGGACGTTTTGAACGCTGAAATCGAATCGGCCCAGAAAACCGGGTTGACCGAAGACAAGATGAAGCCTCAGCTGATTGGTTATATTGCGATCAAGGACAGTGGCAAGATCTACCTCGACTGGGCGCATCATTACATAAGCCAGGCGTTTAACAAAGAAGAACTCGAAGAAGAGGAAGAAGGGCCCGTTTCATAGCATGTCTCCGGAAGGGCTTTTTCTTTTTTGGTATCGTTCAATCCAGATCGTTACAGTTTCCAGTCTGACGAACACTGATTTTCAAAAGGAGTGAGAGTGAATCCGTACAAAGTGATGAGGGGGCCAGAAGGTTTTTTACCGCCTGCGGCGTCGCTGGCCGGAAATATTTTACCGGAGCCTGGCCAGGGCCATATCGAAGGGGCTCTTGTCGATGAAGAGCAGGCCATCGAAGAATCGGCCCGCAAGTTTATCTCCGCAAAGGTTCCGACGATCTTTCCCGGACCTCTCGTGCTGTGGGGATGGAATGAAAAATCGATCCGGACCGCCGAAGCCGTAGAACGTCTGTCCGTTGCAGGTGGGATCAACATCATCCCGATGCCGGACTATCGTCCGAAATACCCAAAGATCGACCCAGAAGCGGAGATCAACCCCAATCACCCCAACCTGACGATCTGGCACAACAAGATCGATGTTTGCATGTTCGTCGGAGTCCATTGCCATTATGCGAATCTTTCGCTCAAAATCATCCGGGGCGGGACCGCATGTTTCACGATGGCCTTTTGTGCCCATGCCGGTCACGAAGACGCCAACCTGACGGTTCGGGATATCAATCCGGAAAAGATCGACAGGGTTACGGAATACGTGAAGAAAATGAAAACAAATTCGAGGGGTTTTTGATCTAAATACATTCCGGTCCGGGGTTCTCCCGGACCGGTCTTCTTAAGTCCTTAAGCGAGTTCAAATCCTCTTTATTCTTCGTTTTCATCCAGTCCGATCGCCAATTCATGGAGAAAGTCGCCCCCTGTTTCTTCCGGGGGATCGAGCGTTTTCCAATGAAAGAGGGCAAGGCGCGCAATGTGATGGGTGGAATCCACTTGCGGCAAATTCTCGCCGAATTTTTCCCGGATGACATTCATCTCGTCGAAGGAAAGGGATTTCCACTCGTGGGGGCTGTCGTCCAGAATGGTTTCGACCAGTCGTGCTTCCGGATGGGTCTCGACGAGTACACGGGTGCGCGGGCGGTTTTCAAAAATGCGAAGAATGTCTTCCGGCGATTTACCGATCTGTGTCTGGAGGATGATCGATTCGCCTTCGTTGATGATGGTCAGATCGATATGTTGTTCATTGAATTTCATTCCGCAATAGTACATTCCGAAATCCTCTTCTCAGTCTTTAATTCCGATGGATATGAAAAAGACTCGACCAGCAGGTTGTTTAAACACTCTAGCACACGATCCGAACGATCTTCAAAACACTCGGTAATTATTGCTTGGGACGAATCTCGATTTCATGATCGTCAGGAAATCGGGCGATCAGGTAATAGGCAAATACAAGCGCGACTACGATAACGACATAGAAAAGAAGATCGATCGTCTGAGGGGAAAAGAATGTCGCCCGTGTTTTGAAATCGAAGGATGCCTGTGCTTCGATCAGGAGAATGCGGCGAATGGACGAGATGATGCCGATCAGGATGAAGGACGCGATCGGGAATCGCCTTCTCCCGAGGTAACTGAGCATGATCCAGACAAGCTCCAGGATGATGATCACAAAAAGCATGTCGTTGATGAGCCCCAGTACCGAATGGATCGAAAGGTCCGTCAGCGTGAGTGCCGAGTGAAAAAGGACGACAACGGCACCTGACATCAGTAAAATCGCGACCAGCAGGTGAATGTAATCATCAATCTGGGAGATCACGCGGCGAAGTCTGACGACGAATTCCTTATGGTTACCGGAGGTTGGAAGGGGAGGCGTGTCCACGGGAAGCTCCTTGCGAAGAGTTAGGTTTCGGGTGGTATCGTGCGCAAAGCCCGATCGAGCCTGTCGATCACCTCTTGCCGGCCGAGAAGGATCAGGACTTCATAGATACCGGGACTGACATTCTGGCCCGTCAAAGCCGCTCTGAGAGGCTGAGCAAGTTGCCCCAGCTTCAGATTCCGTTCCGTCCCTATCGTTTTGAGCACATCCGTGAGATGGTCGCGGTCCCATGTGCGAATGGCTGCAAAGCGTTCCCGGTAGAGGGACAGCAAAGGACGGTTCGCCTGGTTCAAATGTTTTTCGAGAACATCTTGGGCGTAGGAAAAGTCCCGGTCGATGAACGGATGAACCGAATCGGCGAGTTCGAGAAGTGTCCTGGAACGTGTTTTCCACTCGTCGACGATCTTGGTGAGGTCGAACCCCTGGGTTTCGTTTCCTTCGGACCGGACGGGGTTCATTACGGGGTGGAGTAAGGGGCGTACCCATTCCGCCAGTTCGTTCGGATCGGCGTTCTTCATGTACTGTGCGTTCAGCCAGAGAAGTTTTTCCGGGTTGAAAACGGCCGGGGAACTGCCGACGTGGTCGAGATCGAAATAATCGACCAGTTCCCGCCGCGTGAAAATCTCCTGGTCCTTGTGTGACCAGCCCAGGCGTGCAATATAGTTGACGAGCGCCTGGGGCAGAAAGCCCATATCCCTGTAAGACATGACAGAAGTGGCTCCATGGCGTTTCGAAAGCTTCGTGCGGTCGGCCCCGTGGATCATCGGGATATGGGCGAAGAAAGGGAGGGATTCTCCGAGGGTTTCGAAAAGGGCGATCTGTCGGGGAGTGTTGTTGATGTGGTCGTCTCCCCTCAAAACATGGGTGATTCTCATATCGATATCGTCGACGACGACAGCAAAATTGTATGTGGGATAGCCGTCCGAACGAACGAGGATCCAATCGTCGAAGAGGCTTCCGTCGAAACGGAGATCGCCCCGGATGAGATCCCTCACGACGATTTCAGATGTTTCGGGATGCCGGAACCGTATGACGTGAGGGCCCGAGCCTTCTGTCGATCTCGATCGGCATCGACCGTTATATTTGGGGGGCAATCCTTTTTCGAGGGCGGCTTTGCGTCGTTCTTCAAGTTCGTCGGGTGTACAATAACAGCGATAGGCATGACCGGCAGAGAGAAGCCGGTCGGAAACCGAACGGTAGAGGTCGAGGCGTTCGGACTGGAAGAACGGTCCTTCGTCCCAATCGAGATCCAACCATTTCAGGCCCTCGAAGATCGCATCGATCGATTCCTTGGTCGAACGTTCCCTGTCCGTGTCTTCAACCCTGAGAATGAAGAGACCCCCGTGATGTCGGGCAAACAGGTAATTGAAAAGGGCTGTTCTGGCCCCTCCGAGATGGAGATACCCGGTCGGACTCGGGGCAAAACGGAGACGAATCTTGGATTCTTTCAATCGAGGGACCTCGGGATTCCTGCAAACAGAGGGAAGAAGTGGGCTAATTTCCCCATTACCATAGCTCAAACAGGCCGATTTTTCAATGAAACGGGCATTTTGACCTGCCTTGGATAGAGAACTATAATTCGCTGGTTCTTTGACGGATTAATCAGGCAGGGAGGTAGTCAAGGTGAGATTTATGCCCGATCGCATGTTTCGAATGACCCGTTTCTGGTTGGGCATGTCCCTGGGGTTCATCCTGATCATCGGCACCGCGTGTTCCGATGAAGCGGAACTGACCCCGGAACAAAAAAACCTGTTCGCGACATGGGACATCGCACAGGAGATCCGAAAAGATTTTCGCGAGAAAAAGAGCGACGAACTTCTCGCTCTGCTTTCACCCGGGTTTCCGGGGAAGGTTACGATCAAGAAGCGACTCGAAACCCTGTTTCTCGGACTTGAAAAGACAGCCCTACACCTGGAAATGGATTCGGGAATATGGAACCCCCAAAAACATACGATCGAATATAAAGCCCATTGGACATTTTCTGGGTTCCTGAAAAAAGGAGGTCCCAGGGTGTTCAAGACCGGAGAATGCCGGATATGGGTCCGGACGGGAGAACCGGCCTCGTCTCAGGTCATCGAGAAAATCATAGGCGACAATTTTTTTCTCATGAGCCTTCCGAGTCAAAAGAACGGGAATCCCGGAGCCACGTGATGGAAAGTCTTTCCGTCGACTATCTGGTCGTTGGGGGGGGGATTGCCGGTTTCCAGGCGGTCTTGAACCTTCTCCCCCACGGTTCTGCGATGCTGGTTTCGAAAGGACCCCTTTCGTCCGGAAGTTCCTATTTCGCCCAGGGTGGCCTGGCCCTTCCCTGGGGATTTTCCGCCGATGCGATCGAAAGCCACGTCCAGGACACGATTCGGGCCGGTGCGGGTTTGTGTGACCATAAGTCTGTCCGGACATTGATCGAGGGGGGGTCGGATGCGTTCGAAGGGCTCCTGCGACTTGGGGTCCCGTTCGACAGGGATCCCCGTGGCCAATTGAGAACGACACGGGAAGCTGCCCATTCCCGGTCCAGGATCGTTCATGCAGGGGGAGACCGGACCGGAGCGCTCATTCTGAAGAGTCTGGCCGACGAGGTTTTTCGACAGCCTCATTTCCGTTTTCTGTCTCCGTACCAGCTTTACCGGATCCGCCTTGACGAAGACGGAGTGGCACGGGGGGCGTATTTTCTCGGAGAGAGGGATTCCGATCTTATGGAAATCCGGGCTCGGGCGGTGATCCTCTCGACTGGCGGGGGAAGTTCGCTTTTCCTCAGGACCACAAATCCCCGATTCCAGCGCGGGGATGGGGTCAGCGTCGCGTATCGGGCGGGGTGCGAAATCGAACGGATGGCTTATTACCAGTTTCACCCGACGGTTCTCGACCTCCCGGGTTCTGCGCCTTTTCTCCTGACGGAAGCCATGAGGGGAGAGGGGGGGCACCTTCTCGACCGAAAGGGGGATCGGTTCCTCTTCCGGTACCACCCCGACGGGGAATTGGCACCCAGGGATATCGTGGCACGCGCGTTGTGGCTGGAATTGGCGAAAGATCCCGGTCAGGAAATCCGCCTCTCCGTGACGCACCTTCCCAAAGGGTTTGTCTCGAACCGGTTCCCTCAGGTTTACGGACACTTGAAGGATCTGGGGATCGATCTCGAAACGACCCCCGTTCCGGTCCGTCCGGCGGCTCATTTCCAGATGGGGGGGGTACGTTCGGACATGGAGGGAAAAACGGGTGTCAAAGGTTTATGGGCCATCGGGGAAGTCGCCAGTACCCGAGTTCATGGGGCCAACAGGCTGGCTTCGAACTCGCTGCTGGAAGCTCTCGTCATGGGAAAGCGGATCGTTCCTTCGATCCTCGCGGATGGACTCCGGACTTCCGGTCCTTCCGGGCCTGAGGAAGCCCGCGCCCTCTCCGAGATGGTTCTTCCGGACTGTCTGGGGGAAGAGAGCTGGACCGAAGTGAAGACGGTCCTCTGGGAAAAGGCCGGAATCGTCCGGACGCTCGATGGAGCCCGGAAGGGACTGGAATGGGTTCTCGAGAGACTGTCTTCCGGACGGAAACGTCCGGTGCACGGGGCTCTTTTCGCCTACGCGAACGGATTGTCGGTGGCCCGCCTTATCCTGATGGACATTCTGACTGCTCCCATTGCGGGGGCTCACTATCTCTCTTATGGTTCTCGAACGGAACAGGAAGGCATGGCCAGAGACGATGGAAGCGGATTATTATGAGACGCTGGGCGTCCCCAAGGATGCCTCGGCGGATGACATAAAGAAGGCATTTCGAAAGCTTGCGCGGAAATACCACCCTGACCTGAATCCGGGAAACAAGACCTCCGAGCAGAAATTCAAGGAAATCAATCTTGCCTATGAAGTTCTCTCGGATCCGGAAAAGAAATCCCAGTACGATCAGGCCAGGTCCTCAGGACCCCGCCCTCCCCATCCCGGGGAAGGTTCCTTCCGCTGGAGTGGTGGCACGGGTCCGGGGGGGGAAGGTTTTGGGCAGGGGGAATCGTTCTTCTGGGATCTTTTCGGGGGAATGGGTGCCGGGCGCTCTCCGGTCACGGAAGTTCACTTGATCCTGACCCTTGCCGAATCCGCCCGAGGAGGCCTAAAATCGATCATTCTTGAAGACGAATCCGGAAAACCCCAGACCGTTTCCCTTCGCATCCCCTCCGGGGCGGAGCCGGGAATGAGTTTCGAAGTCCGTGCGGACAATCTCGGGGAAAAAAAAGGACCGATCCATATTGTAATCGACGATGTCCTTCCCGATCCCCGCTTCGAGCGCCGGGGCCACGATCTCTATTCGGACCTCAGGGTGACCATTCCCGAACTGTATTTCGGCGCAAACGTCAATGCGTCGACCCTGGACGGGGAAACCCGAATACGGATACCGCCGAAGACCCGGGGAGGCCAAACGCTCCGCCTGAAAGAGAAGGGAATCCATTCTTCGTTCGACGGCACCAAGGGACACCATTACGTGCGGCTCATCCCTGTTTTGCCTGAGAAGGATTCTCCGAAGCTCGAGGCCCTCGTGAAAGAGATCGGGTCTCTTTACAGTTCCGGTTTCCAGCGATAGGGAAGGAGGACCGGTGAACGCCGAAATGGATTTCTGGGTGCCCGAAGGATTCATGGTGCCCGAACACAATGTCACGATGGAATGGGTCACCGAACGTCTGGGTGTCTCGCGACGTATCGTGGACGTCCTGATCCGGGAGGGACTGTTGCGTCCCCTCGAGGAGGGTCCGGCACTCGCGTTCGACCCCCTGACCGTCCGGCGGCTGGCATTCATCCTGGTACTGAAACGGGACATGGGAATCAATCTTGCGGGCATCGAAGTCATTCTGAACATGAAAAGCCAGCTCCATTGGTATGCCGGAAGGTTCCATTCAGGGGAACACAGATTCCGTGAGCCGGTGGGGGAGAGCTATGCCTGTTGGGATATCGACTGACCCTAAGGTAGCGGGGGATGCGAAGTGAATCCGGAAAAACTGACCATTAAATCACAAGAAGCCCTTCAGGCGGCGATCGATACGGCCCGCCGGAAAGGCAATACCCAGGTGGAGCCGTTGCACCTGCTCGCCGCTCTGTTGGCCCAGGAGGGGGGTGTGGTTTCTCCGATCCTGGAGAAGATCGGGATCGACCGAGATCGCTTTGCCCGAAACGTTGACGAACAAATGGCCCTATATCCGTCCGTCAGCGGGCCGGGAGCCCAGTCGGGTCCTTACCTGTCGAAGCGCCTTTCGGAGCTGTTGGACAGAGCGCAGGAAGAAACGAAAACGTTCAAGGACGATTATGTCAGTACGGAGCACCTGTTCCTCGCATTTTCGGATTTCGGGGGGACCGAAGAGAAACTCTTCCGGTCCGTCGGCCTCGACAGGGAAAAGATCCTCAAAGCCCTGACTGAGGTTCGGGGGACCCAGAGGGTCACCGACCAGAACCCGGAAGACAAATACCAGGCGCTTTCCAAGTTCGGCCGGGATCTAACCGAGATGGCCCGTTCGAACAAGCTAGATCCGGTCATCGGACGTGACGAGGAGATACGGCGTGTCATTCAGGTGCTTTCCCGGCGGACGAAAAACAACCCGGTACTGATCGGGGATCCCGGCGTCGGAAAGACGGCCATTGTCGAGGGCCTGGCTCAGAGAATCGTATCGGGCGACGTTCCCGAGGGGCTGAAGGACAAGACGGTTTTTCAGCTGGATCTGGGCTCGCTGATCGCCGGTGCCAAATATCGGGGGGATTTCGAGGAGCGTTTGAAAGCGGTCCTGAAAGAAGTGACGGGTTCTGAGGGCCGGATCATCCTGTTTATCGACGAACTGCACACGATCGTCCGTGCGGGAGCGGTCGAGGGCGGGGCAATGGATGCCTCGAACCTTCTGAAGCCGGCGTTGGCCCGAGGAGAATTGAGGGCGATCGGCGCCACGACCCTGGACGAATTCCGGGAGAACATCGAAAAGGATGCCGCGCTAGAGCGTCGGTTCCAGCCGGTTTATGTCGGCGAACCTTCCATAGAGGATACCATCGCCATTCTTCGGGGCTTGAAGGAAAAATACGAAATCCATCATGGGGTCCGCATTCGCGATTCCGCGATCGTGGCTGCGGCAGTTCTCTCCCAGCGCTACATCATGGGACGGTTCCTGCCGGACAAGGCAATCGACCTGATCGACGAAGCGGCGAGCCAGCTTAGGGTGGCGATCGACAGCCTTCCAAAGGAGCTCGACGAAATCGACCGAAAAGTCCGCCAGCTCGAGATCGAGAAAATGGCTCTGTCTAAAGAAGAGGATCCCGGAGCCCTTGAAAAGAAACAGGAGGTTGAGAACGAACTCGAAACCCTGAAGTCCAAATTCGCCACACTCAAGGTCCAGTGGGACAACGAAAAGAGCCATATACAAGAGATCCGATCCCTCAAAGTCCAGATCGAGGAAGCGCGGCAGAACGCTGAGGTCGCGGTCCGGGAAGGACAGTTCGACAAGGCCTCTGAAATTCAGTACAGCCGGATTCCGGCACTCGAGAAAAAATTGTCCTCCTCTCAGCTGGAACTGGAAGGACTGAGCCGTGGAAAGCGACTCCTGAAGGAAGAAGTGGGGGAGGACGATATTGCCGAAGTGATTTCCCGGTGGACCGGGATCCCGGTGACCAGGATGCTGGAAGGGGAGGTACAGAAGCTTCTCCACATGGAGGAAACGCTGGGGGAAAGGGTCGTCGGGCAATCCGAAGCCCTTGAGGCGGTTTCCAATGCCATCCGGAGAGCTCGCGCCGGTATCCAGGACCCCAATCGCCCCCTCGGATCCTTTTTTTTCCTGGGACCCACAGGAGTCGGAAAAACCGAGCTCGCGAAGAGCTTGGCGCTGTTCTTGTTCGACAGCGAACAGTCGCTGATCCGGATCGATATGTCCGAGTATATGGAAAAGCACTCGGTGTCCCGGTTGATCGGAGCACCTCCCGGATATGTGGGGTATGAGGAGGGAGGACAGCTGACGGAGGCCATCCGGAGACGGCCGTACGCGGTGATCCTTCTGGACGAAATCGAGAAAGCCCATCCGGACGTTTTCAATATTCTCCTGCAGGTGCTCGACGACGGTCGCTTGACCGACGGACAGGGGCGGATCGTCGATTTCAAGAACACCGTGATCATCATGACATCCAATGTCGGGTCGGATATCATTCGCGAACGTGCCGGACTCGACGAAGAAGAGACGAAGAAGCGGGTCCAGGAGGTTTTGGCGCGAACGTTCCGTCCCGAGTTTTTGAACCGGATCGACGATGTCATCGTCTTTCATCCGCTGACCCGGCATGAAATCGCACGGATCGTGGAAATCCAGCTCAAGAACGTCAACCGGAGGCTCAAGGAACAGGGATTCGACCTCGAGCTCAGTCAGGATGCGGAAGACGAATTGACCCAGGTGGGATACGATCCGGTTTTCGGAGCGCGTCCCCTGAAGAGGGCAATCCAGACGTTCATCCTGAATCCCCTCGCGCAGAAGATTCTCGCCGGAGAGTTTGAAAAGGGCAAAAAAGTGATCGTAGATTGGGATGGTTCCGGCTTCCGGTTCCGGGTCTTATGAAGAGGGAAATCGGTGTCGACGTCGGAGCCGGGCCTCCCAAATGCGGTCGGGTATTGACCAGATCCCGCATTCTGTTCAAATCGATCGGTGCGATAACAGACGGTACGGGCATCCATCTTGTACTGGACAACAAAGGTCTGGGAATCCCTTTGGAGGGGTTTAAGGATTTTGTTGTTTTGGTCGACTTGGACTCCTTCCCTCTTCCGGACCGGAAAGACCTGAACGATGGATCCATCCTGATCGTCGGCAAGGGTGATGGACTTCTGAACGCATGGAATGGATTCCTCGAAGATCGTCCGAAAGTCTTGTTCCCGGACGGCCTCGAGGGGTTTCTCCGGGAGAAGGTGAGGGAAACGCTGGGTCGGTGCCACTGGTCGGGGGGGGCATACGCTTTCTTTCAGGGAATCGTCGAGGAGGTCCTGATTTCCGAGGCTCTCCGGATCACGGGAGGGAACAGGCAAAAAACGGCACGGTTGCTCGGGATCAGCCGCACCACGCTTCGAAACCGGCTCAAGGAACCCGACTCGGAAGTGCAGGAGGCTCGAGAGTCACGAAAATAGGATGAAAAAATCGGGGGACCCACTTGACAGACACTTTTATCAAGTGTATTTTCCGATTGGTAGTTTTATTCCTCAATATATTCAAGGATGAAGGAGGTGGATGCTGTGAAAAAAGCGGAACTGGTGGACAAAATTTCTTCCTCCGCCAAGATCACGAAGTCCCAGGCCAACGATGCCCTGAACGCGGCACTCGACACCATAAAGAAGGCCTTGAAAAAGGATGGGGAGAAGGTGACGCTGGTGGGGTTCGGAACGTTTTCGACCGTGAAGCGCAAAGCGAGAACCGGTCGTAATCCCCGGACGGGCAAGGAAATCAGGATTCCGGCGATGCGCGTGCCAAAATTTACGCCGGGCAAGGCTTTTAAAGGCGCAATCAAGTAATATTTCTTTTTATTCTTGAGGGCCGGGTTTTGTTTTCCCCGGCCCTCTTTCATTTTCGAATGTCAGGAACAGGCACGTAGCTCAGGGGTGGAGCGCTACCTTGACACGGTAGAGGTCGGCGGTTCGAAACCGCCCGTGCCTACCACTCCCCTGGAATCTTTCTCAAATCCTCCCGTACATCCTTCCGATCATTGTCGTGTCAACCAATTCGAGTCGGAACGCTCACTACGGCTCCGTACAGATTTGACGGAAATCGCATTGAAGATGTGTCTTGGGTCGTGTTAAGGTGAAAAAAGGCACCATCCGGACCTTCATGGATGCATTCCGAGAGTTTCCATGCACGCTTCCGACATCAGTCATTCAGCCTGAGATTCATCGTTTTTTCTTGAGAAAACCCGGTTAACCTTACATCTTCCTGACCCTCCACGGAGAGTCGTGTTCTCATGGGAGGAGGCATGCATGTGAAGACGTTGTTCCCTTCCATTCGTTTTGTCGCAATGCAAATCATGTTGATCTTTACGGCCGTATCCTGCGCGTCGACCTATATATCGAAACCCCTGGAGCTGGAGCCCCCCCCGTCGATGTCCTATCAAACGACGATACCGGGGACTCGGATAGTCGTGGGCGTCCGGCCATACAACACGCCCCAGCTTATTCACGCACAGTTTCAGAGGAACGGCATGTGGCGTGAAAGCGTGATTCCCGTGAAGGTCGTGATCCAGTCCATTGACGAACATGTGTACCGTCTTGAGGGACGATCCGCCTATATCGCATTCGGAAGTCAATTCTATCCTCCGGTCTCTCCGGACGAAGCCTTCGACATTTCATGGCAAGCCTTCCGAAACTACATTGCCGTCAAAAAGACCCTTTATTACACGGGGCTCGTCCTCTTCACGATCGTGACCCTGGGGCTGGGTTCCGTCATCTGGGTCCTGCCCACACCGTTCAAACAACCCAAACCGGACGATACCCCGTTTGGAAGGGATCTCACATACAAAAGTCTTCCCAAGGATCTCACGCTTTACAAAGGGACCCTGAAAGGAGGGTTTTTGTATTTCAGGCTTCCCAAAGACAGGCTTGATTTCAAGAATGCCGACCTTATCTTGCATCTGGTCCAGAAAACTCCCGTCCCCGAGGAAAAAGTCGTGACGATCCCGCTTCATCCGAATGGCAAGACACATTCGAATCCGTTTCTCAATCTGCTCAACGGATTCTTTACCCAGTAACGGAAAAAGGGGGAAACGGTTCCGTAAGAAACGACCTGTTCCTGGAAGGATCGGGAAGTCGTCAGAACAGTGGCCCGTCCTGAAACCGAACAATTTTCCCATGTATCCAATCGTGGGGTGAACGGATGAGCTCATAAATCCAGTTAGAAAGCGTTTTTCCGTCCGGCAGGCGGCCCGAAAGCGTTTGACGTTCCATGCGTTCGAGGGAGTCCCGGGACACATGGGGATCGGTCTCACCGGGGATATGGAGGACGGTCGTGATGGCGATCGTCGCTTTGGGAGGGATTGTCGTCCGGGCATATTCTTCGATCAGACCCTTGAGACCGCCGAAATAGATTCGGGCCGCGAGATAGCCCGAAACCTTCAGGGCCGATAGATCCGGAAGGACGAAAAGGACCTTTCCTCCTGGCTGAAGACGTGGAATAAAGGAGTCGAGGAGTGCGCGAACCCCCAGGAGTCCATTCATGGAGGCAACGGTTTGATCCTGCGGGATTTCGCCGGTGTTTCGCGCGATAGTCGGATGCGCAAAGAAGACGAGGCACGAAAGGGATGCCCCGGAAAGGACACGGACCAGAGACGGAAGGTGGCGATCCGGATCCAGGAGATCAAAAGGGACCCAGACGGTGCTGCCGGAGTCTTTTTCCGGGTGTCTGGGACGATAGTGGGTATTGAACACCCGGTCTCCAGAACCCTCGAGAAGATCCCGGAGATGGCGGCCAGTCGGTCCTCCCGATCCCACGATCAGATGAGCGGTTGACAAGGCCGGCCCTAGGGAATGGCCACGGTTCCCCAGTCCTTGGGGAATGTGGTCAGGTTTTCCGCGCCTGTCTCCGTGATGTACAGCATGTCTTCGATCCTCACCCCACCTTGGCCCGGATAATACAGGCCCGGTTCTACGGTGATGACGTGTCCCGGTTTCAGGATTTCTCCCGTCCGTCCGACCCGCGGGGCTTCGTGGATTTCAAGTCCGACGCCGTGCCCGGTGCCATGAAAAAATCCTTCCATACGCCCGTTCTTAAGGCCGGTATGATGTCCCGCCTCTTCGAAAGATCGCACGACGGCATGGTGCAATTCTTTGGATTCGATGCCTGGCCGTGCCAGGGCGATGGCCTTTTCCTGAGCTTCGAGGACCGCATGGTAGAGAGCCTTGTGGGCAGCGGATACCGGTCCCTTGAACAGGGTTCGGGTCATGTCCGCAAAATACCGACTTTCTTCGTGCTTCGGAAAGATGTCGCAAACGATGGGAAGATGCGCAGGAAGAGGTCCGGAGCCTTCCATGTGTGGGTCGCAGGCTTGCTCCCCTCCGGCGACGATCGTGTGCTGGGCCAGGAGATTCCGCTCAAGCATCTCCCGTTTGAGGATGGATTTGGCGCGTTCCGAGGTGAAAGGGATACCTCCAGAATAGATGAATCCGTCCCTGACCTCCGATTCCGCGAGAATCCTCGCAACGACCCAGAGAGCTTCCTCGACACCCACCTGGACCTCGCGGATCCAGCGTGCTTCTTCCCGTGTCTTCAATGCCCGGTCAGGGAAAAAAAGTCCCGACAGGGGTACGGGCCGGATCCCGTTTGCCGAAAGTCCATCCGCATATCCGACCGGAAAATCGAACGGGACCGAAACCGAGGAAATATGCCGCTCCTCCAGGAAGGAGGATACGATGTTCACCGTGCTGGCGGGCCGACCTGATTTTGAGAGAGCTTCTTCCCAGGACCGGGTCGGGAGGATCTCGTCGACCCGCGCCTGCTTTTTTGCACGGTCAACTTCAAGGTCGTTGACCAAGATGGTCGTGCGACCGCCAATCTCGATAAAGACATATGGATCCGGCGTCAGGAAGCGGGTCCGGTAATAAAGGTCGGGATTGGTTTCACCGGCTGCGATGATGAGCTTCGCCGAGGGTGCATCGCCCGTGCCGGCATCCGATTCTGGCTTTCCCATCATGTTTCCGCGTCCGTCCGGTAGGATACCAGGACCCCTTCGGATATGGACAGCATCGACGAGACGAATTTCGGATCATTGAACATCCGGTGGTTGTACATCTCGACGGACGAAAGGGACAGGTTCTTGTTCTGGGTGGTGCCGACACCGGCAGGGAGGTTTCCCAGGGATACGACAAGTCCTCCCCGGGAGAGCTTTTTGGGAAGGACATCTAGCCACGAGGAGATTTTTGACCGTTCCTGCTGGAGATCGAGCACCACGAGATCGAACGTTCCTTCGAGTCCGGCAAAATGGTTCGGTCCGTCCGTGATTTCGATCCTGGCCCGGGCTTGGAGTCCGGCACGCTTCAGGTAGTTCGAGATGAGGCGGAGGTTCTCGTCGGCGATGGTTCCGATGAAATACTGGCTGTCGGAGGGGAGGACCTTGGTGAGCCAGAGGGTCGAATACCCATAGGCTCCCGTCCACTCGTAGACCCGGCGCGATTTGTTCATGAGAGCCAGGATCGCAAGCAGCATCCCCCCCTGGGGACCGAGGAAAGGGCGTCCATGGTGATTGGTGAGAAACTCGATTTCCCGAATGAGCGGATCCTTGTCGACGATCAGGTCCTGAAGATAGAGATCAAGGGGATTGGAGGCCTTAGGGTCTTTTTCATTGTCCATAGAGTTCTTGTCTCTCCGAAAGAGAGGGGTGATAAACTCCGCCCCGTTTGGTCATGATGGCCTGTGGAACCGGATTCGGAGCCCCGGCCAGAGCCGGCGAATGCGTGTCCCAGTTGAAGATCTCGTGCCGATTTGCAAACCTATCCCAATAAAATATCATGGGCAGAGTGCTCTGTCTAACGACCGTGCCTCAAGGCGTCATGGATGGAAAGTCTTCACATTTCTTGTTTTTCATATAAGGAGCATATTGATGCCCAGATTCCCCCTCGACATACCGGCCGGTCTCTCGGAGTCCGCGGGAGCCGTTGTTTCGGCCGGAAGCAAGACATTGGCCCTGTTTTCCGTGGGTGGAGAAATACATGCCATCGATAACGTTTGCCCCCACCGTGGAGGACCTCTCGGAGAAGGTCATCTGGAAGGGTCTGTCGTCCGTTGCCCTTTTCACTCGTGGACGTTCGACGTGAAGACGGGAGAGTGCGTCGGCCGACCGGGAATCGGTGTCCCCCGGTATGCGGTTTTACAAGAGGGAGGCCGTCACTGGGTGGAGATTCCGGACTGACCTGAAGGCGATCTCCCCGCTCCGTTCGGTGCCCGTCGAGTGTGACGGGCGCTCTTTCTTTTTTGCCAAAAGAGCCTGTATCATGACTCATTGAGGAGAGAGAGTGGTATACGGACTCTTGTTCGTCGTGATAGGTGCGTTCGGGACTCTTTACTCCTTCCGCCTTCTTGCGCGTGGGGAAAGAAGGGAAAAATGGCTCACGTACCTTCTCTCGTCCGCTATGCTTCTGGCTTGGGGAACTCTCGCCTTGTCCCCGTTGCGCACAGCGTTGGTTCGATGGCTCCACGGCGTTGTTTTCGGAGACTCGGCGATCCCCTGAAAGATTAAAGGAGGGGGGTAGATGCCGACAGGGCTGAATGTTCTCGCCCTCATACTGGCGGGAGGTGAAGGCAAAAGACTGTATCCGCTGACCCTCGACAGGGTCAAGTCCGCCGTTCCCTTCGGAGGTGCCTACCGGATCATCGACTTTGTCCTATCGAATTTTGTCAATTCCGGATTTTTCAAGATCAAGGTTCTGACCCAGTACAAATCGCATTCCCTGAATAATCACCTCTCAAGGGGGTGGCGCCTTTCCCCCCTCATGAACCAGTATGTCGATCCGGTGCCGGCTCAGATGAGACGCGGCCCGCATTGGTTCCAGGGGACCGGCGACGCCGTCTACCAGAATCTGAACCTGATCCTCGACGAGAATCCCGATCTGGTCTGCGTGTTCAGCGGAGACCACATCTTCAAGATGAATATCCTGCAGATGATGGAAGCGCATCTTGAAACCGGAAGCCCTGTATCGGTTTCGGCGATCCCGGTTCCCAGGGAAGAGGCGATTTCTTTCGGCGTGATCGGAGTCGATAAAGCGTGGAAGGCCTTTTCGTTCATAGAAAAACCGGAAAATCCGGACACGATGCCGGACGCTCCGGGGCTCTCCTTGGTCAGCATGGGAAACTATATCTTCGAGTCCCGCTTTCTTGTCGACATCCTGACGAAGGATGCCGAAGACACGAATTCTTCTCACGATTTCGGGAAAGACATCCTTCCGAAGCTTTCCCGCGAGGGCAGGGTTTCGGTTTACGATTTCAGCCGGAACACGATTCCCGGGATGTCCGAGACGGAGAAAGGGTACTGGAGAGATATCGGACAGCTTGACGCATACTGGCAGGCGAACATGGATCTGGTGGAGGTTTCGCCCTCATTCAACCTGTACAACCCCCAGTGGATCATCCGGACCTACCGGCCGCAGGTGCCTCCGGCAAAATTCGTCTTCGCCGACGAAGCCAACCGCCGGGTTGGGATCGCCACGGATTCGATCGTGAGCGGCGGGTGCATCATTTCCGGCGGACACATCGACCGGTCGATCCTTGCCCACAGCGTCCGGATCAACAGTTATTCGAAAGTGTCCGAATCCATCCTCTTCGACGACGTGGATATCGGCAGGTATTCCCGGATCCGGAAGGCGATCATCGAAAAGGGAGTGAAGATCCCCGCGAATACCGTTATCGGCTACGAGCCCGAAGAAGACAAAAAGCGGTTCCATGTTTCGCCGGGGGGCGTCGTTGTCGTGACCCGTGCGGACTTCGGCCGATAGAGGGGATTGAGTTGAGAGCGAAGGTTCTTTTCGTATGGCACATGCACCAGCCGTATTATTACGATCCGCTGATGAAGGAGATGGCCCTCCCGTGGGTCAGGCTCCATGGGATCCGGGGTTATAACGATCTTCCGTTCATGATCGAATCCTATCCTTCGGTCCGGCATACCGTCAACCTTGTTCCGAGTTTGCTCGACCAGATCGAAATGATCGCGTCCGGGTCCGTCACCGACACCTATTTCCGAATATCGGCGAAACCTTCCGCCGACCTCACGCCCGAAGAAAAAGTCTTCCTTCTTCGAAACTTTTTTTCCTGTCCCTTCGAATCGATGGTCAAGCCCTATCCCCGTTATGTGTCCCTGTGGTCCCGTGTTTACTCGCGGACAGTTCACACGAATTCCGACTGGGAGAGACTTTCGACGACATTGGGGTCCCGGGACTACCTGGACCTCCAGGTCTGGTTCAACCTCACATGGTTCGGATACAGTGCCCGGAAATCCTTCCCCATCATCGAGGAATGGATCCGGAAGGGCTCGCAGTATTCCGAAGAGGATAAGCGAGAAATCCTGTCGCTCCAGGTCCAGGTGGTCCGGGGTCTCATGGACCGCTATCGCACGCTTCAGGATGAGGAGTGCATCGAAATATCGACGAGCCCGTATTACCATCCGATTCTCCCTCTCCTGATTTCGAGCCGGATCGCCCGGCGTCCGCGCCCGGACCTGGATCTTCCGGACGAATTTTCATGGCCGGAGGATGCCAGAAGCCAGATCACGAAGGCCTTCGATCGCCAGGAGACGCTTTGGGGAAAACGGCCGGAGGGGATGTGGCCGTCCGAAGGGTCCGTTTGTCCGGAACTCGTTTCCATGGCTTCGGAAGCCGGCATCGCGTGGATGGCCACCGACGAGGATATCCTGAGATTTTCAACGCCTCATGCGGACGGCAGAGAGTTGTCTCCCTACCAGTCCTATGTCCTCGCCCCTTTTTCCGAAGGGCCCCGTCTTATCTTCAGGGACCGGGGACTGTCCGATCGTATCGGCTTTCTCTATGCCCGTTACAACGGGACTGAAGCGGCCTTGGATCTGATCGCGAATCTGGAGCGCATCGAGAACCTTTCGGGTTCCGGGACTGAACCGCCGCTCATTCCGATCATTCTCGACGGGGAAAATCCCTGGGAGACATATCCGGACGGAGGATACCTCTTTCTCCATTCCCTCATGGAGCGTCTCGAACACCACCCAAGGCTTCAAGGATTGACGGTTTCCGAAGCGCTCCGAGAATCGACCCCGGGCGTCCTTTCGAACCTGGCTTCCGGATCCTGGATCAACCATGATTTCAATATCTGGATAGGCCATCGGGAAGACAATACCGCATGGAACCATCTTTCCAGGACCCGTGCATTCCTTGATGACGAGATCCGGTCGGGGCTCCATTCCCGGGAAAAAGCCGATATGGCACTGACGGAAATGTATGCTGCGGAAGGAAGCGACTGGTTCTGGTGGTTCGGTGACGATTTCCAGACGTTGCAGGCCTCCGAGTTCGACCGCCTCTTCCGGGTCCACCAGCAGAACATCTATCGCATCCTCGGCAAGGACGTGCCCTTGCCCCTGAACGAGCCGGTGCAGGAAGGAAGGTCGGGGGAAGTCATCGTCATGCCGGTGGACTTCATTCATCCGGTCATCGATGGAGAGGTCACCAATTATTACGAGTGGAGCGGTGCCGGAACGTTTGACAGCCGGAAAGCCCAGGGGGCGATGTTCCTGAGCGACCCGCTCCTCCAGAAGCTCTTTTTCGGATTCGACCAGGAACGTTTCTATCTGAGGATCGACATGAATCCGGAACTCGTGGAGAACGATCGTTCATCATACCGCCTGATGGTTCGACTCGCCAACAGACAGGAGTTCGAGTGGCGGTTCCCTCTCAGTTCAGGGGAACTCGATGTGCCGTCCTCCGTTGGCAAGTCTCCGGTGGTGGCTCTGTGGGCCTGCCGAAAAATCGGGGAGATGTCTGTGGTGATGCATGAATTGGGCCTTTCTCCCGGAGAAGTGATCTATGTGACCGTGGAGCTTTATGACGGTTCCAGTCTGGTTGACCAGTGTCCGAGGGGAAGAGCGATCCCGGTCCATACTCCGGACGACCGGTTCGCCCAATCGATTTGGAGGGTCTGACGATGCCCGAGGATACGCCCGAGAGAGTCGAACCCGATCGTCGTTCGACATTGGTGATGGTTCTGCATCATCACCAGCCGATGGGAAACTTCGAACACGTGTTCCAAGACACATACGACCGTTGTTATCGTCCCACGTTGGAGCTTCTGGATTCCTATCCGGACATCCACGTTTCGATCCACCTGACGGGAGCGCTCTGGATTTGGTTTTCCGACCATGCGCCCGACTATCTCTCGCTCCTCAGGAAGCTTGCCGAAAGGGGCCAGGTTGAAGTCATCGGGGGAGGATTCTACGAACCGATCCTGGCGGCACTTCCCGACCGGACCTTGAAAGCCCAGATCGAGAAAATGAATCGGGTTCTCGAAGAACACTTTGGCCGGGCGTCCCGGGGATTCTGGCTTGCCGAACGCGTCTGGCAGACCGATCTTCCCGCCCGGATTGCACCCCTTGGACTCGAGTACGCTCCGGTCGACGATCACCACTTTCTTCTTGCCGGGTTCGAACCGGAAGACCTGCACGGGTACTACCGGGCCCCATGGGGCGGGCACGGACTGAACCTGTTCCCGATCTCCCGAAGCTTGCGGTATCTGATCCCATTCCAGCTCCCCGAACAATTGCTCGAATATCTGGACAGGAATGCCCGGGGAGGCAAGGTTCTGACCTACGCGGACGACGCCGAAAAATTCGGCGTCTGGCCTGAAACGTACAAATGGGTCTGGGAAGAAGGGTATCTCCATTCCCTGTTCGAACACATCGCAAGACAGTCCCGTTGGCTCCGGGTGGCCTCTATGAGGGAGATCGTGTCGGAACGCCAACCGACAGGAACGGCGGTTATTCCGAACGCCTCGTACGAAGAAATGATGGAATGGGCCCTTCCCGCCCGTCTCGGCGTCCGCTACAAGGAAATGGAACAGGAACTCGAACGTTCGGGCATGAAGGATCGGATACGCCCCTTTTTCCGGGGTGGCATCTTCGAGAATTTCTTGACGAAGTACTCAGACGTCTCGCGTCTTTACAACCGGATGATGTTCACGAATCGCGTTCTCTCCGAGCGGAGCGAAGCCTCTCCGGGCCTATGGGAACGGTGCGAAGAGGCCCTTCTGAAGGCCCAGGGAAACGATGTCTATTGGCATGGTCTGTTCGGGGGAATATACCTTTCCAACCTCCGTCATTTCGCATTTTCGGAGCTCCTGAAGGCGGAACAGTCGATGGACACGGGGAAGGACCCGAAAAAGCCGGAGCTCCTTGAAGGCGATTTCGACCAGGACGGCTTTCCCGACCTTTTTGTCACCTGGCCGGAATATTCTCTCTGGATCACGCCCGGTCGGGGTGGAAGTGTCATGGAAATCGACGACAGGGTCCATCTTTTCCATTTGACGAACACTATGACGAGGCAGTTCGAAGCCTACCATGCCAGGGTCGGGAATGCCCCCCCCCATGGGGACGAAAAACCCGACGGCGGCGGGATTGCTTCTATACACAACAGGCCTTTGGGACTGGAATCGCTCGACGATGTCGTTTTCGATCCGCGCCCGAGAAGGGCCTTCAGCGACGCGATCGCGGTTTCGTCCATCGGAGGGCTCGAACTCGACCGGGGACAGGGTCTCGAGATGGACTTTTCGGCTCTTCATATGCCCGTCGTCTCACGGGGCCCGGAAAAAATCGCTTTCGAAGTCGAAGGGCGATTTCTGGGGAACGCATTCAAGCTCCATAAGGAAATTCTTTGCGAACGGCATTCGTTCGAGGTCCGCTACCGTATGTCCTTTTCCGAAGGATCCGCGAACCCCGAAAAGAAAGCGTCCTACAGTTGGGTCACCGAATTGCCACTGACGCTTCTTGCAGGAGAAGATTCCGGCAGATTCCTGGACGTTTTGGGAGAAAGCTGGAACTCTTCTTCCTGGCTCAATCCCTGGGACCGGTCCGAAGTCACGGGTTTTCGGGGGCGGGACGACTGGTCGAAGACGGCTTTCTCCGTCCGTATGTCCAGGCCGGCTCGCCTGGTTGCGCGACCGATCCACACGGTTTCTCTCTCGGAAAAAGGAATCGAGAAAATTTACCAGGGAACCCTGTTCTTTCTCCTGTTTCCATTGTCGGCCCTGGCCGGAGACGGCGTAGGGATAACCGTCGACATCGGCCGTGTCCATGCGGAGGGAAGCTGAAATGCCGGAGTTGAGAAAAGATCCTGTCATCGGACGATGGGTGATCATCGCCACCTCACGGGGATTGCGTCCGTCGGATTATTCGGTGGAAAAGATGGAATACGTCTATCAGGTTTGCCCGCTCTGTCCGGGACAGGAGGACAAGACACCCCCGGAGGTTCTTTCCTATCGGGCGGCCGGAACGCTTCCGAACACGCCGGGATGGCATCTTCGCGCCGTACCCAACAAATTTCCGGCTCTTCAGGTTGAAGGCTCCCTCGATCGTGAGGGGATCGGTCTTTATGACCGGATGAACGGGATCGGAGCCCACGAAGTGGTGATCGAAACGCCGGTACACAAAAAAATCCTCGCGCAGTTTTCGGAAAAGGAATTCGAGGATGTGATGTGGGCCTACAGGGATCGCATCCTGGACCTCCGGAAAGACACCCGGTTCCGGTACATCATGATTTTCAAAAATTACGGCGAAGTGGCAGGGGCGTCGCTCGAGCACAGCCACAGCCAGCTGATCGCCCTCCCCATCGTCCCGACCGTCGTCGTCGAGGAACTGATCGGTGCCAGGAGCCATTTTGAAGAAAAGGAGAGGTGCATATTTTGCGATATCATCCGTCAGGAACTTTCGGACGGTTCCAGGATCGTCTCCGAAAACCAGGAGTTCCTTGCGATCACGCCCTTTGCGCCCAAGTTTCCGTTTGAAGTCTGGATCCTGCCCAAGAAACATTCCGCAAAGTTCGAAGAAGGACAGAAGGCGCAATTCGAAGCACTGTCGCGTCTCTTCCTGGACGTTTTGCGCCGGCTGAACAAGGCCTTGCAAAATCCCCCATACAACTACATATTGCATACATCGCCATTGCAGGAAAGAACGGAAGAATATTTTCACTGGCATTTCGAAATCATGCCGACATTGACGCGGGTTGCCGGTTTCGAGTGGGGAACGGGATTTTACATCAACCCGACGCCCCCGGAAGAAGCGGCCAAGTTTTTAAGGGAACTCGACCTGTCGGAATAAGGTTCCCGAATCGGGACCGTTTTTGAAGGAGATATGGGAAGATGGAAAGGCATTTGACGTCACTGGAAGACTGGCAAAAAGAATTTCGGCTCGTCGCGGATTTTTCCGGGGTGGAACCGCGCGTAACTGATCCTGACCGTTTCCGTAATCAGTCTCTCGCACGGGTCGTCAAGGACCTGATGTTCCATTCGGACCACGGGGTGAGGAAAGCCGCGTTCTTTCTGATCCGGGCGGCTTGTGCCGAAGCCGGGATACGTTCCGTATCCATCGAACCCCTGTACCGGGCAATTGCCCAAGGACGGGAGAAGGGATTTACCGTTCCCGCAATCAATATTCGCGGCCTGACGTTCGAAGTGGCCCGCACGGTCTTCCGTGCGATCCGGTCCTTGAACGCCGGTCCGCACATCTTCGAATTGGCGAAATCCGAAATCGGGTATACCGAACAAAGGCCGATGGAATATGCGGGACTCATCCTGGCTGCGGCTCTGAGTGAAGGAGTGAAGGGACCGGTATTCATCCAGGGAGATCACTACCAGGTCAATGCCGCCCGGTTCAAGGAGGCTCCGGAAAAAGAGATTGAGGAGCTGAAAAGCCTGATCCAGGAATCGGTCGACGCAGGATACGGGAACATCGACATCGATGCCTCCACTCTCGTGACCCTTGAGCCGACCGATATCCGGGAGCAGCAGAGGGCCAACGGAAAAGTGACGGCCCAGTTGACACACTTCATCCGCCAGATTTCGAACGAGTCCCGGACAGGAACGTCGATTCCGATTTCGGTGGGTGGTGAGATCGGGGAAGTCGGGAAGGAAAACTCGACGCCCGAGGAGCTCGAGGCGTTTATGTCGGTCTATCGGGAGCATTTGGGCGCCTTGGGTCCCCAGGACACAGGTATCTCGAAAATCAGCGTCCAGACCGGGACGTCGCATGGGGGGGTGCCGCTTCCGGACGGAACAATCCAGAAAGTCGCTCTGGATTTCGATACGCTTTCACGATTGTCGAAGCTCGCCAGAGAAAAATACGGCATGGGGGGAGCGGTACAGCATGGAGCCTCGACCCTTCCGGAAGAATTGTTCGACCGGTTTCCGGGGGTGGGGACCCTTGAGATTCATCTGGCCACAGGTTTCCAGAACATGATCCTGGACCACCCGCGGTTTCCGAAGGATCTCACCCAATCCGGCATCGCTTACCTGAAGGAACATCATGCCAAGGAATGGAAGAAAGAAGAAACAGAAGAACAGTTCGTCTACAAGAACCGGAAACGCCTCTTCGGCCCATTCAAGAAAGAGTTGTTTGCCCTCCCCGGTGACGTAAGGCAGGAGATCATGAAGACCCTGGAAGAACGCTTTGTCCTGATCTTCCGAATGCTGGGACTCGAAGGTACACACGAGGTCATGGAACGTTGGTTCCCATAGGATCCAAGGGATGGACAGGCCGATGATTTCCCGGCTCAACTTCGTCCTGCACGCCCATCTTCCCTACGTCCGGCATCCTGAACACCCCGTTTTCCTTGAGGAGAACTGGTTTTTTGAAGGCCTCCTCGAAACATACCTGCCCCTGGCGATTCTCTTCGACCGCCTGACGGAAGAGAGGGTCCCCTGGGCACTCACGATGACCCTTTCTCCAACCCTCGTCTCCATGATGACGGATCCCCTCCTCAACGAACGGTTCGGCCGTCGCCTGGACCTTCTGTGCGAGCTGGCCGAGAAGGAGTGTGACCGGAACTGGAATACGGAATGGGCGGAAGTCGCCTATTTCTATCGGGACCGCTTCCGGAAGCTCCGGACATATTGGATCGAAGTGATCGCGGGGGATCTCTGCCGGCGCTTTCGTCTCCACATGGAATCCGGGAGGCTCGAAGCCATCACCTGCGCTGCGACGCATGGATTCCTTCCGCTCCTGTCCGTTGTTCCGGATACGGTCGAGACCCAGGTGAAAATCGGTGTCCGGACCTTCGAGCGCGTGTTCGGTCGTTCCCCAAAAGGCATATGGGTCCCGGAATGTGCCTATTACGACGGTTTGGACGCCATCCTCGCCAGGCACGGGATCTCGTTTTTTTTCATGGAATCCCACGGGCTCCTGTATGCGGATCCCTCCCCACCCGCAGGTGTCTACGCACCGCTCAAGACGCCTGCCGGGCTCATGGCCTTTGCTCGGGACCCTGACTCGTCGAAACTCATCTGGAGTCAGGAGGAAGGGTACCCGGGAGACTGGAACTACCGGGATTTCTACCGGGATATCGGATACGACCTCCCCTACGAATACGTCCGGCCGTATCTCCATACCGACGGCCCCCGGGGGATGACCGGGTTCAAGTACCACAAAATCACCGGGCCCACCGATGACAAAGTTCGCTACGAACCCGGAAGGGCGATGGAAAAGGCCGGGTTTCACGCGAAGGACTTCATCCGGCGCAAGGAAGATCAAGCCCGGGAACTCGGAAGGGACACCGATTGGGTTCCTGTCGTGACCTGTCCGTTTGATGCTGAGCTGTTCGGACACTGGTGGTTCGAAGGCGTCGAATTTTTAGGCGGACTGTTTCGCGAAGCCGCCCGCTCCCGCTTTGTATCCTTCGCCACCCCGCCGATGATTTTCGAGGGAACGCACTGGATGGCCGAAGGCGTGCCGGAACCCTCTTCATGGGGAGTCAACGGGTATTATGAGGTCTGGCTGAACGGTTCGAACGACTGGATCTGGCCCCTCATCCACGATGCCGGAAGGGAAATGGTCCGGATCGCGGGACACGAAACCGGGGGAGATGCCATCCGGAAGGAGATCCTCGATCAGATGGGGCGTGAACTGCTCCTGGCCCAAAGTTCGGACTGGCCGTTCCTGATGAAGACAGGAACCGCAACGGATTATGCGGTGAGACGGATCAAGGACCACCTCTATCATTTTCGCATCCTGAGGGAAATGCTCTTCAAGGGACCCATACGGCCCGAGATCCTGGCAACGATCAGAGATCGAAGTCCGCTCTTTCCGGATCTGGATTATCGCGACTTTCGCTCCTGATCCGGGGCGTGATTTTGATGGGTATGCCGGATATTTGGCAATCATGAGTCAAATTATTGACTATTTGCCAAATTTCCGTCATCTTAATCCATATTCCTCCCTTCCAAAAGCCAGAATTACCGTAAAAATACTGTCGATTTGTTCTCATGGTACCTGTTTTGCTTGATTCAGACGGACCGTATGCAGACTCAGGAGCCCCATTTGGATGTCCTTCGAATCATAAAACGTTTCCGGACCCCATCGATGCTGATTTTTGCCGTTCTGGCAGCATTTGTGGGTTGGCAAACTGTCCGTGGTTTCAGTAAGGTAGAGCCGTCCGCAAAAACATTGCCTGATTCCAAGAGACCTTATGACCCGACGCGATACCGGATCGGACATGTCAGGGCCAGGGACTTCGAACTTTGGACCGCTATTCCCGGGGTAGCGCACGCATTCCGCGAGGCCGTGATTTATTCGCATGTTCCGGGCTATTTGAAGTACCTCAATGTCGATAAAGGCGATTTGGTCAAACGCGGGCAGGTTTTGGCCTATATCTTCGATCCCGAGCTTTACCAGCGTTATCAGAGAGATCTGGCGGAAGCCGAGATTGCCCATATCACCTTTGTCAGAAAACTCGCCGTCTGGAAGGAAGATCACCGGGTTATTTCGCTCGAGAACGTTCAGCGTTCCGAGGCCATATGGAAAGAGCGTCAAGCCCGGGCGCGTTATGAAAGATCTTTCGTTCGATACAAGACCATCGTGGCACCCTTCGACGGAATCATCACCCGTCGTTTCGTGGATCCCTGGAACCTCATTTCCACCGGGACAGGTACCACCGATCACGCGATGCCTCTCCTGAAAGAATCCTTTGTGGACATGATCCGTGTCTATGTGGGTGTTCCCGAAAAATATGTACGGTTTGTCAAGCGGGGGCTGCCGGTCTGGATCGAGGCCCAGGGTCTTGAGGGAAGAAAGTTCTGGGGCCGGGTGACACGTTTCAACTACGCGCTGGACAAGGAAACTCGGACAATGATGACGGAAGTTGACATCCTGAACCCCGATCATGCCCTGCTCCCGGGGATGTTCGCATGGGTCCATCTCCGGCTGAAGGTTTATCCCGGGATCCTGTCCATGCATCACATGGCCGTAGTCGAACAGCGTCACGGAGAGTTCGCCTATCTGATCCGGAACGGGAAAAAGGAAAAGGTTCCGATCGTCACCGGGATCCGGAACGGTGATTTCGTCCAGATCCTCCAGGGCCTGAATAAAAACGACACCGTTTTGGTGAAGAGATACAAAACGATTTTCTGATTACGGCAATTCGATCGCGGAACCGGAGGGAAGAGTGTTTCTGGTCAAGGCTTCGCTGAAAAGCCCTTATACTATTGTTGCGATCGCCCTTTCGATCCTTCTTCTCGGTGCCCAGAGCCTGTCTTCAATGAACGTTTCCATTTTCCCCCGGATTCCCATGCCCGACGTCGAAGTCCTGACCGTTTTTCCGGGAATGAACGTCTACAACGTCGAGATGGACATCACCGAACAGATGGAACGTTTTATCCTGCAGGCCCCCTTCATCCGGAGCATCAAGTCGGAAAGCTTGGTGGGGATCAGCATGATCAACGTCCGGTTCAAGACATCGTACCCTCTGCCCGCCGCAGTATCGATGGTCGTGTCAATGGTTTATTCGTCGATGAAGTATTTGCCTCCCGGAATCTTTCCGCCGATCATCATCCCGTTCGGTATCTCGGCGATCCCGATCGGCGATATCGTTCTGGAGAGCAAGGAACTGAATCAGCTACAGCTTTACGACATCGGGTACTACAACATCCGATCTCAGATCGGGACGGTCCCTGGTGCCGCAGCCCCTCCCGTATTCGGTGGGCTGTCCAGACAGATCCAGGTCTATACGAACAATACCGCCCTTCTTTCCAGGGGACTCTCTATTTGGGACGTGGTCCAGACCCTCAACAGACAGAACATGATCTGGCCCGCCGGCTTCGCCAAGATAGGAGACCAGAGCTACAACGTCTTCGTGAACGCTCTTCTGGGCCCCGTAAAAGACATCAACAAGGTCCCCATCAAGGTTCATAACGGTCAACCGGTATTCATAAAGGACATCGGCATCGCCAAGGACTCCTACCGGATCCAGACGAACCCGGTGCGCGTCGATGGCCGGAAATCCGTCTATATCCCCCTTCTCAAGCAGTCAGGTGCCAATACGGTCAAGGTGGTCGACGCGACACGTGCGGCTCTCCACACCTTCTACGGTTTGCCCAAGAGCTTGAAGCTATCCCTGATTTTTGACCAGTCGGTCTATATCAAGGAGTCGGTCTCGAGCCTGGAGCGTGAAGGGATCCTGGGGATCATTCTCACGGCGTTGATGATCCTGATCTTTTTGGGAAGCGTGCGGTCGACCTTCATCATCGCGACCTCCATCCCGTTGTCCCTCCTGACTGGCGTGATTCTATTGAACTTTACGGGACAGACCATCAACATTATGACTCTTGGCGGACTGGCCCTGGCGATCGGCCGCCTCGTGGACGATTCGATCGTCGTCCTTGAAAACACGAATCGGCATCTCGAAATGGGTAAAACCCCGTCCATGGCCGCTTTGGAAGGTGCCGGAGAAGTCGCGATGCCGGTTCTGGCGTCGACGATCGCCACGATGATCGTTTTCTCGCCCGTCCTGTTCCTGGTCGGGAAGGGAAAATACCTTTTCACGCCGTTGGCGGCCGCCGTGACGTATTCAATGATGGCTTCCTATTTCGTTTCGATGACCCTCGTTCCGGTCCTCTCGCACTGGTTCCTGAAATCGGAATCCTCCTACGCAGGGCAACAGACTCTTTTTCGCCGTTTCGTCGGGCGATTCAACGCAATGTTCGAGCGGTTCAAGGACTGGTATCGCCAACTTTTGCTGATGGCCCTTTCCCGGATGATGGCGTTTTCTCTTTTACTCTCCCTGGCGTTCGTCAGTTCTTTTTTTCTGTTTTCCCAGATCGGATCGCAATACTTTCCTTCGGACGATACGGGTGCGTTCATTATCCAGATGCGCCTCCCGGTGGGGTCCCGCATCGAACGGACGGATGCCTACTCAGCCCGTTTGGACGGGGCTATACGCCGGGTGATCCCCAAAAAGGACATTGTGCACGTCGTGATCAACGAGGGGGTCCGGCCCGGGTGGGCGTCGATGTACTCGACCAATCTTTGGTCCCACATGGCATTCGCGCTTATCCAGCTCGTGCCATCGGACAAGAGGAAGCACTCTATCTGGTTCTGGGAAGGAAAGTTGCGTCCCTATCTCGCCCGCCAGTTTCCGAACATCGAATTCGATTTCGAGTCTTCGTCGATCGTTACCCAGGTTCTTGCCGGTTCGGGCGAAGCGCCGATCGATATACAGATTCTGGGCGGGTCCTACGGAAAGCTGGGAGAGATATCCAAAGATATCCGGGATCGCATACGCCGGATTCCAGGTACGACGGACGTTCGTGTAAAACAGAATTTTCACCTGCCCTCTCTTTTTGTGGATGTCGACCGGGACAAGGCTGCGTTCCTGAATGTGAGCGAGCTTGATGTGGAACAGAGTGTGATCACAAGCCTCGTCACCAACAGCGCGATTGCCGAGAACTTCTGGATCGACTCAACGACCGGCAACCCTTATTTCTTGACGGCCCAGTACCCCGAGGATCGGATCAACGACATGGATGCTCTGAATAACATCTTCATCCGACATCTCGAAAACGAGGACACGACTAAACCCGGCCTCCGGAATCCGCCCATCTACCTGAGGGACGTGGCTCACATCAATAGGATCGTGATCCCGCCCGCAATCTTCCACTACAACGTGGAAAGATCCGTCGACATCCTCGTGAACGTGAAGCATGAACGGGGCGTTTCCATGGGACAGGTGGGGGAAAAGATCGACAGTTTGATGGCCGGATACACGTTCCCTGAAGGATACAGGTGGAGAGAAACGGGGATGCTGGCCAGCATGCACCGTTCTTTCGGTTCCATGGGACTGGCGGTGGTTTTGGCGATGGCCCTCGTCTATCTTGCGCTGGTTGCCCAGTTCCAGTCGTTCCTCGATCCCTTCATCATCATGCTCTCAGTTCCTTTTGGTCTGATCGGGGTTTTCCTCATGCTTTATCTCACCGGATCCGGCATCAATGTGGAATCCCTGATCGGGATCATTATGGACATCGGGATCGGGGTGTCGAATTCGGTGCTTCTGGTCGAATTTGCCATCCGGCTTCGGGAAAAAGGGGTTCCTCTGGTCCGCTCGGTGGTGGAGGCAGGTTCAACCCGGCTGAGGCCGATATTGATGACAGCCGTCGGTACCATTCTGGCCATGATTCCGACGGCTGTCGGCATGGGTGTCGGTTCGGGGCCAGAAGAGCCTCTTGCCCGGGCCGTAATCGGTGGACTAACGGTGATGACCGTGCTGACCCTTTTTCAGGTCCCTATTCTCTTTGTGCTCTTCCACCGGATCGAGGTGAGATGGGAAGAAAGAAAAGCACGGCGTGCCGCGGCGTAAAGGGTCAGACGAAAGGAAGCGGGGTGACGCGAATCCTGCGGCCATCGGCCAGTACGAGTTCCCGATCGGGATCGATCTCCCAGTGGGCCTTTCGGAGAAAACCGATTCCGATCGTGCGGCCCATGGCCGGAGAATAGCAATAACGGGTCAGGAGTCCGGCTTCATTCCCATCCTCGGGATTCAGTATAGGTTGCGGGACGGTTCCGGCGTATTCAGGCTCCCCATCGAGAACGAATCCCGAAAGACGGCGATTCAGGTGACCCTGAAATTTGAGGCGGGTCACGGGTTCCTGGCCGACGTAGCACCCCTTGTTGTACGACACCCCCAGGGTGTCGAGACCCACCTCGGCGGGGAAATGGTTTTCGTTGAGTTCCGAAGGGAATTCCGGGATCCCTTTCTCCGTCTGGTAGGTCTCGTAAGCCTGCCGGTCGAGTTCGATGCCGCCGGTTTGGAGAACACGTCCCCGAACGGTGTCCCGGATGCTGTCGAAATGGTTCACGGGTACGAACATGTCCACGGCCGGACCAACGTAAGCATCCATCTGGAAAACGGGAGGCCTGAGAAGCGCAAAGCCTCCCTCCCTGATAGACCTGACCGGGTGGGGCGTTTCGGATGGAAGGAGGACGGGAAGGAGCGTGGTAACGGCTTCCGGCCCCATGAGGCGGAGTTCTCGAAACTGGCCGGATCGGTCTTCGATCGTCGCTTTTGTCCGGAAGAACAAGTATTTCTTCAGGTGGGCGATGAAGTCCTCACGGGTTCCCGGAGGAGGAAACAGGAGGATCTCGGTCGGGAAAATTGCCGCCCATGCCTCGAACAGGATCCGGGCCTTCGGGTTCAGGAAGAACGTAAATAAAAGGGATCCGTCCTCGGGACGGACGATATCCTGACTGAGGATCCCCTGGAGAAAAGACTTCCGGTCTTCACCCCCGACGGCAATGACGGGAGACGGGTTCTCGGGGATATACAGCCCGACCTTATCGTGGGCCGGGTGTGTATTGATGCTTTGGGGCATAACGTTTCTCCTCGGGGAAGAATTTCTTCGGCTAGAGGTTCGATCGCATGAAAGGTAATCCACAAATCATAGGAATGCCGTTCAATCGGTGTCAATCTTCAAAGGACTCGGGACGTTGAAAATTTTAGTCGTCGACGATGAAGCCGCGCTCAGGGAAGTGCTCCTCGCATCCCTTGTCCGCCGTGGTCACGATACGGACGGTGCGGGCGGAATGAAGGCGGCACTCGCCGCCCTCCGGGAAAGCGAGTTTGATCTGGTCTTGCTCGATATCCGTTTGGGTGAGGACGATGGAATCGCGCTTCTTAGGAGGATCCGGGAGGAATGGCCCCAGCTCCTCGTCATCATGATGACGGCTTTCGGTCGCATTGATCAGGCTGTGGAAACATTGCAGAATGGGGCATTCGATTTTCTGGAGAAGCCTTTTTCCCTGTCCATTCTCGACATCCGGATCGAAAAGGCTGAACGTCATATCTCCCTCAGGAGGGCCAATGGTTTCTTGAGGGAAGAAATCGACAGGCATCAGGGCGATCTTGAAGGAAACAGCTCGGTGATGGTCGAAATTCGAGAGAGGATCGAAAAGTTTTCCCAGGTGGATATGCCGATTTTGATCACCGGAGAGTCCGGTTCCGGGAAGGAAGTTGCGGCGCGTATTCTCGTCGAGAAATCTCTTCGAAGAGACTGTCCGTTTGTGACGGTCAATTGCGGTGCGATCCCGGAAACCCTCATGGAATCGATGTTCTTTGGCCACGAAAAAGGGGCTTTTACGGGAGCGCACGTCCTTCAGAAAGGGAAATTTGAACTCGCCGACGGGGGAACACTCTTCCTCGACGAAATCGGAGAACTGCCCCTGCCTCTTCAGGTGAAATTGCTCAGGGTGCTCGAAGAAGCGAAATTTGAACGGATCGGCGGGGAAAAATCCATCTCAGCCAATGTCCGGATCATTTCCGCGACGAATCGGGATCTGGAGCACATGATTTCCAACGGACAGTTCCGGAGAGATCTTTATTATCGCCTGAACGTCCTGGCAATACGGATGCCTCCCCTTCGCGAGAGGGTGGAAGACCTTGGTTTCCTGATGAACAACATTCTCGAGAAGCTTGGACACGAACTGCACCGGAAGCTTGTCGCGGAACCTTCTCTCCTGTCGGCACTTGCCCGGTACAGTTGGCCCGGAAATGCAAGGGAACTTCGGAATGTGCTCGAACGGATGGCGGTCCTTTCGGAAAATGGTGTTCTTTTGACCGAGGACCTCCCTTTTAATATTTACTGCAACGGGTTCGAGGATGAGGGACACCCGAAAGGCGGTCTTCGCGAGGAACTCCGGTCCGAAGAACGGAAAAGGATCCAGGAAGCCCTTGAACGGGCCCGAGGCAACCAGTCCCTTGCGGCCCGATATCTCGGAATGAAGCGGACGTCACTTCAATATCGGATCCAGAAACTGCACCTTCCGGGTCCGGGGGGAAAAGGGAGGAGGGCCTGATGGACGAACACAAAACGGAATCCTCCCGCTCGGATGGAGAAGAAGGGCTTCCGAAGCATTGGAAAGAAGAGTTCGATCTCGGGAAGGTCGAACAATCCCGGAAGCTGACCCGACTTTCGGGATTGATTCTCGGGATTCTGATCCTTGCGCCCATCCTGGTTTTTCTCTATAGCAAGGTCTTTCCTCTCAAGGCTCCAGCCGAATCGCTCCAGATCGTCCAGTACATCAAGGTCCGGTATCGCAGCATGTATCACAAGGTGACGATTCCGGCAGGTATCAGGGCTTTCCGGAAGACCGTGATCTACGCCCATGTTCCAGGGTATCTGAAAGTCCTGAACGTGGACAAAGGGGACATAGTGCACAAGGGACAGGTTCTGGCATACATCCAGGACCCGGAGCTTCGCCACGCCCTGTCGGAGAAGATAGCAACGGTCCGAATCCGGTATCTGACCTATCGTAGGATCAAGGAAGTCTGGTTGGGACACCCGACCTTGATTTCAAAGCAGAGGGTGCAGGAGAAGCTGGCGGCTTATCTGGCGGCAATTGCCGCCATGAGGCACGATGAGGCTCTCGTTGCCTACAAGACCATCCGCGCCCCCTATGACGGGATGATCACTCATCGTTTCGTGGATCAAGGGAAACTCATTTCCCAGGGGACCGAACAGACGTCATCGGTACAGCCGATCGTCACTCTCGAGAAAGTGGATACGTTGAGGGCGTACGTATGGGTCCCGGCCGATGTTTCCCCCCATATCCGCCGAGGGCAGAAGGTCATCGCCCGATTCGCGGGACTTCCCGGGGAGACGTTCGAAGGCCGCGTCACCCGTTTTGATGCCGAAGAAAATCTCAAAACCAGGACCATGCGGACCGAGGTCGATTTCGATAATCGGGATCTCCGGATCCATCCTGGCATGTACGGACGATTCACGTTTTATTTGGAAGAATTTCCCCGAGCCCTCCTCGTTCCGGGAGGTGCGGTAAGGTCGGAAAAGGGAAAGGGCCTGACGGTGGCAGTTGTCGAGGGAGGAGTTGTACGGATCCGTCCAATAAGGATCGGGATCGACAATGCCAACTGGATTCAGGTGATGAGCGGTGTTTCTGCGGGAGATCGGGTGATCGTCATGGGTAAATGGCATGTCAGGGATGGCGAGCGCGTCCGGGCGCTTCCGTTCCGGGTCATTCCGTTTAGGCCTGCCCGGCAGTTGTAAAGTGATCGGAAGAACCCCCGATTGTCATCCAAAGACGGGGTGGAGGAAGAGATGAAATTCAGAAATTCCGGGATCCGGGTCCTTCTTGGCGCGCTCGTCCTCGGGTTCTGTTTAGAGGCAGTACCGGCATGGGGGAAGGGTTCCGACACCGATGCTTCCCAGCCGCCCGAAAGGCTGACTCTCGAAAAGGCCATATTCTTCGGTCTGACGCATCATCCGAAGCTGTTCTGGTACAAGCACAGTGTCGCCCGTGCACAATCGAACGTCCAGATAGCTCAGGCGCATTTTCTTCCGAACGTGGGGGCTGCGGGTCTTTTTGGAACCGGCAATCCCGGGGTCAACAACCGTCCTTTTAACAATGCCTATCAATATTCTCCGGTCATGCCGTCGACGTTCGATGCGATGGGGCCACTGGGGCAGAACGGTTTGAATAACGCTTCCCAGACATTTGATGCGACCCTTGGTGTCACCCAGCTCCTGTACGACTTCGGAAAATACGAGCACCAGACGTCGTTCCGGAAAGATTTGGAAAAGGCTGCGACGAACATGCTCCTGGTGCGGGACGCCTGGGTCATTCTGCAGATCCGTGAAGCCTATTACCATGTGATCCTCGACCGGAAGCTCATCGAGGTTTATCAGAAGAATCTGGAACAGAGGTCTTTGGTGAAGGAACTGACCCACGCACTCTATAAGGCGGACTATAAGTCCCGACTGGATTACGACCTGGCAGTCGTCGACTACGAGAAGGCCCAGGCTCTTCTTGTGGATGAGGAAAGCGACTTGAAGACCCGGTTGGCGCGCCTGAACGAAACGATGGGATTGGGAAAGAGAAGCCGGAAGGATTACGAGCTCCTGAATCAGGATCCTTCGTATCTCCCTCCCGTAGCTTTGGAAGGGCTGATTCAGGGAGGTATCAAGAGACGGCCGGAACTGCTTTCGGTGCAGAATCAGTATGCGGGGCACGTGGAAAAAACGAAGTCCGAAAAAGCTCTCCATTACCCTTACATCTCGGCGTTCGGATCCTACGGATATCTTGGGAATATGGTGTCCGGACAGAGCTATGCGCCGGGGTGGTGGACGGCAGGCGCAATGATGACCGTTCCACTGTATACCGGAGGATTGATTCGCGGAAGAGTCGCAAATGCCAGGGAATTGTCCCTCGAAGACAAGTATCATCTCCGCGACTGGAAAATCCGAGTCCGGTTCCAGGTCATAAGGGCCTACGAGCGAATCCGGAGCGATACGGCGGATATTGTGGCTTATGAGAAAGCCGTCAAGGAAGCCAGGTTGGGTCTTGTTCTTGCGAACAAGAAATACCAGGCAAACCTGATTTCCATTGTCGCATTGACACTTGCAGAGGTTTATCTCCTCGACACCGAGGCGAGCCTGGCCATATCCCAGTACCATCTCGGCGTTGACCGGGCGGCACTGAAATTTGCCAGTGGTCTCGATTATCCCGAATTCGTGACGAAACAGGGAGTCGTTCGTCCTTCAAGGATGCGTTCGTCCGGGATTGACCCGGCACCGGGGGGTTGATAGGTTAGTCCTAAGACGGGAACAGCGATCAATCCCGGCAAAAATAATAAGGTTCGGGCCGGATCGGAGGCAGGTTTGGAAAAAGTCGTGATTTTGGGATCGGGTCCCGCCGGACTGACGGCGGCTTTATATTCGGCTCGCGCGTTTCTTTCACCCGTGGTGATCGAAGGACCCCAGTCGGGAGGACAACTGACGACCACGACGGACGTGGACAATTTTCCGGGTTTCCCGACCGGTGTCACCGGACCTGAGCTGATCGAACATATGAAAGCCCAGGTCATCCGGTTCGGGACCCGTTTTGAAAGCCGGATGGTCGAAAAGGTGGAGAAAGAGGAGGACACGGTCGTCATCCACTGCGACGATGGCGATCCCGTAAGGACACAAACGCTGATCGTCGCCTCCGGGGCGTCGGCGAAATACCTGGGGCTTCCATCCGAAAAATCCTTGATGGGTCAGGGTGTGTCCGCGTGCGCGACATGCGACGGGTTCTTTTTTAAAGACCGGAACATCGTCGTCATCGGGGGAGGGGATACCGCTATCGAAGAAGCGATGTTCCTGACCCGGTTCGGGAAGACGGTCACGATTATCCACAGAAGGGATTCCCTTCGGGCCTCGAAGATCATGCAGGAAAGGGCCCACGCCAATCCGAAGATCCGATTTGTCTGGAACAAGGAGGTTGTCGAAGTTCTGGATCCTTCGAAAGGACATGTCGTGGGAGCCCGCCTCAAAGATACCAAGACAGGGGAGATCAGCGAGATCGCCTGCGAGGGTTTTTTCCTGGGAATCGGCCACACTCCGAACAGCTCGTTTTTGAAGGGCATCGTGGAGATGGACGGGCAAGGATACGTCAAGACCCTAGGAGGTTCTAAGACCTCGGTTCCGGGGATCTTTGCTGCCGGGGACGTCCAGGACCCCGTCTATCGGCAGGCGATCACCGCGGCCGGCAGCGGATGCATGGCGGCCATCGATGCGGAACGTTACCTTGAGGAAATGTCTCACAAGTGATTCGCGGATGGTTCGTTCTGGCGGGGATTTTTGTCATCGGCGCATTTTTGTATGTGACCGGGGCCCTGATCGCCAACAACGCCAGTTTCTTCAATCCCCCGGGTGCCATGAAGCGATTGAACGTGTACCTGAGTCTTTCGAAAGCCTGGACGCAAGGCGCCTATCCCCTGCCTGAAGTATCGGCCAGGGATTACATGGGAAATCCCGCCCTGGTCCGCAAGGACATCATCCGCGGGATCCGGCATTTTTCCCGATGGAAGATTCTTTCCCCAACACCCATGGATTTTTCAGGTCCGGTGGAACGGATCCGCATCTCGATACCTTCGTCGTTCTGGCGGACGGAGCAGACGATGGAACTCGTCCTGATGAAAACGCAGTACGGGATCCACGTCGAATCCCGGTCGACATCGTCCCGCAGGATCCCGGACTGGGGTGCCAACAGGAACAGCATCCTCAGGGTATTCCATGCGATCGACAACGAAATGGCCATCCATCCCCCGGTTTGAAACGGAGTCAAGATGAAGGTGTTCCTGAAAATCCTGTTCGGTTCGGTCCTGTGTCTTTTGCTGGCGTATGTCCCGGTTTCGGGGGAAAGCATCAAAGGGGACAACTACTCTTCCCTCGATATTCCGGTGTCCGAATTCGGCTTCAGGGGGATCGGCGAAGACGGAAAGGGGACCCTCTATGTATCGTCACTCCTGAAGAATGGTGTATTTCTTCTGCCGAACGGTTGCCGAACCCAGGAATGTTCGTCATTCATAGAGCTTTCTCCTCCTCTTTCGGCTCCTGGCTGGGTCATCACCCTTCCCTATGGCGGTGCATTCGTCCTCCAGAGATTTGGGGACCGGATCGTCTTTGTCCCTAAAAACTGTATGGAATCTGCCTGTACGAAAACAATCCTGCTACCGAATCGTCCTTCATACCCTTCGGGTGGGGAGTTCGATCCGTCCAGCGGTTCGACATGGGTGTCCGACGAGTTGTCCAACCAGATCGGAATCCTCCCGGAACACTGCTACGACGCGGGCTGTATGACCTTCATCACCCTTCCGTCGAAGGATTCCCATCCATCGGGACTCGCAAATGATCACGACAACGGGTTCTGGGTCACGGAAAAGAAGGGAGATCGGATCGCCTTCATTCCAAGACGCTGTCGCACGACGTCGTGCGTCAAGGAATATCCCATCCCTTCCAGATCCATTAAATTGCGACCGTTTTCGCCCGTCAGCCTGGGAAAGGATCGAATCGCGTTCCTGGTCGGCAAAGGGAGCGCCGTTGTCATTGGTGACCTGCGCTCCGGAACCCTCGCATTTCAGTTCATCCCGGTCGGGGAAAAAATCGGGAAAGCGACCCGGATTCTTGGAGGGGATACTGATTCCGTCGTGATCGCGACAAAAGGCGAATATACCCACGTCGGAAGGCTCAGATTATCCAAGTCCTGTCTGGCTTCGCCCGATGGAATGAGACCGGATTGCGCGGATTTCAAAAGCATTCCGATTCCCCGGGGAGAGCCATTCGGCCTGTCCAGGGGGAGGCACGGATACGTATGGATCACCTTGAGAAACCGGGATGAGATTCTCCGTGTCCGATTGGAGGGTCCATGTCTTTCTTCGGGGAGGAGTTTCCCCTCGAGTTGTTTTACGACCCTCTCCTTTACACGTTCCGAAACCCTCTACCACCGTAAATACCATCAGGAAGTTTCCCAGTAATCCGGGTCCGCAGGAAACAGTCTAGAACCTCAGGCCAGGGAATCCGTTCTGTCCGGCCTCCGTTTGATGAACATCCGGGGTCGCCGGTAAAATGAAAAGGATACGTCTCCGGATAAACCGACTGCGACCGAACCCGATATGAAACGAGAATGACAATGCCGAACCGTTTGATGCACGAGACAAGCCCATATCTTATCCAGCATGCCCATAATCCGGTCGATTGGTACCCTTGGGGGGAAGAGGCTTTTCTCGAAGCCCGGAAGACCGGAAAACCGATCCTTCTTTCGATCGGATACGCCGCGTGCCACTGGTGCCATGTCATGGCCCATGAGTCGTTCGAGAACGCCGACATCGCCAAACTGATGAACGACACGTTCGTCAACGTGAAAGTCGATCGGGAAGAACGTCCGGATCTGGACCAGATCTACCAGTCGGCCCATACGGTGATTACACGCAGAAACGGCGGCTGGCCCCTCACGATGTTTCTTGCCTCCAATCAGGTCCCGTTTGCGGGTGGAACGTATTTCCCCAGGGTTCCACGGTTCGGCCTGCCGGGATTCGCTTCTGTCCTTCAACAGATCCATGATTTCTATGGGGAGAACCGAAATGTTCTGGAAGGAGCGGACCATCCCATCCTCCGTTACCTCGGACAGACGAACCCTGCCGCTTCAACGGGAGAGGTCGTTCTGGACGACAGGCCGATACGAATCCTTCTCGAGAGTCTGAAAAGCCGTTTCGACCCCGAATTCGGTGGATTCAGCGGAGCGCCGAAGTTTCCTCACCCGACCGATCTTCTGTTCTGCCTCAGGAGGTACAGGCTGGACAAGGACAGGACGGCTCTTGAAATGGTTCGCCTGACCATCTACCGCATGCTGTGCGGAGGGATTTGGGACCAGGTGGGAGGGGGTTTCTCGCGGTACAGCGTCGACGACAGGTGGATGATTCCCCACTTCGAGAAAATGCTTTACGACAACGGTCTTCTGCTCGAGGTTCTGGCAGGACTCTACAGGGAAACGCGGGAACCCTCCTTCGTCACTGCTGCGGAACAGTTGATCGGCTGGCTCTTCCGTGAGATGCGATCTCCCGAAGGGGGTTTTTTCTCTTCGCTGGACGCGGACTCGGAAGGCGAGGAAGGACGTTTTTATGTCTGGACCCCCGATGACATCCGCGCGATCCTGACCGAAGAGGAGTATCGGGTCGCATCGGAATACTTCGGATTGTCGGGCCCTCCGAATTTCGAAGGGAGTCACTGGCACCTGTTCCGAGCGACCCCTTCGTTCGAGAGACTTTCGGAGCAAATTCACCTGCCTGAGGAAGAAATCGCGAAGAGGATCGCGTCGTCGCGGAGAAAACTCCTGGAAGCCCGGGAGAAGAGAGTGCGTCCGGGGCTGGACGACAAGATCCTCACGTCCTGGAACGCTTTGGCGGCAAGAGGACTGATTGCCGCAGGATCTTTCATGTCGCGTCCCGAGTGGATCAAGGCCGGCCAGGAGACCCTCGATTTCATCCGGAAACATCTCTGGTCTGAAAACCGCCTGAAAGCCGTGATCAAGGATGGAAAAGCCCCGCTGTCCGGCTATCTCGACGACTACGCCTATCTTCTGTCCGCGCTCCAGGCCTCGATGGAAGCCCGATTCAGACCCGAGGATCTTTCGTTTTCCCTAAAGTTGGCCGATGCCATGCTGGACGAATTCGCGGATTCCGAACAGGGGGGGTTCTATTTTACCGGACATCATCACGAACGGTTGATCCACCGTCCCAAAACCGGTCACGACGGCGCGATCCCTTCCGGAAACGGAGTGGCGGCGTTGGCATTGATCCGCCTTTCCCATCTCACGGGAAACCTTTCCTACCTGGACACGGCCGAACGCGCGCTTCGTCTTTTCTATCCCCAGATACTCGAGCAGGCGTCAGGATATACGAGCCTGATCGCCGCCCTGGAATGCGCCCTGTTCTCTCCGTCGGTGATCCTCCTGGGCGGTCCGGATGCGGCCGAATGGAGCCTGAAAGCGCGGGAGGCGACGTCAAGGGACACGATGATTATCGATTTGTCCGACTGTGCCGGGCCTCTTCCCGAGGCGATGGAAAAACCCTTCTTCCCCACAAAGACGCTGGCATACGTTTGCCGCGAAGGGTCGTGCCTCCCTCCCGCCGACCGGATCGAAACGCTCCTGGAGCAGCTCGGCTCAGGAACCCGTCCGGATGAACTTCGTTGAACGCCTCGGATCCTGTCTCCCTTTTTCCTTTCGGTCCCGAAGGCGGTTTCGAGAGGAGCATCCCCGCGCCCTTTTCCGGGACGGTTTTCCTGATCCATGGACTCGGGGCGGATGGTCACGATTTTATTCCCGCACTCCCCTATTTTGGTCTGGAAGGGGACAGACGTCTGAAATTTCTTCTCCCGAATGCCCCCGAACGGCCGGTTGGCGTCAATGGTGGCATGCGGATGAGGGCCTGGTATGATATCCGGCAGCCGGAAGTGCGCACCGATCCGGATTGGGACGGCATCAACGAATCCGCGCGCCGCCTCCTGGAATGGGTAGATTTTGAGAAGTCCCGGGGCGTTCCCGGAGAAAAGATCTTCCTCGCGGGTTTTTCCCAGGGGGGGCTTGTCGCCATAAACGCCGCACTCATGTCCGAAAGCCCGTTGGGAGGGGTTCTCGCCCTGTCGACATACGACCCGGATCCGGATTCGATTCCGCTTCGACAAAAGGGAACGCCCCCGAACCGTTTCCTGATGGCGCACGGGGTCGAGGATCCCGTGATACCCCTGCCTCTGGGAAAGGCCACGTACAAGGCCCTGAACCTGGCCGGGTGGAAGGGAGAATGGAAGGAGTATGACGTGGGACATTCTGTGACATTAAGCGAACTTTCCGACATCGGCCGGTGGTTTCTGGGTTCGGGAGTTCCATGAACCGGGACGATTCGGCGCCCCTCTCCATTCTTTCTTTTGGTGATCCCCGCCTGTTCCGTAAATCCGAGGAAGTGCTCTCCGTGGATGCCCCCATGAAACACTTGATCGACCGGATGTTCGAAACCCTTTACGTCGTACCCGGCATCGGGATCGCGGCGCCTCAGGTGGGCTGCAACCTCCGTTTTTTTGTGTTCGACATGAACCGGAGGGCCGAACCCGGCAAAAGAAAGCCCGTAACCTTGATCAACCCGGTCGTGACGGCGCAGGAGGGGGTTGTGACGGAGGACGAAGGCTGCCTCAGTTTCCCGGGAATCTTCATCCCTGTCGAACGGTATGCACGGATCGAGGTGAAGGGGTTCGATCTGGACGGAAAAGAAATCGTCCTCGAGGGCGAAGGTTTGTTTGCCCGTTTGGTCCAGCACGAGATGGACCATCTGGAAGGGTTTCTCCTGTCGGACCGGATGACTCCATGGGACAAGATACGTTTGAAAACTCGGATCCGCGAGATCGAGAAAAGCGGAAAAAGAGGTTTCAGGGGTGAATGAGCACAGGAATGTCAAGGTCGTTTTCATGGGGACCCCGGTGTTTTCGGTACCCTTTCTCGAACGGCTCGTGCGGATGGGATACAGTGTCGCGGGTGTCGTGACCCAACCGGACCGGCCTGCAGGAAGAGGATATGAAAAGATGCCCTCACCGGTGCGGAAAAGTGCGGAATTTCTTGGAATCCCCGTGGAAACGCCCCCTACGCTCCGGACCGTAGACGCCTTCGGGCCGATTTTCGCATGGGAACCCGACGTGATCGTCGTGGTGGCCTATGGTAAAATACTACCCAAGGCGATCCTGGACCGCCCGAAATGGGGATGTATCAATGTGCATGCCTCCCTTCTCCCGGAACTGAGGGGCGCTTCGCCTATCCAGTGGGCGGTCTTGAACGGATTCCCGGAAACGGGCCTGACCCTCATGCGCATGGACGAGGGGATGGATACCGGACCCATCCTCGCCCAGATCCCTATCCGGCTTGATGAGCGGGAAACGACGACTTCGCTTTCGGAGAAAATGACCCGGTTGGGTCCGGATTTTCTGGAGAAGGAACTTCCTCTCTATTTATCCGGACAGCGGACGCCGATGCCCCAGTCGGGACAACCCTCTCTGGCACCGCTCATCCGGAAGGACAACGGACGGATACCCTTCGAGAAAACATCTCTTGAAGTGGACTGTCATGTAAGGGCGATGAATCCCTGGCCGGGAGCCTTTTGCGAATCCCCCTTCGGGACTCTGAGGGTGATTTCGGGAGAGGAGGACTCCGGTACGGAATCCCCGGAAGCCCTTCCCGGAACGATCGTGCAAGCCGGTCCGGGAGGGATATCGTTCGCCTGCGGAAAGGGTGTTTACAGGATTGCCGAATTGCAGAAGCCGGGGGGCAGGGTACTGTCTTCGCGGGAATTCCTGACGGGGAACCGGCTCGAACCGGGAACCCGACTGGGAGCCCCGGAATAATCGGTCATAAGTCGAGAAGGAGATCGTCGGTTTTATGCTGAACTCGGTGAAATCGGTTGTGTTGCTGGGTGCGTTGACGGGCGTACTCCTGTTCCTGGGGAGGCATTTCGGTGGCAATGCCGGCCTGGTCATCGCTTTTATTCTTTCTCTTGTCATGAACGTCGGTTCGTATTGGTTCAGCGACAAGATCGTCCTGTCGATGTACGGAGCCCGGGAAATCACACCGGATCTCCTGGGACAACCCAGGCTCAGGGAGGTTCACGAGATCATCGAGGCTCTGGCCCGCCGGGCCGGCATCCCGACGCCCCGCCTCTACATCATCGAGGATCCTTCCCCGAACGCATTCGCGACCGGACGCAACCCTTCCCACGCCGCCGTCGCGGTGACAACGGGAATTCTTGATCTGATGACCCCGGAAGAACTGTCGGGGGTTCTCGGCCATGAGCTGACGCATGTTCTTCACCGGGATACGCTGATTTCGACGATCTCGGCGTCCATCGCGGGGGCGATCACAATGCTCGCCAACATGGCACAATGGGCTCTCATTTTCGGAGGGAGAGAAAGGGAAGAGCGCGAAGGGGGAGGAATCGGAGACTTCATGATGCTGTTTTTGGCTCCGGTGGCCAGTTTTTTGATACAGATGGCCATCTCTCGCTCCCGTGAGTTCATGGCGGACGAAGGAGGCGCCAAGCTTTGCGGGAATCCCCTTTTTCTCGCCCATGCCCTGGACAAGCTCGAACACGGAGTGGCGGAGATTCCGATGAATGCGGAACCAGCGACGGCGCATATGTTCATACTCGAACCGTTCAAGGGACAAGGAATCCTCTCCCTCTTCTCGACCCATCCTCCGACCGCGGAGCGGATACGCCGCCTCGAAAAAATGGCGGGCACCCAGATCCTTCCGGTCCGGCACGCATTCTGATGAGCGCTTCCCCATCCCGGGCAAACGAACCGGAAATCCTCGTCGTTCCATCCATCCTGGCTTCGGATTTCGGCAATCTCGCACAGGAGGTCCGGGATGTGTCCGAGGCCGGCGCAGACTGGATCCATCTGGACGTGATGGACGGAAATTTCGTTCCAAACCTGACGTTCGGGCCCCCTGTGATCAAGGCGATCCACCTCCATGCCCGCATACCCCTCGAAGCCCACCTAATGGTCTGGCATCCGAACGAATACCTCGACGACCTGAAGTCGGCGGGGGTGGATCGAGTGATCGTCCACCAGGAATCCGATGTGCATCTGAACCGTCTTCTGGACAGGATCCGGACGATGGGTTTTTCCCCAGGGGTCGCCATCAACCCGGGCACCCCGGTGGGGCACCTCGAGGAGGTCCTCGATATGGTCGACCTGGTCCTGGTGATGTCCGTGAATCCGGGCTTCGGAGGCCAGTCCTTCATCGAAGGGACGCTTGACAAGATTGCCCGTGTTCGGGCTTTGAGGGATGCCCGGAAAGGGACCTTCCGGATAGAGGTTGATGGAGGGATCGGGAGCAGAAATGTGGCGCGGATCGTCGCTTCGGGGGCAGATACGCTGGTCGCTGGAACGGCCATTTTCCGGAATCCTCCTTACCGCGACGCGATCGAAAGACTCCGTCAAGCGGCACTTTCGGCGATTGGTCAGGATAAATGAGGATTGACTCTCGCGCCTTCTTTTTCCCATCTCCTGTTTTCCATTGCATTTTTTCCCGGTTCTGTGTAGTTTTTCCATTGTCCGCTCACGGTGCGGAAGTTGACGTATGAAGAACGACTTTCCCGAAAGAGACGACAGTGCGGTTCCCGGAAATTTCCGATAGATCCTCTTTTCTCTTCGACAGGATCTTGGCGAAGTTCGTGGATTTCCTGACCGCTTTTGCCTTCGCGAAAGTCGGCGTGCTTCTTCATGGCCCGCTTCTTGGCGAGCTGACGGGATTGGCATACTTGCTGATTTGTGATGGTTTTCCCGGCGGGAAGAGCCTTGGAAAACGCCTTGCGGGATTGATGGTTCGAAGGAGGGACGAGACTTCCTGCCGTTTTTTTGAATCCACCGTCCGGAATCTCCCGATCGGGATCGCTTTTCTTCTGGCGTTGATACCGTATGTCGGCCCCTTTCTTTTCATCGGGGTTGTCGGCCTTGAGTTTTTGCTGATGGCAGGGCAGCGGTCGGGGCGTCGCCTCGGCGACGATCTTGCCCAGACACGGGTCACTCCAAAGGAAGAGCGTCCGCCCGTAGAGGTGTAAGAATTCTTTTGGTCGATTCCGGTATGTCTGCGACACGCCGGATAGGACGATTTGCATGAGGAGGCCCCATTGTCATTGTTGGCCCAGTTTTTCGGTTTTCTGTCCCAGGATCTCGCCATCGACCTTGGAACGGCGAATACGTTGGTCTATGTTCGCGCAAAAGGGATCGTGATCAATGAACCTTCGATCGTGGCCATTGACCAGAAAACCAATGAGATTCTTGCGATCGGGCATGAGGCCAAGAAAATGTTGGGTCGCACCCCGGGAAATATCGTTGCCATCCGCCCGATGCGGAATGGCGTCATCGATAATCCGGATGTCGCCCAGCAGATGTTGTCGTACTTCATCAATCAGGTCCACCATCGATCCACGTTCGTCCGTCCCAGAATGGTCATCTGCATCCCGTCCCGGATATCCCAGGTCGAACAGAGAGCGGTCAAGGATTCGGCCCGCCTTGCCGGGGCGAGAGAGGTGTATCTGATCGAAGAACCTCTTGCCGCGGCGATCGGTGCGGGCCTGCCGATTATGGAGCCTTCAGGGAACATGGTCATCGACATCGGGGGGGGCACTACGGACGTGGCGATCATTTCGCTGGGGGGCATCGTGTACAGCGAATCGATCAAGGTCGCAGGGGACCGGATGGACGAAGATATCATCCAGTACATCAAGAAAAAGCACAACCTTTTGATCGGCGATGCGATGGGGGAACGGATCAAGATGGAAGTCGGATCCGCCTGTGCCCAGAAAGAACCTCGAACCATGACGATCAAGGGACGAGACCTCGTCACGGGGCTTCCAAAAACCCTGAAAGTCTCGGAGGAAGAGATCAGGGATGCCCTGTCCGATACGATTTCGCGCATCATCCAAACGATTCAGAGGACGCTTGAAAACACCCCTCCCGAACTCTCGGCCGATATCATAGACAGGGGGATCGTCCTGACGGGGGGCGGATCGATGCTGAAGGGACTGGATGCCCGCATTCGGGATGAAATACATCTTCCGATCATAACGGTGGACAATCCGTTGACAACCGTCGTCATGGGTACGGGGAAGACCCTCGAAGAGCTGGATGTTCTGAAAAAAGTGTCGATCGGAGACTAGTGTTGGGTGAATAAGACCGGTGCAAGAGCAAGGATTCCGAAGCGTCTCGTGATCGCGGGGCTCTTCGTTGTACTTCTTTTGCTGATTCTTGGTTTCTATCCCCCGCTTTTCAGGCAGGTTGTGATGGCGCCTCCCCTCTGGCTGGTCCGGGAGGTTCTGGTCGTTTTCCGCGGCACCCAGGTTTCGTTCGTGTCGAACTGGGACTATTATTCGAATCTGGTGAATGCCGAAAAAGAAAACGAGGCCCTCAAGAAAGAAGTGACCCTTCTTTCCTCCCGTCTCGTAAGGGCGAGAGGTTTATTTTATGAGAATGCCCGGCTAAAAGCCCTGTTGGGGCTCAAGAATCGCATCTTGGTACCAGGCCGCCCTTGCAGGGTCTTGGCGGACAATCCCACCGTCGGACATAGAACGATCCTGCTGGACTGTGGATCAAAGGATGGTATACGGCTCAAGGATGGGGTCCTGGGACCTTCCGGGGTGGTCGGTTTCGTGGTTAAGGTTTTCCCTGGCTTTTCCCAGGTTCTGTGGGTGGAAGACGCTTTTTTCGCCATGGAAGGACTCCTTCCCCGCTCGGGCCAGAAAGGGATCGTGGAGGGTCGGGGTGTGGGTCGACCCTTGTCCTTGAGCTATATCCCGATCCTGACCCCTGTACAAAAAGGCGAAATGATCGTTACGAGCGGAGAAGATGGTTATTTCCCTCCGGGTGAGCGTATCGGCGTCGTCCATTCGGTTGCGCCGGACACCGATCTTCTGTTCCACCGCGTGGAGCTAATACCTGCCGAATCATTGTCCGACCTGGACGTGGCTTATGTCCTGACACCCGGGAAAAACTGGGTCCAATACCCCCTCCAGTGGGGGAGTGGCAAATGACTCCCGGACTGAGGATCGGCCTTTTTTTCCTGCTGGCTCTGTTCGCGGCATCTTTCGGCAATGCAGGCGGACTTTGGGGGGCGGGCGTCGACTGGATTCTTCTGATCCTTTTTTTCGGGCTCAGGAACGAGGAATGGCCGGTCGTGGTCGCGACCGGGTTCGTTCTGGGCCTTCTGATGAGTTTCCTGAACATCGGGTCACCCCTCGAATGGGTCCTGAGAGTGGAAGGGGCTGCGTTGATGGTCTTCTGGCTCTATCCTCTGATACGCTGGGATCGGCCTCGTATTGCCGTCATCGTGTTTTGGGGTGTGATCATGCTCTATAATCTGGGTTCGCTGGCATTACTGGAGTTGCTTGGACGTCCCGAAACCTGGGAGTCCATTCTCGTAGATCTTCGACGGGACGTAAATACCGGAATAGCCGGCACTTTGCTCGTATTTGGAATCTATGGAATACGGCTCATTCGGGACCAGCGGACAGGGGAACTTCGTTAGTCATCCCCTTCAGGTTCGCGGTCAAATGGGTCGAAAGGGGGAACGGGTCCGGTTGCGGCGAAGGGGGATATGTTCCTGCATCCGGCAAGGGTGATTGAGTGGTCCAATTTTCTCGCACGCCGAGCATTTCCGGCCTTCGCTCCCGGCACCAGCCCGGAGGGAGTTTTCGATACATCCCGGGCATGTGGTCTGTCCTTTCGCTTGCATCTACGCCAAAAGGACGGCTGAAATTACTCCTTTTCAGTTTCCTGCTAGGGTTTTTTGTGCTTTTGGCCCGCCTTTTCGACATCCAGATCAATCAGCACGATAAATACCTTCGGCTTGCAAAAGGGAATATCCTTCGGGTCATTCCCCTTCCGCCTCTCAGGGGAGCCATCCTCGATCGCAACGGAACCGTCCTTGTCAGCAACGGAACGAACTTCGTCGTGTCCATGATTCCCGACGAGGTGCAGAGGGAGGGTTCCACTTTGGGTCTTCTTGGACGGGATCTTGGAATCCCTCTCCCGGAGCTTCGGGATGCCTTGAAGAGAATGAGGGGAATTCTCCCGAATTACGTACCGGTCCCCCTTCGGGCTCATCTGACGCTTGCCCAGGTTGCCAGGGTCCGGATGGATCTCTACCGTCTCCCGGGAATAATCATCCAGACGATCCCGGAACGGACCTATGTTCAGGGAAATATGGCCGCCCACCTTCTCGGGTATGTAGGGTCCCTGTCGGTCGGAGACATGAAGAATTCCTATGCCCGACACCTGCCTCCGGGGACGGGGATCGGAAAAACCGGAATCGAGAAAGAGTACGAGTCGCTTCTTCAGGGGACTCCGGGGGAAACCCGGAAACTCGTGGATTCCCAGGGAAACGTGATCAGGAAGCTGAGCCCCAAAAGTCCCTCCCTGGGCCATTCGATCCGGTTGACGATCGATAGCCGGATCGAACGGGTGGCCGAGGACGGATTGGGGAATCGGCGCGGTGCCGTCGTAGCCCTGGATCCGAGAAACGGTGAAGTGTTCGCCTTGGCGAGCCATCCTTCGTTTGATCCCAATCAAATTTCGGCATCCCTTTCTGCATCGGTTTGGCATCAGTTGATTTCTGATCCCGACCATCCTCTGACAAACCGGGCGATCCAGGGACTCTATCCTCCGGGATCGGTCTTCAAGGTGGTAACGACCCTTGCGGGACTCAAGGCGGGTGTGATCGATCCACAGAAAGCCTTTCATTGCAACGGGATCCTGTACCTTGGAAGGATGCCGTTCCACGACTGGAAAAAGGGCGGTCACGGAACTCTTCACCTTCGCCGGGCGATCATGCAATCCTGTGACATCTATTTCTATCGGGCGGGCATGGCCATCGGTCCGGATCGACTGGCGGAGATGGCCCGTACATTCGGTCTGGGGAATAGGACCGGGGTCGATCTTCCTTCGGAAGTCTCGGGAACGGTGCCCGACCGGGACTGGAAGAAGAAAAGGATGAACCAGCCCTGGTACCCCGGGGAAACCTTGCCTTTCGCCATCGGACAGGGATACCTCACCGTGACTCCGATCGAAATGGCCCGCTTGATGGGTGTCGTTGCGACGAAAGGGTCGCTCGTCACCCCACACCTGTTTTTCTCGTCCGATGTCAGGCCCAATCCCGTCGATCAAACGGTCCCTCCGGTCAAAAAACTCCAGATTTCCGGAACCGACTTCGATACCTTGCGGGAAGGTTTGTGGGAAGTTGTCAATAACCCTCACGGAACAGGTCATCCGGTGAAGATTCCCGAAATGGAGATCGCCGGGAAAACGGGTACGGCCCAAGTGATCTCGAACCGGATCTCCAAGTCGGGAGCAAAACCACCGAAAATACGGGCGGATTCCTGGTTCGTCGGATTTGCTCCATTTGACAGACCCAGGATTGTCGTGGCGGTACTCATCGAAAATGGGGGAGACGGTGGAGATGTCGCGGGACCGGTTGCGCGTGCGGTGTTTCAGGAATTCTATAGGGACTATCTGGCCCAAGTGCCTGCCATTACGCCTCTGAAACCCACGATTTCGCAGAAAGGGGCGAGAACGTGAAGTTCCCGACCCTTTTCTTCTACGTTTTTCGTGCCTACCCCGATTTTTTGGGTGCTGTTGTGGGACTTACGCTGGTCGGTATTCTCGTTCAATGGTCGATCGACTGGCATTTGGCCATACGGCAGGGAGTCTGGGCATTCGCAGGATTCGTTTTCTTTTTTATCCTCCTGAATGTCCCCTATACCTCTCTGTTGAAATCCAGCATTCCCATTTACGGTTTTCTCCTGGCCCTGCTTTTGTTTGTTCATTTCGCAGGTCATGAAAGCCATGGGGCCCGGCGATGGATCGGTTTCGGTCCCCTGATGGTCCAGCCGTCGGAATTCATGAAGATTTCCCTTCTTCTTATCCTGGTCTGGCTATTTGGCAAGGATCTTGAGAGGGAGGGGCTTCCGTTCGAAAAAGTGTTATTTGCACTCGGGATTACTGCGATTCCCGGTTTTCTGATCGCAAAGCAACCGGACCTTGGAACGACACTCGGACTTTATTTTGCCCTCGGGGTGTTTCTTGTGCTGAGGGGAATTCGATCCCGAACGTTTTTCCTGGCTCTTTGGGGTTCAATCATCTTGCTGCCGATCTTCTGGCAGGTTCTTTGGAACCACCTCCATGATTTTCAAAAAGATCGTATCCGCACATTTTTAAACCCGGAAGCCGATCCCATGGGACTTGGATATCATACCCTCCAATCGATGGTCGCTGTCGGGTCGGGAGGCTGGTTCGGGCAAGGACTGAAAGGAGCGACACAGGTCCGGTTCCGTTATCTTCCCGGAGCCCATACGGATTTTGCTTTTGCGGTCTTCTCGGAAGAATGGGGTTTCTTGGGAACGATCCTGTTGCTTGCCGTCAATGGATACATTCTTTGGTTCGGGTACAAGACGGCCCTGAACTGCAAGGACGGAAGGGGATTCCTGCTTGCAGCGGGCCTGACATGTTTGTTCGGGATCAATTTTCTCATCAACGCATCAATGGTTGTCGGAATTCTCCCGGTTGTGGGAATTCCCATGCCATTGCTCAGCTATGGAGGTTCAGCGCTACTGGTTTCCCTGATGGGTCTTTCGCTTTTGCTCAATATACGGATTCATGCCAAGACATGACAGGTCGAAAGGCACACAATTGGTGAAAACGGACGATCCGGGACGAATGACAAGGAAAGGTCCTTTACTTCCCTTAGGCGGAACGGTTCCGTTTTCTGTACGTTTTCGGAGGATGGGAAATGTCGACGGAAATTTTGATTCATGTGACGAACGAAGAGACAAAGGTCGCCTTGGTCGAGGACCGGTTGCTCGCGGAGTTCTTTTTCGAACGGAAACGGTCTGCCGGCGTTGTCGGCAACATCTATAGAGGTCGGGTCAGCAAGGTTCTTCCGGGGATGCAGGCGGCATTTGTCGATGTCGGCCTGGACAAGGCGGCCTTTCTCTATGTTGACGATATTTATGTCGAGGGGATGGAAACCCTTCCGGAAGAAATGAGGGAGGACGTCAATCCCATCGCTCCGTCTTTAGTCTCGCCGGTTGAGGGTTCCCAGGACGCTCCCCCTCCGGAAGAGGCTGCTGCAGCCAAATCCGAAGCCCCGCGCAAACAGCCCAGAAAGCCGATCGAAGAACTGCTGTCGGAGGGGCAGGAAATCCTTCTCCAGATGACGAAAGAACCGATAAGCACCAAAGGTCCTCGGGCAACGACCTATATAAGTCTTCCCGGGAGATACCTGGTTTTCATGCCCCAGGTCAATCACACCGGTGTCTCCCGCAGGATCACGAATGAAGAGGAGAGACAACGCCTCAAGGAAATGGTCAACGGTCTCAGGACCGGTAAGGGAGGCTATATCATACGGACCGTCGCAGAAGGGATGACCGAGGCCGAGGCCCGTGCGGACATGATTTTTCTCGAGCTTCTTTGGCAGGACATAAAATCCCGAAGCGAATCGATGAAAGCTCCTTCGCTCGTTCGCGAGGATCTCGACGTCGTGTTCCGGACGATCCGGGACTACCTGACCACGGAAATCCAGACCCTGCACATTGACGATCCCAAGGAATATCAGAGGGTCATGGATTTCATCGCGACATACATGCCGGATTACCAGTCGAGGGTTCGACTGTGGGAAGGGGATCACCCCTTGTTTTCCTCGTACGATGTCGACCGGCATCTGGCCAAGGCGCTTGAAAAAAAGATTTGGCTGAAAAGCGGGGGGTATCTGGTCATCGACCGTGCCGAAGCTCTGACGGTTATCGACGTGAATACCGGCCGGTTTGTCGGTGAGAGCGACCCCGAGGAAACGATCCTTCAGACCAATCTCGAAGCGGTGACGGAAATTGCCCGCCAGCTTAGGCTTCGCAATATCGGTGGCATCATCATCATCGACTTCATCGACATGGAGAAGGAAAAGAACCGCGAACGCGTATTTCAGGGTCTCCAGGAATCCCTGTCGAGGGACAAAGCGCGTACAAATGCACTCAAGATTTCCGACCTTGGACTTGTAGAGATGTCGCGGAAACGGGTTCGGGAAGACCTCGTGCATCTTCTGGGAGAGACGTGTGCCTATTGCGACGGAAAAGGGTACACCAAATCCCTTCGCACGATCGTCTATGAAATCCTAGAGGAATTGCGAAGTGTCCCTACCGGAGGAAAAGGACCGAAAGACCGGAAAGTCATCCTGTTCGTCCACCCTGAGATTCAGACAGTCCTCCAGGAGGAGGAGAGGGACTTCCTGACGGCGGTCGAACGAAAAATTCGCCGTCAGGTCATTATCAAAAGCGACCCGCTTTCGCATATCGAAGAGTTTTCGATCGTGGCTCCCTGAATATCCGGCAAGGTCAGAGCAGGATGCCCATTCGAAGATAGAGAAAGTTGGCGAACGCCTGTCCGAACAGGATAAAGATCAGTTCGATATACAGGAGACCGGTTGCCGATTGGGTCGAGTGCATCCGGACGGTTTTCAGTGCCATGAAAGAGATGACGAGCCCGCCCAGGATCCCCAGAATTAGCCTGCCCCATACATAGAGTCCCTGAAAGGATTCAAGTTTCAGCGCTTTTACGAAGTCGGTGCTGGCATGTGCGTTGAACAGGGCCTCCGGAAGTATGAGAATCGTCACCGCAACCATGATTGCAACCAAAATCCGGGTGAGGAAAAGGAGAGGTTCAATCGGTAAAGTCGGGTTGGTCAGATAGAAGTGACCGAGGTTCATGGCCAGGAGGACCGACCCGAGAAGAAATGCCGCAGAAAGTGTCACGGACAGGAGTAGGACCCCGTGGAATGTCAGGTTCCAGTTTGGAATCAATGCCAGGGTGCCGCTTCCGAGAGACAGAAAAAGGATCAGGGACGCGGAAAGTAGAACCGGGCGGGAAAGCACCTTTTGCCGTTCCCAGGGGCCGAAGAACACCATAGCATTGTAGACGAGAAGGGCCAATGTGCCTATGCCCAGGAAGGTGATGGCGGATTGCCCGGCGGACGAGAATCCCAGGGACGAAAGTTCTGTAAAGGCCGAAGGTCCCATGAAAAAGAATGCCAAACCCGCGAAGACCAGAAACAACCCACCGTGCAATCGGTAAAAAGTCCTGTTGACGCGTTCGAAGCGGCTCATGAACGTGAGCAGGTAACATCCACCGGCTGTCACCTCCAAAAGAAGGAGGCCAAAGACTCCCGGTTTGAAGATCATCGAGACAACCCCTTTTTCGAGTAGTTGAGAGTGATGCCGACGGCTCCGAGCATGCCTTCGGCCAATGGCGCCGGAATTTTGTGAAGCGAGATCCTGAGGGATTCGATCTGATCGAAATGCCCGAAAAGAGTTTCGGCGATCAGTTCGCCAAACCTCTCGAGAAGAGCCGGGCTTTGGCGTTGGCTCACCTCGATAATCCTGGAGATCAGGGACTCGTAATCGAGCGTGTCCGTCACCCGATCTGTCAGGGTCGGTAGGTGATCAGAAAGAAAGCAGAACCCAATCTCAAGGTCGAGGCGAATGGTTTGGGGGGACTTCCTTTCTTTCGGGGAGACGCCGATGACGACGGACACGTCGAGGTCCCGAATGAAAATTGATGCGCCGTCATTATTCATTGGACGCGGCATGATCGATTGTGATCGTGACGGGAGCCCCTCCGACAGAAACTTCCCCGGGAATCATCCCGACATACTCCCCACGCGAAACGAGGTCTGACCCCGAATCAAGCAGGAGGCGGGCTCCCAGTTTCACCTTTCCCTTGAGGTCGATTCCTGAAAGGCGGACGTCGTCCTGGGTGATCTTGAAATGCACGGGAAAGACCGGATGTAAAAACTGGGATATGGCGACCGGCAGATAAGACGGCGACGTGCTTCCCTTCATGTAGACGATGACCGTCAGGGTTCCATGAAGCATCCAGAGCGGAACGCTCGGGGAGATCTCGACCTTTCCCGCGATGGACTTGGGGTCAATGGAGGGGGAAGGGGATCGCGAGCACCCCGTGTCCGGGAGACAGAACAGGAAGAGGACCAGGAGTAGTATCTCTAGTCGTCCACGATTGCGCACTCTGGTCATAAAACGTATCCCCGGTCTTGACGGTGAGGTTCATAGGCGCGATTTTCAGGTCCGGGGATTGTAATATACCCCAGTGCGGAACACAATTGAAGTGACCGGCATTGTGACCGGCATCTGAACCACGGATATTCGGGGTTTTCCCGGGTTCCGGAATTTTTATCTGGCTTGTATTGAGGTTTCTCGGGAGATCCCCTTGCATTGTTATTGTTTTCAAGGGTATGATGAACAACCTTATCGTGGCGGAAGTGCGGCCACGAAGTCGTGAAAATTGCAGGCAAAAGTTCCTCGGATAGGTCCGGCCATGTTGGTCAGGATGTATTATGAGGCCGATCAACATGGCGATAATAATTTGAAAAACGGTTCCTTGGGACGTCAATATTCAACCCCGGCTTATGTATGCGGAAAGTTAGGAATGCCTGCCTGTGTCTTCCGTTCGGAAGACGTGAGCATGAATCCGTTTAAATCCGATAATGAGGAGGTTTTTGCATGTCGTTGAAAATCGCGGATAATTGTATTTCGTGCGGAGCCTGTCTTCCTGAATGCCCCAATGACGCGATCAGCGAAGGGGATCCCATATACATCATCGATCCCGAGCTTTGCACCGAATGTGTGGGTTTCCATGAGGATCCCCAGTGTGCGGCCGTGTGTCCGATCGATGAATGTTGCATCCTTGATCCGGAAGTTGTGGAAACACAGGAACAGCTCCTTGAAAAGAAAACCCGGATTCATCCTGAAGGTTGATGGAATCCTTCGGGAGTATTGGATCTTTGAAGGACGGGGGTATGTCCATGGGTAAGAAAAAATTTGTTCTCGTTGAACCGAAATCGACGCATCTTCATGTGTATAGCAAATTTACCATTCCGCGTCTGGGTGTGATCTTGCTTGGCACCATGCTTCGTGACCGTGGGTGGGATGTTCGCGTCTACATAGAAGATGTTGCCCCCGTCGATATGAACGAGGTCATGTCTGCTGATGTTGTGGGGGTTTCCGCTCTCACTTCGACGGCTCCCCAGTCTTATCGTTTGGCCCAAAAGGTAAGAGAGGCCGGTATCCCCGTGGTCATGGGTGGAACCCATGTCACGTTCTGTCCCGACGAGGCACTCGAACATTCGGACTATGTCGTCCGTGGCGAAGGGGAAGAAACGCTTTTTGAGCTTCTGGACGCCATGGAAGGCAGCCTTCCCATGGACAAGATCTTGGGGTTGTCCTACTGGCGCGGAGGGAGAAAGATCCATAATCCGGAGCGTCCCCTCAAGGAAGACCTGGATGTCAATCCGATCCCGGATTACAGTCTTGTGGATGGATGGAAGCAGGGTGGCTTGGTGTCCATCGCCACGTCGAGGGGATGCCCGTTCACGTGTACTTTTTGTTCGGTTCCGGGCATGTACGGACATGGTTTCCGGATGCATTCCGTGGAGCGTGTTATTGATGAAATCCGGGTTAACAAACCGAAATATGTTTTCTTCGCGGATGACCTGTTTACGGCCAACCGTAAAAGAACGAAAGAGCTTCTCCGCCGGATGATCGAGGAAGGATTGACGCCCCAATGGGGTGCCCAGGTCCGTATCGAGACAGCGTTCGATCCTGAGCTGTTGGAGCTCATGAAGGCGAGCAACTGTTTCAACGTTTTTGTCGGTTTCGAGTCGATCAATCCAAAGACGTTGGACCTCTTCAACAAGCGTCAGACATACGAGAAGATCGTTGCCAGCATCAAGAAGTTCAAGGAATTCGGAATCCGGATCCACGGGATGTTTGTCGTCGGTTCGGATGCGGATGACAAGGAAACCATTTACGAAACCAGCCGATTTGCTCAAGAATATGGCTTGGAGTCGATGCAGCTGATGATCCTGACCCCGCTTCCGGGCTCTCCGGACTATGACCAGTTTTATGCGACGGGAAACCGGGAACTCTTGTCGAACGACTGGAGCCTTTACGATGGTCATCATGCCGTGTATCGGCCAAAGAACATGACGGCTTATGAATTGAACGTTGCTGCCATCGACGCGATGGAGCAATTCTATTCATGGAAGTACATATTCGGCCATGCCTTGAAGAAGGACATTTATTCGGTCCTTATCCAGAGTTCGGCGAAGTTTCTCCTGAAGAACTGGAAAAAAGAGAATGTCGAATGGGTGCAGGGGCTGAAGCGTCAAGTCTTCGAGAAGGCCGTGGAAGTTTCTGCCCAGAGCGAGGAAGGTCTTTCCTACCGGATCGGCGTTCCCAGGTTCATCCTTGAAACCGATATCGGTCAAAGCCTGACGAACTTTTTGACCGAACTCGGAATTTCTGTCGTTCCCTTTAGCGGTTCGTCAGGAAACAGCCTGTCCGTGAACGGGTTATCTTTGGCTGGCCGACTGGATTGGCTTAAGGGAAAGGTCGACTGCATTGTCATGCCTGTCATGGAGAAGGCGAAGCAAGGGGAAGAGGAGTTTTTCGAGAAAATTCAAGGCCTCTGGAAATCCATCCCCAACCAGAAAGAAAACCTGCCTGCCGTGGTTCAGCTCTTTCTTGATCGCCAGGATGGTTCTCTCTATTCATCGATGGCCCAGATTGCGGCAATTTTCACGCGCGATCTGGACAGGGTCCATAACGCGTATCGTTCGATCCTGCCATCCCTGGCACCCAGGGAAATGGCTGCGGCAGTTGCGCCGATCGAAGCCAAGCCCATTACATTGAGGCTCTGACAGGATCGAATTAGGAGGACAGAAGAAAAAGAAATGGAAAAATCGACTCGTATCGCCAACCCTTTGGAGGTACAGGACAAGAAGTGGTATCTGATCGATGCCGAAGGAAAAACTCTTGGAAAAGTGAGTGTTGAAGCCGCCAGAATACTCCGTGGAAAAAGCAAGGTGTGCTATACGGCCCATCAGGATCTCGGTGACTTTGTCGTGATCATCAATGCCTCGAAAATCGCCCTGACCGGTAACAAGCTGACGGACAAGAAGTATTACCGCCATAGCGGTTATCCTGGAGGTTTCAAGGAGGAGCGGGCCAAGGATCTTCTGGGCCGAAAGCCGGAGAATGTCCTGATCCATTCAGTCAAAGGGATGTTGCCCAAGAACAAGCTCTCGAACATTTACCTGACCCGACTCCGGATTTATTCCGGGGCAGAACATCAACATCAAGCCCAGTCCCCGCTTGAGGTATCGCTCGGAGGACGGCATGGAGCGTGAAACATTGGATGAAAATCGGACAAATGCGACCGGAAAAAGGAAAACCGCGATCGCTCGAGTGCGGGTTCAGGCTGGTTCCGGCCAGATAAGGATCAACGACCGTCCGCTTGAAGAGTATTTTCCCCGAACCATCTGGGCCAATCAGGTCAAGGCACCCTTGGAAATCACCAACATGCTTTCGAAAATCGATGTGTTTGCCCGCGTGACCGGTGGTGGTTTGACCGGCCAGGCCGAAGCTCTCCGTCACGGGATATCCCGCGCCCTTCTTGAAATCAATCCAGAACTTAGGGAGTCTCTCAAAAAGGAAGGATTCCTTACGCGCGATCCTAGGATTAAGGAACGGAAGAAATACGGACAAAAAGGCGCCAGGAAGCGCTTCCAATTTTCGAAACGGTAGGGTTTTTCCTCGCCGCATAAAAGGGAGGTGGAAAACCTCCCTTTTTTTTTGGTTGCATTTGAAGGCAATTAGGGGTTGCACATTGAAAGACAGTCTGCGCGTCGCGATCATAGGTGTTTCAGGCTATGGAGGCGGAGAATTGTTCCGGCTCCTGTCCTCCCATCCGAACGTCCGAATCGCCCATATTGCAGCAGAAACCCGGGCAAACGAATCCCTTGCCTCCATCTTTCCCCATCTTCCCCACTGGGGGAAGATCGAAAAGTTCCCTGAAGATCGTCCATGGGAAGATGTAGAAGTGGTTTTCACGGCCATGCCCGCGGGACAAAGCGGAAAGGTCGCACGGGCCTATCGTGACACACCCGTCCGGATCATCGATCTGGGGCCGGATTTTCGTTTTTCGTCAAGGGAACGATTCCAGGAGTGGTACAAGATGGATCATCCGTTCCCCGAAGGGCTCTCCCGGGCGACCTACGCCCTGGTCGAGTGGAACCGGGACGCGATCCGGAAATCGGAAATCCTTGCGTGTCCCGGGTGTTATCCCACGGGAGCTCTCCTAGGCATCCTACCGTTTGCAAAAAACGGTTTCCTCGGCGATGGGCCAATCATCGTCGACGGAAAATCGGGAGTGACGGGTGCCGGACGAGGGTTAACCCTGGAAACGCACTTTCCTGAGATTGCCGAAGCCATTCGGGCTTACAAACCCCTTGACCATCGACACGTGCCCGAAATGGAACAGGGGATTGAACAGCTCTCGGGGATGCCAGCGACCGTGATTTTCGTTCCTCACCTTGTACCGATAAACCGGGGCCTTCTTTCCACGATCTATATGCGTCTTTCGAAACCATTGACGGCGAAAGAAGCACAGGAGGTCCTCCGGAGAGCTTACCGGGAAGAACGGCAGATTGTTTTTCCAGGAGTGCCTCCCCATACGGGCGGAGTTCGGGGAACGAACCTGACGGCGATCCATGCGGAATGCCGTGAAGACATGCTCGTGGTGATGACGGCAATCGATAATTTGGTGAAAGGTGCTGCAGGACAGGCCATTCAGGCCATGAACGTGATGTGCGGCTTCCCCGAAGAAACCGGTTTGCCAATGATTGGGGCATTTCCCTGAAATGAACCTCATTTCTGGGAAGAGTGGTTATTTTAAGGAGATTGGATGACGCGCAAGAGTCGCGGGGGTATTACGTACCCGGAAGGATTTTCGGCCAGCGGCCTTTCATGTGGAATCAAGAAAAAAGGGAAACCGGATTTGGCGCTGCTCGTCTCCGAAGGGGAATGCGTTGCGGCGGGAATGTTTACCGTCAATCGCATCAAAGCGGCACCGGTCGTCCTTTCCCAGAGAAGGATCAAAACCGGGTATGCCAACGCGATCGTGATCAACAGCGGGAATGCCAATGCGTGCACTGGCGAAGCGGGGATGCAGGATGCGCTTCGGATGACCGAAAAAGTGTCCCAGTTCCTGACCTGCAACTCGAGAAAGGTCCTTTGCGCTTCGACGGGCGTGATCGGCCGCCCCCTTCCGATCGATCTGATATTGGGTTCCATCCCGCAGCTGGTCGAGAAACTCTCGCCGCAGAACCACCTCGATTGTGCAAAAGCCATCATGACGACCGATAATTATTCCAAGGAAGCCGAAGGCGAATTCCAGGTGGGAAAGTCGATTGTCAAGATTGGAGGCATGGCCAAAGGTGTTGGCATGGTCCATCCCCAGATGGCAACGATGCTGGTTTTCCTGACGACCGATGCGAGTATCGAAAGAGAAGCTTTGAAGTCGGCACTACAGACCGTCGTCGACAGGAAGTTCCACACGCTATCGATTGACGGAGAAACCAGTACGAACGATTCGGTCATCGCACTGGCGAACGGCAAGGCCGGTAACACGAAAATCGTTCGCAACTCGTCTTCTTTCGAGCTTTTCGTTTCGGCTCTCGACCAGGTATGTCAGAAGCTTCAGTCTCTCCTGCTTAGGGATGCGGAAGGGGCCACGAAATTCATTCATATCACCGTCGACGGAGCCCGTTCCAGGACCGATGCCCGAAAAATCGCCTCTTCCATCGCGCGTAGCGTTCTTGTCAAGACCGCATTCTATGGCGAAGATGTAAACTGGGGCCGGATTATGGTGGCGATCGGGAATGCGGGTGTGCCCGTCCGGGAAAACAGTATCGACATCAACATCGGGGATGTTTCTCTGGTCCACCGTGGAGTGGGTCTCGGAGAGTTTCAGGAAGAAAAAGCGCTTGAAGTCATGAAAGGGTCGGAGATACATCTTCTCGTTTCGCTCGGGATGGGCCCTATGACAGCAGAATACTGGACGACGGACCTTTCTATCGAATACGTTCGGATCAATGCCGGGTACAAGGGGCGAACGTAAATGCTATTGATTTCAAAATGAACATTCAGTAACTATTATAGGTTTGATGGTTTCAAGCGGCCCGGAATAAATCCTGACCGTCCGGAACGAAGGGGTCACGCAACCAAATCCTCTCAGCCAGGGCCGCAGGGGATGGATGCGTGCGAGCCGGATATGGTCTGAACAACCCCAGATCGAAAAGGAGCGGAACGTGACAGAAGTAACTTTGAAAGAGATGCTTGAAGCGGGCGTGCATTTCGGACACCAGACCAAACGCTGGAACCCGAAAATGAAACGATTTATCTACGGGGAAAGAAACGGCATCTATATTCTCGATCTCCAGCAGACCGTGCGAAGGTTCCGATCCGCTAGGGAGTTTGTAAAAAGTGTCGTCAGAGCCCGGGGGAGTATTCTATTTGTTGGAACGAAACGCCAAGCCCAGCCGATCATTCAGCAGGAAGCCGAACGGTGCGGCATGTATTTCGTGACCGAACGATGGCTCGGAGGCATGCTGACAAACCTTCAGACAGTTCGCAAATCGGTCGAACGTCTCCAGAAGATCGAATCGATGATGGAGTCCGACCAGATTGCACGTCTTCCGAAGAAGGAAGTGGCCAGTCTCGAGAAGGAACATTCGAAGCTGTTGAGCATCCTGAATGGGATAAGGGGAATGAGCCACATCCCGGCGGCGGTTTTTGTCGTTGATCCGAAAAAAGAGCATATCGCCGTTCACGAGGCCAATCGCCTGGGAATTCCGGTGATTGCTATGGTGGACACGAATTGCGATCCGGATCTTGTCCAGTTTCCCATCCCTTCTAACGATGATGCCATCCGTTCCATCCGCCTCGTGACCGCTGGTGTTGCCGACGCTGTTCTCGCAGGGGCTTTGGAAGCCCAGGTCCAGAGAAATGAACCGGTGGTCGCTGAAGAGCCGCTCCTGGTCGGGGAACCGGAAGGGGTAGGCGACGTAACCGTTGGCGAAGAGGAAGAAACGTCCGGAAAATAAGCGGACGTACTCGTTTCTGTACCGTTCGGAACGGTCATGAAGAGAGGAAGGGGTGAGGTTTGGAGATTTCTGCACAGCTTGTCAAAGATCTGAGGGATAAGACCCAGGCCGGCATACTGGAATGTCGAAAAGCCTTGACAGAATCGAACGGCGATCTCGATAAGGCATTTGAAATCCTTAAAAAGAAAGGGGCTCTCCAGGCCCAGAAAAAATCCGACCGGCAAACGTCGGAGGGAATCGTATCCTCGTATATCCATGCCGGTAGCAAGATCGGGGTCTTGATCGAAGTCAACTGCGAAACGGACTTCGTGGCGCGTACCGAGGACTTTCGGGAACTCGTAAAGAATCTCGCCATGCATGTGGCAGCGTCTGCCCCGGTATTTGTGGATCGGAAATCGGTCCCCGAGAATATTATCGAAGAATCGCGCCGTCGGTTTGAAATCGAGGTAAAGGACAAACCCGAAAAAGTGCGGAGTCAGATTGTCGCGGGAAAACTCGAGAAAATGATCCAGGAAAGCTGTCTTCTGGATCAGCCTTATGTCAAAGATCCCGGAATTACGGTGCGGGATCTGGTAGCTGCGTCCATTGCCAAGTTGGGCGAGAATATCACCGTAAATCGATTCTCCCGATTCCAGATCGGAGAGGGGAATGTCTGATGGGTTCCTATAAAAGGGTTCTCCTGAAATTGTCGGGAGAAGCTCTGATGGGGGATTTGGCATTCGGAATAGACCCACTTGTGTTGGAAAGGATTGCCGACGAGATCAAAGAACTTGTCCGGCTGGGAACCGAACTGGGCATCGTCATCGGAGGTGGAAATTTCTTCCGGGGACTGGCAGGGATCCAGCAGGGGATCGAACGCGCTTCCGCCGACTATATGGGTATGCTCGCGACCGTCCTGAACAGCCTGGCTCTCCAGTCGACGCTCGAGCAAAAAGGGATTCCGACGCGAGTGCTTTCGGCCATCGAAATGCGAGCCCTTGCCGAACCGTATATTCGTCGTCGGGCGATCCGGCACCTCGAAAAGGGCCGGGTGATCATCTTTGCGGCCGGAACCGGGAATCCCTTTTTCACGACGGATACGGCGGCGGCTTTGAGGGCCACGGAAATCGGCGCCGAGGTGGTACTGAAGGGGACAAAAGTGGACGGAATCTATTCCGAGGATCCCAAGAAGAGCCCGAATGCCAGGAAATTTCTGAAATTGACCTATTCCGAAGTGCTCGAGAAAAATCTGAGGGTGATGGACTCAACGGCCGTCGCCTTGTGCAAGGAAAACAATCTTCCGATCATTGTGTTTGACCTGATGGGTAACAACAACATCGTCAGGGTGGTCCAGGGAGAACCCCTTGGCACCCTGGTCCATTCCTGACCGTTTTGGGGCAGGGTATCCGGAGGTCGTATGGACAGCGAACTCAAGGAGTTCCAGACGCGTTTGGACGGCGGGTATGATTTTTTCCGGAAGGAAATTCAGACCCTTCGAACCGGAAGGCCGTCACTCGCCCTGCTGGAAAATGTCAAAATTTCCTATTATGACAATCTGACGTCACTGGACAAGGTGTCCACGCTCAATATCGTCGATAATCGCGTCATTACGATTGCTCCTTGGGAGCCCCGACTGATTCCCGAAATTGAAAAGGCCATTATGGCGGCCAATTTAGGCTTGACGCCCCAGAACGATGGAAAGTTGATCCGGATCGCCGTTCCGCCGATGACCGAAGAGCGTCGAAAGCAAATGGTCAAACTGCTGAAGAAGATGGCGGAAGAGGCCAAAATCGCCATCAGGAACATCCGACGCGACGGGAATGATGTCCTTAAAAAGAAAAAAACCGAAGGGATCCTTCAGGAAGATCGCATGAAGCGTCTCCAGGATGAGTTGCAAAAGCTTACGGATCAGGCGGTTCACAAGGTCGACGATCTGACGCAGAAAAAAGAGCAGGAGATCATGACAACGTGAGCGCGACACACGCTCTATGAGCCCACCTTCCTCGTTTATCGAGATCTCCGGACGAGAGCGTGCCTTGTCTCGTAGCCGTGTTGTCGTGGATCTCGATGCCCTTTCGTTCAATCTTTCTCAAATCCGATCGCGGCTTTCCGGACGGACGGAAATACTCCCCATCGTCAAGGCTGATGCCTACGGACACGGAATGCTTCCTGTCGCCCGCCACCTGGCCCGGAGGAATATAGGGTCGTTCGGGGTCATGGGGCTCGAAGAGGGAATTCGTCTGCGCGAAGCGGGGGTCCCCGGACGGATCGTCGTTCTTGGCAGCCTTTTGCCAGACGAGATTTCGGATTGCGTCGTGCACCGGCTGACTCCCGTCATACATCACTTTGACCAGCTTGACGTTTTGCGGGAATCGTTTTCGGATGTGTCGGTCGGTATCCACCTGAAATGGGATACCGGGATGGGCAGGCTCGGGTTTCTTCCTGAGGATCTTCCAAGGCTTGCAAGCCTTCTTTCCCGCTCGGCAAATGTACAGGTGGAAGGCGTTCTCACCCATTTTTCCGATGGCGAGGACGATGTGCGAACCGATACACAGATCCGCACGTTCGAATCCATCATCTTAGGGTTGGCCTCCCATGGAATTTTGCAAAACGAGATCGTGATTCATATGGCGAATAGTGCCGCAATCCTGTCGGGCCGGACCGAGGTGGACATGAAATCTCTCCGACAGCGATGGGGCGGAACGGTTCATTTTTGGGTCCGGCCGGGACTCCTTCTTTATGGGATCCCCCCCGATCCGGAACGATCATCGTCCGAATGGAAACCGGTCATGAAAGTTGAAGCCCGCCTGATCTCGATAAAAACGCTCCATGCCAAGAGCCGAATATCTTACGGAGGAATCCACACCCTTGAACGGGAGACCCGGGTCGGCGTCCTTGGCCTGGGATACGCCGATGGGCTTCCCCGGGAACTGTCGAATTGGGGTTGGGCGGTCCGGGAGGGAGTCCGGTTCCCGTTCCTGGGAAGGGTCTGCATGGATATGGTCATCGTTGACCTTACCGAAGCCGATGGACAGATCAGCCTGGGGGATTGGGTGACGGTGATGGGGAATCGGGAATCCCGAGCCATGACGGCCTGGGACATGGCCAGAAAGATCCGGACGATCCCATATGAAATCATATGTCGGCTGGGCAATCGGTCGCCCCGGATCTATGTTGGTGGATCGAACCTTTCCGGAGAGGACAACGGTTGACCGATGTCCCTCTTTGCTTGGGTGGGCCGACGATTTCTAAGTATTTTTGAGAAGGTCGGGTCCGTCTGTATCGCGGGTTTGGTTGCCCTGGGGGGGGTCTTCCGGCCCGCTTTCCGATGGGTCAATCTTATTGTCCAACTGGTTCGGGTTGGGGCCGATTCGTCCCTTGTCGTTCTAGTGACCGCCTTTTTCACAGGAATGGTTCTGGCCCTCCAGGCCTGGATCGGGTTCCGGAAATTCAACGCCGAAAGTCTCGTGGGAGCCGTCGTATCCCTGTCCCTGACCCGTGAGCTTGGACCCGTCATTACCGGACTGATGGTGACCGGTCGTTCAGGTTCGGCCATGGCTGCGGAATTGGGAAGCATGCGGGTGACCGAACAGATCGACGCCCTTGAGTCTCTCGCGGTGAATCCCGTGGTCTACCTGATGACCCCTCGACTCTATGCGGGATTTTTAGCACTCCCGTTCCTCACGGTTTTGGCCGATCTCGTGGGTATTGCGGGAGGATATTTCGTATCGGTCGTTTTGCTCGGAATGCCGTCCACTGTCTATATGAGAAGCATCACTCGTTATGTTGACCTTCACGATTTTTTTTCAGGTTTGGTCAAGGCATGCGTTTTTGGGACAATACTTTCCCTTCTTTCCTGCTATATGGGTTACCACTCGAAGGGTGGGGCGGCAGGAGTGGGAAAATCGGTCACGATTGCCGTAGTGAGCTCGTCGATGGCCATTTTGGTCGTCGATTATTTCCTTACGGCATGGCTTTTTTGAAGGTCGACTTTTGCCGAACGGTACGGGAATCCTTCCCATCCAGGTAGAAAACCTCTGGAAATCCTTCGGGAACCAGACTGTGCTGAAAGGAGTGAGCTTTTCGGTCAACTCCGGAGAGACGTTCGTCGTCATCGGAGGATCAGGGCAGGGGAAATCGGTCCTTTTGAAACACATCATCCGCCTTTTGGTTTCGGATAAAGGTGAGGTCCGGATCAAAGGGACGCCGATCATGAATCTTAATACGGCGGAACTCTATGAAATCCGAAGAATGATGGGCATGGTCTTCCAGGAAGCGGCCCTGTTCGATTCGATGACGGTTCTCGACAATGTTGCCTTTGCCCTCCGGATGCATACCGGTCTTCCCGACCGGGAAATCCGGGACAGGGCCCGTGAGAAACTTCTCACGGTGGGCTTGAAGGGAGTCGAGGGAAAATATCCCTCGGAAATGTCCGGGGGCATGAAAAAGAGAGTCGGTATCGCACGTGCGATTGCCCTTTCTCCTGAAATCCTCCTGTATGATGAGCCGACAACGGGTCTCGATCCGGTTTTGGCTTCGGCCATCGATGAATTGATCTTGAAGATGCAGGACGAACTGGGGGTTACGAGCGTTGTGATCACCCACGACATGAAAAGTGCGACACGGATCGCTGATCGGATTCTTTTCCTTTATGGGGGAGAAATCCGGTTCTGTGGCACGCCTGACGAACTCATGTCGACGGACGATCCGGTCCTCAGGCAATTCATCCGGGGTGAAACACTTGGCCCGATTTCGCCTTTGTAAGGTCATGGGCCAGACAACTCGAACAAGGGGGTCGTGGGCGGGTATGGATCGCATATGAAATGGACGACGGAAGCACGGCTCGGAGTGTTCATCGTCGTGGCGGTGGTGTCGGCGGTTCTCTTAACGCTCCGCTTTGGTCACTACCACATCCAGCCCAAAGGCAGTTACCGTATTTACGCCGATTTCAAATCGGTCGACGGCCTTGAGAAAGGGACAACCGTCAATATCGCCGGCGTCAAGGTGGGTGAAGTCACGAATATCACCCTGACGCCCAACGGTATGGCGCATGTGGAAATAACGATTTTCAGCGGGCTCAGGATACCGGAAGACGTGCACCCGATCATCTATTCGAATGGCTTTCTGGGAAATATCTATATCGAGCTGGTTCCGGGAACGTCCGGGGCTCCGTTCCGGAAGACCGGGTTTCTTCTGAAGAAAAAACAGGACCGTGGGACAGATCTCGGTTTTTTGACCGATTGGCTTCCGACTCCGGCGTGGGCGGATCCTGTTCCACCCCCCCCTGCGAACTCGACTCCCGGAACATCGGCACCATCTTCACCGGTTCCGGCCTCATCGGGATCCGGATCTGAAGTTCCCGTGTCCTCACCGGCTCTTGCGCTTCCACCGACGAACCCCCCAACGCAATCCGGAGGATTCGTCGCTCCTAATGCCACGCTTGAAAATCGAGGTGAGACCGTCAGCGTCAATCGCCTGATCCGTAAGCTCAACAAGATAGCAGACGATATCAAGGCCATCACCGGATCCCTTCGGGGAGCGGTCGGAACGGAAAAAGGAAAAGAGGACTTGAAGAAGACCCTCGACAACCTCGCCGCGCTGACGGATAACCTCAGGGATTTTACAAAAAATCTGAAGGACAAGTCTCCGGATATCCTGAACCGGATCGACTCCATCGCTAACAAGATCGACACGGGTGTCGGAACGATCGGCCAGCTCGTGAACAATCAGGATCTTTATAACAAGGTAAATTCTGCAGCAGGTCATTTGAACAGTATTCTGGCGAAGATTGATTCCGGACAGGGGACGATCGGCAAACTCGTGAACGATCCGGAAGTTTATAACAACCTCAATAAAACGCTGAAGAAGCTGTCCGGTGCGACAAATAAAGCGGATCGGATGGTTCTGAATGTCTGGATGAGGGGCTTTTATTATACAAGATCCGCCACGGCAGACGGTTTCTTCGATCTCGACTTGTATCCCAGGGCGGACAAGTTCTACCGGATTCAGGTTGTATCTTCACAGGCGGGGAATTATTCGCAAACCGTTCCTTATACGTTGGTCAACGGCCAGTATGTTCCGGGTCCGTCCCAAGTCACGCAGTCGAATTCGGCGATACAGTTCAGTGTCGAATTCGGACAAAGGTTCGACAATTTCGATATCCGGGCCGGTCTGATCCAGAACAGTTTCGGTGTCGGCACCGATGTCTTTCTTACGAAAAACCTGACGTTCACATTCACCTTGTATAACATCGGTAGCTACAATCCCGTCACCCCCAATCCGTATTCCCGCATCTTCCTGACCTATACCATCCTGAACCATATCTGGATCAATGCCGGGTACTACAATGCATTCAACCAGTCGGTCGCTTCCCCACTGATCGGGGGAGGACTGACCTTTAACGACAATACCCTTAAATATCTTATTGCCGGGCATCTGCCGTAAGAAGATCAGAACCTTCTACCCCGGCGGGCTTGCGTAGGTCCAGTCATTTATGGCAAGCGGAGAACCGCGCAATTCCTCACGTCCGGAGCGCCTGCCTTGACCACGCCCGGTGGATGTTCTAGAGTACATGGAACCTTAAATTCCAATTACCATGAAGGACGGCCAAAAAGGCTGTTCTACGCGTGGAGGTCAGTCAATGCCCGGTGGGCTTACCCCAGAAGAACAGCAGACCATCGAGCTTACCGGTGCGGTGGGTTATTTTGAGCTGAAATCCTCCTCTGCCAAAGAGGGCGGATCGGACAAAAAAAGGTGGACCCTGAGGGGAAGCCGTTTGTTGTCCATTCTGTCGTCCCTGCGTTTAGCCATTTCCCTTTTCCTCATTCTCGCATTCCTGACGATCTTCGGGACATTTATCGACCAGGGCCGCGAAGCCTCGTTTTACCTGGAGAAATATGGGAACCAATGGGGTGGCTGGATCGTTCGTCTGAAAGTCGACGACATCTATCACAGTTGGTATTACGTTTCCTTTCTTTCTCTTCTCTGCATCAACGCGTTGTCCTGCGTTTACAATCGTTTCCCCATCACCGTCAAATCCATGTTTCGGGAAAGGGTCAATGTCAGTCGCGAGTTTCTCAAGAAACAGAAAGGGTACCAGGAACTCTCCATCCCGAAAGATGCGTTTCCCGATGGTCCGGTCTCTTATGTAAAGTCGGTCCTTTCAAGGAAACGGTATCGCGTTTCCGAAGCCCACGACGGAGGGGAGTCGGTCGTGTTCGGCCAAAAAGGTGTCATCGGGCGTATCGGATCCCATGTTGCCCATCTCTCCGTCATCGTCATCCTTGGTGGAGGCTTGATCGGGAGCCTTATCGGTTTCCGGCTCTTCGGAACATTCTTTGTGCATTCTACGACGTTCGTTCCTCAGGGCAACTTCAGCCTCAGGGTAAACAAGTTCTGGATCAACCATTATCCCAACGGTATGGTGAAGGGTTACTTTAGCGACCTCGATGTTCTGAAGGAAGGGAAGGTCGTCACCCATAAGGTCATCAGCGTGAACCATCCCCTCGAATATGACGGGCTCAGGTTTTATCAGGCCAGTTTCGGAGAGGCGTTCGACAGGCTGAAGACAGCGAAGATTCTGGTCGTCAACAGGGAAAAACGGCAATTTCTGGGACAGGTCATGCTCAACTGGAACCAGATGGCGGCGGTTCCCAAGAGTGACGTTTCCATCAAGGTCATCCGCTATGTTTCGGATTTTGCCTTTGATCCAAAAACCAACTCGGTTTATAGTAAATCTGAAAAATCAGCCAACCCCGCTATTCAGATGGCGATCTACCAGAACGGAAAAGAGATCGGGGAGCCTTGGTTTTTCTATAATTTCCCCCAGATCCAGGTGATGAAGTCTCTCCCGTATTTCTTTGTCTTCGCGGGATACGAGGCCCCGATGTATACGGGGCTCGAGGTCGCCAAGGATCCGGGAGTCATGATTGTTTGGGCGGGATCGTTTCTCCTGGTAGGTGGGCTTTTCCTGTCTTCCTATGTGTACCACAGGAAGATCTGGGTCCGTTTCAAGGAACATGCCGGTTCCGTCCAGTTCGCCCTGGGGGGGTTCGGGAACAAGGACAGGACTGGTTTTGAAAAGGAATTCCGGTACATTGTCCAGGAAATCGAAAATGCGCGGCATGCGAATCTCCAAAAACGGGAGAATCCATCGACCGCACCGGCTTCCAACGTGCCTCGGGAAGCGTGAGTTCGTCCGACAATTAAGCCAACGACTGCATTCATATCTCGATATTTTCGGAGATCGGGAGTTACCCGTCGCTCGAGAAGGGAGTAGAAATGTCGATCATCAATTCGATCGGTTCGTCCTTCCTGCTGTATAACACGGTCATCGCCCTCTATCTGGCGGCCACGATCCTGTATTTTCTCTTTCTCATCTCGAAAAAGAAGGAAATGGGGCAAATGGCGTCCACGGTCACCTTCTCCGGGTGGGTTGTGAATACCGCCGCCCTGGTAGGGCGGGGGATCGCGGACCACCACGCCCCGTGGTCGAATCTTTACGAAACACTGTTTTTGTTTTCATGGGCATCGATCCTGGGCTATATGGTCATGGAAATGAAGTACAAGGTTCGAGTTGCAGGAGCGTTCGTCCTGACGCTCGTTATGTTCGCGGTCGGGGCGGCAAAGCTGCTTCCTTACCGTTACCAGATGGTCGAACCCTTGAATCCCGCCCTCAACTCCTATTGGCTGAAAATTCATGTGTTTACGATGTTCATGTCCTATGCGGCGTTTGGGATTTCCGCTTCGCTGGCTGTGATCTACCTTCTTAAAAAGCGCTCGGAATCGCGTGGTTCCACGGGATGGATACTTAAAGAGTTTCCCAATACGGATACCTTGGACGACATGACATACAAAGCCGTGATGGTCGGGTTCCCCCTGCTGACGCTGGGTGTTATTTTTGGCGCCATGTGGGCCTATGAGGCCTGGGGAGGATACTGGTCCTGGGATCCCAAGGAGACATGGTCCTTGATTACGTGGTTCGTCTATGCGGCTTATCTCCATGCCCGCATGACCCGCGGACTCAAAGGAACCCCAAATGCTTGGTTCTCAATCGGAGGGTTTGCTTCGGTCATTTTTCTCTATTGGGGTGTGAGCTTTATCATCCCTGGGCTTCACGCATATGCTGCTTAAGGTTTCCTGATGTCGATGGTTAAGAAAAACTGGCCGTACTTTGCCGGTGCGGCCGTTTTTATCGTAGTCGTAAGCTATCTCGTGGTGACGTACCGCTTTGCTCCGGTCCGGGTAGGCATGACGGCACCGAACTTCACCCTGAAGACGGTCGATGGAACGGTTCTCCGGTTGTCCGACTTTCGGGGAAAGGTTGTGATGCTGAATTTCTGGGCTACCTGGTGCAAGCCGTGCAAGCAGGAAATGCCTTCGATGGAGATGATGTACGAAGGATTGAAGAAACAGGCCGGCGACAGGTTCGAACTGATCGCCGTCAACGAGAACAACATGTTCTATGCCGGTCAGGTCAAGCCATTCCTTCAGTCCCACAATATTCAATTCACGATACCACTCGACCCCCTGAATCGTCTTGATCACCAGTACAAGATCACCGGTGTGCCTGAAACGTTTGTCCTCGACCAGAATGGTGTCGTTGCCGAGCATGTGATCGGTCCACGAAACTGGATCGTTAAGAGGAATCTCGAACTCATCCTTTCCCTGCTTCAAAAAGGTCCCCTGACGCCGAAGGACTACCTCGCCCAAAAGGCCAAGGAACCGGAGGCAGGGGGATACTAGGGCCTCATTTGTGAAGAGGTGCCTCCGTCACGTCGTCATCCTGGCTGTTTCCTTCGCCTTCTGGTCGGTCTCCGGAAGCGGGGCGATGGCAGCAATGAAAATCGCTCCGGATTTCCGCCTGCACGACCTATCAGGGAATGTCGTTCACCTTGAACAACTGCGCGGCCGATGGGTTCTCCTGAACTTCTGGGCGACATGGTGTTCTCCCTGCCGGAAAGAAATGCCGTCACTGGAGACGTTTTCAAAGCACCTGCCCGGTAAATTCACCGTGTTAGGGATCTCGGAAAGCCTCTCGGGAGACAGCGATCTCAGGACCTTTCTCAGTCAACGTCATGTGACGTACCGGATCCTGAAAGATCCATTCGGAACCGTCGCGGACAATTACGGGGTCAAAGGACTTCCCGATTCGGTTCTTATCGATCCCGAGGGACGTATCCGTTGGGTGATTGAAGGAGCCGTCGACTGGACCGATCCCGTATTTCAACGAAATTACATCCATAACCTGATCCTGAAATCGGTAAAGCCGATTTGATCGGGTAACGCGATCGGGGTTGATTCGCCCATGGAACATTCATCCGTCACCCTTTCTTTGTCGTTCATCGCCGGTCTTGTCTCGTTCGTTTCCCCGTGTGTTCTTCCGATCGTACCGTCCTATATATCTTTCATCACCGGGTTGTCTTTCGATGACCTCACGGGAAAGCGCACAGCACTGACCCGTCGGGAAGTGAGCAAGACGACCGTTTGGCATTCACTCATTTTCATTATGGGATTTTCCGCCCTGTTCATCGGGTTTGGAGCTTCGGCGTCTTTTGTGGGCCAGTTCCTGCTGACCTATCAGGAAGTGATCCGCAAGGTCGGAGGCATTCTCATCGTGCTTTTCGGCCTTTTTATAGCCGGATGGTTGAAGCTGCCATTCTTGAATCGGGAGTTCCGGCTTCCGGTGGGACAACGGAAATCGACCGTTGTGGGAACGTTCCTGATCGGGGTGGGGTTTGCTGCCGGGTGGACGCCCTGTGTCGGTCCTATCTTGGGATCGATCCTTTTCTATGCAGGAACGCAAGGGACGGTATCCAAGGGGGTCGAACTTCTGTCCGCGTATTCCATGGGTCTTGCCATTCCGTTTTTCGCATCGGCGCTTATGTTCAACACCTTTATAGGTAGTTTCAAGCAGATTACCCGGTGGATTCCCGCCATCACGAAGCTTTCCGGGGGGTTTCTCGTCCTGATGGGCGTCCTTATATTCTCCAATGCATTTTCGGTCCTTTCCGCCTTTTTGACACAACATCACATCGGCTGGACCTCAACATTGTGAGGTGCCATTGTACTCTGTCCCCCGCTTGCCCTTAGATCTCCGATGGTTCCGGTAATGCCGGCTTCCAGAAAGATGGACGCCATCGTGGTGGGATTGGGCCCGGCCGGCTCGACCGGAGCTCGCCTTCTTTCCCAAGCCGGATTAAGTGTGGTTGGCATCGACAGGTCCGAATTCCCGAGATTCAAGACGTGCGGGGGCGGAGTGTCCGCACGGTCGATCCCCTATCTTCCGATCGGATGGCAGTCGGTTCCTCACGAGGTGACGACCGGGGTTTGCCTGACATACGACAACCATGGTCCAGTGGAAGTGGATATGGGAATGCCCATCGCCTATCAGTTCCGAAGGGAGGAATTCGATCATTTCCTTCTGGAGGAGGCCAGAAAGGATGGCGCGCTCATTGTCACCGGTGTTCAGGTCGAAGAGATCGGATGGGATGGATCGGATTTCAGGATCGCAACCGAAGGTGGAAATCTTTATACGGCCCCGCTTTTGTTGGCGGCAGACGGTGCTTCGAGCCAGGTTTCCAGGTCTCTCCTGAACCGGACGAAAAAACCTGGGTCATTCCGGCCGCGCTTCCAGAGACGCTCTTCGGTAAAACACCTCGGAAAGAGCTTTCCCTCTTCCGAAATCAATATCTCCGGCTCCAATCCGGTATCCCCGGGATTGGTACGGATCGATCTCGGGTTCGTATCCGGCGGTTATGGCTGGTCGTTTCCGAAATCACGGTCTGGAGAGAATATCGGGGTGATCGGATTTTCGAAACCGTTGACAGATCCCCTGGCCGTACTAGGGGGATTCGTATCGAGGATCCTTCCTGGAACAGAGGGATCTTCCACCCGGGAAGAGCCGAGGACGTGGTTTGTGCCGGACTACCAGGAGTCTGACCGTCACGGAAAGATCCCGGGGCTTTTTTTTCTGGGAGACGCCGGGGGTCTTGTCGACCCGTTCCTGGGAGAAGGGATCTATTATGCGATCCTTTCGGCGAAAAAAGCCGTTTCCGAGATTCTGAAACACGAAAACCACCCCAAAGCGGCGAGTCTCTCCTATGCCGGCTGGATCCGTCAAGACCTCTTCCGTGATTTTGCCCAGGCCCGGCGACTTGCGGCCGTGATCTATCGATTCCCGGGGGTCTATTTCCGTTTGGTCCAGAAATATCCTCACGTTCTTTCCCTCTATGCGGCCATTCTCCGGGGCGCTCATGATTATCGTTCGTTTTCACGTTCCATCGGAAAAAACTTGCTCAATCTTCCCTTTCGAACGTTGTTGCCCCGCTTCAAGCCGAACAGGACATTCTGAGCATGAAAACCCGTCGATCGTCTTTTTCGAAAGAAATGCCGGGTTTTCAGTTCGACACGTCTTGGGTTTTCCTGTCGATGTTCCTTTTTTGGGCCGGGGCATTCGAGATCGCTCCACTGCGCTTCCCTGACCAGGGGGTGCTCTTCGACGGTCTGGTGGGAACCGTAATCGTTCTCCTGTATTTTCTGGGTGTTCTGATCCACGAGGGAGGACACAAGATCGCCGCGTGGATGACCGGACGATTCTATGAAGGAAACCTGCTGACCATCTGGGGTGGAATCCCCCGGGAGGCCATGAGCTTCGAATCCAAGGATTCCCGGGATCACATTGTCCGCATGGGCGGACCTATTTTCAATCTGATCTCGGCGTTTCCCTTGTTCCATTTCGCCTCCCAACTCGCGTCGCATCCGAATCCGTTCGTGGAGAATGCCTCATTTTTCCTTCATTTTGAAGCGCAGACGAATCTTCTGCTCGCAGTGGCGAACATGTTCCCTTTCCTTCCGTTCGATATGGGGACAGTGCTTCTCGGAGACGGGAGTCCGGAAACTGCTGTCCGGGAACGATGGTCGATCCAGGGAGGTTTGGGAGTCGCATGGATCCTGACGCTCGTATCGTTGGCCGTTGCGGCCAAAGGAGGAATGGTCTCCGGTTTCGGCGGGATCTTCCTGGGTATTCACCTGGCCAGGACGAATGTCGTTTGGAAAGCCCGGATCGGCTTGACCCGATATCTGAAGGATACGCCGATTGAACTGTTTATCGACCCGATCCGGTTCGTTCTGAATCCCGATATCACCATAGAAGATGCCTATCTGAAAGGTTTTTATCCATTGGGACAATCTTTTCTGCCCGTCAGCGACGATCAGGGGTCATTCCTCGGTTTCCTGTCCTGGGAGGAATTGAAAAAAACGGGACCGGAATCGAGGAAATTGCAAAGGATCGCGTCTTTTGTTCCCGAACAAAGGAACAAGATCCAAATAGAACTCGACGGGTTCGTCCGCATGCGTCTTTTCGATGCGGTGGAACGCCGGGAAAAGATCGTGTTCGTTTTGAAGGAAGGCCGGCTTGTCGGGACGATTTCTCCGGCAGCGGTGGTCGAGCGTTTTCGGATGAGGACGTCATTGGGCATTCCAGAAGCCGATCGGGAGTCTACGATGACAGGAGATCCGGAGGATCCACAGACCATTCCAACTGAATCCCCTTAAATGGAGCCATGGCTCGGAACGCCGAATCGAGAACCGCGTGTATTCCCTCGACGGACGGGCTTTTGATCAGATATTGAAACCGGTAACGCAGGCGAGCTTGATAAATCGGCGCCGGTGTCGGACCCAGGACGGCCGTCCCGCGAACCGTCGTTTTTTCAATCCCGACAGTCCTGAGGACCTCCAGGAGACGGGTTTCCGACCGGTCCGAAACGGTGAGGAGGCCGATCCGCCCGAAGGGGGGATAGGCCATGGATCGCCGATCGGCAAGGATCTTGTCAAGAAAACCTTCCCAGTCGTACCTGACCAGTTTTTGATAGAACGGAAGGTCCGGATCCCGGGTGATGACGTAGACCCGTCCCCCCTCTCGATGCCGACCGACGCGTCCGGCCAATTGGAGAACGAGTTGAAAGGCCCGTTCTTCGGCCCTGTAGTCGGGCATTGAGACCATGCGGTCTGTCTCGAGGACGATTCCCAGAGTCACATCCCTGAAATCGTGTCCTTTCGCGATCATCTGGGTCCCAATCAGAATATCCCCTTCACCCCTGTGAAATCCCGCAAGCGAATCCGGTTTCCGGTTCGGATGGTCCTGGTCCAGCCGATCGAGCCGGGCGTCCGGAAAGGTTCTCCTGATCCATTCTTCGATCTTCTGAGTGGCGAGACCTTCCTCCGCCAGAAGGGTTCCTCCGCAATGCGGGCAACGGACCGGGGCGGGGTAGCGGTCTTTGCAGGTATGGCAGATCAGGATCCGGTCGGGTTTTTTGTGAAGGACAAGGTGGGTCGAACATTGCCGGCAGGACAAGGAATACCCGCACGAGACGCATCGGAGGACCGGGGCGTACCCTCTCCGGTTGAGAAGAACGAGGGTTTGTTCTTTGCGTGCGAGATTGGAACCGATTTCGTGTATGAGACCCGGGGGGAATATGTCCGTTTTGCCAGGTTCAGAAAGAGAAATGGGGGGGAGCGGACGCCCATGAATGCGGGAGGGGAGGGAAAGGGAGCGATAGCGTCCGGTTCGGACGTAATGAACCGATTCAGCCAGAGGGGTTGCCGATCCCAGAACCACGGGAATTCCCAGCATCTGGGCCCTTTTCAGGGCCAGGCTTCTTACGTTGAAGGAAAGGCCTTCATAGGCCTGATAGGCGGGATCCTGCTCTTCGTCGACGATGATCAGGCCGAGATGTGTGAGAGGAGCGAAGAACGAAGACCGCGGACCGATCACCAAAGGAACCGACCCTTCAAGGATTGACAGCCAGGTCGAAAGTCGATGAGAAGGTGTCAGTCTGCTATGGATGGTCGCAAGGCCTCCGGTTATCTTGGAAAAGGCCGATGCGAGCGGCGGAACAAGCGCGATCTCGGGAGTCAGGACCAGGACCTGTTTTCCCGAACGGAGGATCTCAGTTGCCATTTCTTGATACAAGCGGGTTTTTCCAGATCCTGTGACCCCCTGAAGGACCCATGAAGAGAATGATCCCCCCGAAAGGGATTCTTTCCAGGCCGAGTAAGCCTTCTCCTGGTCGGTGTTAAGAGCCGGGAGTGCTTCTCCGTTTTCAGCCACTGCGGACGGGAATGTTCCGGTTTTTGTCCCGGAACGGTATTTTCTGGGAATGGGTTTGAGTTGGAGAAAATGGGATGGAAGGGCCGTGCGTGCGACCAACCCCAGGGGAAGGCGATAGAACCACGACGTGAAGGTCAGGATTCCAAAGAGATCCGGAGGAAGAACGGGAAAGGGATCGAGGGTTTCCCGAACCGGCTTGAGCGAGACATGCTCCGGCGGAGGGGAGACGTTGGCTTCCCAGAGAATGCCGACTTCCTCTCTTCGTCCGAGGGGGACGATAAGCCGGGTCCCGGGGGCGGGGAGAGGATCAGGTTTCGTCCATTCATAGGTCAGGAGGGGGACCGGGAGGCCGGTCAGGGGCAAGACATTCAGGAGCATCATGGGGAGGGGGATGAGCCATCGGTTTCCAAAAGTCGTTTGATCTCCAGGAGAAATTGGTGGGGGTCCTGGAAGTTCCGGTATACGGACGCAAATCGGACATAGGCGACCCGGTCAAGGGTCTCGAGCTGTTCCATGATCCGTTCCCCGATCTCCTGGGAATCCACCTCCGGTTCGCCTCGATTGATCAGGGACCGCTCTATGCCCAGAACGATCTCTTCGAGCTGCTCCTGGGAGACCGGCCTTTTCTGGCATGCGAGCGTCAGTCCCTTTAGAAGTTTACGACGGTCGAAGGGTTCGCGCCGGCCGTCCTTTTTCTTGACGACCGGCAGCGTTTCCTGGACCCATTCATAGGTTGTGAAGCGTCGTCGGCAGGAGCCGCAAAATCGTCTTCGACGAATCCCGAAACCGTCTTTCGTCAGTCGGGAATCGCTCACCTTTGTGTCGGGGACGTGACAGAAGGGACATTTCACCGGATGGGTTCCCGGTGCACACTGGTCTCAGCCAAGTTCGGTATAGATCGGGTGCCGTTTCAAAAGTTCGGAAACGGACCCTTTCACTTCCTGGATCGCGGATTCTTTGCCTCGGCTCTCCAGAACCCGATGGATCAGTTCCGCGACTTTACGCATTTCGGACGCATCCAGTCCGCGGCTTGTCGCGGCAGGGGTCCCGAGGCGGATTCCGCTCGTAACGGTCGGGGGCTTGTCGTCGAAGGGCACGGCATTCTTGTTACAATAAATACCCGCCTGGGAGAGAAAGCTTTCTGCATCCTTGCCGGTCAACCCTTTGTTCCTGAGGTCGATCAGGAGGAGGTGGTTGTCGGTCCCTCCGGTCAGGATGTTATATCCGTGAGCGGAAAGGGTTTCGGCGAGGGTACTCGCATTTTCCAGAACGCGGGCGATATAGGTCTTGAACGCCGGGTCGGCCGCTTCGCGAAGCATGACGGCTTTCCCTGCGATCACGTGCATGAGAGGACCGCCCTGCATCATGGGGAAAACCCCTTTGTCGAGAGCTTTTGACCATTCCTGGCGGCAGAACGCCATGCCTCCGCGCGGTCCCCTGAGGGTTTTGTGTGTCGAAGTCGTGACAAAGTCCGCAAAGGGAAACGGGGACGGGTGAAAACCCGTCGCCACGAGGCCGGCGAAATGGGCCATGTCAACCAAGAGCAGTGCTCCGACTTCATCGGCCACGCGACGGAAAAAGGCGAAGTCGATCGTTCGCGGGTAGGCGCTTGCCCCGGCGATCAGGATCCGGGGACGATGCTGGCGGGCCAGGTCTTCGACCTGCCTATAGTCAATCAGGCCGGTTTCCCTGCTCACCCCGTAGAAAACGGCCTTGTAGTAGTGACCTGAAAAAGATACGGCGTTTCCGTGGGTGAGATGTCCTCCGTGCGAAAGATCCATTCCGAGAATCGTGTCCCCTGGTTTCAGGGCGGCGAGGTAGACGGACATGTTCGCCTGGGATCCCGAATGGGGTTGCACGTTGGCATGCTCCGCCCCATAGAGCGCTTTTGCCCTGTCGATTGCAAGGGTTTCGACGATATCGACGGCTTCGCAACCGGCATAATACCTTCGGCCCGGATATCCCTCGGCATATTTGTTCGTCATGACCGATCCCACGGCTTCGAGGATCGAACGGCTCACATAGTTCTCGGAGGCAATCAGGATCAGTTTTTCCTGTTCCCGCTGTACCTCTTCGCTGATGGCCCGATGGACCTCGGGGTCCGTTTTCATCAACCAGGACATGTGCTTTGATCCTTTCAGGAAGACTGTTAAGATGAAGAAGTAGCCGCACGGGCCGGGGTATCAAGCGCAGAGATCTTGTCGACCCTTCGCTGATGGCGTCCCCCTTCGAACTGGCTTTTGAGAAAGATGCGAACCCATTGGAGGGCTTCGTTCGGCGGTACGACGCGACCACCAAGGCAGATGACGTTCGCGTCATTGTGTTGTCGGGCGAGTCGGGCCGTCTCTTCGCTGTAAATGAGGGCGGCCCTGATTCCCGGGAACTTGTTGGCCGCAATACAGACGCCGATGCCAGTTCCGCACACGAGGATCCCCACTTCTCCCGACTCGGGGTGTAGTGAGGTGGCCACCTTTGCGGCATAGTCCGGGTAGTCGACCGATTCTGGTGAGTGGGTTCCGACATCTGTGATCTGATAACCCGCATCCGCAAGATTGGCATGGAGAAAATCCTTCAGTGCCAGACCTGCGTGGTCGGAGCCCATGACGAGACGCGTGGGAAGGGGTTCGTTCATGACGTTTTACCCTAGAGGTTTGATCCGGATCATTCGGTCAAGAAGATATGACTCATTATGTCAGGAGCCGGGCGGATTGTCAAATTTCAGGTCGTATCTAAGTAATTATAAAATAATTAAAAAAAGAGTCATTGGGCTAGGGGAGGGTTTTCTGTTCGCCCTTGTCTTTGGAAGCCTTTCGGGGGGTTGCTCGGCCTGGAACAATCCGCACGGGTTGCTGGCAGGCCTCTTTTCGAACGGAACGGGAAGCGAGCAAAAACCGGTCAAGAATACGGACATCAAGACATCTTCTCCTTCCGCACAGAATCCGAAAGGGAGCGGTCTTTCTTCGCTTCCGCCTCCCAAGTTCATTCATGTCGTCCCTTTTCAGGAGGGCGACGGGTTTTATTTTCAGTGGACCCGGGTCGAGCAGGCAACGGATTACCTGGTTTACCGCGAGGGAACTCTCCTTGCTGATGTGCCCAAGAACATTTACAGGGTCCATGGCCTTCTACCCTGCCAGTCCTACCATTTTTCGATCTGGAGTTCGAACGGGGTCGAAATTTCGAAGAATCCCCTGAAAGTGCATGTCTCGACATTGGGATGTCTCCGGGTGCGATAGCCACGCAAGTAAAGAGCCGGGATTCTTTATTGACAAGGGCCGGGATCTCTGTCAGATTTCGGAGCGCCTGAATCCCGACCCTTTTCAAGGGCACAAATACCGGGTATTTCATCGAAATCATGGAGTCTGTGTTTGGAAAAAACCTCCCAATATCCAGGGACTTTGATTGCCATTGAAGGCACCGACGGATCAGGAAAAACCACCCAGGCCGAACTTCTCAAGCTGTATTTCGAGTCGAAGGGTCAGGGGGTTGTCATCTCCCCCTGCAATACGGCGGACCTGATACGTGAAGCGATTTCGAAACTGAAGGAGAGGAACACTCTCGATCCCGTCACGTTCTGCTTTCTGTATGCCGCGGACTTCGTGGACCGTTTCGAACATGTCATCATCCCGGCGCTTGCTGCAGGTAAGGTCGTGATTGCGGAACAGTACGTCTATACGGTGTTTGCCAGGGCGATCATCCGGGGAATCGACAAAGACTGGATCGCCCGCATGTTCAGTTTCGCCCTGAATCCTGTGAGAACGTTCTATCTCGATGTGCGTTTCGAAGATCTTCTGAGCCGGATCCAGTGGAAATCCCGGGACGAAAGGTATTTCGACTACTATGAAGCCGGAATGGACCTGAACCTTGCCAACAGGAAGAAAGATTCTTTCGTCATTTACCAGAAACGCCTCATCGAGATCTATCGCCAGATGGCAATTGAGCAGGAATTCGAGATCGTCGACGCCATGAAGCCGATCCAGGTCCAGCAGCAGGGACTTCGGAAGACCCTGTCCCAGATCCTGAGGAACCGGGCCAGGAGGAAAGGAAAATGAACGAGGGACATTCCTACCCAGGACGTCTCATTGTGGTGGAGGGGATCGACGGATCGGGCAAATCGACCCAGATAGAACTTCTGGAAAACTATCTGAGGCTCAAGGGTTTCGGGGTACTCCGGAACGCCTGGAATTCAAGCCAGGAAATTTCGCCCATCATTCGGAAGGCAAAGAAGAAGCAGATTTTGACGCCTTACGCATTCAGTCTGTTGCATGCGGCGGATTTCAGCTATCGGTACACGCACGAAATCATCCCCGCATTGAACGCAGGAAAGGTGGTTCTTTCCGACAGGTATATCTACACCTCCATCGCCCGTGACTGCGCCCGGGGAATTCCCAGGGAATGGCTCATGAACAATTTCCGGTTCGCCATCCGGCCCGACCTCACGTTTTTCTTCCGCGTCGACCCTTCCATGGCCTTCGAGCGCATTACGCAAATGCGTGACATCAAGTATTACGAAGCGGGAATGGACATGGAACTGTCACCCAATCCCAGGGAGTCCTATATTCTTTTCCAGTCGCGCGTTCTTTCGGAGTACGAAGGGCTTGCGAAGGAGTTGGGCTTTTTCACGCTCGACGGCTCCCGGCCGGTGGAGGAAACACAGAAGGTCATCCGACGGGCCGTAAATCCGGTCATCCAGTAATCGTCTTCTTCCTCAGGCGCCATCACTTTCCTCCCTTTTGTGAATTTTCATCCACTTAATAACGACCGGTCTTCCCTTGCCGATCTCGCGTTCGACCGTTTTTACAAGGATGGATTCGGAATATCCGTGTTCGGTCTCATCCGGCGGATCGGCGATCATGAGGTGTGGGTCGGAGAAAGAGACGGACGGGATGCGTCCCCGGGTGAAAAGAAGGGCTTCCCGGGTCAATCGTGCGAGTCGGGAGAAGAGGGTGACCCGTTTCATTTCTTCGGAAGAAAGAAGGTCTATAAAGGGTTTCAGGTTTTTCTTGAACTCCTGCTCCACGAGCTCCCGGCTCCGGATAAGGCTCAAACCCAGCAGGATCCTTTCCTGATGGGTGAAGCCCTGGAGGTCCTCTTCCATGAAAAGCGAACTGATATTTTCCGTATCGGTCACCGGGTGATAGTACAAGGGAGTGATGGTCAGAGTTCCAAGGGCATAGAGCAGTGTCCTCGCCCTGCGATCTGAAAATATTTCGGGAAAAAGGGAAAGCCCGAAGGTCAGGAGAAGTTTCCTCTGCATTCGGGAATCCCGAAATCGGCTGTACTTCCGGACGATCCTCCGGAGAGTCGCCCGCGAAAGGTCGCCGATGATCCGGTCCCGTCCGCCCAGGCAATACTCCATGAACAGTCCGTACCTTAGTCCCTGCTGGGAAACAACCAGCGTATCGCTTCTGACGTAGTCCATGATTTTCGAAATGATCAGGAGTCCGGCGGGAAGAATGTCGGCCCGGTCCTTCGGAACGCCCATCGATTCCACGCGGTTGGATACTGTGGCATTACGGACTAGCGCTGTGATTCTCTCGACTTCTTTTTTCCCCATCGTGTACTGATGGACGGCCGGATACAGGGGATATTTCAGAGACCGCTGGGAAATGCGCGCCAGTTGGCGGACTGTTCCTCCCACGCCTATCGTGCAATTCGTTGGCAATACAATGTTGTTTGGTGCTTCGGATAGGATCCGTTCAATGTGTTTTTCGAGTTTCTTCCATTCGGACATCGTCGGTGAGCCGATTTTACGGAAAAACGTTTCCGAAAGACGGACGGAACCCAGGGGTAGTGTGCAAAGCGACTCCATCTTTCCTTCGGAGACACGGATCAATTCCGTGCTTCCGCCACCGACGTCGAAGACGAGCCCGTCGGCCAACATCAGGCTGTTCCGGACACCGAAGAAACTGTAGAAGGCTTCGTCGTCCCCTGAAAGAACCTCGATCTTGTAAGGGAAAAGCGAAGAAAGGGATTCGATGACCTGGGCCTGGTTTTTGGCATCACGAACGGCGCTTGTCGCAACGCAACGGACATGGTCTACGTGATGGTAGGCGATCAGGGAAGCGAAGCTCGAAAGGGCGGATTTTGCTCTTTCGAGGGACTGCGGCGTGATTGTGTATTCATTGTACATCCCGGAAGAGATTCGGGCCGTTTCCTTTTGCTTTTCGACGAGCCAGTAATCGGATCCGCGGCGAGCCAGAATTTCGAGCCGCATGGAATTGGATCCGATGTCGATGATGGCAATCTTTTCAAGCCCCATGGACACCCCTCCGGTTGCCACCATCATATCGGTTTGACTTGGATTGTCAACAAAACCGGTGATCCGCGGCCTTCTGCGAGAAAGATGGAACGAAGGGGAAATGGATTGGGTTTTTGCGAAAATCGATGTCTCTCCACTATAATGACATGATGAAAACTTACACGTTGCCCGGTACAGCGGACAAGGAAACGGTCGTCCAGAAGATGTTCACGTCCGCTGCGAAGGCGTACGACATCAACAATACCGTCCTGAGCTTTGGCCTTCACCATCACTGGAAGAGGCTTGCGATCGGTCTCCTTGGCGTAGAGCCTGGACACGTGGTGCTTGACCTTTGCGGCGGCACGGCCGACCTTTCCCTCCTGGCCGCCCGAAAAGCCGAGAAAAACGGAAAAGTCCTGACGGTCGACCTGAATTTTGCGATGCTCAAGGTGGGAAAGGAAAAGCTGGAGGGCGTCCCATCTCCGGACCGGGCGGATATCGATGTCGTCCAATGCAATGCCGAAACGCTGTCGTTTCGGGACGGTTCCGTCGATCGTCTGGTGGTCGGTTTCGGCTTGAGGAACGTTTCCCGCCTTGAAATGGCCCTTGCCGAAATCCATCGGGTCCTGAAACCGGGTGGACGTTTTGTCTGTCTTGAATTTTCGACGCCCACGAATGCCTTATGGAGGCAACTGTACCGGTTGTATTCCTTTTTTATCTTGCCTTGGATCGGAAAGGTCGTTTCTGGAGACCGGACCGGGATATACGAATATCTTCCCGCATCGATTGCCCGTTTCCCGGATCAGGAAAGGTTTCGGGAGATTATCCTGAAAGCCGGCTTCCGTGAGGTTTCATACAGGAACCTGTCGGGTGGGATCGTTGCGCTCCATATAGGAGTCAAGTGAGATGTCGGTGATGGAGAACACGGTTACGATCCCTTCGGGACAGCCCATCCCCATGATGAGCGATGGACCTAAATCCGTCCTGAAGAGGGCACTTTTCATCTGGCTTCCTGTCAACCCGATATTTCCCGTCGGCATAGGGTATCTTGTCAATTGGCTTCACCGCCATCACCCTGAAGTCGAGATTTCGATCCTCGATTTGACTCAGGTCGAGGAGTCCCGCCTGATGGACGCCCTTCGCGAGCGGATCAATGCGTTCCGTCCCGACCTTCTTGCGTTTTCATGGAGGGATGTGCAGATTTTTGCACCGCACGAAGGCGACAATTCTCTCCGGCGTGCGTTCGAGTTCTACTATTCTCCGAATCCCCTTGTCCGTGTACGGGCGGCTTTCGACGGGATCCGCATGGTGTGGCGTTACAGGAACGAATTCAATAAAAAGCTCAAACTGATTAAAGCGGGCATGAAATATGCCCCTAAAGCCAAGATCATGGTCGGAGGTGGGGCCTTTTCCGTTTTTGCATCCCAAATCATCAAGCTTCTTCCCGAAGGGGTGATCGGCGTGATCGGTGAGGGTGAGGATGCTCTCATCAAGGTTGTGGAAGGACGTCCGATCGACGACGACCGTGTGATCTACCGGTCGGGGGGCAAGACCGTTCGTGGGAAAAAAGAGGGAACGGTTGCGATCCGCCGTGCTCCGTTCGACCTGCCATACCTTGAAAAAGTGTTCGACGGCCACCCGTATTATCACAGGACTATGGTCGGGATCCAGACGAAACGCGGCTGCCCCTATGGTTGTTCCTTCTGTCTCTATACGTATATCGAAGGGAAGAGGGTCCACTACCGGGATCCCGAAGACGTTGTCGGGGAAATGCGGCAATATTACGAACGATGGGGGATTCGGTACTTCTGGTTTGCCGATGCCCAGTTCATCCCTGGGGTCAAGGCCATACCGGAAGCGATGGACCTCCTGAAGGCGATTCGGGATAGCGGCATGAAAATCCAGTGGAGCGGATATATCCGTACAAGCCTCATCTCTCCGGAAATGGCTTCCCTCATGGTAGAGTCCGGCATGGGTGATCTCGAGGTCGCTGTGACTTCGGGGTCCCAGGAGATCCTGGACTCCCTCCGGATGGGCTTCAAGCTCGATCAATTGATCCAGGGGTGCCGAAACCTCAAGGATGCGGGATATCAGGGCAATATCATCCTGAACTACTCCCTGAACGCGCCAGGAGAAACGGAAGAATCTCTCTGGGAATCGATCCGTTCCTATCAGGCGATATGCAGTATCTTTGGGGAAGATCGTGTCTATCCGATGGTTTTTTTCCTCGCGGTCCAGCCCCATACGGGATTTGAAAAGAGACTGATCCGGGAGGGGTACCTGGAGGAAGACTATAACCCGATCGCGTTGAACCCTGTGACGATCCGTAAACTTCTGTACAATCCGGGACGTCTGGGAAAGATGATTGCCCGGGCGTGTCTGGCCGCTTGGGACGAAGAACCGATGAAGATCGGCCGCGCTGTCATGAGGGAGCTGACGGCTGCCTTGAAAGGCTCTTCCAAGCCTCCCGCGGCCCCGACCTCCCTGGAACTTTCGAGCCTCCCCTAAGTGGCCGGCTCTTATCGGGAGATCTATAGGGAAGGTGTCGAGGGATGGGACTCATTACGGGAGATCCCTCCCGAAATAAGGCTATTGCTTGGTATCGATGGTTCCCTGACACGGGCTCTCGAATTTCTCGGATGCGGGAACGTCCGTGTCGAACTCCTTCCTCCCCCTTCGGATCGCGAGCGCAGGGTCAACCTCTTCTTGCCCCCTCTCGGCAGAGTGGTCCATGCGGTGACCCGTCTTTCGGACCGGGAAGCCGATCGATACCTCCCTCTGCTCTCCGATCCTCGCCCTATAGGACCATTGCTCCATGAAACGCAGGGACCCCTGGTCAGAAAGGGTCTCGTGATTTTTCAGAGCCTCGGAACGGGATTCCCGGATGACCCTTGGTCCGACCTTACGCTCTGGGGACGGGAGTATGACCTTGTCGCTCAACCGGGACCACATCTGACGCTTCGGGAATGGTTTCTTCCCTCGCTCGTAGGGTTCTTTCCGCGGAGGGAGTGACTGTGGATTCGTTGCGTGCGGCGCTGGACCTAATCCGGTTCAATCGTCCGATCGGGACCTACCTTTTGTTCCTCCCGGGGCTCTGGGGGCTCTTGGCCGCCTGGAATGGTTCCCCCCCCGTCTCTCTTTTTGCGGTATTTTTCCTGGGCGCCTTTTTCATGAGGTCCGCCGGCTGTGCGATCAACGATATTCTCGATCGCCATATCGATGCGCGGGTATCGAGAACGCGCAACCGTCCGATCCCGTCCGGGCGTATATCGGTCCGTGGTGCCCTGGCCGTTTTCGTCCTCTGTTCATTCCTTGCCGCTTCGCTCCTTCTTTTCCTGAGACCTTTGACCATCGTCGTGGCCATCGTCGGATTCGGGACCGCTCTGGTCTATCCCCTGATGAAGAGGTTCCTCCCTATCCCGCAGATTTTCATGGGGATCCCGTTCGGGATGACAGCTCCGATCATGGCCTGGACGGAGGGGAAGGGGATCATTGGTTGGACGGGGGTTGCCATCGGACTGGCCGGTTTGTTCTGGGCCACGGCCTACGATCTTGTTTACGCAATCTCCGACAGGGAAGACGACATCCGGACCGGGGTTCGATCGGGTGCTGTAACCTTCGGGCGTCATCTCTGGATTGCTGTCTTTCTTTTCGGGACATCCTCGGCCCTTTTTCTTTTATCGGCCGGCGCCTCCCTCGGACTTGACCATTTTTTCTCATGGTCGGTCGGGATTTTTTTTCTGTTGATCCTCTATCAGGCAATCCGGATCCGGATTGGGCTCGATCCACACCAGGCGCAAAGGTATTTCCGGGCGCATACCTGGATAGGGCTTGTCATCGCGATCGGTTTCTGGGGAGCATTTCCGATTTTTGCCTGATCGTCTGTTCCGTACCCGGAAGACATATGTAACGTGCGGGGGACGATTTTCAAACGGTTTTTCTTGTGATACGATACCCACTGTTTTCGCAGTCCGGGCCAATTGTTTTCATGCATAGTTTCATTCTTTATCACCTTACGTGGCTTCGGATGTAGTGGCGGACCAAGAATTGTCGGGATTCATCGGACCCTGAATTCAGGAGGCGAACGAAATGGTTCACACAATCGGTAACTGGAGCGGTTTTGAGTGGGTTCTTGTCCTCGGATTGGGGACTCTCGTTTGTTTGGGATGGTTTGCGGTGATCAACGCCATCTACCACAACAAGTAAGTGTTCCAAAGGGGGGAAGGACGCGGGGGAGCATGGGTTTAGCCCACAATATCCGAAAGATGTGGTGCGATTCAAAGCCGGTTTTCTTCATTTTGTCGGGTGCGGTGTTCCTCTTTGTTCTTCTCCTGGTTTCGATGCTCTGGGGTATCTTCGGACACGATACCTTCAAGGCTCATACAGTGTTCCCGCCTTCCATCGGGAAGACGGGTTCACCATCCCCATAAAGCGTTTTCGATACGGCATCCCGCAATGTCCGTACCTTAGATTATCCCCGGTTGAGGCTCCATTCGCCTGATCTTTGCCCTCTCATCGATTTGACACTGGCATCGGTTCTAGAAGGATCGGGACATTCATGAATGCAGATCTAACACCTGTTGAGAAAAAAACCCTCACCGGCCTGAGCCTGATTTTCGGCATCCGGATGTTCGGCCTGTTCATCGTTCTTCCCGTGATCAGCCTCTACGCGCAGAAATTGCCCGGGTCGGACCCGTTCTGGCTGGGACTCGCACTCGGAGGATACGGACTGACCCAGGCTATTCTCCAAGTTCCATTCGGCATGATGTCGGACCGTTTTGGCCGAAAACCGGTGATCCTGTTCGGACTCCTCGTCTTCATCTTCGGATCCATTGTAGCTGCGGATGCCCATTCGATCGAGGTCCTGTTTCTTGGACGACTTTTGCAGGGTTCGGGTGCCATCGCCAGCGTCATTATCGCCCTCATGGCGGATTTGACGCGGGAAGAGGTTCGAACCCGCTCAATGGCGGGCATCGGAATGTCGATCGGATTGGCGTTTGCGGTGGGAATGATCGTAGGGCCGATCGTCGGAGGGTACTGGGACGTGTCCACCCTCTTCTGGATAACAGCCGCCCTCGCCGCATTGGCGATCGTTGTCCTGTATTCCATCGTCCCGAACCCGCCTGGTCCCGTTCATAAAAACGAGATGGAAATGTCCATCGATCAGCTTGGGGCAGTCCTCAAAATGCCGTCCCTCCTGAGAATGGATTTTTCGGTTTTTGTTCTACACGCTTCTCTCACGGCTGTTTTCGTGAGTTTCCCGATCCTGCTTTCCCGGTTCATGCCACCCAGGTCCATGTGGCACGTCTACCTCCCGGTTATTTTGACCGGACTCGTCTTGATGGTGCCTGGGATGATCTATGCCGAGAAAAAGAAGAAGCTGAAGCAGGCCTTTCTCTTTTCGATCCTGCTTGTGATGTTGAGTTTCGTTATTTTCCTTTTGGGATACCGGAGCGAATTTGGTCTTGTCGCCGGCCTTGCGGTGTTTTTTATCGGCTTCAACCTCCTCGAGCCTCTTATGCCCTCCATCATGACGCGATTCGCCAGGACGAAGACCCGGGGAACCTCATCGGGAGTCTTCAGCATGAGTCAGTTCCTCGGGGCTTTTGTGGGAGGCAGCGCGGGGGGATACCTCGTGTCCCTTTCGGACCAGGTCCTGTTCGGAGGCCTTTTGATCCTGTCTGTCGTCTGGTTCCTTTACAGCCGGGGACTGACCGATCCCAATCTCATCCAGGTTTTCGAAAAACCGATGGCGGAGGGTGTGTCGGACCCGGTTCCGATCTGTCGCCAGATTGGGGACATGACCGGTGTGATCGACTGCCGGTATTTGGAAGCGACGAAAATCCTGTGGGTAAAATACTTGAAAACGGATCTTTCGGGTGACGATCTGGACCGAAAGCTTGAAAGCCTTCTCGAAAACAGCCCGGCCCGATAAGCGGGAAGAGTGATGCGCCCGCTCGATCGTCTCCTGATCGCCCTGGCAGCCTTGGTCGTTCTCATCGGCGTCGGCATGCTCGGTTACGTGGAAATCGAGCATTGGAACCTGATCGATTCTCTGTTCATGGCGGTGATCACCCTTTCCACCGTCGGGTTCGATGTGGTTCATCCCTTGAGTCCGGCCGGGAAGCTTTTTACCACAGCATTGATCATCGTAGGCGTCGGGGTTGTCGGTTATGCCATCGCGACCGTGACCGAAATGATCCTCGAAGGACACATATACCAGCTGTTGGGGATTCGTAAGATGGACCGAAAAATCGCCGCTCTGAAGAATCATGTTATTACGTGCGGGTTCGGCAAGCTTGGTTCCATCGTTGCGGCGGGTCTGAAAGACCAGGAGATTCCCTTCGTCCTGATCGAGGAGAATCCCCAGATCAGCCGGGATGCGATGGAAAGAGGATACCTCGTCGTCGAGGGCAACGCGTCCGACGAGGAAACCCTGAAAAAGGCGGGTCTTGACCGGGCCCGTTCCCTTCTCGTCACGCTTTCTTCGAAGCCTGCGGATTCCGTCTATATTACTCTGAGTGCCCGGCTCGGAAATCCCGACCTTGAAATCATCGCCATGGCGAGCGATCCGAAAACCGAATCCAAGCTCATGAAGGCGGGGGCCAACAGGGTCGTTTCTCCTTTCATCCTGGGGAGCCACAGGATGCTTCTTGCTCTGACCCAGCCGACCCTTCTCGATGTCATCGATATCGTGATATCAAAGGAGAAGTCCGGATTCGTTTTCGAAGAACTCTCTATTCCCGTGGATTCGAGCGTCCAGGGTTTGACGGTCGAAGAATTTTCCCGTACACGTGATATCAAATTCCACATCGTCGCGATCCAGTCGAAGGACGATGGAGCCCTCGGGCTTCCGTCGGCATCGACGATCATCAATGCCGGGGACAAGATGGTCGTTATCGGGGACAGGAACAGTATCGGCAAGGTTCGCCGGGAGATGGGATCGTTCCCCCCTGAAGATTCACAGGAGAACTATTTTGAAACGCGTTGATCGGTCCGATTCCGGATCGAAGAAGTCCTTTCCGGACAACTGGATGGAGCGCGGAAGCCGCGTGTTGGTGGGAAACTACTCGCGGGAACCCCTTTCGTTCGAGAAAGGGCGGGGAAGCTACGTCTTCGACCCGATGGGAAACGCATACCTCGATTTTCTGGGAGGCATCGCGATCCATGTCCTGGGGCATTGCCATCCCCGGATCACCCATGCCATTCAAAAACAAGCCCAACGTCTCGTACATGCGTCGAATCTGTATTATTCTCCACCGGTCGTCGAACTCGCCGAACTGATCGTTGAAAAAACCTTTGCGGATCGTGTCTTTTTCTCAAATTCCGGCACAGAGGCCGTGGAAGCCGCCTTGAAACTGTCCCGGAAATACGGACTTTCCCGGGGTCGTTACGAGGTGATCTCCATGGAGAGCAGTTTTCACGGACGGACGCTCGGTGCCATGACGATGACGGGCCAGGACAAGATCCGGGAGGGGTTCGGCCCTTTGCCGCCTGGGTTCCGGATCGCCCCGTTCAATGATTTTGAGGGGGTCCGTAAGCTTGCGACATCCGAGACGGTCGCCGTCATCGTCGAACCGATCCAGGGAGAGATCGGGGTGGTTCCTGCGGACCGGTCGTTCCTGGAACGCCTCAGGGCGTGGACCCGGGAACAGGATATCCTCTTGATCTTTGACGAGATTCAGACGGGGTTGGGGCGGACGGGCTCTCTCTTCGCCTATGAACAGTATGGGGTGGTTCCCGATGTCTTGCTGTCGTCCAAAGCCTTGGGGGGAGGTCTTCCCCTGGGAGCCCTCCTGACGACGGAAAAGCTGGGTGCGTATCTTCCACCCGGTTCTCACGGATCGACGTTCGGGGGAAATCCGGTGGCCTGTGCTGCGGGAACCGCCCTGATCAGAGCCCTGTACGACGAAGACTATATACCGGAACGGGTAAGGATCATGTCCGCGTACCTCTGGGACGGACTCGAAGGGCTCTCAAAGCGCTATTCCCGGTCGATCGCATCCGTTCGGGGGATGGGGTTCATGATCGGTATCGTCGTACGTTCCAGCGCGAAGAAACTCAAGGACCGGTTCCGGGACCGCCGGGTCCTCGTCAATGCCACGGGGGTGACGGATGATGTAATCCGGCTCTTGCCGCCTCTTTCCGTGAGCTATGACGAAGTGGATGCTTTTCTTTCCGTGGCCGAGGAAGTCTTTCAGGAATCCGAAGGGAACCCGATGTGACGAAGAAGAAAGCCTTTCGCCACCTCTTGCGCGTGGGGGACCTGACGCGGGAAGAAATTCTTCACGTGTTCGGACGTGCGGAGGAAATCCGGACCGACCCCGGACGGTTCAGGGACCGCATGGCGAGGGAAACTGTCGGGCTCCTTTTCGAAAAGTCGTCGACCCGAACCCGTCTTTCCTTCGAAGCCGGAATACACCAGATGGCAGGGGATACTGTTTTTCTGGGAGGCGAATCCCAGCTGGCCAGGGGTGAGACGATTGAGGACACAGCCCGAATCATGGGCGGATATCTGGACATGATTGTCATCCGGACGTTTGGCCACGACAGGCTGGAACGATTTTCCAGGGCAAGTCCCGTTCCGGTCCTGAACGGACTCACCGACAGCCACCATCCTTGCCAGGCCCTTTCGGACTTTTCGTACATCAGCCGGATTTTCGGAACACTCAAGGGGATCCGGATGGCCTATGTGGGCGACGGTAACAACATGGCCCATTCCCTGATCGAAGGTGCTGCCTTGCTCGGAGTCGACCTGGTCCTTGCGACCCCTACCGAATATCGTCCGGACCCTCAGATCATCAGGGAGGCCGAGGAGAAAACCCTTGCGAACGGAGGGTCGGTCGTGTGGACGAGCGATCCCCTGGCGGCAGCTAAAGGTGTTCAGGTGCTGTATACCGATGTCTGGACAAGCATGGGACAGGAGGCCGAATCAACGGTCCGGGAACAGACCTTCAGGGGATATCAGGTCAACCGTGAGCTTGTCGAGGCCGCCGACCGCGAGGTGATCGTCCTTCATTGTCTCCCCGCATACAGGGGGAAGGAAATCACCGCCGAAGTCCTGGATGGCCCGCGTTCCCATGTCTTTCCCCAGGCCGAGAATCGGCTTTACGTCCAGAAATCGTTGATGTTGTTCTGTCAAGGGAAGGAATGATCCGAATGGCCCAGGAAGAAAGAGAAAAGCCCGGGAAGGTAGTCCTTGCCTATTCAGGAGGTCTGGACACGTCGGTCATCATCACATGGCTGAAGGAACGATATGATTGCCAGGTGATCGCCTATTGTGCCGATCTGGGGCAGGGGGAAGATCTTGAAGAAGTCTCCCGGAAGGCATTCAGGACAGGGGCCTCGAAAGTCTACGTCCGGGATCTGCGCGAAGAGTTCGTTCGTGATTTCCTGTTCCCGATGCTCCAGAGCGGGGCGATCTATGAAGACGGATACCTCCTCGGAACGTCGATTGCACGGCCCCTGATCGCCAAGGCCCAGATGGAAATCGCCCGTCTCGAAGGGGCGGATGCCGTCGCCCACGGTGCGACCGGAAAAGGAAATGATCAGGTCCGTTTTGAAATGGCCTATGCCTATTTCGATCCAAGGATCCTTGTCATCGCGCCCTGGAGGGATTGGGACATGTCGTCCCGGAGCGAGCTCATACAGTACGCGAAAACGCGGGAGATCCCGGTTCAGGCCACCCTCGAAAAACCCTATTCGATCGATCAGAACCTCTTTCATACAAGTTATGAGGGGGGGATTCTGGAAGATCCCTGGATCGCGCCACCCAGGGACATTTTCAAGCGGACTCGGGATCCGGTCGAAGCGCCTGACCTTCCTTCCGAGATCACGGTGTCCTTCGAACGGGGAACACCCATCGCGATCGACGGAGACCTTCTGTCCCCGGTGGATCTCATGGAACGGGCCAACACGGTCGGGGGGGAACACGGTATCGGGAGAATCGACCTCGTGGAAAGCCGTTTCGTAGGGATGAAGTCCCGGGGAGTTTACGAAACGCCCGGGGGTACCCTTCTTCATGCCGCCCACCGGGCGCTCGAAACCTTGACGCTCGATCGCGAGGTTCTCCAGTTGAAAGGTTCCCTGGTTCCCCGTTTCGCGACCCTGATCTATAACGGTTTTTGGTACTCTCCCGAAAGGGAGGCACTTTGGGAGCTGATCAAGAAAACCCAGGAACGGGTGACCGGCGATGTCCGTCTCCAGCTCTACAAGGGAAACATCCGGGTCATGGGGAGAAGGTCCCCCTATTCCCTGTACCGGAAAGACTTGGCGACATTCGAGGGCGGCGGATTGTACAACCAGGCCGACGCGACAGGATTCATCCGGATCCAGGCGCTTCGTCTCAAACTGTATTCGGATCAGGTTGGCGGAGGGGAGTTTTGAAGGAGGGATCCGGCGACGCTCCGTCGAACAAGCCATGGGGAGGACGTTTTAGCGAGTCGACAGATTCGGAGGTCGAGCGGTTCACCGAATCGCTTTCTTTCGACCGGGCTCTCTGGCGGGAAGATATCCGGGGTTCCCTGGCCCACGCGACCATGCTCGAGAAGATAGGCCTCCTGACTCCCGAAGAGGGGGACGCGATCCGGAAAGGCCTCGCGACCATCGGGTCCGAAATAGGAGCCGGGAAGTTTCCGTTCCGGGAGGAATTCGAAGACATCCACATGAACATCGAGAAACGGCTGTTCGAACTTGTGGGGGGGCCCGCCCAGAAACTCCATACCGCCCGGAGCCGAAATGATCAGGTCGCCCTGGATCTCCGTCTTTTCGTGATGGATCGTTCCCGGGAATTGGTCGACCTTTTGTCGGCCCTTGTACGGACGATCCTATCGAGAGCCAGGGAATACCGTGACCTGATCCTTCCGGGTTACACCCATCTGCAGCAGGCCCAACCCGTGAGCGGAGGGTATTATTTCGTCGCCCATGCCGAACGGTTCCTGAGGGACCGGGACCGGTTTCTCGATGCGGTGCGTCAAGCCGATCGTTCGCCCCTCGGGTCGGGAGCCCTGGCCGGTACCACGCTTTCGATCGACCGGGAAGCGGTGGCCATGGAACTCGGTTTTTCCAGGGTTTCCAAGAATGGTCTGGATGCGGTTTCCGACCGGGATTTCATTCTGGATTTCCTTCATGCCTCGGTCATGGTTTCGATCCATATGTCGCAGTGGTCCGAGGAATGGATCCTCTGGTCGACGCGGGAATTCGGGTTCATCAGGATCCCGGATCGCTACATGACGGGATCGAGCATGATGCCCCAGAAGAAGAATCCCGACGTCCTCGAGCTGATCCGGGGAAAAACCGGCCGGGCAGTGGGGGATTATGTCGGGCTTGCCACGCTTCTCAAAGGCCTTCCGCTCGCATACAACCGGGACCTCCAGGAAGACAAGATCCATCTGTTCGACGCTGCGACCACAGTCCGTGAGTGCCTCTCGATCCTGACGCGGATCGCGGGGGAATCGTCTTTCGTCGAAGAAAAAATTCGCGAGGCTCTCGAAGGAAGCGCATTTTTGGCGACAGATATGGCAGAGGACCTGGTCCTGTGGGGAGTTCCGTTTCGTGAAGCGCACGCCATTGTCGGCCGGCTCGTGGCCTATGCCGAAAAAAGCCACAAATCCCTGTCGGACCTTGGCGATGAGGAACTGAAAGGATTTTCTCCGCATTTCCCGGCCGGGTATTCCCGATCGTTGACGCAGGAAAGTTCGATCGCCCGACGGAACCATATCGGGGGTCCCTCGCCGGAAAGAGTCGAGGAACGCATTCGCGAAATCGAAGACGAATTGGCGGACATGCCGTGATTGGAATCGCTCGCGCGCTCGTGTTGGCGGTTCTTCTGATATGGTTCGGGACACTCGTTTCATGCGGGGTTCAGGGCCGTCCCATCCCGCCGGAAGACGTGAAGAAGTCGAACGGGTCATGATTTTGTTGAAAATATCGATGGGCAATTGGGGATAAGGAGTCGACATTGAACGGTTTTTCCTATGTAGGCAACGAGCTTTGCGTGGAACAGGTTCCGGTGGGGGAGATCGTCAGGTCGGTCGGATCGCCGGCCTACATATACAGTCAGAAGGCGTTGTCCGGCAGTTTTTCCGCTTACAAGGAAGCATTTTCCGGGCGCAAATCCGTTATCGCCTATGCCATGAAGGCCAATGGAAACCTGAGGGTCCTTTCTCTGTTGGGCGGGCTCGGTGCCGGGGCAGACGTCGTGTCGGGCGGGGAATTGTTCCGTGCAAGGAAAGCGGGTATCCCGGCCGAAAAGATCGTTTTCGCGGGTGTCGGCAAGACGGCCTCCGAAATGCGCGAAGCCCTGGACGCGGGCATCCTCATGTTCAATGTCGAGTCCCCGATGGAGCTGGACATGCTGTCCAGGGTGGCCGTGTCGATGGGCAAATCCGCTCCCGTAGCCCTTCGGGTCAATCCGGACGTGGATCCTAAAACCCATCCCTATATTTCAACCGGCCTTAAGAAGAGCAAATTCGGCATTCCTGCCGATCGGGCACTCTCCGAGTACCTGCGGGCCGCTTCGCTCCCGGGGATCAATGTCGTCGGCATACACCAGCACATCGGATCCCAGCTGACCCAGATCGATCCGTTCCGGGATGCGTTCGACAAGATGACCGCTTTTGCCCGGGTACTTGCCAAGAACGGGATCCGGGTCGCCTGGCTGGATATCGGAGGAGGCCTCGGCATACGGTACGGGGAGGAGACGCCACCCACCCCCGGAAACATCGGTACGGAAATTCTGTCCCGCCTTGAAGGGCTCGATGTCGGGATCATCCTCGAGCCCGGAAGGTCCATCGTGGGAAACGCCGGCATACTCGTGACGGAGGTGCTCTACGTAAAGGAGACGGAGGTCAAGACCTTCTATATCGCCGACGCGGGAATGAACGACCTTATCCGTCCTGCCCTCTACGGGGCCTACCACGACCTTTGGCCTGTGAAGCGCCGTGAGGGGGAAGGGAAAAAAGGGGATCTCGTAGGTCCGGTATGCGAAACCGGAGATTTTCTGGTGCAGGACCGCATGATCCCTCCCGTGGAACCTGGAGACCTTCTTGCGGTGATGTCGGCAGGGGCCTATGGTTTTGCCATGGCATCCAACTACAATGCCCGTCCCCGTCCTCCGGAGGTTCTCGTGTCCAAAGACCGGTTCACGGTGATCCGCGCGCGGGAATCTTACGAAGACATGGTTCGTGGAGAGACCGTTGCCTGAGGAAAACCGTCCCGAAGTGGACGAGGATGAAGATGTTCCCCTGGCTTCCCATCACAAAGAGGGGAAAGGGTGTTTTCTCGTCCTGATCGTCATCTCGGCGATCCCGGTCATTTTTTTCCTGATCACGTTTGCCGGAGGGGATTTTTTGACGTATGTCTACATGCGCAATTGGGTAACGGATCACGCCCTCATGCGCCGTATGCCGGTGACGATGCCTTCGACGGAGAAAGAGGAGGTGCGCCGGCTTCTGGACCAGTTCTATGATGCTGGACGATCGGGGAAGATTCCGGCGACTTATGTGATCGATCTCAGTTCGGACTATAAAGAGATGATGTCCTATCCGGGCGATGTCCGTCGAGAAGCTCTCGAGCCTCTTCTGTTGAAAGCCCGGAAATATATGGTGAAATTTGACGTGGTACCGTCCGGTTCCCTGCCGGGGACTCCCGGGGAAAAACCGCGGACCGGTTCCGGGCCAAAACCCTGAAGAAGGAGTGATTCCCGTGTTTAAAGGGTCGATGGTAGCGCTAGTGACGCCGTTCTCCGGAGGAAAGCTGGACGAACGCAAATTGCGGGAACTGGTCGACTGGCATGTGAAGGAAGGGACGAGTGCCGTCGTTCCGGTCGGGACGACCGGAGAGTCGGCGACCCTCGATCACCAGGAACATGAACGGGTGATTGCCGTCGTCGTCGAGCAGGTCGCGAAAAGAATCCAGGTCCTTGCGGGCACCGGATCGAACAGCACGGACGAGGCGATTCGCCTGACCCGGGCGGCAAGGGCCATTGGAGCGGACGGGGGGCTGGTCATTACGCCTTACTACAACAGGCCGACCCAGGAAGGACTGGTCCGCCATTACGAAGCGATCGCCAAATCCGTGGCGTTCCCCATGGTCATCTATAACGTACCGGCCCGAACCGGTGTCAACATCCTGCCGGAGACCATCGAACGTCTTGCCGGAATCGAGAGTTTTGTCGGCGTAAAGGAAGCGTCGGGATCGATGTCCCAGATCATCGAACTGATCGACCGCGTAGGAGATCGCATGGACGTGATCTCGGGGGACGACCTCCTCACGCATCCGATCATGGCCGTCGGCGGAAAGGGCGTGATCTCGGTTTCGGCGAACATCGTGCCGCGGTTGATGGCGGAAATGGTGGATTTCAACCTCGTCGGCGAGTGGGACCGGGGATACGAGGTTCATCGAAAGCTCGTGCCCCTTCTTCGGGCCCTATCGCTGGAAACAAATCCGATCCCCATCAAGACGGCAATGGGGATCGCCGGAATGATCGATCCCGAGATGCGGCTTCCGCTCGTCCCCATGTCCCCGAACTACGGGAACATCCTCGAAGGCGTCATGAAAAGCATGGGTCTCGTTGGAAAAGGTTTCGCGTGACAGCGGACGTCAGGATTGCCGTCATCGGAGCGGCAGGACGGATGGGTGAAGAAATCCTGAAAGTCCTGTCCCAGACGCAGGGTGCGGTTCTTTCAAACGCCGTGACGGAACCCGGGGACCCCAAGACCGGTCGACCGGTCCCTTTCGGCACGGGCACGTTCGGGACCGATCCCGCCGCTGCCGCCCGAAATTGCGATGTCGGCATCGACTTCACCAGTCCCCGGTCTTCGATCGCCGTCGCAGACATGTTTTCCAAGGCGGGAAAGCCCCTGGTCGTCGGAACGACGGGATTCTCCCCGGAAGAAAAAGAGAGAGTCCTTTCCCATGGATGCACAATCCCATTGATCCTCTCGCCCAACATGAGTCTGGGGGTCCATCTCCTGGCCCACCTGGTCGAATTGGCCGCTTCGGTTCTGGACGGATTCGACGGGGAAATCCTGGAAATCCACCATCGGCTCAAGAAGGATGCCCCGAGCGGGACCGCCCTCTATCTTGCGGAAGCGCTGGCCCGGGCCCGTGGAAAAACGTTTTCTGAAGTCGGGCTCTGCCACCGGGAAGGGGTGGCCGGGCCGCGGACTGTGGACGAAGTGGGCGTCATGGCGCTCCGGGGGGGAGACGTTGTCGGAGACCATACCGTCTATTTTCTTGGAGAAGGGGAGCGCATCGAACTGACCCATCGGGCGACGTCCCGGGCGACGTTTGCCCGTGGAGCCGTGACGGCCGCTCTTTTCCTGGCGGGAAAGACGCCTGGCGTTTACACCATGAACGATGTTCTCGGATTGACCGGGAAAAAGGGTACGGGATGATGGGTCTCCTTCCCGATTTGCCTTCCGGGGTATTGCTGGCCAGATTCCAGGACGGAGACAACCCGCGATATGCCGTTGTCTCGGACGACGGGCATTCGCTCCACCCCCTCGATGGGGGCGGTCATGGAACGATACCGGTTTCGGAGGCGCAGCTTCTTCCTCCGGTCGTCCCGGGAAAAATCGTTGCCGTCGGCCTGAATTATCGCGAACACGCCCTTGAGATGGGCAAGCCCCTTCCCGACGAACCCCTTCTTTTCATAAAGGCGACGTCGGCGCTTCTCGCCCCGGCAGAAGAGATCCTGATTCCCTCGATGTCCAAGCGGGTCGAGCACGAAGGCGAATTCGTCCTGGTCGTGGGACGTCAGGCTTCGCGCGTTCCCGTATCCGAAGCCCGCCGATACCTCTATGGCCTGACGGCAGCCAACGACGTCACCGCGAGGGATCTTCAGAAAAAGGACGTCCAGTATACCCGTGCGAAATCGTTCGATTCGTTCTGCCCGCTGGGCCCTTTTATCCTTGTCGGCGCGGCGCCTGACGACAGGGAAATCTCGACCGTCGTCAACGGAGAACGTCGCCAGCACGCCAGGGCCAGCGATATGATTTTCAACGCCGCCGCCCTTCTTTCATTCATCAGTCACGTCATGACCCTGGAGCCGGGGGACGTGATCCTGACCGGAACGCCTTCGGGGGTGGGTCCACTTTTCCCGGGAGATACCGTCGAGGTCACCGTCGAAGGGATCGGAACGCTCAGGAATCCCGTCGGGATCCGCCCGGGACCCGTCTGGAAAGGATTTGCTGAACCTTAAGGCAAAGAGGTGGGCGTGGTCCAAGAGGACGGTTTCGGAGAACTTGAGCTCCAGTTTTCCCGCTGGGCTCAGGCTCGATACGCCGACCGGGCGTCGAACGGCGATAGACTTCTCCGTCTCGCCGCCGCTTCCCTGGTCTACTTCGCACGCCGCGGCCATCTCTGTGCGGATCTCTCCAGAATTGCCGGGACCCCGGTTCCGTCGGGGCTCGTTCCATCCGTCTTTTCGGAATACCCCCCCCTTCCCGCTTGGGAATCTTTTTTCGGCCATCCTTCCGTCTCTGACGGGTCCGGTACCGGCGATCTGTTCGTGCGCGAACCTGGAAGTCCACGTCTTTACCTCGAAAGGCTATGGCGAATGGAAACACGCGTCGGTCAGGCCCTCGCCGAGCGATGGGAGGAAGACGGCCGGACAATCCCTCCCCCCGTTGTGGAACGATCGTCTGGATTGTTCGGACCGGAGTCCGTGACCCCGGCTCTCTCCATGGCCGTACAACGCGCCCTGAACTCCCGTCTTCTCGTACTGACGGGAGGACCCGGCACCGGAAAAACCTCCGCGACCGTCCGGCTCCTCCTCCTTTTTTTCCATGCCGGAATACTCCTTCCCGGAAGGATACGGCTTTCCGCCCCGACCGGAAAAGCGGCACAGAGGCTTGGGGAATCCCTGGCCCATTTCCATAAGAGCTCTTCCTTCCTGAGTGCCGAGGAAAAGGCGTTCCTGGAAGCCATACCCCAACCCACGACCGTTCACCGGATGATCGGCTTCAACCCCAGGACCGGGCATTCGGAGCACGATGCCGAGAATCCCCTGAAAGCGGATCTCGTGGTCGTCGACGAAATGTCCATGATGGAACTCCCGCTCTTTGACCGGCTTCTCTCGGGGACTCCCGCCGGGGCGAAAATGATTCTGGTGGGAGATCCCGGACAACTTTCAAGTGTCGGACCGGGATCTGTCCTGGACGATCTTGTCCTGGCCGGGAAAACCGGATCCGGACCGGTGGTCCGGCTTGAACGGTCCTGGCGGTTCCCGGAAGATTCCGGCATTGGCCGTTTTGCACGCATGGTGGGGAACGGTGAGAGCCGCGTCCTGGAAAAAGCTCTCTGGGAGCAAGGAATGCCGGGCGTAGAGTGGGTCGACCTGGGGGAAGGTGCCCCGCCGGTACTCTTCTTTGATAAGGTCCTCGACGAATACGAGCCCTACCGGTTGTCTGGAAATGCGGAAGCTGCGTTCGAAGCCCTTTCCGTATTCCGGGTTCTCGCTGTCCATCGCGAAGGAGAGCGGGGGGTGGCGGGACTTTCCAGACGACTGGAAAGGTACTGGTCGCATCGGACAGGGGTCCTCGCCAGGAAGGATGGGCCTCTGGGCCGACCGATCCTGATTCTTGAAAACGACGGCGGACTCGATCTGGCGAACGGGGATATAGGGATCGTGCCGCTTCCGGGATGGGGCGATCCGGAATACGCCCTTTTCAGATCCGGGTCCGGCACGGTCCGCAGGATCCCCTTATCGCTTCTTCCCGCACACGGTCCCGCGTTCTGCATGACTGTCCACAAGAGCCAGGGGAGCGAGTACGACACGGTCTTTCTCATTCTCCCCCACGAACTCTCGCCGGTCCTGACCCGAGAGCTCCTCTATACGGCCGTCACCCGGGCCCGTCGCCGGGTCGTGCTTTTCGGAAACAGAGGTGTCTTCCTGTCGGCGATCGAACGGAGGACCGTCCGGTTTTCGGGACTTTCCGGGCGTGTGGTTCCGAGCCGTCCCTGAACGCCCGCCCAAACGCACTTAAGCCGTAACCTCTCCGTCACAGTCAATATACTGACTGCCGATGTCCCAACGTGGCACTTTTTTCCGTAGGGGTCCCTCCCGACCGGGAAAAAAGAGCCTGCATCCCCGGTCCTTTTCTGTGTCGTAATAATATAACTACATAGTAAATTTAGAATATATTTTATTTTTATTTGTTGGCACGTCACTTGCTGTTCCCCGGATCGAGTTGTGTGTGAAGGGAGGAGCAATGCGCCAGGCCGAATTCTCGCTTGTTTCCGGGGCCCAATCCCAGGAACAGCTGATGGATGTGCTGACAAACAATCTTGCGAACGTCGATACACCGGGGTTCAAGAAGGACAGGGTGACTTTTCGCACCTATCTCCCCCATCGCGAATGGCTCCACAAGGTCCCTCCGGACCGGCCCGACTATAACCTGACGCCATGGGGCGAGTTTCCCAAACCCTGGGGGATGGCGGGAGGCGATGTCCCTCATGCCGGCGTGGACGGGATCCATGTCCGTTACGAACAGGGGAGCTTCCGGGCGACAGGAAACCCTCTCGATCTCGCGATCAACGGAGACGGATTTTTCCAGGTGTCCACGTCCCGAGCCAATCTACTGACGCGAAACGGCCGGTTCACCATCGACGGAAGCGGATTTCTAATGACCCACGAAGGGTACAAGGTTCTCGATACGTTCCGGAGACCGATCCGGCTGCCTCAGACGGTTCCCGGGGCGATACGGGTTCGTGGAGACGGGACGCTGTTCAAGGGCGAGCAGGTCATCGGAAAAATCGGAATCGTGGTTCCGACGGGTGGAACGAAAGGATTGGCGAAGGTCGGCGATGGCCTGTTCGAGGCGAACGACAGCGTGAGACCGGTATCCGTTCCCCAGATCATGGAGGGAGGATACGAAGGATCCAATGTCAACGGAACGTTCGAAATGGTCCGGATGATCGAAGCCATGCGATCGTTCGAAACGCACCTGAAAGCCTTGAAGACTCTGAACGACCTGACCCGGCGCACCGTGAACGACATCTCTGTCATTGCATAAGTACGAACGCGGCTGTCACGCGAAAGAAAGGATGCGCGATGTTTCGATCTCTCTGGAATGCCGCTTCCGGGATGGAGGCCCAGCAAACCAATCTCGACGTGATCACCAATAACCTGGCGAATATCAATACGACCGGATACAAGCGACAACGGGCGAATTTCCAGGATCTCATGTACCAGACCATGGTTCCCCCGGGTGAAGCGGAATCCCTCCTGGGAAACCAGAGCCCGACGGGAATGCAGGTCGGTCTCGGGGTCCGCGCGGCGAGCGTGCAGAAAATTTTTCTCCAGGGGTCATTCAAAGAGACGAATAACGCATTGGACCTTGCGATACAAGGGAACGGATTCTTCCAGGTCTCTCTGCCGGACGGAAGAACGGCCTATACGCGGGACGGAACCTTCAGTCTCGACGGCCGGGGGCGCCTGGTGACCATGGGCGGACTCGTGACCAATCCTCCGGTCAACGTCCCCCCTAATGCCAAATCGATCCATGTGTCTCCGGACGGCGAGGTTACAGTCATGCTTCCGGGTCAGGTCCTCCCCGCCCGGATCGGACAGGTTGTGCTGGCCCAATTCGTCAATCCCGCGGGGCTCGAAAGCCGGGGAAACAACCTCTTTACCGAAACGGCGGCATCCGGCCGTCCCCAACTGGCCAATCCGGGAACCAACGGGATCGGCCATCTCCAGTCCGGGTTTCTCGAGGCATCGAACGTCAATGTCGCCGAAGAACTGGTGAATATGGTGATCGGGCAGCGCGCTTACCAGATGGACGCCACCGGTATCCGGACCGTGAACCGGATGCTCGGGTATACCGCGACTCTGTAGGAGGGTGCCATGCGTCAATGGATGAAAAGGTTCGGATGGGGACTCGGGATGAGCTTTCTCGCGCTTTTGGGCACCTTGTCGTGGGCTGTTTCGGCCATATCCGCCCAAAGGAGCCTGATCGTCCCGGGAGCCGACCGGTCGATCCGCGTCGATCCCTCTGTCCTGGACCTCAAGGTTCGGGAAGTTCTGGGTGTCTCGAGAGGGGATCGACTTTTCTACGAAGGCCGGCCGAATTCCTTTTCGTACCCCGACCCGGACGGACTTGAAGGAATGGTGACGGTGGAGGGAAAGGACCCCGACCGTCGGACATTTCATATGGGTCTCGTCGTGATGAAGGGCCCGGTCATGGTCGAGACGTTCTACTTCGACGTACGGGTCGGATTCGCGAAAAAAGGCCTGCTCCCCCGGTCCGGACGAAGAGTCCGTAACGGCGCGATCCGTGTTGGACTCCCCGGTGTCCAGTCGGGGGATACGGTCCGGATCCTTGCCATCGGAAACGGTTTCGTGATCACGCTCGCGGGAATTGCCCAGGAAAGCGGGAGGACCGGAGACCGCGTCACCGTCTTCAACCCGATTTCAGGGGCTCGTCTTCAGGGAGAAGTCACCGGTCCCGATCGGGTCCGGATCCGTATGGAGGATCGTAAACATGCGGTCGATTGAGCGCACGTTGAGGCTCGTGGTGGCCGGAATCGGTTTCCTGGGAGCGTTTGGTTGCGCTCAGTCTCCGCCCCCCCACTACCCGGTCGTGAGCGACCTGGCACCAAAGCCACTTCCCGAAAGGCCGGCTCATGCCGTTTTCGACGGTTCCCTCTATCGGGACGAGGGAATCGCGGACCTGGCTTCCGACCGGAGCGCCTCGCTCAAGGGGGACGCGATCGGTATCCGGATTCCGCCGAAGAACGGGCTACCGGGTTTTCCCCAAGGACGGGACACGATCGTAGAAGGTGTCGTCATCCGACGATCGGGATCGAAGGATCTGCTCGTATTCGCCCGCCGGACGATCCGTCGAAAGGGAGAATTGAAGCGTTGGGTGATCGAAGGTCGGGTGCGCAGTGCGGATATCGGATACGACAATACGGTTCCTATCGACCGCCTGGCCATGGGACGGTATCGCTACGACCATGAAACGCCCGGGAATTCGGAACGTCTTTCGGGCCGGGTGAAGCCCCTGGTGTCCGGAAACGTTGCGGCAAACGGTAATGTTCCGGGAATCGGAGCCCAAAAACCTGTCTCCGGCGGCGCAAATCCTCCGGCGGCCCCCAAGACACTGTCATCCGCACAGGGAACGACTCAGGGAGCTCCAAAATGAGACGCTCCTTCGGCGTGTGGACAGGGGTTTTACTGGCGGTTATCACATTGTCCGGACCGGTTGCGGCGATTGCCGAGAGGATCGAAGATCTCGCCCGCGTCGAGGGGGTGACCGACAACCCGCTGGTCGGATACGGGCTTGTCGTAGGCCTTCCCGGAACCGGGGACACCAAGATGTCGCCGTTTACCCGGCGTTCGCTCGTGTCGGCGCTGTCCCGGCTCGGCGTCAACGTGAAAGATCTTGACCAGAAGATCCAGGGGCGCAATGTGGCTGCCGTTTTCTTGACGGCGAACCTCGCACCGTTTTCCCGGGTCGGAAGCCGGTTTTCAGTGAGGGTCGCATCGATCGGAGACGCCTTGTCGCTGGCCGGAGGAACCCTCCTCCTGGCCGAATTGAAAGGTCCGGACGGCCGGGTTTACGCGACCTCCCAGGGGGCCGTGAACACCCTGACGTCGGACCCGGTTGGTCTCGAGGCCGCGAAGGGGGATCCGATCGGTGGGCGTCGCACGGCGGGAACCGTGTCGGACGGGGGTCTCGTCGTCCGGAATATTCACGTCACATTCAACGGCCGGAAGCACCTCTGGATCAATCTCGAACGGTCCAATTTCACGACCGCGACGCGGATCACCCGGGCGATCAACGCCTTCTTCTCCGGGCGGATCTCGAGGGCGATCGATGCCGGAACGGTGGATGTCCGGATTCCCGAATCCTCCCAGGACGATGTGGTGGGATTCATGGCCAGGATCCTGAATCTCCGGGTGACACCCGACAGACTTCCGGTCGTCGTGATCAACCAGCAGACCGGAACGATCGTGATCGGTCGCGGTGTCATGCTCTCTCCCTGTGCAGTGTCCCAGAAGGACGTGACCGTCCAGGTCGGGGCGAAAAGCAAAAAAGGGGCCCCTTCCGGCGACCAGAAGCTGCAGTGGGTCGCACGTTCTGTGACGCTCCGGTCGGTGATCCGTGCGCTGAACCTTCTGGGTACGCGTACTGAAGACCTGATCGCGATTCTTGAGGCCCTGAAAGAGGCAGGAGCCCTTCAGGCCACAATTCGGGTCGTGGGATGAAGACGCCCTCCGTTGGGGTCGAGATGCTTGCCCGGACTAAACCGGACCGGCCGGACGCGGATCCGAAGCTCAAGAAAGCCGCACGCAAATTCGAAGGGATGGTGATCGGCATTCTTATCCAGGAGATGTGGAAAACCATCCCGAAGAAAGGAATCACTGGAGAATCGACCGGTATGGATGTCGCGCAGGAGATGTTTCAGCGCGAGCTGGCACGGGACCTGGAAAGGGGGGGCGGGCTCGGTCTTGCCTCCGAAATCCTGTCCCAACCCCGTGCGAATGACCCGAAATGGCGCCTCGAAGGGCCCCATTCCGAAGGGATCGTGGATCCCGCGGAAGGACGGGACGGTGTGAACTTCCGCGCATGAAGAACGGATGCGGAGAAAGGGAGGGAATCAGATGAGCGGTTTGGTGATCAATACGAACACGGCCAGTCTGGGGGCTCAGTTCAATTTGAACGAAACCCAGGACCGGCTGAGCAAATCGATCAACCGGCTTTCCAGCGGATACAGGGTCATCTCCCCGGCGGACGATCCGGCCGGATATGCCATCGGGCAGGTGATGACATCGTACATCAAGTCGGTCCAGCAGGCGATCCGGAATGCCCATGACGGAGCCGGGCTGATCCAGACGGTCAGCGGCGCGCTTCTGACGGACAACGAAATCCTGACCAAGATGAGACAGCTGGCCATCCAGGCGGCAAACAGCACCTATTCGCCCGAGGACCTTTCGGTTCTGCAGAACGAATACCAGCACCTCATGAGCGAAATCAACCGTATCGCGCTCGTGACCAATTTCAACGGCCGAAAAGTGCTCGACGGCAGCATGGAAACCGGACTTGTCTTCCAGATCGACGCCGGCACGGACGATACCAACCGGCTTGTCGTGGGGATCCCGTCGATCAGCTCCGATGTGCTGGGGATTTTCCAGAACAGCACCCTGGTGATGAGCCTGTCGGCGACCTCGATTACAAACGAGGCGATGGCGCTCTCCGCCATATCGGCGATCGACGGAGCCCTGGCGGAACTCAATACGATCCAGGGAACCCTTGGCGCATTCCAGAACCGGATGGTCTGGACGATCCGTAATCTGAACACCGCTCTGGTGAACATCGAAGCGTCAAAGAGCCAGATCAAGGACGTCAACTTCGCTTCGGAAACGGCCCATCTTGTCCGGGACCGGATCCTCCAGCAGGCGGGAACGGCGGTTCTCGCGCAGGCGAACCAGATTCCCCAGTCGGCGATCAAGCTGATTCCGTAAAAAAAGGGCGTTCCTGTCGCGGAACACCCTTGACCCCTCCGGGAGGGTCCTCTAAAGTTTTAGATCAGGAATCCGATAAAATGGATTAGAGGACTCGTCACAACTGGAGAGGAAGGGGATATGACCGTCGATCAGGGAAGCGGTATCGGGCCGCTGGGTGGAGGACCGCCCGGAGGTAACCGGCCCGAAGGCGCTCAAGGCAAAGGGAAGGTCAAAAAGACCGAAGACTCCGACCGTACGACGGGTTCATCTGCGCCCGAATCTCCGGGCGAAACCGACTTGGTCGTGATCTCGGGGCAGGCCAAGCAAGTGGCCAGGCTCAGGGAGCTGATCCGTCGGGAGCCGGATGTGCGATCCGCAAGGGTCATGAGTCTCAAAAACCGGATCGAACGCGGGGAATACCACGTTCCAGCCCGGGAAATCCTCCGGAAAATGGTGGACATGGCAATTGCCGAGGCGAAGAACCGACGCAAGGAGTCCTGATGTCCCCAGGAATACGGAGGGTTGAACCCGGCCCGGTAAGAGGTGAACGGGGGCCATGGAACCTCATCGAAACGCATCCGAATCCCAAGAGGGGTTTTCGTCAACCCTGGATCTTCTTCTCGAACAGATCCGGGTCCTGAAGGACGTATTGCTGCGAGAGCAGTCTCTCCTGCTGGGCAGCGAACCGGGAGACCTGGAAGCTGTCGTCACCCAAAAAATCGTCGAAACGGAAAGATTCCAGGTCCTGATGACCGATGCGGGATTCACCCCCGAAGGCAAAGTCCCTTCCTGGGCGGTCGCCGGCTCCGATCTTGGAGGCCCCGGAGGCATTGAATTCCTGAAGAATTTCCGCGCCGAAATCATTCACCTGGCCGAAATCGCTTCGGTCAACATGGTCGTGGCGCAGGACTCGGTGCAGACCGTTTCGGCGTTCCTCAAGGTGTTGAGGCAAGAGGATGGGGCTTTCGACACGTACGGTTCACGTGGAGACCTTGGAACGCCACCGCCGGCACCGGCGATGGTTTCGACAAGAGGCTGACATGTCTGGCGTATTCGGCATCCTGAACATCGGGAAATCGGGCATCGAAGCGAATCAGGCCGGGCTTTCCGCATCCAGCCAGAACGTTTCGAACGTCAACACGCCCGGTTACAGTGAAGAGGAAGTCCATTTTTCCCAAGGACCGCCGAGTAACGGCAATCCCGGGATGGTCGGGTCCGGGGCCCGTGCGACCGCGGTCCGGCGGGTCGTCAACACATTTCTGGAAAATCAGCTCACCCGCCAGAAAACCCGCATGGGATACTGGGAGTCCTCACGCATCGCCCTTTCCGAACTCGATACCTATTTTACCCATGCACAGAACGAAGGCCTGTCCCGGGACATCAGCCGTTTCATGAGCAGCTGGGAAATGGTGGCCAATCATCCACTCGACCGCGCTGCCCGTGCGACGCTCATCACATACGGGCAGAACGTGTCGGAGGATTTTCATCAGATGGCGGGGCTTTACAGCCAGACGAAAGATCGTCTCTCGGACATGGCCACAGCGTCTGTCAGGCATGTGAACGCGGACCTCACGAAAATCGCCGATCTGAACCGCCAGATCCTCCGTGCCGAAGCCGGAGGACAGCATCCCAATACCCTTATCGACGAGCGGATGCGGCTCGTCAGGGACGTCTCCAAGAAAATGAGCGCCCACTTCTTCACCGACAAGAACGGGGCGATCACCCTCCACCTGGGGGGGCAGTCCGCGATAACGGATATCGATGCGGGGCAGCTCAAGACCGTCTTCGACGCGACCCATGACCGCATCCGCATCCTTCTCATGCCACCAGGATATTCGGGACCTCCGATCGATATCACCGACCGGATTCAGGGAGGGGAGGTCGGCGGCTATCTCGACGTGAGGGATAAAAAACTCGCGACGATGCAAAATCACTTGAACGTCCTGGCCCACGCGATCATCAATCATGTGAATGCCCAGCATGCCCAGGGCTACGGTCTGAGCGGAAAGACCAACCTGAACTTTTTCAGGCCGACCGTGACGGTCAAGCCGGAGGGTCCGGTGTCCCCGAAAGTGAGCGTGACCGCCAATGCGGTAGACCCTTCCGGGGCGGTCGATCCCCTCAAGGTCGAGATTTCGGGGAATTCAGTGACGGTAACCGATGCCCGGTCCGGAAAGATTCTGAGGACAGCAAGCCTGACCGGAGGCTCGGAAACGCTGATCGTCCATGGGTACAGCGTGAGGGTCACGGGGGGAGGAAAGTCCGCCGGATCGTTCATGGTCGGAGGAGGGGCGGACGTGGCCGGAGCCGCGCTTGGCATGTCGGTCGAAACGGTGGAGCCCGACGATGTCGGGGCGGCCTTAAGGCCGGTGGGTCCCGGAACGAACCAGGGAGACAACAAGAACGCCCATCGCATCTTCGCCCTCACCCAAACCCGCGTCAAGTTCGTCGGCCAGGAGATGGACATGACATTTCATGACTTTTTTGGTTCCGGGGTGGCGGAACTCGGTACATGGGCACGTAACGCAAGGGATCATTACATGGCACAGTCCGTCATCATGAAGGGACTCGAGAATCAGCGCCTGTCGGTCTCGGGGGTTTCGATCGCCAATGAATCGGCGAAAATCATCCAGTACGAAAAGGCCTACCAGGCTTCGGCCAATCTGATCCACATGACAAACCAGATGCTGGACACGCTCATCCATCTCACCAGCGCGTCCACCTGATCCTGACCTGATGGGGGAGGAAATATCCCGATGATACGGGTGACAGGCCTCATGACCAACCGGGAAGTCGTACATTCCCACGATCAGGCTATTAACAATCTTTATCTGGTCGACCGTCAAATCTCGTCCGGGAAGCAGTTCGAAACCCCGGGAGACGCTCCGGAGCGGATGGGCGAATCCCTACGGATCAACCGGAATCTCGCCGTCACCCGGAGGATTATCCAGAACGCCCACGAAGGAGCTGCCCGGCTTGCCCTCATGGAAAGCGTCATCGGACAGGTCGGAAACCTTCTCATCCGTTCCAAGGGGCTGGCGATCCGGATGGCCAACGATACCATGACAGCGGGAGACCGCCGGATCGCCTCCCAGGAAATGAGGAGGGTTTTCGAGCAGATCATTGCACTCGCCAACACCAAGTCAGGGGAACAGTTTCTTCTGTCCGGCACGAACGTGACCGTCGCCCCGTTCCATTTTACAGATCCCCTGGGACATCCAGGCGAGGTGGCCTATCAAGGCAGCGATACCACCGCTTACGTACAGCAGGGATTTTCTCCAAAGCTTAGGGAGGCGGGTCTCATGAGCGTCACCGAAGTGGGATCCCGTATTTTGGGGGACAGCCTCAGGGATCCGGCCGGGGACAAGCCCCTTCCGGTCCTGATGCGTTTTCTGAAGGCGCTCGATACGAACGATCAAACGGCGATAACCAAGTCGATCGACGAGATCGACCGGAATATCCGTTATGTCTCCGAACGTGCGGCTGTTTTGGGTACCCGCGAAAGGGCTCTCAGGACCACCCTGGACCGGCTCGCAAAATACGAGATCGATCTCAAGTCGCTCCGGAGCCAGACCGAAGATGTCGACATCCCGAAGGCGGTCTCCAAGTTGGCGCTGAACCAGAATCTACTTGCCGTATCGACGAAGGCATCGCAGGAAATCTTGAGAAATACCCAGAATGCCCTTTTCTCCTAAGGGGCCAGGACGAGGAGGTTCGCCATTCTTATTCTGACGCGGAAGATCGGTGAAGGGATCAAGATTGGCGACCAGGTCCGGATCGTCATCCTTGAAGTGAAGGGATCCCAGGTCAGGCTGGGGGTGGAAGCCCCTCCCGAGCTCTCGATCCACCGGGACGAGGTGTGGGAGAGGATCATGGAAGAAAACAGGAAGGCGGCTACCGTGACACCGGATCAAATGGACATGATCGTTCGGCATTACCCTTCCGCCCGTCCGAAGCGGAGCAAGGGGGGAAATCCGGAGAGGAAAGGGGGGGACAAGACGTGAAGGTACTCGAAACCACCCGATTCGGCCGCATCCCGTTCCTGTCGGAGAAGGTGCTGACATTTCCGGAAGGGCTTCTCGGGTTCCCCAAACACTCCCGTTTCTATCTTCTGGAAACGGAGGAACCCAGCATATTCTATTGGCTCCAGTCGGTGGACGACCCTGCGCTGGCTTTTGTCGTCATGGATCCCGAAGAACTCGTCCCCGGTTACCGGGACCGGATACGATCGCTCATCGCGGATCCGACCTTCAAAGACCAGGAGGTCAATTCCATGGTGATCGTGACCGTGCCTTCCAAGGATGCGGGCGGGATGACGGTCAATCTCCAGGGCCCGCTGGTTGTGAGAGAGACGGATCGCCTCGGCAAACAGGTGGTCCTCTTCGACGAGGAGAACTGGCTCCATTACCCGCTTTTCGCAAACCAAACCCCCGGTTAAAGTTTTTCTTTTCCCTTTCCGATAAGGAGGGTGATGGAACAAACGGAAGCCCTGGAAAGGCTTTCGGTTATGTCCCGACAGCTGAATTTGGCGCTTTTAAGGGGAGCATTACTCAGCGTCGGTTCGGTACGTAGTGACACGGGTCCACGGATTGGACCGGTAGGAAACCCAAGGAGGGAGTCATGAGTGGTTTGATCATTAACGACAACATCGCTTCGATGCGGGCGCAATTCAATTTGAACAAGACCCAGGACGCCCTCGCGAAGCACATCAACAGGCTCTCGTCCGGTTACCGGGTGAGCACGCCTGCGGACGATCCTGCGGGATACGCCATTTCGCAAAGGATGGGCGCTCAGGTCATGAGCTACAGCGCCGCAATCCGGAACGCGAACGATGGCGCGAGCCTCCTGCAGACGGCCAGCGGCGCCATGCTGACCGACAACACGATCCTTCTCAAGATGCGTCAGCTCGCCATCGAAGCCGCGAACGGAACGTATTCCCCGAAGGACCTCAAGGTTCTCGACCAGGAATACCAGCATCTGAACTCTGAAATCACCCGTATCGCCAAGGTGACGGACTTCAACGGGATGAGGCTGTTCGACGGCTCCCATCCCGACTTCAAGTTCCATGTCGGTATCTACACGAACGTGGAAGACCGGCTGCACGTCCACATCGGCAAGCTCGACTCCGATAACCTGGGCATCGGTGGGACGAATATCATGAACCGGGACCATGCAAAGAACGCGATCAACCAGCTCGACAAGGCCCTCGACCGGATCAATGCGGTGCAGGGTTCCATCGGCGCGATCCAGAACCGTATGGAATGGACGGTCCGGAATCTTAACAACGCGACCGTGAACGTTCAGGCGTCCAGGGCTGGAATCAGGGACGTCAACTTTGCATCCGAAACGGCGGCCTTCACCAAGAGACAGATCCTGTCCCAGTCCGGAGCGGCTGTCTTGGCCCAATCGAACTTGATTCCACAGGCTGCGATCAAGCTGCTCCCTTAGCAAAAGCGCCGAAACCCAAATGAGGCCAGGTGTTCTGCTGCGAGGCGCCCTGGCCTCAATAGGGCAGGGCGCGTGAACCGGTAGAATCCGGGGAGGAGTGAGGTGTGAGCGGGATATCTGGAAATATCGGTTCTCTCCCGGGCGGCCCGCCTTCAAACCGGATGAAAATCACCAATATGGCAGCCCTGAGTCAGAATCTTGACACTGATGCCCTCGTTGAAGCCTCGGTCAAGGCGGCCAGCGTTCCACTTGCCCAGCTGGAGCAGACCCAGTCCCAGCTCCAGGGCAAACAGGCGATCTGGGGCGGTCTCGAAAAAAAGCTCGAGACATTCAAGTCATCGACAGGATCCCTGCATCTCGAAGGCAATTTCAACGCGTTCAAATCGGTTACTCCCGCCCATTCCGGCTTTACGGTCTCCGTCAGCGACAAGGCGTCCATAGGCCATCATGACGTTGTAGTGGAGTCACTGGCCAGACCGGCCGTGGCGGTTTCCAGCGGACTGGCCGACTCCGACCGGGCGTCGGTCCTCAACACGCCTCCCGACGGAGCCCTTTCCCATGGGGTCATCACTTTTTTGATCGGAGACAGGCTCGTGGGAGGACGGTACGAATCGGTCCGGATCGACAAGGACACGGGATTTACCCTCAACGACTTTGCCGAAGCGATCAACGGTGCGCACGTGGGGATCCACGCGATGGTCATGAGGACGGGTTCCCCGGATGCCCCGTACTCGTTGTCCCTTTCTTCGACGAAGAACGGTCTGAATTTCCGCGTCGTCGACACCGTAGGAATCGGCCTGTCGTTCAGGACGGTCCAGAAGGCCGCCCTGGCGAGGCTGAAAGTGGACGGGGTTCCGGTCGTGTCGGATTCGAACGACGTCAAGGACGCGGTACCCGGTACGGTTCTCCACCTTCGAAGGCCGACGGGAACGGTTCCCGTACCCGTTTCCATCGTTCACGACCGGAAAAAGATCACCGCGAACGTCACCGGTTTCGTCAAGTCCTACAACGACCTGATCGATTACATCGACAAGTACTCCCGTTTCAACAAGATGACCGGGACAGGCGGTCCTCTTTTGGGTTCCTATACCGCCACCGAACTCCGAAACCGTCTCGGTACGTCCCTGACCCGGGCGAATACCGATGAGAATGGGCGATACCGGACGTTTGCGGACATCGGTGTCTCGTTCGAAAAAACCGGACGTTTGTCCTACAACCAGCAGAAGTTCGAGAGAGCCCTGTCCTCGGACTATGCGGGCGTCGTCCACCTCCTGGCGGGATCGTCCGGCAATCCCGGGCTCATGTCGTCGCTTCACGCCATTCTCGTCGAGATGACGAATCCGGCCAACGGGCCCATATTCGGGGAACAGAGCGCACTGAACAGCCAGGGACGGATGAATGAGAAAGAAATCGAACGCAAGCAAGAAGAGATCATGGACCTGAAGCAGCGCATGGAAGAGAAGTATGCAGGGCTCCAGTCCCTGTTGGGAAGTTTGAATGCCAAGCAAAACTACGTCAACCAGCAAATCGCACGCGGAACGCTCTAGGACTGTGATGAGTGACAGAAAGGATGGAGGATGGCCTCCACGCTTCCCATAAACGCTTACCAGAGGACGGTTCAGAATACGATCACCCCCGCGGAGCTCCTGCTGCGCCTGTATGAGGGCGCCATCAAGGCGGTTCTTCTGCTCGAAGGGGCGATCCGGGAAAAAGACGTTCCGGCGAGGGGGGACGCGGCGCATCGGGCAACCGCGATCCTGGGCGAGCTTGCATCGGCCCTGGAGGGACAGGAAGAAGCGGTGGAGTGGTTGCGCGACCTGATCGTCCTCTATCTCTTCCTGATCGAAGAGATCACGGTGGCGAACATCACGGGAGAAGCCGAACGGCTTCTTCCTGTCCGGAAGATTTTGAACGACCTTCTGGAAGGGTGGAGGGAAGCGGTCCGGATGATGCCGAGAACGTCTGCCGCAAGCCAAACGGTGCGGTCCGGGACGGTTTCGGACACCGGAAAAAGACTTTCACTCAAGGGGTGAACCTATGGTTCGAAGACCTGTGAGCTGTCAAACTCTTGACGAAGCGCTGGAACAGGCGCTCGCAACCCTTGACCCGGGGGAGTCGGGTGAGGCCACCCTGGACCGGGTGATCGATTTCGACTGGAAACCCCTCCTTGACCTGATGGAAGGGGACATGGCCCCCGAGGAGGAGGTGGAGAACGGAGCGCTTCTGGCTTTGAGCCACAAACTGGAACGGTTTCGCGACCTGATCGAACCTTTTGCCCGCGAGGAAGGTCCGCTCGCAGACCAGCTTTCGAAGTTGACCCGTCAGACCGCCAATCCCTACAGGAAACAAGGCGTCCCTGCTCCGGTCCCTGTCGAAGTCCACAGGGTCCTGTAAAAGGGAATATTTGACCCTGTTGTACGCGTGTTCCCGGCATTTTTTTCCGGATTCCCTCCCCGCTCGTTTCCCGGTTCCCCTTCAAAAGTCGATGGAATAATCCTTTTCCCGCTACCGTCTTGGATGGCACGGGCTTTGCTTAAATTTTGCCAGCCTGCGTCATACGCCAGGAACGGAAAGGGAGTCCATGAACCTCCTCTTGAGCTATGCTTCGGTTCCCCATACGACAGCGGTCTATTTTGAGCGCGCTTTTCGGAAGCTCGGTCAGGTGGTCACTTATGGTCCGACGTTCGACCGGAACGCTTTGGGACTTTGGAACCTCGAATCCCTGTCCGGACACCTGAAAGATCACGATATCCTACTGAAGGATGGTTCAGCGCGTGAACTCAAGACCGCCCTGCCTCCAGGCTGGGTTCCCGATTGGTGTCTGTTCATCGAGACCGGCCTCCTGTATCCCCTCTCGTTCATGGACTCTCTTTCCTGTCCGAAAGCCTGCTACCTGATCGACACCCATCTCCATCAAGAACGCCATATCGAAATGGCAAGGTCGTTCGATCTGGTTTTTCTTGCGCAGAGAGAATTTGTCGCCGCGTTCCGGGAACGCACCGACAGGCCGGTCTTCTGGATTCCGCTGGCGTGCGATCCGGAGATCCACAGGCCGTACCCGGAAGAAGAGGCGTTCGACATCGCATTCGCCGGAAGCTTTCACAACCCTCACCAGGAACGTGTGCGCCGGCTCAAAAGGCTCGCTCTCCGCTTTTCGGTCCAGACCAATAGGGTCTTCCTCGAGGAGATGTCCCGGTTCCTTTCGAAAGGACGGATCCTGTTCAATGCGGCGGTCCGGAACGACCTCAACATGAGGGTTTTCGAGAGCCTCGCCATCGGGAAATGCCTTCTGACCGACGACGCCCCCGGGCTTCTGGATTTTTTTACGCCGGACATCGATCTCATGGTGTACGACGAACGGGACCTGGTGGAAAAAGCCCGGTTTCTCCTGGAAAACCCGGATGTCCGGGAAAAAATCGCCCAGTCTGGAAGGGAAAAAGTGCTGGAAAGACATACGTACTTGCATCGGGCAACGGAGATGAGCGGCCTTGTGGGCAACGAGTCCCGAGCCGGTTCAACGAACATGCGGGAAGGAGAGCAAGATGAAGCATATACTCACGTTTAACTGGCACGAAGGGTATATCACCCTTCTCTCGAAGATCCCGGACGTTTCGTTGACCATCGTCGAGCGTCCGAAGGGTGGATACGATCGCTGGATGCACGAGTTCAGGCCCTGTCCGAGAGGGAGCCGGATCCTGTCCATGAAAGAAGCGCTCGAAGAACTCCGTGCCGAAAAGTTCGACGCGGTCATCGCGAACGATCCGACCGACCTTCTGTCCACCCACGAGTCTCCGGTCCCCCAGTTCCTGGTCGTCCACAACCGTCTCGACACCATGATCGCCCTGGGGGGCGGACAGGTCGACCGGAACAACTATCTGGACTGGTTCAAAAACCTGGTCCGGATGGTGTCCGACCTCCAGATCGTCTTCATTTCCCCGTCGAAAAAGGACAATTGGGGGATTGACGGAACGGTGATCTTGCCGGGAGTCGAGTCCGAAGGGTGGGGTCCCGCTAACGGGGTGAACCCGCAGATCCTCTGGATAGGGAATTTCCTGAAGGAGAGGGACCTCATGCTGGGATACGGCTTCGGTGAAGAAGTCCTCCGGGGTATTCCCCATGAAATTGTCGGCATCAATCCCACGCTTCCCAACTCCCGGATGACGCGCAGCCTCGAAGATCTCCGTTCGCTCTACAGGGATTCCCGTGCATACCTAAACGCCACCACCCACCCCTACGAAGACGGATATAACCTGGCGCTCCTCGAAGCCATGGCGTCGGGGATGCCAATTATCGCCCGCAGCCATCCGGGTTCGCCGGTCGCGCACGGACGATCCGGGTTCCTTTCCGAAAACCCAGAATCCCTGGCCGTCGCCGCAAAACGGCTGATGGAAGACCGGGAGCTTGCCAGATCCATGGGCGAAGCGGCGAGGGAAGATGTTTTGGCTGCGTATCCGATGTCCCGTTTCGTGGAACGTTGGGCCGGCCTCCTCGATCGCAAGATCTCCGGCTGGCAGGACAGGAAAAAATATCGCCAGGAACGCGGGGAAATCATTGACCGCATTCCCGCCGGGGCGGAAACGATCCTTGACATCGGGTGCGGTGCAGGGACGACGGGGCGCGGTATCCGCGAGCGACTGGGGGAGGTCCAGCTCATCGGCATCGAAAAGGATCCCGGAAAAGCCCGGGACGCAAGCCGTATCTACGATCGGGTGATCGAGACGGACGCCCGGACCTGGAGTCCGGACCTTATGCCGGAATCGATCGATGTGCTGATCTTTGCCGATGTTCTCGAACATACGGAGGACCCCAAGTCCCTGCTTCTCAAATATCTTCCGTATCTCGGGCCTTCCGGGGTCGTGCTCATGTCGATTCCCAATGTCCGGTACCACAAGGTGGTCAAGGATCTTGCGCAAGGGCAATTCCGCTATGAAAACGACGGGATCCTCGATCGGAGCCATCTCCGGTTTTTCACCCGCCAGTCGATGATCGAACTGATCAATGAAGCAGGTCTCTGGGTTGAGGGCATGTCCGCCAACGTCGACAACCGGTACCACCTTGTGACCGAAGGGTTCGATCTCGCCGATGGAAAGAAGGCCGATATCGACTTGGGGGCGCTGGTCGTCCGGGACCAGGATGCCGCTGGGGTCCAGGATCTTTTTACGATCCAGTATCTTTTCACCGCGCGAAAGAAGATCGATGCCATTTTTGACCGGGTCGACCAGCTTTCCACCCAGGGTTCGGAACTCGATCTCGTCTCGGTCCTGGAAGAGGCCCGTCAGGACCAGGCGCTTACCGGCGAGGAAAAGGCTGAGATCGATATAAAGATCGGAGAGATCGCGGCACGCCGGAAACGCTGGGACGAAGCACGGAACGCGTACCGGCGCGCCCTGGAGACCCTGGTCCCGGGCCGCGACGAGCGTCCTTATCTCGGAATGGGCGTGGTGGAACTTTTGACGGGTTGCTTTCAGGAAGCGCTCCTCTGGTTCAAGAAAGCCTACGACTTGAATCCGAACTCCTGGAAATCCCTTTCGGGCTTCGGGATGTGCTGCCATCAGCTGGGACAGCCGGATGACGCCCTTTACTATTATGGGAAGTCCCTCGAGATGGAGATCGATCAGGATGAAATCATGGGACTCACCATCGAACTCGCGCGTTCTCTCGGGACCCCGGAAAAAGCCCTCGAACCTCTCCGGATCTTCACCGAGAAATTTCCGTTCAAGGAGGGATTTCGAACCGTCCTGGCGAGCCTCTATTACGAATCGCATCGTCCGGACGAAGCCCTGGCAGAGATCGATCGGGTTCTGTTCGTGAACAAGAGCAACCGTGAAGCCCTACGGTTGCGGGAACAGATCCTGGCGATGGACAGTCCGGCACAGCAGGTTTCATGAGGACCGGCCGATGACCACGCTTGTTGTCCAGAGAGCCCGACTGGGGGATCTTGTCCAATCCCTTCCGTTGATCCGACTTCTTTCCGGGAAGGGGGAAAAGACCACTCTCCTGGTTTCGAAAGGGCTCGAGGAGACAGCCCGATGCCTTCTTCCGGAAGCCGAAGTCTGGGGATTTCCCAGCCGGGGGGCGACCACCCGCACGTCGGAGGGGTCTCTCCTGGGTGGCGTGCCCCTTCTTCGGGCGTTCTGGGAACGCTGTTCGGGCCGGTCATGGGACCGTGTTATCCAATTGAACCACGACGGTCCGGGGGTTCTCGTCGGCCGACTGGTCGACGCAAGGGAACGGAGAGGCTTCATGTCGCTCGTGGACAGGGCAGTCGCGGGATTCCCCGGGGAAAACCCGGTCGGATGGCCGGCGTACCTCGTTTCCTCGGCCCGGGGCGTACGGGCGGTGAACAGGCTCCATCTGTCGGACACCTGGATCCGATTCGGACCGTTTGCCCCGGAACAATCGGAGGCGGAGGGGCAAGAAGGGATCTATCCAGGAGGGGGGGATCCTGAAGGCCCGATCGGCATGGTCCTTTCGGGACGGAGCCCATATCGCCAGGTTGGTTTCGAACGTCTGTCCGAATGGGTTGCCGGACTGGTCCGGACGACCGGGCGAAGGGTGATCCTTCTCGGACGGGGAGACGAGCGGGAGATGGCCGATCGGATTGCCCGGACGGTTTCGGGGGGGGTCGACAATCTTGCGGGAGAGACATCCTTCCGGGATCTCCTTTGTTGTCTGGGCTCCCTGTCCCTCCTTGTTTCCCCGGACACGGCGACCTTGCATCTGGCGGCGTCCATGGGAGTCCCCAACCTGGGGCTCTTTTTTTCAAGCGCGTTTCCTCACGAGACGGGCGCTTTCGGGACAGGGAGTCTGTCTCTCGTTTCGGAAATGGAGTGCTATCCATGCTCGGGGGAGGGTTCCGGGTGCGTCCATCTCGCCTGTCGGGACGGGTTCAAAACGAAAATCCTCATCGACCTGGCCTCGGCGATCGTCGGCAGGAAAGTGCTCCCCGCCCCTCCGGCGGGGCTCCGTATCCTGAAGGGAGGGTTCAAGGACGGATATTTCGAAAGCCGTCCCCTTTTCCCGGTCGTTTCGACGAGAGAGGATATTCTGGGCCTTCTGTTCCGGCGCTTCTTTCTAAGGATCCTCGATCCGTCCCATGAACTCACAAGTCTCGAAGACGACCGGATCGGATATCGGGAAAATGACTCCCAAAGGCCCATGCTCGAATCGCTCGAAAAAGGGGCCGTAATGTTCTCCCGTCTTCCCGGCGCAATCGGGGATATGGAGGAACGCGTACGGCTCTCCCGGGAATTCCCGGTCCTTTGGCCGCTCGTCCACCATACTGATCATGTGGAAGGAGGGAGGGGAGACCGTTCGCTTGAGGTCAAGGCTTTCTCCTTTCTGGCACGGGAAGCCGGAGAATGGGCTCGGGGCTCGCGGAAAAAAACGGTCCGGACGACTCGGAGATTGACGGGGAGGACTCCCGAAAAGTATGTCGATCGCTTGGCGGGGAGGATCCGATGACGGCGGACGGTTCGATTTTCAGGAAAAATGTTCAGGCTTTCGGTGAAGGAACCCTCCTGAACCGGGTCCTGTCCGTATCGACCTTTTCCGGGGGAGGACCGGCACCGGAACTGGTGACCGCCCGTTCCGGGGAGATTTCCATGAAAGCCGGCAATGTCAGCCTTCACAGTCTTTACGACCCGGTGCGGGAAGGAGAGAGATGGGCGGAGGAAGCCGTGCATTCAGAGGGGCTCGGGCACCCGGGATATGCCGTCATGGGACTCGGTCTCGGCTACCACGTGTGGTCGCTCCTCGGAAAGACGACCCTGCCCGTCACGGTTCTTGAAACCGATCCCCGGAGAATCACGCTTTCATGGGACCGGTTCGAGTGGTTTCGCTACAAGGGGCGTCTCCGGTTCATGTGCGATCCCCTCGAAGGAAAGAACCTCGTTCCGGGATACCGGATCGTTCCCCATGCACCATCCGAACAGATGGACCGGACCGGCTACGAAAGGTTCCGGAGACTCGTTTCCGAGTCGATGCCCGTATTGCGCATGTCGCTCAAGGTTCTCGTTATTCCGCCGGTCTACGGGGGGTCCTATCCCGTCGCCCTCGGAGTGTACCGATCCCTCAAGAGGCTGGGCCACCGGGCGGAATTTCTGGATACGTCCCCGTTCGAAGGGGCTCTGCGATCGATCGGTGCCCAGACGTCGGTCGATCTCCACAAGATGCAGCTCAGGGGGTTGTTTCAGGGCTTTCTGGACGAACTCGTCCTGGCCCGCGTGATCCACGAAAAGCCCGACCTGGTGATCGCCCTGGCCCAGGCCCCGGTTTCCGTTGCCCTTCTGGCGAAGCTCCGGAGCCAGGGGGTTCCGGTCGGCTACTGGTTTGTCGAAGACTTCCGGCTTGCGACCTATTGGGAACACGTGGCTCCGCTGGTCACCGATTTTGCCGTGATCCAGCGCGATCCGTTTCTGTCGATCCTGTCCGAACGTAAGATTTCGCATGCCACATACCTGCCGCTTGCCGCCGACCCCGAGATCTTCCGGCCGCTGTCTCTGGACGAAGCCGACTTCAAGCGTTTCGGGGCGAAGGTGAGTTTCATGGGGGCCGGTTATTACAACCGTCATCATTTCCTGAAAAACCTTGTGGATTTCGACCTGGCCATCTTCGGGACCGAGTGGAACCCCCGGGACCGTTTGTTCCGGTCGGTCCGCGAAGGGGGATTCCGGCTTTCCCCCGAGGAAACGGCCAAGGTGTTCAACGCGACGTCGGTCAATATCAACCTTCATTCTTCGGTCTACCATCGCGGCGTAAACCCGGAAGGGGACTTCGTCAACCCGAGGACTTTCGAGATCGCCGCGTGCGGAGCTTTTCAGGTGGTGGACCAAAGACGTCTCCTTCCGGAGCTTTTCACGGTCGGGAATGAAATGGCGGTGTATGAAAACGAATCGGGTTGCCGGAAGCTGGTATCGCATTACCTGGCCCGGGAATCGGAGCGCCTGGAAATGTCTTCGAATGCCCGGGAACGCGTGTTGAGGGAACATACCTACGATATACGGATGGAATCCTGGCTCGCGGTGCTCTCCCAGCGGGGAGTGAGGGCGTCGCAACCTTCTCTTTCGGGACGTTGGCCGGTGAGCGGACTGATCGAGGAAGCCGGGGACGATCCGGGTCTGGTTCGTTTCCTCGAGAACTACCGGGGGCTTGGGGCGGTGAACCTCGACGATCTGGTCCGGCCGATCGTGGCCGGGGGGGGAGAGATTTCTCCCGAGGCCGCGACATTCCTCCTGATGAAGGAACTGAGCGGTGGAAACGGATGATGACTCCCGTGTCGCCGGATAAACCGGTACGGACGGTCCTCGTGGTAGCCCTGACCCGGATGGGGGACATTTACGAACTTTATCCCATGGTCGTCTCCCTGACTGAAAAGTATCCGGGGTGCCGGGTCTTTTTGGTCGCCTACAGGGAATTTTGCCATGCCCTTGGTCCGCTGGTCCGATTTTCCGGGATCTTCCCCGTCGACGGCCCGAATCTGAGATCGAGGATCCGTTCGGGTGAAAGCCCGATGTCCGTATATCGGTCTCTGGAAACTTTGATCAGGGGATTGAACGAACTCGACGGAGATCTGCTCATCAACTTGACGCCGAACCGTATCGGCGCGGTTCTGGGATATGTCATCCGTGCCCGTGAAAAAAAAGGTCTCCACATGACGCCGGACGGCTTCAGGGCACATTATGGTTCCTGGATCGCATATCTTTCGACGCTTGTAAGAAACCGGCTGTACAACAGCCTGAATCTATCCGATCTTTTCCTGAAGATCGGGGGCGTGGAAAGGGACGAAATCCACTCTGGACTTTTCATTCCCCAAAGGGCAAAGGATGCCGTTCGGCAAAGGCTCGACGAAGCCGGGGCCGGAAAGCGGATCCTTGCGATCGCCACCGGTGCGTCGGCGGACTTGAAACGGTGGCCTCCTGAAGAGTTTGCCGAATTGATCCGGATTCTTTTGGAGTGGGAAAAAGACGTGCATGCGATACTCCTCGGGTCCGGTCCAGAGGATACCCTGAGAAACGCCAGGATTTCGGCCGTTCTATCGAAAATGGGACCGGGTCTTCTCCGGAGAGTTCACGACTGGACCGGAAAAACGAACGTGGACGAATTGTTCGCCCTTCTCGAATTGTCCGAGATACTCGTTTCCAACGACACGGGAACGATGCATGCCGCGGCCTTGCTCCGAACGCCGGTGGTCTGCCTTTCATTTGCCAATCTGTTCTATCCCGAAACCGGTCCGGCCTCCCCCGGGAACGTCGTTGTCTATTCCCTGGCTCCGTGTTCTCCCTGCGCGACAGATTCCCGTTGTACCGACCCGGTGTGCAGAAAGGATCTCGAACCCGCATCCCTCGCCCGAATCATTCATTGCCGGATGGCGTTTCCCAAGGTTCCCGACAAAAACGATATGCGGCGTCTCCTCCATCGCCTGTCCGGGCTTCTTGCGGTCGGTCGTTCCGATCTCGCGGTCGCGACGATCGATGCCTGGGGAGATATCCGGTTCCGTTCGCTCGGCCCCGGGGAGCGGACTCCGGAAGCTTTTTATCGTCGCGTGTACGAATGGATCTGGAGGGAGGAGTTCGAAGGCAGGAACGGCAACCGGGAACCGTTCGATGTTCCTGTCCCGGAAGATGCCGGGAATGTGCTCGAATGCGCAGAAAAAATCGAATCCTTTGCGATGGAGGCTCTCCGCGGCATTTCCGATGTGCGGCTCTGCCTCGGAAAAGGCGGAGGGGCCGGCCGCGTGTCGGAGGAGATTCTGGTCCGGTTCGAACAAATCGACACGTTTTTCGAAGAAGCGGCCTGGTCCTGTCCTCCGGTCGGACCTCTGGTCGTGTTTTTCCAGATGGAAAAAGAAAGCATCGACATCTGGGATCCCTTTGAAATGGAACAACTGGTCGGACGTACCGAAGAGACGTATACGAATCTCCTTCGAAGGGTCCGGCTCTTCATGACCGTGGTTCGGGATCCCGGATCCCGAAGCCTAAACGAGACACCGGATCGCAGTACGCTGGTACTGGCGGTTCCGGTTCTGTGAGAGAAAGGAAGATCCCCATGAAAAACCGCAAGATTGTGATCGACGATCGTCCCGTCAACCTGGATATCGAGGAATCGGAAGGTATCCGGGGAATGATGACGGATATTGTGAAACACCACCTTCCCTGCGATCGGGTGGTGGAGGAGATTCTTCTGGACGGGACCCCGATCTATCAGGATGGACAGTATCTGGAAGGATCTTCGGTCGGGGATGCGACGGAGATCCGAATCCGCACCGAAAATCTCGACGAGATCCTCCGGGAATCCTCCCTCACCCTCATTTCCCATCTTTCTTCCGTCACGAATCTTTTTTCCGAGATCGGACGCAATCTCAGGAAAGGCAACATAGATGTCGTTTTCAGGGGTGATGGTCCCTACAAGGATAAGGGGGGGCCATATGTCCAGGGAATCGAGGCGATGGTGACCGCCCAGGTCCTCGTCGACCAGATACGGTCGATCCAGAAGAGCCATCCCCAGCTGTCGTCTGAAGCGCCTCTCATTCTTGTTCCGGACGAAAACCGTTTCGAAGAACTGCTGAAGGGGATGCTGTCCGCTCAGGAGACACAGGACTGGATCCTGCTTGCCGATCTCGTGGAATACGAGCTGACTCCGATTTTCGAAAAGGGTCTCGTTTCCGCGGAGACGTTCCATCATTCGATCACGGTCACCGCTTGAACTCTCTTTCGTGTGTCCGTTTCTGAAAAGGGAGCTTTGGCTCCCTTTTCGGAGCGGAAAAGAGTGCGTGGCGTTTCAAAGCTCCGGCGGGACGTTAATAATTTTTTTTTATTAAATATAGTGTTGTCTTTCGGCGCTGGAGTGTTCCCGGTACCCCAACCTTGACCGTGATAGCATTTGTGTTATAGTAAATAAGAATAGGAGTATACCCCGAGACAGAGGAAAAGGATGTCCATAAGTCCGGTTACGAAATCAGATATGCGGTTTCCCGCCTCTTCCAGGGATGGAAGTAACGGGATTCGGAGCATGGCCCGGGAAGATGATCCCACGCCCCATCAGGCGATGGAGTCGCCTGTCGCCGTGTCGGATCGCATCATTGCGTCTTTGGACCGGGTCGGGAACCAGCCCGGAACCGTGACGGTCTACACGGCCCCCGTGGGGGATTCCGTGATGACCGACGTGCGCGTCAGGCTCACGGATTCCCGGGACGGTACAAAGATGATAAGAAATCACTACGGGACGCAGGAAATCGCCCCTCCGAAATCGGACGGTGGCGAGGGCTTTTCGACGCTCGCGACCTACGAGGATTCCGCACGGGCCGCCCGCACCGCGGATCTCTATTTCCAGGGCCTTAAGATCAACCGTCATGTCTGATCCCGAAACGATCCGGTAAATTCGAGGAGGAACCGTGCCCCAGTTCGGCATCAACCAGACGGCGAATCTCGACAATCCGTTGCCCGGCGTCCGCGACACCCGTCCTCCGGCCGACGCTCCGAAACCTCACCGGAAAACCGAAGAAAAACCGCCCCAACTCGAAATGAACGAGCGGAAGCCCGAAGGGGAGCGTTCCGGGTCAACGGAACAGCGTCGAATCGATTTTTATGCCTGAAGCACCTCCAGAGGTAACCCTCTGCGACCGCGAGACCTTCGAGGGCCTGAAAAAGGAAATGGGCCCTTTTTTTGTGTCCGATGTTTTCCCGATCGCCCATGATTCCGCACGTTCCGAGTCCCCAGACGAAACGCTCGTTCCGAGACGCAGGATCCTTCCGGTCTATCCCTCTTCCTGGGGCTCCCGGGAGGAGCAGGTTCCCTGGCTCTTCCTTTTTCAATCCCTCGATGAACGACTGAACCAGATGATGACGGTCCTCGGCAAAGTGTCGAGGGGGGAAACGGTCGTCTTTCCGAGGCCGTCATGCGTGCAAATCTCGGGGACCGGACTTCTGTTCGGGTCGCACAGGCCCTACGAGCCGGACGAACGTATCGTCCTTCTCCTGGACCTTCCCGTTTTTCCCCCGGTCGAGATCCAGACCGCAGGACGCGTCCTGGGGTCGATGAAAGGCGATGGAAAAGGCGGCAACGATCCGTATTGTGTCGTGGCGCTGTTCGAGAAGATGTCGCCGCGTTTTCAGGATCAGCTCGTCCAGTATATTGTCGTGCGGCAACGCGAGGAAATCCAGGATGTCCGCTCCGGACCGTCCCCTCCCGTTGCCTCGAAAAGCCGGATCGGGTAGTCTAGGGGCCGTCGGCACGTTTCCCAAATCCTGTATTCACGTCCCTTCGGAAAGGAGTTTTTCTGTGTTCAACCCCTGGCACGATATCGCGCTTGGTTCCGAGTTTCCCCACGAATTCGATATTTTCGTCGAAATTCCCTATCAGAGCCGGATAAAATACGAACTCGACAAGGAAACCGGTCTGGTCCGGGTCGACCGGATCCTCTATAGCGCCGTCTACTACCCTGCCAACTACGGACTCATCCCGAGGACGTACTGCGAAGACAACGACCCGCTGGACGTTTTTATCCTGGGAGAAGATCCGCTTTCGCCGGGTGTGATCGCCACCGTCCGTCCGATCGGAATCATCCGGATGGAAGACGGGGGCGAGATGGACGACAAGGTTCTGGCCGTTCTTGCCAAGGACCCCTCCTTCAACGCTTACAGGCACGTCGAGGACGTTCCTCCCCATACTCTCCGGAAAATCCAGCGGTTCCTGGAAGACTATAAAATCCTCGAAAACAAGAAAGTGGTCGTCAAGGGGATCGAAGGAAACGCGGAAGCCAAACGCACGATTATCGAGTCCCGGGCGCTTTACGACAAGAAATTCAAAAAGCCCAAGAGAAAAAATCCAACTTCATAAGGCCCCAGGGGTCGAAGTTCGGACGGGAGGACCGATCGAAAGGGGGGTGGAAGCCCGGCTCGTGGACGTGACCATGCGGTTCCGCGTCGGCGACGAAGAAGTGTCGGCGGTTTCCGGCGTGTCGCTCGAAATCCCGGCGGGGGTCCATTGGGCCTTCGAAGGGGCTTCGGGGTCGGGTAAGTCCACCCTCCTCTACCTTCTCGGCCTCCTGGAAAAACCCACGTCCGGAGATGTTTGGCTCGACGGGATACAAACCGGCCTCCTCGATATCGGCGAGCGGGCCCTTCTCCGCAATCGGCGGATCGGGTTCGTTTTCCAGAATTTTCAGTTGATTCCGCGAACCACCGCCCTTGAAAATGTCGAAATGCCTCTTGTCTACAGAAGGCTTCCCTCCGGGGAAAGGCGCGAGCGCGCGAGGAACATTCTCGACCGGGTCGGACTCTCCGGCAGGGAAAAACATTTCCCGTCACAGCTGTCGGGCGGCCAGCAACAGAGAGTCGCGATCGCCAGGGCGCTCGTGACAGAACCGGGAATCATCCTGGCGGACGAGCCGACGGGGAACCTGGACAGCGCTTCGGCCGGAGAGATCCTTCTCCTGTTGGAGCGCCTGAGGGAAAAGAACGGATTCACCCTGGTCGTGGTGACCCACGATCCCGAAGTGGGACGGCAGGCGCAACGACGGATCCGTGTGAAAGACGGCAAGATCCTCGAGGGTTCTCCGGGATGACTCTGATAACCATCGCCCTTCAATCCCTTTTCCGCAATCCCGTCCGGACCATCCTGACCATGCTGGGCATCGTCATCGGTACGGCATCGGTGATTCTCCTGGTCGGACTCGGACTTGGGGCCAAGACCCTGGTCATGCAAAGCATCCAGAACCTGGGACCGAACCTTCTCGTCGTCATCCCCGGAAGCGTAACCGATTCGGGGGCGCAGGTGGGAGGCGGAACAGACACGACGCTCACTCTGGAGGATGCAAGGGCGGTTGCCCGGGGATGCCCGTCGGTCCTGTCGGTGTCGGCGGCGCTCAGAACAGCCGCCCAGGTGCTCTCGCCAACAGCGAACTGGTCCACTGTCGTCCTGGGTACCCAGTCCACCTACCTTGCCGTCCGGAACTGGGAACTGTCCCACGGGGCGTTCTTTACCCCGGCCGACGTATCTTCAATGAACAGGGTCGCCGTACTCGGGCATTTGGTCGCCCAGCGCCTTTTCGGTTTCGGGAATCCCGTCGGGCAGTGGATACAGATCAACCATTCCCCGTTCAGGGTCATCGGCCTCCTGAGCGCCAAGGGACAATCCCCGATGGGGATGGACCAGGACGACATGGTCGTCATACCGATCACGACGCTGCAATCCCAGATCATGGGCGTGACCTACGTCGGTGTGCTTCTGGCGAATGCGGTACGGACAGACCGCATGTCCGAAGCCAAGGAAGAGATCGTCCGCCTGCTTCGCCTTAGGCACCATATCCCGCCGGGTGGCCGTCCGGATTTCTCGGTCCATCCGATGTCGGACATCGCCCAGACCGCCAACCGGATGGCATTCATCCTCACACTCCTCCTGGGCGCGATCGCTTCGATCTCGCTCTTCGTGGGCGGGATCGGAATCATGAATATCATGCTCGTCTCCGTCCGGGAGCGCACCCGGGAGATCGGCATACGGATGGCGATCGGAGCCCGGCCGGTCGACATCGTCGTTCAGTTTCTCGTCGAGAGCGTGACGCTTTCCCTGATCGGAGGACTGGGAGGAGTCGCCATCGGAGCGGCGGGAATCGCCGCATTGCGCGATCTTGCGGGGTGGCCCGCGCCCTATCCCGTCACGTTCATGATCGGGGTCCTCGGATTTTCAGGTGTTCTGGGCATCGGTTTCGGACTGTACCCGGCCATCCTGGCGGCCCGGCTCGATCCGATGGCGGCTCTCAGGTACGAATAGAAAAAAGGATGGGGAGACGCGTGACGTATCTGTGGTCCAGGAGGGGGATTCTCGTTTTGATCGCGGTCTTGGGGATCGTCGGAGGGCTCGCATGGGCGTTCCATCCCCGGCAGGATTCCCTCAATCGCATGTTCGTGACCCGAAAGGCGTTTATCGGGAACCTCGAGATGCAGGTCACCGCCACGGGCCGCCTCAAGGCGTTGAAGACGGTCCATGTCGGAGCCCAGGTCAGCGGCATCGTCACCCAGATACGGGCCGAGTTCAATAGCCGCGTCCGGAAGGGCGACATTCTGGCCCAGATCGATCCTTCGATCTACGCGGCCCAGGTTCTGGAAGCCGAGTCCAACCTTAAAAAAATCGACACCCAGATCGTTCTTGATCGATTGTCCCTTACGAGGGATCAGGATCTTCTGGTAAAGCACATCATCGCCCAGAGCGTTTACGACCAGGACAAGGGGAAGCTTTCCATGGACCTCGCGAATCGCGACGAGCTCAACGCCGGACTATCGCTCGCCAGGGCCAATCTCAGGTATACGACCATCCGGGCCCCGATCGACGGGATCGTCATTTCGAGAAGCGTTCAGATCGGACAGACGGTGACATCGGCCTTCAAGACGCCCCGGTTGTTCACGATCGCGCACGACCTGGCCGACATGCGGCTCGATACCCGCGTTTCGGAGTCGGACATAGGGCAGGTCCGGGAAGGGCAGGAGGTGACGTTCCAGGTGCCGGCCTATCCGGGGAGGGTGTTCCGGGGGCAAGTCGTCATGGTCAGGGTTCATCCGAAAACCGTATCCCATGTGGTGACCTACGACGTGGTATCCCGTGTTCCGAATGCCGACCTGCTCCTGAAACCGGGGATGACCGCGCTGGTTTCGATCCATGTCGGATCGCTTTCCGGAAAGCTCCTGGTCCCGAACGGCTCTCTCGTATTCCGTCCGTCGGAACGTTTCCTGAAGAAGATCGACATGTCCCGCTTCCGGCACCGGACGATCGTGTTCAAGCTCGACCGGAACGCGCTCGTTCCCGTTCCTGTGGCTCCCGGACCCACCGACGGGCTTTTTTCGGTGATCCTGTCCGGGGACCTGAAACCCGGAGACCGTGTCGTAGTCCGGGACCGCATGGGCGAAGAACGGAAAAGCCACGGAGGCTTCCCATAGAGATCCGGTGGGGATGAAAATCAGTGCCTGGTGTCCTCGAGGAATTTCTTCAATATCTTATTTTGTTCCGTTGCCACGACCGATATCCCGGACATCGATTCCTTCAGTGAGTTATGCCCTTCCTGGATCTCCTTCAGGACGGAATCGGTCTTCTCCGCAAGCGTCCGGTTCTGGGTAGTTCGGTTCCGGCTGTCTTCCAGGAGACGGACGGTCTTCTGGGTCTCTTCCTGGACCTGACGGATGGTGACCTCGATTTCGTGCGTTGCGCGTGCCGTCCTTTCGGCAAGCTTCCGGACTTCGTCTGCCACCACGGCGAACCCCCTTCCCTGTTCGCCGGCCCGGGCCGCCTCGATCGCCGCGTTCAAGGCCAAAAGATTGGTTTGGGATGCGATCTGGCTGATGGTCTCGATGATCGAGCCGATCTCGCCCGAGCGTTTTCCCAGGAGATCGACGACTTCGCCGAGCTTCAGCATACCGGTCTCATTTTCCACGACGGCTTTCGACATCGTCAGGATGACTTCCTTCCCCGTCTCGCCCCGTTCGAAAAGATCCTGGACGACGGTCGCGAGATTCTCGGCTTTTCTCGCGATCTCGCCGATCGCGTGATCGAGGCTCTCGAGATTGGTCTTCGCCGTCACGTCGGTGAAAACGGTGACATATCCCAGAACTACTCCGGCCGGGGAGATGAGAGCCTGGGAGACCGAGGCGATCTGTGTCGCTCCCACGGGGATCATCTGGTTTATGCGGGTTTCGCCGGGCTTGAGCTGGCGCAGAATATCCCGGATCCGGTCGGGGTTCTTGTGGAAGCGGTGGATCGATCCTCCCATGACATCCGAGGAAGAGATGTTGAAAGTCTTCCTGAGGTCGGGGGTCATCTGCGCGACGATTTCCTTCATCTTCCGGTTCATATAGAGGATTCGGTTCCCGTCCTTACCCGTCCCCATATCCGGAGACGCGATCGCGATGCCGTCCGACTGGACTGCGTCGAGGAGCGCGTAGATCAGGCCGGGGAAGGCTTCCATGAGCTCGGAAAGGGGATTCGATTCCGGGGACCGTGCCGGCGGAATCAGGCTTCTTTCGTGGCCGGGAATCATGCTTGAGGACATTGAAACCTCCATGGTTCAGAAAGAGGTATTTAAGATCAATAATGGTATCTCAAAAATAAGGGAAAGAAAATGAATGCATCGATCATGAATCGTCATAAGGCCTGAATTTTTCCGCTGTCGACATCCCCATGAAATCATATCGGTCGACCCGGAGCGGTACAAGAGGGGGTCGACCCGAAACGTATCGTCTCTCGTTGCCTTTTAGGATGGGAGAAGGTAGATTTTGGAGGCTTCGGGCGGCGGGAAATCCCTGTATGCCCGGGGCACACATCAAGTTTTGGATCCGGTCTTCCGATGAAAACGAGAGAAGGCGTCCGTATCCTATCGATGAGAAGAGGGAGTGTTCGTGGCCGAAAGCATTCTGTCCCAGGATGAGGTCAATGCGCTTTTGCGGGGTCTTGCGGAAGGGGAGATCGAGTCCCAGTCCAAGGGGATCGGCGAAACCGAAGGCGGAGCCAGATCCTACAACCTGGCGAGCCAGGAGCGCGTCATCCGGGGTCGAATGCCGACCCTGGAAATTATCAATGAACGGTTCGCCCGTTTTTTTCAGGTGACGCTGTCCGCGACGCTCCGGAAAACTGTCGAATTTGTCCCTCAGGGGATCGAAATGGTCAAATTCGGGGATTTCGTGAAGAAAATCCCCATGCCCTCGAACATCAACATCCTCCGCCTCGAATCCCTCCGGCGCAACATCCTGTTCATCATCGACGCACGTATGGTGTACCTCCTGGTCGACCACATGTTCGGTGGTTCAGGACGTGGTCACGTCAAAATCGAGGGACGGGATTTCTCCCCGATCGAAGCCCGGATCTCCCGTAATATTCTGGACCTTGCGATCGGGGATTTCGAAAAAGCATGGGCGCCTGTCTACAACATGCCGATCACGTATATCCGGTCGGAAATCAACCCTCAGTTCGCCGCCATCGTGGCCCCGACGGAAATGGTCATCACAATGCCCTACAAGCTCGAGGTCGACGGTCAGGGACGGACCATTTATATTTGCATTCCCTATTCGACGGTCGAGCCGATCAAGGAAAAGCTGTACACCGGGTTCCAGAGCGACCAGTACGAAGTGGACAACCGTTGGATACACAGGCTCAAGGAACGTATCGAGGAAGTCCCGGTGGAGATCAACGTCTTTCTCGGCAAGGCCGAGTTCAGGCTGAGGGATGTCCTGGACTGGAAACCCGGTGACGTCTTTCCTCTGGACCGCTATTCGAGCGATCCCGCGGAAGTCCGTATCGAAGGCATTCTTCGGTTTCTTGCCCGTCCCGGGGTCTTCCGGCACAGCCGGGCGGTCCGGATCGAAGAGCGCATCCCCCCTCCGACGACCTATGAAGACGGGGGCGTCGAGGATTCGGTCGGGATCGAAAAGGGTCCGGCCGCCTAACCCTCCATGGTCCCGGGATTCAGACGGGACGATCGTTCCCAGTCCGTTGCTACGACCCGAACCCCCATCCTTCCCGACCCCGAAGCCGTCCGGAAAGTCCCCGGGAAGGACAGCCCCGCCCGATCCCGAAACGATCGCCCCGTTTTCTGCCGAATCCTGGAGTCGGGGATTCCCGGGCAATGGGATTGTGTCTGGACCTTCCTCTTGGCATCATAATAGAGAATAGAGAGGAAGGGAGAAACGATGAATCCAAACCAGAAGATCATCCAGGAACTGACCGCGTTCTTTTCGATCAGCCGCGAGCTGGCGAGCTGCCCCGATCTCGACGAGGCCCTGGGGAAAATTCTAAAGATCATGGACGAGCAGCTGGGACTTCATCGAAGTTCGATTCTTCTTCTCCAGGGAGATTCCGGAGAGCTTTCGACCGAGATCGCCCACGGCCTTTCGGAATCGGAAAAACAGAAAGGGCGGTTCAAGGTGGGGGAAGGCATTACCGGTGCGGTCCTGAAAACAGGGGATCCGATCGTCGTGCCGGATATCGATCTCGAACCGAGATTTCTGAACCGGACCGGTTCACGGTCCCAGAGGAGCAGGGAAAAGCTGGCATTTCTTGCCGTACCGCTTACGTTCCAGGGCAGGAATATCGGCGTCCTTTCGGCGGATCGGACGATTGCGGGCGAAGGGAGCGATCTCGACGAAGACCTTCGCGTCCTGACCACAATCAGTTCGATCATCGCCCAGGCCGTGGTTCTCCGGAAGCGCTTCTCGGAAGAGAAAAAACGGCTCGAAGACCAGACGGTGAGACTCGAGCATGCCTTGAAAAACCGGTATGCGATCGACGGGTGGATCGGGCGCAGCCGGATCATGCAGCAGGTGTCCGAATCGGTCCACCTCGTTTCCCGAAGCCGCGCGACAGTCCTGATCATGGGCGAAAGCGGCACGGGAAAGGAGGTCATCGCCAAGGCCATCCATTTCAACAGCCCGCGGAACAAGAAGCCGTTCATCCAGATCAATTGCGCCGCGATCCCGGAATCGCTGCTCGAAAGCGAACTTTTCGGTCACGAGAAAGGGGCTTTCACGGGAGCCCATATCGCCCGTCCGGGAAAGTTTGAACTGGCGCACGAAGGCACACTCTTCCTGGACGAGATCGGGGAAATATCCCCCGCCGTCCAGGTGAAGCTCCTCCGCGTCCTTCAGGAACGCGTCGTGGAACGGATCGGAGGCAGCAAGACGGTTCCCATCGATGTCCGGATCATCGCCGCGACCAACCGGAACCTGGAAGAGGCGATCCGCAAGAATCAGTTTCGCGAAGATCTTTATTACCGGTTGAACGTGGTGCCGATTTTCCTGCCTCCCCTGCGCCAGAGGAAAGAAGACATCTCTCTTCTTGCGGCGCATTTTCTGTCCAGATTCAATGAAGAAAACGGCCGATCGGTCGAGATGACCCCGGGAGCTATCGAAGCGATGATCCAGCACGACTGGCCGGGAAACGTCCGGGAGCTCGAGAACATGTTGGAACGGCTTGTCGTCATGAGCCCTAAAGATTTCGTGTCCCAGGAGGACGTGGTGCGGACGCTGGCCCTGTTTCCGACCAAGCAGCCATCCCTCCCCGAACGATCCCCGGATTCTCGCGCGGAAACCACCTACCTTCCGAGACATTCCAGCAACGGGCAGGAGGAAACCCTGCTCCCGCAGGCGGTGTCGGATCTCGAACGAAAACGCATTCTTGATGTCCTCGACCGGTGCGGGTGGATCAAAACCCGTGCGGCTTCCCTCCTGGGCATCACAGCCCGCCAGCTGGGCTACCGGATGATGAAATATGGCATCGATTCCGGTCCTCCCTTTATGGTGGACAAAGAACGGAAACCTTGACCTTTCCGCGGGAACATTCCGGAATCCTATCCTCGAAGGAATCAAGTTTTTTGGTCGCGTCTGTCATGGGGTACGTCGAACTGAACCGTGCTTTCGGGGAATTCGAATACACCGTTTTCATGCGCCAACCCATCGTCCCCGACCAGGGGTGACCCTTCAAGAGAAGCTCAGGACAAAGGGAAGAAGCCGTAGAGGATTCCGAGGAACGTTTCGGTCCTTCTTTCCGGTGAAAGAATCGAAGCGTTTCTTGCCGGGGTTGGTCAGGAACAATTAGGATCCGGACTCCGGCCAGGTCGATCCCGCCCCCATATTTTTTCCGTTGCCGTCATAGGGAGGATCTCCCCCAAAACGATCATTGGTCCGGCCGTTACACGGGGCCGGAAGGCCCGGCCTGGGATCCCGCGGCCTGTTCTTCGCGCGCCCCGAAGTACTCCCTCCGGCTCACCTGGACGTCCGAGACGAACACCACGCCCGAATAGCGCTCGAACAGGGGGGTCAGACCCGACAGGATCGTTTCGACCCAGGAATCGGGGACGACCGTGATCACCATGACGAGGGTGTTCACGTCGTTGAACATCAGGTGACCTTCGTGGAAGCCGCTGTGCCCTTTTCCCGAAACGTTCGGGATGATCGTGTATCCCGAGACTCTCACGTCGTCCAAGAGATCCTTGACGAACTTCAGGTGGTCGCCGCCGACGATAATTTCCACTTTCTTGACCGGGTAAAGCTTCAAGGATCCCATCATTTCCTCGCTGCACGCATGTGCGTCATTTAGGGGTTTCGACTCCCGGGTTCCGGAGTCCCTCTGTGTTCAAATGGCCCTTGTCCCATTCTTTCCACTCTCCTCCGGGAACGTAGCTCAGGAAGGCCGAGCGTTCCGGGTCCTTGACGACCAGATGGATCCAGCGCCGGTCGAAGGGGTCCCGGAGGTTCCTGTTCTGGCTCAGCAGAAGGTTCATCCGGTCGACGGGAATGGTGACGATCGTCGTCATCCGCATCGGTTCGTGGCGGTTCTTCCCGATTCCGAAAACCGTCTGGAAGGGAAGCCCGATCCTCAGGTCCCCGCCGTTTCCGAACACGATCCCGAAGCGGCCCGTCACGTTGTGGGAGACCTTGCTCCCGCTGCCGTACACCGCATTGTCGACCGTCGAAAAATAATGCTCGAGATTGATCCACTGGCCCACGACCAGAGGACCTGTCAGGATCGTTTCCAGGGTCTTTCCCGAAGGGTCTTTCCGGTAATTGTAGTCCTGGAGGAACGCCCGGCATTCGAGATCGGCGTGCCGGGAGTCCTCCCGCGGTCCGATGAGGAAGGCGGCGTTTCCCGAGAGTCCCCATTCGGGACGGACTTCCGCCCAGTCCCGGCTTCTTGCGTAAATGGCCGAAGGAACGCGATCGAGGGAGATGGGAATCCCGTCGGGAAAGGTTGCGATCCGTTCCCGGGCCGAAAGCCTTCCCGCAAGATGCATGTCCTTCAGGAATTCCTGGATTTCCGGCGCATGCGAGATCGGCCAGTCTTCCCTGTCGAAGAATTCGAACGTGTCGGTCGTGGTGTCGTGGACTCCGGCCAGGAATGCGGTGTCCGCGGAGATCTTGATTCCCCGGCGGGCCAGGACGCTCCGAACGGCAGGCCTGTTCAGCAGTGACGCGACCGCACGGGCGTTCGGCGATCCGTCCTGGCCCCCGCAGGCTCCGCAATCGAGAGCGGATTCGAACGGGTTGTTGTCGGAAGTGCTCTTGTGCCCCATAAAAACGACAAGGCGTGCGAAATGCTCCGTCCGGGACGCCAGGGTGAGTGCCGTTTCTGCAAACGCGGCCTGTTCGGAAGGGTTCATGCCGACCTTGGCCAAATCGACCATCCGCTGTTCCGAATGCTTCAGAGTGATCCGGTGGACATCCCGAAGTTCGCGGATCAGGTCCCATTCCTCCCGGGCCGAAAGGGACAGGTACCGGCCCAGGGTGGACAGGGAGTGTTCGGCCGGGGTTTTCGGAAAGCCGGACAGGACAAGGAACCTGAATTCTTCGAGCATTCCCTGGGGGAGTTCCCGGATCTTGTCTCCCCATCTCCGGGCAAGGATCCTCCGGATGGTGTTCCTTTCCTCGCCGATCACGATTTCCCGCGCCTCTTTCTCGGGAATCTTGTCGATTGGAATGACCGTCGAGACGTTCGGGAAAAGAAGGTTCCGGAAGAATTCCGTCATTCGGCCATGGAGTCCCGGGAAAAACGTTTTTCCGAACAGGGGCAGGCCGGAGAGCCATCCGATCGCTTCCACGAACACATAGGGGGTAATGACGTTGTTTTTCATTTCGTGGACGAGATGGTTCACCCATCTGAGTCCGCGCCGGCTCCGAAGATACCGTCGCGCGGATTTCAGCGTGTAGGGACGGTGCAATTCCCATAGGAGGTGCCTGGGGGTGACGATCGCCGGAGAAAGCGATTCGGTCGCGTCGGTTCCGAACCGCCGGAAACGGAACGGGAGCCCGAAAAATCCGGCCAGTCCCCCCGTCTCGTAGGGACCGAGGGATTCAAGGTGTCGCCGCACGCCTTCGGAGCGGACGTCGATGCAAAAGAGCACCTGTGCCCGGGGACCGTTCCCGGGTTTACTCCCGGTTTCGCCTCCTTCGATGTCGGCCGCTTCGTGCGTCTTGACTTTTTGCATTTGGGCAAGCTTCCCGAGAAGTCGGTCCCGATAGTTCTTTTCGTAGGCCAGAAGACCCCAGAGTGGAAAGCGCTTCCGCGGGAGCCTGTCGAACCAGTCCCGGAATACGGCGATCTCTCCGTCGGTGAGCGAGGCCGGATCGGGGGCTTCTTTTTCCAAGGCGAGCCACGTCTTGATCATGGAGAGGAGGAAAAGGCTCCCGTCCAGCGAAGTCCTGTTGCGGCTCGCATGGATCCGGCTCCATAGAGAACCCCAATGGGACCGGTCCTCACCCCATTTGGTCCGGGAGAGATCGATCAGATCGTCGATGTCGATGCAGAGGGAAAGCGGAAGATCGGGGTCTTTCCGGAGCATGCGGACGCCGAACTCTTCCGGATTTTTCCTGAGTCGCTCGAACAGGGCTGCCCTGTTCGAGCGGACTCCCCAGTTCTTCTGGCAGGCCGCATCGGCGAAGAACGCTTCGAGAGAGAGCCGGATCGCCAGCCATTCCGCCGGTTCGACTGCCCGATATCCTTCTCCCTTCTCCCCCCGTTCGGCCATTCCCTTGATTTGACCGGCCCAACCAGGCAATCGGGCGAACGCATGGGAGAACAGGGGAATCCATTCTTCTCTGGGGATTCCCCAGAGACCGAGGATATGAAGGAGGGTCTTTTCCGGGGTTTCGGGAAGGGAAGCGAACCAGCGATCCATCCCGGGTTCCTCGGAGAGGATGTCTGGGCGTTCGGACCAGAGCGTGCGAAAACATGAGTAAAAGCCTTCCTCTCGTCCCGGGAGCCCCCAGAATGCCTGTCCTTCGTCGAAATAAAGGGCTGCGGCGTCGGACAGGATAGTATCGATCCGTTCCCGTATGGAAGAGTCCCCCACGAGGTCCAGCCATTCCGAGAACATGAGTTCCGGACCCAGTCGGGAGAGTTCGTTTTCGAGGAACACGATGGGGTCGGGTTCGAAACCCCGGGGAGCGGTCGAAGACTCCCGGACGTCGAGCCGTTTCAGGAAGGCTTCGCCCAGGATCTGGATCGAGCCTTCGTCCAAGGGGATGCCGGGATGAAATCCCAGGTCTCGAACGGATCGTGCCAGGATGTTCCGGACGGATTTCCCATGGTCGGGGTCGAGGAGGACCGGGGGTACCGGGACAGAAGACGGTCCGCATTCACGCGGTTCGGGAGAGTGGGGAAGCGTGTCGGGAGACAACAGGAACTGGAATGCGGAAAAATGGGCGAGCGAGAGGGTCCGGTTCCCGATCGTGACCTCCGCTCTTGCGAGGTCGGGGGGGAGGATCTCCGGGAAAGAGTCGATCAAGTCGGACAGGGTCAACCGCCCCTCCCTGAAGGCTGATCGGATGAAATCCGGACCGGGATAGCCGCACCCCTTGAAAAGGGCCGAACCCTGGGCGACGGCATCTTCGAACGGAAGGTTCTCCAGGCCGTGGAGGGGATTGTGGTGAATGAAGGTCCGGAGGGGCCAGACGGACGGGATCAGGTCGAGGGCCAGGCGGATACGGGACCTCAGCTCGATGATCAGATTGAAATCGCCGGTTCGTTCGAGGTCCGGACCGTTTGTCTCACGGGACAGGAAGGATCCGGTCATGGGCTTCCTCCCCGGGTCAATGGGATATGGAATGTGGAAAGGTCGATCCAGCCCGGGAAGAGCCCAAGAAAGAGGACGGGAAGGAGGAAGAGCATCAGTTTCCAGGCGTCATGCGTCGCGAGATCCTCCGTAGGAAGCGAACGATCTGTGGCTGGTCCCAGGAAAATCCGTTCGAAGGTTTGCCAGAGGACGGCCTGAATCAGGAAAATTCCGGCGAAGGACGCCAGGATCGGTAAAATTCCGAACGAGAAGGAGCGGTCGAAGACCGGAATCATCCCGATGAAGACGCCGAAACCGGGGATGCCGGCCAAAGCCAGGGTGCCGGCGAGGAAAAGACGCTCGGAACGGGGGAGATCCCGATGCAGTCCGCCCATGTCTCCGATCCGGATGCGACGGGTTGTCCGTTCGAGGTGTTCCCCCAGAAACGCCATGAGGCAAAGGGTAAGGAATAGGGAACACTCGAGTATGACGATCCCGGTCCGGGTGTCGGTCCTTCCCCAGAAAAGGGCTTGGACGGGGATCGTCATCTGGGAAAACACGACAAGGGAAAGCCGTTTCTTGAGGGAGGGTTCCATCCATGCCAAAACCGCCGAGGCGATCTGGGCGAGAATGACCAGAAAAAGGAAGCCGTGGAGGGAATTCGTGAAGTCCGGAGACATCAGAGGAAGACCCCACCGGAGGATTCCCGCGGTCGCCAGGAGGCACAGAGCGGTGCGGTCCGGCAAGAAGTCCAGAGGAGAAATTCGGTCGGGATGGAGCGTCATCCAACGCTGGAACGGAAAGAACGGACAGAAAAAGAGAAACGACAGGACCGAAAGCGAAAATGCCCCGTTGGTCAATGCGCCGTTTTCAAATCTCGAGATGGCGTCCGGAAGGGGTATAAGAAGAACGTTTCCCGCCAGCCACTGGGAGAGGGGGAACAGGATCCCCGAAAGGACAAGAGGCGTCCGGAAGGACTCGATCGTCCGGAATTCGCCCGAAATCTCGGTCAGGGAACGAATCGAAAGCCAATAGGAGGCCAAGACTCCTTCCCAGAAGGCGATTCCCCAGGACGGGGAAGGGGAAAGGAGAAAGCCCGCCGAAAAGAACAAGAAAAGAAGGGCCCGTTCGTCGCTTTGGGGCGATCCACCGAAAGCAGACCTCTCTCTCTTTCGGAGGGCGATGCCGGAAGCGACCGAAATCCCTGCGAGGATCAGGAACGGGAAAGAGAAATCGGGCAAGCCTGTCCGGATAGCCCCGATGAACGGGAATCCGAAAAGGGGCGCAAGGGAAATCACGCCTTCGAGAAGGACGAGAAAGCGGACGGCCTTCAGCCCTGCGGGACGACCCCTTCCCAGTCGGATCAGGAGGATGCCTGCGAGCGGGATCAGGAGCAAAAGGGTCGGGAGCCACGATATGGAGTGAAGGGTGTCAGTCATGGGTCTCCCTTTCCCGTCCGCCAGGACGACCACCCGAACGGACCCGATTCTCGTGGATCTCCCGAAGGGCCGTTGCCAGCCTTCCGAACGGTTCGAGGATAAACCGGCGCAAAGCGATTTCGCAATACGCGCCCTGCACGAGAAAATCGTGAAGCCGGTCCATGGCCGTGAACCCTGTGGCTCTCGATTTGGAGGGATACCCGGCTTCGATCGAGAGGAAAAGCCAGCCGGCGATGAGGATGAACCCCATCGTCGCAAGAGCGACTGGATAAAAGAAAAACCCCCATCCTTGGGACGGTGACGCGGCCATGATCGGCGCGATTCTGGTGAGCGGCGTCAGCATCCGGTCGAAGAGGTGAAGTCCGACCCAGTACAGTCCGAGGACGAGGGTGAAGGTGGTTGTGAACAGGGCGATCGCCTTTGGTGTCAGAAGATGGCTGAAGCGATAAAGGTTAAAGACAGTCTGCATCGCTGTCGCGATTCCGAAGAACAGGAGGATGAGTCCTCCTTTTCCGGGAAGGAGCGGTTGTCCGCGAAAGGTGTCGGAAAGCAGGAGAACCAGCGGGAGCGCGAGAAGAAAGCTCACGCCTCCGATCCAGAGCAGGCGGAACTTGCGGAACGAACGAAGGAACGGCGTGTGGGAGATGTGTTCCCGGGAACGTTCGGAATGGATCACGCCCCCGGAGCCGAGGAAAAGTGTGGCTTTGAAAATGCCATGCGCTATCATGTGGAAAATGGCCGCAGGAAAGACGCCGAGGCCGCATTCGGCAATCATGTAGCCCATCTGTCCCATGGTCGAATAGACCAGCGTCTGTTTCACATGGGACTGTACGAGCATGATGGCCGATCCCAGGATGGCTGTCAGGGCCCCCACAAGAAAGAGACCGTGGAGGACGTCCGGGGTCTGAAGAAAGATCGGGGCGAGTCGGTTCAGCATGAAGCCGCCCGCATTGACGATGCCGGCGTGCATGAGCGCGGAAACGGAGGTCGGCGCGTCCAGGGTTCCGGGGAGCCAGAGATGAAAAGGGAACTGTGCCGATCGCGCGAGGATGCCCAGACTGATGAAGAATGTGGCGACATCGAGAACGGAAAAGCGGTGTCCGAGCACAGTCAGGAAGGGAAACGGAAGGCTGCCTGTCCGAAGGGCGGCGAAGATTGCGTCCAGATCGAACGTCCGGAACGCATGCCCCAGGATGAGGATCCCGATGAGGAGGAACAAACCGCCTGCCTGGTTGAAGACCCAGGTTCTGGTCGCCGGGACGCCCGATTCCCTGCGGTTACGGTGATGGATCAGTAAAAGGCAGAGGGCGACGAGTACGAGTTCCCAGGCGGTGTAAAGGAGAAGCAGGTGGCGGGCCGTGACCAGGAGAAGGAGAAATCCCGTGGCGAGTGATAGGGCTCCGAAGAAGAGTCCGTAAAGGGGTTCCCCTATCATGTATCGGCGGGAAAATGCCTGGACCGTGAGGCTGACCGAGAGGATCAGGTACGTCATGACGGCGGCCAGTGGATCCCATGCTAGGGAAAAGAACGGACCGATGAAGTCGGGAAACGCGTTCGGGAAGAGAACGATCTTCCCGGGACCGGAGGGATGCCACAATGAGAGGCTCAAGGCCAGCACGAACGACATGGCGGTCGCGGACATGGTCAGCAAGGGGGCGCGATTTTCCCGGTTCCGGGGCAGAATGTAGGCGCCAGCGGCCCCCAGGGCTGGAAGCAGGGGTAGGCCGGCCAGGACGCATGAAAAGATGAAAGATCCCATCCTCTCCTCAAAATGCGGGCAAGAGTCCCATGGTAAGGTGAATGAACTTCGCTATGCGCGATGTTTGGAATCGTGTTTCTGGGTGCAAACGAGAAAAGCCAGCTGGTTCGGATCCGCCCCTGACCCCCTCATGGCACGTCGAAACGGGAGCCGTTTTCCAGGTTCCTTCACAAGGAACCTGGAAAATAATAGGGGGATTCTTTCTATTATCGGGCGGACGTCGGCCCCTGTCAAAAGCCTGTCAAAAGAAAGATCGTGGAAGACCGGGCCGCCGGCAGGATGGGATTTCGTTTTTCGGATTCCCATTCCTTGAAAAAGATTTAAGATAGTAAAGACAGGGCGTCGGGTCGAGGGACACGGCACCGTGCCCGGTGTATAAGGAGACGCCTATGGGGATCGGAATTCAATGGACGGATGCGGAGACGACGATCACGTTTTCCGAGCTGATCGCTTCCCTGACATATGCCTTGGATATGACCGAAGGCCAGCCCCCTGGGCATTGCCTCAGATCCTGCCTGATCGGGATGTCGGTCGGAAGGGAGATGGGCCTTGGTCCGGAGGAGCTCTGGAACCTCTATTATTCCATTCTTCTGAAGGACGCGGGGTGCAGCAGCAATGCGGCAAGGCTCTTCGAGCTGTACGGATCCGACGACCGTTCGACCAAGAACGATTTCAAGACGGTCGATACCGACAGTGTTCTTCAGGTGGCGAATTTCGTATTCTCCCATACGGGCTTAGGAAAGCCTCTCCAGGAAAAGTTTCGGAGAATCCTGAACCTTGCCATGAACGGAGAAGAGCTGGCCAGGGAACTTTTTTCGGCACGGTGCGAAAGAGGGGCCAACATCGCCATTGAGCTCGGTTTCAACGAACGGGTCGCCGAAGCCGTGCGCTGCCTCGACGAACACTGGAATGGCCAGGGCCGTCCTAGGGGTCTCATTGGAAATGAAATCCCCCTCGCGTCGCAGATTGCTCTCATGGCGCAAGTCGCCGACGTTTTTTCGTATGGGGGGGAAGGTCTGCGTTCCATGACGGAAGTCCGCAAGAGACGAGGGTCCTGGTTCGACCCGAAGGTTGTGTCGGCGTTCGAGAGCGTCGCCTCAAGGGACGATTTCTGGAAGGAGATCGAAGCGGATGGGCTGGAGCGAAGGGTCCTCGAACTGGAACCCGAAGGATTTTCCATTCTCGCGGACAGCGAGAGCCTGGATTCTGTCGCCAGGGCGTTCGGGAAAATCATCGACGCAAAGAGTCCCTATACGTTCGGGCACAGTCAAAGGGTCGGCGATTACACCATGAATGTCGCGAAGAGAATGGGATTCGCTCCGGAACGGTGTATCTGGGTCCGGCGGGGAGGTTTCCTTCATGATCTCGGAAAACTTGGCGTCAGCAACGCGATCCTCGACAAGCCCGGCAAGCTGGATCCTGAAGAGTACGAAGCCGTCAAAAAACATGCCCAGTATACAGAAGAGATCCTGTGCCGCATCGCCCCGTTCCGGACACTGGCGGCGGTATCCGGCGCGCATCACGAACGCCTCGACGGTCTGGGCTATCCCCGGGGGATCGCGGCCCCGGAAATCTGTATCGAGACCCGGATCATCACGGTAGCGGACATTTTCGACGCCCTCACGGAAGAGCGGCCCTACCGGAAGGCCATGTCGTTCGAGGAAGCGTTTTCGATACTGGACGGGTTGAAGGACAAAGCGGTCGACCGGGACTGTCTCGACGTCTTCCGTTCGATCGCGCGGGAGCTTCCGGGGTGACACGGGGACGGTGGTCATTCCAGACACCGTGTGTCATTCGCCGGAGTTCTCCTTCTTCCATTCATCGGGCGGCACGATGCCCGCTCCAACCAGGATCTTTCCGAAGAGCTTGTGGAACTCCTTCCTCTCCTTTCCGCGCAGGATCCCAAAGTACGACTCCTCGTTCTGCAGGGCGCACTTTGCCAGAACCGGCATCCGGCCTTCCCCTTTTTTTGTCAGCTTGATGGAATAGGATCTTCCGTCCGGTCCCGGCTTTCGCCTGACGAGGTCCTTTTCCTCGAGATCTGCGAGGGTCCGGGAGACGGCGCCCTTGTCCACCTCGATAAATCTCGAAAGCTCCATCACGTTTGTGGCATCTCCGTTCCAGAGGCTGACCATGATGCTCCATTCGGGCAGGCTCACCCCCTCTTTCGCGATGCGTTCCTTGAAGGACTGCTGGAATTCCGTCCTGAGGCGGTTGAGCCAGTAGCCGAGGTCCTTACGAAGACTGCGCGCCTTGGTCTTTTTCATGCTTAGCTCCGTCCTTGAGGACATGGTTGCCTACACAACATTACCGGGAGGAAATTCGATTTTTTCCTAGTGTCCCCGGCAAGCGTCTCTTGTTCTTGATAGGTCGGTCGTGCAGAGGGTCGGTGTATCGAAGTTGTCCTATCATCTCTCAAGTGCTTCTCTTTGGGAAGCATGCGGGGCCCATGCCGCCGGTCCCGACAAAAGAAGAAACAGCGGCGCAAGCAAATTGAGGCCCAGAAAATATTTCGATGCCCCCGCGAATCCCCACAGACCCACTCCCCAGCCGAACGCGATGTTCCCGAGGATACTGCCGATCGTCACGGATATATCCACATATCCCGCCAGCTGATTGAATTCCCCGAGACCGGACATCCGGTTGGCGACCCACGACAGGCTTACGATCCAGAAGGCTCCCGAACTGTATCCGTCGAGTAGAGAGATGAAGAGTGTTGTCAAGGCTCCCGGCGCGAGGGAATAGCCTCCCATCCGGATTACGAGGACGACCGAAGCGGAGATCAGGATCCAGAACGACCGCCGGGGGAGGCGATTGATGGGGATGAGGAGAGCCGCAGTCAACGCCATGGCGATCTCGGCAATGCCCGCGGTCCATGGAACCCAAGAGACGTGAGGGGCGACGGATTTCATGTAGAGTTCGGCGAACGGTAATAGGGGCGCGTTGACAAGATGGAAAGAGAAGAATGAAACAAGCATGAGAATTTCTCTGCGGTCGGGGATATACCATGTCTTCGGTGTCTTTGGTCGGGCGTTTGGGAAGGGAGGAAAACCCGCGACGAGAAGAATCCCGGTAATGAGGAAAATAAGGACCGAAACAGAGAGAAACGTGCGGGGCACACCGATGCCCTGGACCGTGAATCCGGCCAGGAGTCCCAGTCCACCGAGAAAGAGATGCTGGAGGATGACGAATACGTGGGGTTCGAAGAGGGTCCGGCCTTTTTCGGATGCAATTTTCAGAAGAGCGAGAGAGAGGGGAAGAAAGGGCATGCGGGAAAGATGCAGCGAAAGTACAACCAGGATGGCCGGAACCGCGTGATGTGCCCGGAGGGTCAGTGCGACCGTTGCCGGAAACGGAATGAGGAGGAGCGCTCCCCGGAGTCTTCCAAGGGGATGTGCGTGGTCGAGCATGTGACCCAGGGGCAGCCGAAGGGACAAAATAAGGACGTTGGCCAGCGCGAAGACCAGGCCGATTCCGGACGGAGTGATCCCGGCCGACGCCAGGATGATGGGAAGGAAAGGCCAAAGATATCCACCGGCCAACCCGTTCACGAACAGGGATTCGATGGCGGAAGCGGTTATCGTCGGGAGAGAGGGGCGTTCCGTCGGCATCGGGGTACTTTCGTTTCGGCGCGTGGGGTGCCGATCGTGAACGGTGTGGGTTTCGGGGACTGTGCAGTGGGGAAAAAGGGCCTGTTATCCGAAACAGGCCCTTTCCAGGATTGGCTGGGGGACAGGGACTCGAACCCCGATAGACAGATCCAGAGTCTGTCGTCCTGCCATTAGACGATCCCCCAAGGATTCGATTTGTTGTGAGATTTTGTCCGATTCCCGAGCCGAAATCAAGACGCTTCAGAACAAATGATGCAGGAAGTGACTGATGGACTGAATGAGATGGTCCGGAGGGGGAGCGGTTCCGCATCCTTCCTGGGGCGGAGCGCTCCCGGGAAGGTAGGGAAGTTTCATCACCGTTCGTGCGCAGGCGTCGTTTGCGACCAGACCGGTTTCGGGATCGATCGGGTCCCAGGTGATATCGGGCGGGGGCGGGAGAGGGGTGACGTGGGGAAGGGTCTCCTGCAGGAGGGGGCCTACGACAGGAATCGCAAGTTCTGCCCCGACACGGTGGGTCGGTCGGTTGTCGTCGAACCCGACCCAGACCACCACGACCCGTTCGGGCGAAACCGCGACGAACCATCCGTCCCGACCTTCGTTCGATGTCCCGGTCTTCCCTCCCCACCCGGATTCTTCCCCGACCCAGCGGGTCAGAGCACGTCCGGTCCCCCTTCTCACGGTTTCGCGGAGGAGATGGTTGACCAGGTAGACGGCCCCTGGGTCAAGGATGCGGGACCGGGGTGACAGGGGAGGGGAAGGGTTCGGGAAGGCCTGGGGAGAGACGGCCCAGCCTCCGTTCGCCACGATCGAATAGGCGGCGGCGATTTCCAAAGGTGTTTGAGGTACGACCCCGAGGGGCCAGGATGCGGGAAGTTTCTCGGGGGAAGGCGTTTCGAGCCCCAGATCCCTGGCCGTCTGGACAAGGCGACGGGGCGGGAGGAGCGGTTCCAGGTGAAGCAGGGGAATGTTCAGGGAATGGATGAAAGCCTCCTCGAGCAGAAGCCGCTGGGAACGAACTTCTGTGGCATTCTTCGGTTGCCAGTTCAAACCACCGGCTTTCATGGAGATCGGATCATTCGACAGCCATGTCGAAAGCGTTGCCCTTGGTGGACCGTCAGATTCGGGAGAGAGTGCGACCAGATAGGGAACGATCTTGAAAAGAGAGGCAGGTTGGCGGTAAGAGCGGACAGCCCGGTTGAAAGGGGATGAATCGAAGCCCCGCCCACCGGACATGGCCAGGACATTCCCGGTTCGTGGGTCCATGACGACGGCGGCGGCTTCGAGAGGGGTACCTTTCGATCCCGGGTTGAGCCGGTAGGATTTCTCGAGTCGGCGAAGGATCCGTGGCAGCAGAAAGTCCAGCCGTGAAGAGAGTATGGGGTCCATGGTCGTCGCCATCGAGATCTCTTCTTCGTCCGGAACGATTTGGTCCATGTTGTGAAAAATGATGCGTGCGGCCCAGTCCGCAAAATAGGGTCCCGGCTGGGTATTTCGGAACGCGTCCCGGGAGACTCCCAGGGGGGATCGGATGTCGAAGGAGTACTCTTTCTTGGAGAGGATTTTTTGCCGGTAGAGTTTACCCAGGATCCGGTTCCGGATTTCCATGGCCCGTCCCGGGTCCCGGAACGGAGCGTTGCGGGTCGGCGCCCGCAATATGGCGGCAAGAAGCGCCGATTCCCGGTAATTGAGATATCGGGCGGGATGTCCGAAATAACGTTCTGTCGCCGCTTCGATACCGATGATCCGCGTGTGGTCGGTCCCTCCCCAATCGATGTGGTTCAGGTAGAGGGAGAGAACCTGATCTGGCGTTCGAAGATGGATCAGTCGGAGAGCGTAGACGGCTTCGACGGCTTTCCGGTAAAGGGTTTTGTCCCGGTTTAAAAATAGGTTTTTGACGACCTGTTGGGTGAGCGTGCTCCCGCCTTCCCGAAAGCGTGCGGCCTTGATGTCGTCCCATGCCGCCCTCAGGATGCCCATCGGATCGATCGCGGGTTCTTGGTAGAATCGGCGGTCTTCGGAGACGATCAGGGTTTTCTTCATCGCCCGGGAAACCTCGGACAGGGGGACCGGCCTGTATTCGGCGAGAACGCCTTCCGTAATTGTCCCCAAAAAAACGGGAGGCAGCCAGAGGCCATCAAGGGATAAGGGCGTAAGGATTCTTTCCGGACCGCTCTCGACGATGGAAAGGATCGTCTTGCCGTCCGGTCCGAAAGACAAGACATAGCGTTTCATCGCGTTCCAGGCGGGAGAGGGATACGGAGGGGGAGCGCTTCCCGTAATTCCGGAGACGATGAGGAAGCTGTGGCCTTTGAATGCGTGGGGAGAGGGGGGACGGGACGTGAGGAGTCCCGAGAGGAGGGTCTTCGGGATTCTGTCGCCGGAAGAGACGCGGAATGGTGCGGAATAAAGCCCTATACCCGGCGATTCGATGGTTGTCAGGAGAATCAAAAGATGGCGGTCGAGCCGATCGACGAGAAAGTCGGCGAGAAGATGGATTCCTCCGAAGACGAGGATGCAGGCGAGAAACCATTTCTGGAACTGATCGGGTAGCCTTGCTAGAATGGGGCGTCGATTCATTTTCCGTCTCTCGTCGTATGCGATCCTGGAATCCGGACCGGGTTCCAGGCCCCGAAAGGAAGATCCCATGGCATTTCAGGCCCAACCCCGTCTTTCCAAGCGTAACGGATGGCATATCGTGTTCATGGGCTTACTCTTCCTGGCCGGCATGGGGATTTTTTCGGCTTCGATGCCCGGTTGTGCTCGGCAGGAAGGTACGGCCGTCCATCCTGTGGAACTCTCCCGGATCCGGGAAGGGGTCAGCACCATGGGGGATGTGAGGAGGATCCTCGGAAAACCGGACGAAGTGGATACGATTCTCGGCAACCAGACGTGGATCTACCGGCATACGAAAAGAAGCGGTTGGTTTGTGTCCGATACCAGGGTCAGTCAAGTGAATATCCTCTTCTCCACGAAGGGGATCGTCCGTAAGGTTACCGCTGTTCAGCATGGACACCGTCGTTTGTTCTAGCGGCGCTTCCCTAAGGACTCCCTAATCTTGATTTTCGTACCTTAGTCCCGCCGGCCCGCGGTGGGAAGGACATAGGTCACACGGAATGTCTCTCGGAACCACAAAAAGTCCCGATCGATCCCCGTGCCCGCCCGGTTTTCCATCTTATTCACGTTCCGGGTTCCGATTTTTGGGGGAGTCCTTCCCGAAAGTTTGGAAGGAGAAAATCCGAAGAGTCAAAAGGTCGATAAGATCGATCTTCCCCGGGTCGGGGCTCCGTCCGCGAAGGGGACGAAAAACCGGTCTCTCGGGCCGGAAATCGATTGGGGGGGTCGGGAAGGGATGGATCGGACAAGACGGTATAGGTACACGACAGGGTTGTGGATAGCGGTTTTCCTGGTTCTTTCTGTGCAGGGCAACGGGCTCCGGTCCCACGCACTCGCGGGAGAACCTTCCGGACCATCCGGATTTCCGGGAGGGACCTTTCCTGGGGAGGATCGGTCCACCGGGTCGGAAAAAAAACCTTCCCCCAAGGTTCTTCCTCCTGCCGTCTGGTTTCAGGAAGAAGGCGTTCCGGGCCGAAACCCGGCGTTCAGCCTGATGGCTCCCGACGGAAGCCAGGGCTGGAGCATGGCCCTCGTGCCGGGTGTTCCCGGCCTTCGGAAGAACGTGGAACGAGAAGATTTCTATTCCGGAGCGATCGAAAGCGGAGGGAGGCTTTGGGCGGGAAGCGTCCAGGGGGATCTGTACTCCATCGATGCCGGTCGAGGTCGGGTTCTCTGGAAGGATGTGCTCCCGGGGCCCATGTTCGCTTCTCCCGTCGCCGGGCCGAAAACGATCTACACGGTCACGGCGAGCCCGGGGGTCACCGTGGAACATCTCGTTCTCTACACCAGAACCCGCCGTTTGATCCGTGGGGACGGACGAGAGGCCCTGTGGGCCGTTTCCAGACGGACCGGAAAAATCCGGTGGACCGTCCGTTTCCGGGGCGGGGTCCTCTCGAGTCCGATGCTTCTTCCTCACACGGTCTCCGTGGTCACGGGTCGCGGACATCTTCTCTTCCTGTCCCGTGCGGACGGCCACATGGTCGTCGACCTTCCTGTCGCAAAAGGGTCGTTCGGCTGGGCCTCTCCCGTGATGGGATTCGGCAAATTGATTCTTGCCCAGGAGAATCCTCCCGTCTATCATGCGATCTCGCTCGACGCGCCACGCCAGGTTTGGAGATTCCAATTGGAAGGAACCCGGATCTGGGACCATTTTTTCATCGGGACCCCTCTCCTGGTCGGCAGCCAGCTTGTCGGGGTTCTGAGGCGGCGCTCTCCGTCTGGTGACCTGGTGGTTTCTCTTTCTCTCGACACCGGAACCCTTCTCTGGAAGACTCCTTTCTCTTCGGGGATCGCCGAAAAGACGGAAGATTTGTCGATTCCGACCAGCGCGGACGGCGTCGTTTATGTGTCTTCCCCGCCGGCACGGAGCTTGATGGCCCTGGATCTCAAGACCGGGAAAAAGATCTGGAGGATTACAATGCCCGAATCGCCTCAAAACGGCGGAACGATTGTCGGCAGGCTTCTGGTCGTCGGGCTTCCTTCGGGCCGGATCGATTTTGTCGATCGGAAATCAGGCCGTATCGTTTCGGGAATGAAGATCGCGGATTCACTGGGGCCTCATCCTCTCGTGATCGTGGGAGAAACGATTTACGCTGCGGGACGGGACGGAACCGTCAGGGCCATGCCGCTTTACACATTCGGGGAAAAGGTCGCAGATCTCGCGAAGAGCCCTCTCGTCCCCCAGGTTGCCGAACATTCGTCCGGATCCCCACTGACCGGGACCGGGACGGATGTCCGGACGCCCTCTTGAACCACAATCGGAGCAGACCTTGACGACGGGAGATTCCGAACGGATGGATTTCACGGACGATCGACTTCCGACATTGAATATCGGTCATCCGGTTTTCATGAACTACCGCGGGGAGGAACTTTCTCTTCCCACCGGCACGATCGAAGATCTGCTCGGGGAACTCGCAGCCCTTGAAAAGGAGGTGGATGCGTTCCTGCCCTCTCCGGACTCCGGAGTGATGTTCCTGAAGGAGATCTATCGAATCGTCGACCGTCTCGGGCAGGTGATCGGACCGGGGATGGCCTGCAGCACGGGGTGCTCTGCCTGTTGCCGCGTTATGGTGGCAACGACCAGGGTCGAGGCCGAACTTCTGGATGAGCGTATTCGGTCGTCGTCCCCCCAACGCCAGCGTGAATGGGAGGCCAAGGTGTCGGATCGCAATGCCTTTCTTTCGGACCTGGCATCGGGTTGTTCGCCCGAAGCCGACCTGACGTCGTTCGACGGTTTGCTCGCGACCTGCGAAAAATACGAGCAGGCCAACAAGGCCTGCCCGTTCCTGGGAGAGGATCACCTGTGCCAGGTGTATGAGGAGAGACCCCTCCTTTGCCGCGTATGCTGGGTTCTGACCGATCCCAGAGACTGCGAACCCGGAGAAGGTCCCCCGGTCAAGTTCCGCACGGCCGTTTTCCAGAAATCCCACGAGCTTGTCGGGAAAGTGTCGCAGAAGCATTTCGGGGACGGGCGGGTCAGTCCGATCCCCTTCTGGTTCCGTGAAAAACCGCGGGAACATTGTTGAACCGGCCCGGTCTTGCGGTACGTCTGTCAGGATTTGCCGTCGTGTCTGCCGTGTTCGTTGTGTTTTCGTTCATGGTCGATAAAGGGGTCTTCCGTTCCTTCGATCACCGTACCGCCTTTTGGCTCAAGGACCATGTGTCCATCGTCCTAGCGTGGTTCTTCGCCGTCGTGTGCCGGACCGGAAACGCGGAAATCACCGTACCCGCAGGCATTCTCATCGCGGCGTGGGGGATCGTGAAAAAGCGGGGGAATGGTCTCTTCGGAGGGTTCTGGATTTTTTGGCTTGTGGCCGGCATCGCTCTCGAACATTTTTTGAAGCTCCACCTCCTGCAACCGCACCCGACCCGTGCCGTCCTGAACGATCCCCTGAGGGGGTTCCAGCTCATCCACATTCCTCTGCCGTTCGCCCCGGGATCCTATCCGAGCGGTCATACCTTCCGGGCGTTCTGGCTGGCGTTCCTGGTTGCGGAAAGCGCCCCGGGCTGGTTACGCCTCACCAAGGTCTGGGCGATCCTCGTAATGGGCGGGGTGATTGCCCTGGGCTGGCATTGGGCCACCGATACGGCGGGGGGGCTTATCTTCGCTTTCATGGGGGCGACTCTTCTCGGCCGCTTTCGCCGCTCCTGATACCGCCCGGTTTTTCTGTTTTCCATCAAAACATCTGCTCGCAGAGCGCGAAAATCCTCCACAACCGACGGCTGGTAAAGGTATGCCCGTTATTTTAAACTTCTCCCTTTTCGTTACCTGAACTTCAGAGGTCTCTCAAGAAAGGGTGAGGTGTGGAAGGGGAATACGGGAAACGTCATTTCAGTGTCTGTGAATGGTCAGCCGAAGATCGCCCGAGGGAAAGGCTCAGGTCCCTGGGATCCGGGGCCCTGACCGATGCGGAGCTTTTGGCCATCCTCCTCAGGACGGGGCGCCGCGGGGAGTCATCGCTCGCGCTGGCCCAAAGGCTTCTGGCCCGGTACGACGGGCTGGAAGGTCTGGCCGGCTCACCGTTTTCCGAGATCGAAGGACAGGGCGGAATGGGACTGGCCAAGGCGGCGCAGATCCATGCCGCGTTCGAATTGGGTCGACGGCTTTCGGGGCGGACACGCGCATCCAGGCCATCCGTCAGGTCCGCAAAGGACGTCTACGACGTTCTCGGGGCCCGGTTGCGAGACGAGAAGAGGGAGTCGTTCTGGGCGCTTCTTCTCGACACTCGACACCGTCTCCAGAATGCGGTTCGTATTTCGGAAGGATCGCTCACGATGACGCTGGTCCATCCCCGGGAGGCGTTCTCTCCCGCACTACGGGAATCGGCGGCTGCCGTCCTGTTCGTTCACAACCACCCGTCCGGTGATCCGGAGCCTTCGAAAGACGACTGGGCCTTGACCGTCAGGCTGATCGAATGCGGAGAAATCCTGGGCATCCGTGTTCTCGACCACGTGGTCCTGGGCGATCACGCCTATGTGAGCTTGAGGGACCGGGGTGCGTTCTCGGAAGGGAAGGGATAGTCTCTTTTTTGACGACACCGAGCGTCAGAGTCAGTGCCGATATTACGACTACGCATGGCGCCGCCGAACTACGCGTATTCCGAACGACACTTCGCCAATAGGCTTTTGAAGAATTGGGCTTCGAACGGACTCCGCGCCAGCTTCATGGCGTGCTTGAAATGCGTCGCCGCTTCCCCCGGACGACCGGCAAGATAATGGAACTCAGCCAGAGCCGCAGGGAAAAAAGGATCATCCTTCAATTTTTCTGCATCCGGGATTTACATTTCCGACAATCCCTCTTCCGGGCCCCGGACTTTGCCCATGGCGACGGCACGGTTCAGGGCGACGATCGCCGTGGGACGCAACCGGTAAAGAGCGTCGTTAATTTCCAAAATGCCGGTCCAGTCGGTTTCTTCGTATGTAGAGGCAGCGCAGTGCAGGGCGGCGATACTGGCCTCGAGGTGATACTCGCTCAATGCGTTTTCCTCTGACGATTTGTCCAGGAAAAAATCCCCTCCCGATCAATGCCTTATCCCATGTGGAACGATCCTGCATATCGAGCTGGATCAGGCTCCCATCCACCGCATCAGATTCCCTGCGGCAGTGTCAGTTTTTTATCGAGGCGGGAAACTTTTGAGTAGAACATGCCGAAGGCAGACGGCAAGCGCGCGGAATGAACTTTGAGTGGAGTGATCACCCTTCCAGATTGTCGCCGCGTAAAATAATACGCCAGATTTATGATCAGTCCCTGTGGCTTTTCTATGAGGGAAAGAAACATATTTATACTCAATCTCTCCTCTGCATAACGGTCTGATTGTGGTCTCAACTGTACGACGAATAGGAATATCGAAACCGGACATAATGACATTCCGTTTCATCTTGGCCCTATCCAGCCCCTCCTTGTCTTCCGTAACGGATAAGAACGAGAAGGAAAGCAACAAAAGAGGCGTAATCACGTTCGATCTCGGGCCGTCGCGAGCACAAAACGCAGGTCGTAAATCCCTGTTTCGCCGTTCTCGACGATCTGCAATCCCGCTTCGTTCAGTACGTCCATCGTGTCGCTAAAATTGATGTGGCCATGGCGGTGGAATCGGGAGAAAAATCCTTTCTTCTTTCTCGGGTTCTCGATGAAATCGACCACAAGAAGCCTTCCCCCTTGTTTCAGGACCCTGCGTGTTTCGAAGATGAACTCTCGGCGTCCTTTATGGGGCATATGATGGAGCATCATCGTGCTCAGTACGACGTCGAAATGAGCCTCGGGAAAAGGCAACGACTGTACGAATCCGTATTTGAATGCAACTGTGACCCGGGCTTTTTGGGCTTTCTTCTCCGCTCTCGCAATCATCTCCGGCGATGCGTCGATTCCGTGCACTGAGCCGGTCGGTCCGACAAGACGTTTGGCGGCAATCGCGAGGGTTCCCGTTCCGCAACCGGCATCGAGGACAGAATCACCCGCCTTAATGGTGAGCAGATCGAGAACCGAATCGCGAACGTTTTTTTCGCGACCACGAAATGCCAGCCAGAGTTGAAAATCGTAACGGATGGGCGAATGTAGAGTCCGGCCAGTCATGTTGGATACGCCGTCTTTATCTTTATCTGTATGTTTCCCCATTCTACCCTCCTGGGCATATTTACGTTTTTAGTCAAAAAGCGAGCGGTCCAAAATCATGGCGTACAATAGTTCGGTAATGGACATGTATTCGGATACCAGTGTAGATTGAAAAAAGAGGGGTTTGAAGAACATCAGCGACTGAAGTGTGCTGTACAGGACAGACTTACATGTTTTGTTCGGATCGATTCATTCGATTTGAGGGGAGGGAAACATGTTGTCGCCGGAAAATCCGGTCGGGAACCGGCAGGTTCAGAAGACGCAAACCCTTTTGAGGAACGCCCTCGCCGACTTGATTCACAAAAAGGATTACGATTCCATTACCGTAAAAGAAATTCTGGATCGCGCCAATGTTGGCAGGTCAACGTTTTACGCACACTTTCGCGATAAGGACGAACTTCTGGTCAGTGGCATTCACGACATGTTTCGTACCATACACTCTGTCAAGGTGTCCTCCTCGGCTGAAAAGTACGAAAGGATCATACGGTTCAGCCTTCCCGTCTTCGAGTACCACTTTCAGCATCGGCGAACAAGCGAGGAGAAGATGGGACCAAAGGGGCGGGCCATCCTCCACAAACACCTCGAAAACCTTCTTATCAAATTCATAGCCGATGATATTGAGGAGGATATTCTGGGCCGTCTGAAAACGGAGGGTCAGATTTCTCTTGAACTTCTGATCCGTTATGTCGCCTCGACGTTCCATCTCGTTTTGAACTGGTGGGTCGAGAGTCGAAATCCTCTTCCTCCGAAGGTCGTCAATGATTTATTCCGGGCGTTGGTCCTTCCGACGTTGTCGGCGGCATGGAAATAAGGACCGATGGATGTTGGGATCGTCTTCGTTCTGCACGGGTTGTTTCTCTGACCGCTAAAACCGCCTCGATCTCAGAATGGCCACGATCAAGGCGAAACCCATGAAGCCGGCCACGAAGAATCCAAAGAGCCCGATCGTGGACAGTCCGAAGAATTTCGGTCCGTTGGGAGATGCGAAAATCATCGCCGAGCCAATGACCAGTGAACCGACCAGGATCGACATCGAAAGCCGGTTCCCGGTGCGGTCCATCTCGCCGATCATGTCGTCCAGGTGCTTCAGGTTGAAATCCACCTTGATGCGGCCTTCCCGGATCCTGGCGATGAAGTCTTCGATTTCGGACGGAAGATGCGACGCGGTTCGGAGGAGTACCTGTGCCGAAGAACGCAAGTCTTTCAGGATCGCCTTCGGTTCGAAACGGCGCCGTATGAGCCGATGGACGAAGGGTCGGCTTTCAGACACCATGTTGAACGCAGGGTCGAGGGTACGCCCGGTTCCCTCCATGATGATAAGGGCACGCAAAAGAAGTGTGAGGTCCGGGGGAAGGGCCAGCCGGTGAATCCGGACGATTTCGAACAGCTCGCTTGACAGGGCGTCGAGCCGGATTTCTTTCAAGGGACGGTTCGTAAATTCCTCGAGGAACTCCGTGAGGTCTCCTCCCAGAGCCCCTTCGTCGAAATCTTCCGGCAAGGCCCCCATGCGCGAAAACGTGCGTATCATGAAGGTCACGTCCCGTTCGACGAGCGCGACCAGGAGATCCCCCAGGAGATCCCGGCGGGATTGGGAAATGACGCCGAACATCCCGAAATCGAGAATGCCGAGCCGGGGTCCGGGAAGAACGAGGATGTTCCCGGGATGGGGGTCGCCCTGGAAGAAGCCGTGTATGAAAACCTGTTTCAGGATACTCTTGGCTCCCATACGGGCCACGGTTTCGGGAGTTGCTCCGACAGTCTCGAACTGCCCGATTTCCCGGATGCTGATCCCGTGGAGAAATTCCATGACAAGAACAGAATCGGTGCACCATTCGGGATAGAGGATTGGTATGACGATCGTCGGGTCGTCCCGGAAGTTCGTCCGGGTCCTCTCCATGTTTCTCGCTTCGTGCGAAAAGTCGAGTTCCCTTCTGAGCGTACGTATGAACTGACGGACCAGTTCTTTGGGGCGAAAGACCCTCATTTCCTCGACATGCCTTTCGAGGAGTTCGGCCAGGATCGTGAGGATGCGGAGATCGGGTTCGATCCGGGCGGCGATATCCGGCCTTCGCACCTTTACGGCGACGTCTTCGCCCGTGGCAAGCCTGGCCCTGTGTACCTGTGCGATCGAAGCCTGGGCCACGGGAGCGGGATCGAAATCGCCAAAGACCGTTTCGACGGGTTTTCCAAGGGACGTTTCGAGGGACGAGCGGATGGCTTCGAAGGGAACGGGTGGAAGCTGGTCCTGCAAACGCTGGAATTCCCTGATGTATTCGGGGGGGAAGAGGTCAGCCCGGCTGGACAGGATCTGTCCGAACTTGATGGTCGTGGGGCCAAGCTCTTCGAAGGCCATCCGAAGCCTGACGGGCCTTGAAAGGCTCGAGGGGGGTTTCGTTCGGACGAGTTTTCTTCCAAGGGTCAGGATGGGATCCAGACGGAGAAAGCCGACCACGTCGTCGAATCCATATTTGACAAGGATGGTCAGAATAGTCCTGAGCCGCCGGATTTCAGCGGTGGACCAGAGTCGGGCCAAGGCCATCTTTTCCCCCGGTCAGGCTCGGGACTCGATCAGCCGGGTATCGCCCCGATGGTTGTGATATAGAGGATCGCCATGGATTCGGGAAGCCCCAGGAGGTCGGTGACTTCGTCGTCGTAAAATCCGCCGATTCCGCTCGCCCCGAGACCCAGGTGAACGGCCGCGAGGTTGATGCGCTCGCCGATCTGGCCGGCATCCATATGAAGGGTCCGGTAGACGCGGTCGCCGTACTGGGCGACCAGGGATTCGAGATCGCCGACCTGAAAAAGGATGGCGGCTGCGTCCCTTCCGAGATCCTGGGAGAGGACGCATTCGTAGGCGACTTCGGCGAAATGACCCGTTTTCAAAAGGGTCAGCGTGTTGGGCCTGGGATCGAATCGGTAGATCCCGGGGGACAGTCCGTCCACTGCGTTGACGACCAGGTAGGACTTAAAAAGGTCCGGCTGGAAACAGTGCTGTACCGGCAGGGGTTGGGATGATTCCGGATTGTCGATTTCCCGATAGGCGAACGACAGGATGCCTGAAAGCGCACCGAATTCGATCGGTTCACCGGAGAACTGCCGCGCCGATCTTCGGGTCAGGAGGATCCGGGGTATCTGGTTTTCAAAATCGTTCATTTCGCAGGGTTCAAGGGGAATCGGTTCCCCCTGTCCGGAATACCGGCTTTCGGAGGGCCCCGAGCCATCCGACGACCCGCCTCTGTTCAGGAGCACGGGAGGAGGCTCGCTTCCAAGCGATGAGAATCGGTGGAGATCGCGGAACAGATCCCCGATTTCGGGGTTGTCCGGAGGGATATACGGAAACTTGACGGGAGACGGGTAGAACGGAAGGGACAGGCTGCTTTCCGAAACGCTCTGTGAACGGACGAGCGGCAAAGCGACAAGTACGACCTCCTTCTGATCCTCGAGGAAAAGGAAGGAGTTCAACGATTGATCGTTGAAGCCGGATAGGGGAAAAGGGACGAAGCCTGTTTGCCGTGACATCATGACGAGGTTTCCGAGGAGATGTCCGGTATCGAGAAGGATCCGGCGGTATCCCCGTTCTCCGTAACGCCATGCGGAGCGGTCGAAGTATCCGGAAAGCAGGATCAGGACCTGGCAGTCTTCGAGCGAAGAATGCCCATAGAGATAGTTGGAAACACGTTCCCAGAAGTTTCCCTCGTACAGGGTCGCGAGGGTATGCTCCTTGCCGTTGTAGTGATAGATGCCGTCGTTGATGAAGGGAAGGTCCCTCGTGACGAGGTAGATCTCGGCCGGATAAAGGCCTCCTGCGGAAGGTGCCGCACGAAGGAAAGTTTGTTCCGTCCGCGGAGAATCGATGATCGCGGTGACTCCGTACGAGAAGAACAGGAGCTGGGAAAGTTCGGAAAGACCCCACGGGTATGGTGGCTGGGGCGGGGGCTCAGGCAAGGGCGTCCGGGTGAACGGAATGTAGTTGAACGGGAGAAAGGGCATCAGGCTGATGGGATTGTCAGACTGGTAATCCTTGAAGGGAGCCGGTTTCGAGGAGAAATCCAGCGTCCGGAAGCGGTGGATGGTCTTTCGGTCGTATTTCGTATCTTCGTGGTAATATTCGGCGCAGGACTCGTGGGACGAACTCAAGGACAACTCCTTAATGTCGCGGTGAAAAAATCCCCAAACAGGTTCAGGGCTGGTCAAGTATCAATTGTATCACGAAAATATGGGAGACGTCAGAGAGGTCCTTCCGATTTGGGAACCTCTCCCTTCCGTGGCCCGGTGCGGGATGGACACAAGGGATCGCGGTCCACTAGAGTGTGTTTGTCGATGAACGAGAGGAACATGAACGCGAGACGGGCAATGAACGGGAGGGAAGGGGGATGGCGGTGAAAGTAAAAGTCTCCAGGGGAGGGAAGGAGACGGTCGGGACATTCCTGAATCCCCGTTGGGTTTCCGTGTTCGAAATCCCGGGATTCGAAGAGAGGATGAAGCACATTCGCGGCGAGGTTCGTCCGGCGCTGGTCGCCCTTTCGGAGGCGCTGGAGGACAGGCTCGACGGGGAAGGTCCGCGGCCGTATTTTTCCCATGTCGCGAGCCATATGAGAAGGCGCATCAATCCTCCCCCGGAAACCTGGCTCGCGCTCGGTCCGAACAAACGCGGATACAAAGCCTATGCCCATGTGGGAGTTTTCATCGGAAGTCCTGGAGTGTCGGTGAGGTTTGTCCTGAAAGACGAGGCGTCCGACGAACGGAGACGGCTTGGAGACTGGATGAACGCGCATCCGAATGCTTTCAGTTCCTGGCTCTCCAGCATTTCGGGCGTGCTGGATTTCGGTCCGGTCCACGACCGCCCGGACGAAACACCGTCTCCGATCGCGTGGAAGGCAAAAACGTTCGGGGAACGCCTGTCTTCCCTCAAGACGGCGAGCCTGGATATCGGGTTCCGGATCGGGTTCGAGACGACACTTCCCGAACTCGTCCAGTTGATCCGGGTGTTCGAACCCCTTTATGCCGAAGCGGGAAACGGGTTCTGAATCGTGATCGTTTCCGACCGTTCCGAACCGGTCGAAATCATGATGACGGGAACACCCGCGTATTCCTCGATCTTTTGGACATACGCCTGGGCTTCCTTCGGAAGGTCTTCCCACCGTTTGGCTCCCCGCGTCGGTTGCTGCCAGCCGGGAACGTCCTCGTAAATGGGCTGGGCCGCTTCAACATCTTCGACGTGCCGGGGGAACTCCTCGACCGTGCGGCTCCCGATGCGGTACCCGGTACAGATCCGGATCGAATCGAGCTTGTCGAGAACGTCGATCTTCGTCAGGATCAATCCGGACAGTCCGTTGATGCGCGCCGAGTAGCGCACACAGACGGCATCGAACCACCCGCAGCGCCGGGGCCTTCCGGTCGTCGCACCGTATTCCTGCCCCTTCTCGCGAAGATATTCCCCTTCGGACCCGGTAAGCTCCGTAGGCAGCGGTCCGCTTCCCACCCGGGTGGTATAGGCCTTCGTGACCCCCAGGACTTGGTCGATCAGGGTCGGTCCCACTCCCGATCCCGTCAGGGCTCCGCCTGCAGTGGCGTTCGATGACGTCACGAAGGGGTAGGTCCCGTGATCGATGTCGAGCAGGGTTCCCTGGGCGCCTTCGAAAAGGAGCGAAGATCCTTTCCGGTTTTGCTCCCAGAGAAACTGGGACGTGTCGGTCACGAATGGCAGGATTCGCTCTCCCAGGGTCATGACCTCTCGGTACAGGGTCTCAAGGTCGAATCCGTGGGACTTGAAGAGTTTCTCCATGAGGTAGTTCATTTCCTGGAGGTTCTTGGAAAGTTTTTCACGGAAAATCTTGGGATGTGCGAGATCTCCGGTCCGTATCCCGATCCGGGCCATCTTGTCCACGTAGGCGGGACCGATGCCTCGTCCGGTCGTTCCGATGCGGCGCGTTCCCTTGAGTTCTTCGGATTCCTTGTCGATCGCCCGGTGGTAGGGAAGGATGAGATGGCAGGCCTCGCTGATCTTGAGGTTTTGACCGACCTCGATACCCCGTTTCTCGAGGTTGTCGATCTCTTCCATCAGGGCCTGTGGATCGAGGGCGATTCCGTTTCCGATGACGCAGGTCTTGTCCGGGTGCAGGATGCCGGCAGGGATCAGGTGCAGAACGAATTTTTCCTGTCCGACGACCAGCGTGTGACCAGCATTGTGTCCCCCCTGGTAACGGATGATGCAATCGGCATTCTCCGTCAGGAGATCGACGATTTTTCCCTTCCCTTCGTCTCCCCACTGGGTACCGAGGATAATGATGTTAGGCATGCGGCTTTTTTGTCCTTCATGACGGGATTTGGAGGCGCGGTGCTGTGCCGACCGCAGGAACCGGCGACATCATAACACCTCGCTGCCGGGAACGAAAGTGAGGCTCGGAGGGTTAGGACTTCTTAAGGGTTTTTCCGAGCCTTCGCTCGATCGATTCGATCTTTCCCCCGATCCGGTTCTCATGACCTTTTCTCGCGTCCACCTTGATCGACACCGAAATGCGGGCACAATCCTGGCTCATGCGCAGATAACAGTCCCGAACGACAGAAAATACTGCCTCCCATTCCCCTTCCAGGACTGTCCCCATCGGGTTCAGCCTGTATTCGACCCCGCTTTTGTCGACGATCTCGAGCGACCGGGCCACGAAGGCTCCCACGCTTTCGCCCTTGTCCAGTGGTGACATGCTGAATTCGAGAAGTACGGACATTTTGAGAATCCTCCCCTGATAATTCCGGTCCAAAACGTGTTCCGGACGGAACACGGCCGAGTGTGAACAGCACGTGACAGCCTTTTTTATCCATCTTCTTGTGGAACCTTGGAAAAAGTCAACGAACGCATCTGGCCGACATCGATTCCGTTCATCGATTTGTCACACGAAATTGAGATTCGATTTTTGGACGGTCTTTAGTATGGCATCCGATCAAAACCCCAGTGCCAATATCACGTGCAAGTTGCTTTTTTGCCGTTCTTAAACCATTAAGGAGGAGCTTTCATGCGTAAAAGATGGCAAGCCACCCTGGGTGCCTGTGTCTTGGCGGCAGTCCTTTTGGCGTTCGGTACGCCGATGGCGGCATGGTCGGCCGATTCGAACGCACCTTCAGATGTGGCGGACAATCTGAGCCCCGATTCCCCGATGTCGCATCCGGCTGAAGCTGCACCTTCAGATACCGACAAGTTTAATTCCGAGTTCCATCAATCTTTCCAGAACATCATGCCGGATGCTCCTCCACCGGGTTATTCGACCATGATGGGCAAGTGGACTACGACCCTGTATGGCTTTGTCCAGTTCGATACGGTCTACGACTCCTCGAACTCGTTCAACAACTGGCCGTTTAATGCGGGCGCAGCAAGTGCCGGTACGGTCCAGGGCGGGGGTGACAATGCTCTTGGATCCACGATCGACCATAATGCATGGGCGTTCGATGTGAACAACTCCCGTATCGGATTCGCGCTGTCTTCTCCGGTTTATCACGGTTATAAACTTCGCGCCTTGCTCGAGATGGACTTTTTGGCGAATCCGGGTGAAACCCAATATGGGGGTGCTGCCGCAGGTTCGGCTGGGAGCGGTCTCGGTTATTTTACCAACCCGATTTTCCGTATCCGCCACTTCTTCATGGACATCACGACGCCGAGCGCTGGAAACTTCCTCTTCGGTCAATACTGGTCCCTTTTTGGCTGGCAGCCATACAACATTTACAGTTCCGTTCAGATCGCGCCGGCGCCGGGAACCCTTTATGGACGCTTTCCGCAGGCCCGTTGGTACAAAATCTTCCATGCGACAGACAGCATCAAGATTGAGCCCGCTATCAGTGTTCAGCTTCCTCCGATTCAGAGTGTCGGGTTGCCGGCATTCGTTGAAGGAGTCAAGATCGCCGACTCGGACTGGATGGGCGAAAGCATGATCGGCGATACGGGCAAAGGGCAGTTTCCTCTTGCGCTTGGTTTTTCCGCCATTCAGACCGATTATTCTGGTTACGATACTGTCGGAACTGCGACCGCGGGGTATAGCAGTTGGACATCGGCGGAAGCTGTCGATCTTTGGTTGCCGATCATCCCTGTGAAAGATGGAAAGCCCGGAAACAACCTGACCTTGACGGCGGAATATACGTGGGGTCAAGGAGACGGTTACCAGTTTCCTAACCTCAATTGGGGAATGGGTGGTTCTGCATTGTCTGGAACCTCTCCTGTTGCGGGAGTCGGTCCCACAGGGGAAGGTGTTTTGAATGGTACCGTCTTTATGCCCCTGGATATCCAGACGTACAACGTCGTTCTTCAATATTATTTCCCGGACGACGCACACACGTCGATCTCTTTGGGCTTTGCGGTCGACAATGCCTCGAACCTGACCGCGATCTACAACATGCCTGGTGGTGGAAATAGTTTGGGCGGCGCTGGTTCAGCAAACGGTCTTTACAAATACCTGTCTCCTTGGAATCGGAACACATACAGTTTTGCCAATGTCTGGCACGATTTTACGCCGGCGGTTCGGGCAGGTCTGGAATACGGTCAGTACGATACGCTGTATACAAATGGTATGGCCGCTCTGGACAATCGCGTCATGATGTCCTGGTTCTACTTCTTTTAAAGATCGATGGGGGAGGGCGCCCTCCCCCATGTGTTTTTCCGGAGTGCTCGGCATGTCTTCGATTTGTTCCACGTTCGTTCGAAAGGGATAACAATGCGGGGATATCATGCTGTCATGCCTGTCGACGAAGGGTGGATAAAAGAGAGGGATGCGATGGAAACGGGATCCGAAAAGCCGGTCATTCTTGTCATTGACGACGAAGAGGACCTTCTTGTCCTGACCCGGAGTCTCCTGTCGAAGGAAGGATACCGTGTCGTGACCGCCCGGGATGGAGAAGAGGCCATCTGGGTGATCCGGCGGGTCCAGAGCCAAGGGAAAATTGCCCTGGCCGTCGTTGATTTGATGCTTCCGATACGGGACGGAATCGATGTGTGCCGTTTCATCCGCCGCCAGAAGGAAATCCGCAATGTACCCATCCTGGCCCTTTCGGCTGTCGCCGATTCGGAATGGCGCGTAAAGGCGCTCGAAGAAGGGGCCGACGATTTTCTCGAAAAACCGTTTTCCGGCCGGGAGTTCATCGCCCGTGTCCATGCTTTGGTGCGTCGGGTCGAAAAAGTGAAGGACGACGGTCCTTTCCCGAAAGCCCGCTTCGAGATGGGACCGATCATCGTGGACACTCTCCGCTACGAGACCTGGGTGGACGGCCGCGAAATCCGGCTTACTCCCATCGAATTCCGGATCCTCGTCTATCTCGTATCGCGAAAAGGAATAGCGATCGGGCGCGACGAACTGATGAAAATACTCTGGGGCGAGGACTGGGAAGTGGACGAGCACAATCTGAATGTCCACATCTGGTCGCTCCGGAAGAAGCTCGGGGAACAACAAGGCGGTCCCCGGTTCATCGAAACCCTCCGGGGAACCGGATACCGTTTCAGGGATCCCGTTGCCTTTTCCGGAAAACATTCTTCGAAGACCTAATAAGGTCCGGAGGTCAGAATGGAAATCGAATCGGCCGTGCCCGTATGGGATCGAAAGATGGAAGACTGTCCGCACCTTCGAAAGGTCGGCCATCCCCGGGAAGTGTTTTGTCTCCTCGCAGGCCATTGGGACATGAGCCCCGTGCGCCGGAAGACGTATCGGGAACAGATCTGCCGGACCGAGCAGCATAAGGCATGCGGTTATTTCAAGGACTGGGAAACCAGAGGCATTCGAAAGCGCTTCTGTGAATGGATCGAACGGGAAAGGAGGTCAGAAAACTAAGGATTCTGGCGAACCATTTGTAACCACCTTGTCATAAATTTGTAATCTCAATGTTGCTTTGATTTGATATCTCACTTCCACTGTCTCAAGGAGGCATGAATGTTCACGAACCGTATTTTGACAAGACGCGGGAACCCGGCCGGTTTCGGCCGTCTGCTCCTGATGCTGGTCGTCGCCCTGTTCGCCGTGTTGGGGATGTCGCGTGCCGGCTGGTCGGCGTCCAACATCACCATTTCCGGCTCCTCGATGCTTTTTCCGCTTGAGCAGGTCTGGGCGGTGGCCTATATGAAATCCCATCCCGATGTCCACATTTCCGTGGCGTCGACCGGGTCGGGTTTCGGGATCGCGAACGCCGCGAACGGCAACATCACGATCGGGGCAAGCGACGCGTATCTCACGAAAGCGTTCCGGAAGAGGTACACGAATCTCGTCAGCGTTCCGATCGCCTTTGACGATGCCCAGGTCATCTACAACATTCCCGGCCTCAAGAAGTCCACGGTCCTGAGGTTCGACGGGCCGACCCTGGCTCGGGTTTTTCTGGGCGACATCCGGTTCTGGAACGACAAGCACATCCGGGCCCTGAATCCGCATGTGCGTCTTCCCCACCAGAAGATCAAGGTCATCCATCGCGCCGACGCTTCGGGGACAACCTTTGTGTTCACCGACTACCTGAACCAGACGTCCCAGGAATGGTTCGACAAGATCGGCCGGGATCTCTCGCCGGCTTGGCCGGTCGGCTCCGGTTACAACGGAAGCGACGCAGTCGTGGCCGCCGTGATGTCCACGCCCGGCGCCATCGGATACGTCGGTCTCGGCTGGGTCCAGGAATACCACCTGACGACGGCCGCTCTCAAAAATCTCGACGGCTACTTCGTCGTAGGATCCGTCGACTCAATCAACAAGGCGGGCTTCAAGGCATTGAAGGATCCGGAGTTCCCGGACGACTTCAACCGGTCCATCGTCTGGAAACTGCACGGTAAAGACGTCTATCCGGATTCCAATTTCGAATTCTGGATGGTCAACACCAATCTCGATGGCGATACCATGAAACATGTTCGGGATCTCATGATCTGGGCCTTGAGCACGGGGCAGGATCCGAAGTATACCGTTTCCACGGGCTTCGCCCCGCTTCCGTTCGCTCCGCTCAAGCCGCGCCTGGACAAGATCGTTCACCGTCTTCTTCCGGGCAATACCTATAACGAACGATCCCCCGGTTAAGACCCGTTTCGCAAGGGACGTTATCACACGATGAGTGCCGGGACGGACCGGATGGGTCGGGTCTTCCCGGCCTCGTATTTTAGAGGGAACAGGGCAATCAGATGATGGATCCCGGGGCACCTATCGGAGCCGGAAAGGAGCCGAGTATGGAAGTGGACAACGTCGTCCCGCTGGAAGGGACGAAAGAGAAAGCCCGTACCGGGAATGCCCGTCCCGGACGCGTCTCCTCGAACACGTTTCTGTCCCGTTCTGACCGCTTTTTCGGTTGGTCTCTCCAGGGGGGAGGCGTCTTCATCCTCGGCCTGTTTTCCATCGTTCTCCTGATCTGCCTGATCGAATCCTGGCCATCGATTGCAAAGTTCGGTTTTTCGTTTCTCTGGACATCCACATGGAACCCCGCCCATGGCGTTTTCGGTGCCTTGACCTATCTCGTCGGCACCTTTTGGGTGACCGGGATTGCCCTCTTCATCTCGATTCCGGTCGCGATCTTTTCCGCCCTGTTCCTCTCGGATTATGCCCCTAAATGGCTTTCAGGAATCGTCTCCACCCTCATGGAAATGCTTGCCGGGATTCCCTCGATCGTCTTCGGGGCGTTCGGAATCACGTTCATGGTCCCGCTTCTGAGAGACCATTTTGAACCATTCCTGGCCAATACTCTGGGGAAGAAGTGGGACTTCTTCAACGGCGATCCGATGGGTTACGGAATCCTCGCGGCTGGGATCGTCGTCGGTTTCATGATCGTTCCCCTGGTGGCCACGGTGACCCGCGATTCGCTTTTGATGGTCCCGCACGAAATGGTCGAGGCGTCCTATGCGTTGGGGGCGACCAAGGCCGAAACGGTGTTCTTCGTGAAGCTCAAGGCGGTGGTCCCGGGAATGGTAGGATCGTTTATCCTGGGTTTCGGAAGGGCGGTCGGGGAAACGATGGCCGTTCTTCTCGTGATCGGCAACCAGGCCTCCATACCCCAGACGATCCAGGACGTCGGCTATACGATCAGTTCACTATTGGCAAATACCTTTACCTATGCGGTGATCGATCCCCTCTACGCCGCGGCGGAAGTGGAACTCGGCCTCATCCTCCTCTTGATCACCCTCGTCGTGAACACCCTCGGAAGGAGACTCCTGATGCGCCTGATGGGGGGGCGGCTTGCGGGTTCTGTGGGAGGCGGCTGACATGGGGAACGAAAAAAAAGGTTCGCTGTCCCTGTTTCGCCGGGTCCGGACGGTCCTCCTGGGATTTCTCACTCTCGCGTTTTTCATCGTGGCTGTCGCTCCACTGCTCCTGATCATCTGGACCGCATGGGACAAGGGAAAGTCAGCGCTCAACTGGTCGTTCGTTTCGACGTTGCCGACGGGTTTTCCCGTGGGGAGCCAGGGAGGGATCCTGAATGGGATTGTGGGCAGCATCATCCTCGTGATCGTGGCAAGCTCCCTTTCCGTTCCGGCCGGAATCTGGGCGGGGATGTACCTCTGGGAAGAGGGTACGACCCCTCTGGCCCGCCTGATCCGCCTGCTTTCGGATCTTCTCCTCGGCGTTCCTTCGGTCGTCTGGGGAGTTGTGGGGTTCTACGTTTTTTCGACTTCGACCGGATACGGTCTTCATTGGGGTTTTTCGGCCATGGCCGGGGGACTGACGCTCGGGTTCATCATGATTCCGATCGTGACCCGCGTGACGGAACAGGCGCTTCGGGACGTGCCATTGACCTTTATCGAAGGATCGTTCGCCCTCGGGGCGTCCCGGTGGCAGACGTTGAAGAGCATAGCGATACCGTCCGCCATGGCCGGCATCGGCACAGGCATCCTCCTGGGTGTTCTGAACGTTCTGGGTCAAACGGCACCCCTCATCTTCACGAATTACTACAATACCGGGGTCCCCTCGTCCCTCGTTGGCTCCCAGGGAGCGGTCGGCGATCTTGCCATGCAGATCTTCATTTACATCCACGAACCATCGGAGATTTTGCATACGAAAGCCATGGCGGCGTCTCTGGTTCTTCTGGGGATTGTCCTGTTCATCGATATCGGCATCCGGCTGATGACCTGGGGGTCCCGGAAACTTTACGCCCGGGTCGGGTAGCGAGGGAGAGACAATGCGACGCTTTTGCCCGGATCGTTCCGGTACCGGACTTTGGAGGTTGACCTTATGGCGAGGATGAGCGTCGAAAAATTTTTCGCCTATTACGGGGAAAATGCGGCCTTAAAGAACGTGACGCTCGAGGTTCCCGATCAGCAGGTTCTCGCTTTGATCGGGCCATCAGGATGTGGTAAAACCACCTTCCTGCGGTCCCTGAACCGGATGAACGATTTCGTCAAGGAATTTTCGATCGAGGGACTCGTGACCCTCGACGGCGTCGACATCTATTCGCCGGACATGCACCCGGTCGTGCTTCGCCGAAGGGTTGGAATGGTGTTCCAGAAACCGAACCCGTTCCATAAGTCGATCTTCGAGAATGTGGCCTACGGGCTCAGGATACAGGGGATCCGGGCCAAGTCGGTGCTGGCGGACAATGTCGAAGAATCACTCCGGTCCGCGGCGCTTTGGGACGAAGTGAAGGATCGGTTGAACGATTCGGCATTCTCGCTGTCGGGAGGGCAACAGCAGCGTCTGTGCATTGCCCGCGCGCTCGCGGTCGAACCCGAGGTTCTTCTTCTTGATGAACCGGCTTCGGCCCTCGATCCGATATCGACGTCACGCATCGAAGAATTGATCCAGGACCTGAAGACTCAGTATGCGATCGTGATCGTTACCCACAATATGCAACAGGCGGCAAGAATATCCGACCAGACCGCTTTTTTCCTGCTGGGGGAAATGGTCGAAATGGGCGAAACCTCCCGGATCTTCACGAATCCTTCCGACCCAAGGACGGAAGACTACATCACCGGGCGTTTCGGTTGAGTTCCTAGGGGAAAGGCATCCAGGTGTACAGGCACTTTGACATCGAACTTGAGCAACTGAAGGAACGTGTGACCGCCATGGGGCACATGGTGGAAGAGCAGCTCGAGGGCGCGATCCAGGCTCTTCTGGCGCGCGACGTCGAGAAAGCCATGACGATCATCGCCCGCGACCATCAGGTCAATGCGATGGAAGTCGGGATCGACGAGGAATGCATCCGGATGATCGCCCTGCATCAACCCGAAGCCCGTGACCTCCGGTTCATCATCACTGCGATGAAGATCATCACGGATCTCGAGCGGATGAGCGATCTGGCGGCGAATGTCTGCGAACGCGCGGTCGAACTGAAAGATGAGCCCCCCGTTCCCATTCCCGATGCGATCACGACCATGGCGGAAATCGGAAGAGAGATGCTGCGAGGAGCCCTGGACGCGTTTGTCAATAAAAACACGGCCGAAGCGATGCGCGTCTGCCGGGAAGACGAACGGGTCAATCTCATCTACAGGGACTTGGTCCGGTCCATGGTCCAGGATCTTGCCCGGGATCCCGACCGCATCAGCCCCGTCATCCGGCTTCTTTTCCTGAGCCGCTCGCTCGAGCGGTTCGCCGACCATGCGACCAATGTCGCCGAAATTGTCGTCTATCTCGTGGAAGGAAAAGTCATCCGGCATCTGGTCTGAACCGGGAAAGAAGACCGGAACTGGGCTTTCAGAGGGAGACGGGTTGGTCGGGAGCCCTTCCGATATCCTCCATGAGCTCCTTCAGGAGCGGGAACGCATCCCCGAAAAGCACATATGCGGCCCGGGCATATTCGCGGATTTCATACTGGGCGGTTTCTTTCATCCTCAGATTGAAGAAGTTCATCAACGACCGGAAGTTCACGGTCCAGTATACATCGCTGTAATTCGCGACCGGCATCGCGGAGCGCAGCAGCTCACGTGCCCGTGCCCGGTAAGGATCCCTCCCTCCCGTTTTTCCCGGTAGTGTCCCCCGCTTACGTGCACTGTCGATTTTTTCGCAAACCTTTTCGTACTCTTCTTCGTAAAATCGGTTCATGGTTTCGAGAAGATCCGTGTAGCGGCTCACTTGATTTTCCGTCATCACCTCGAAGCCGTCGATCGTCCGGGCCTCGGGCCCCGGAATATAGAAGGCGGAAATGGGTTTCCTGTACCGCATCGAAAATTCGTTCCATGTCGAAATGCGGTGCTTGACCCATTGACGAAGGACAAAAATGGGTGCGATGAAACGGTATCTGAGATATATCGTCTCGAAGGGGGTGCCGTGATTTTCGGACAGGAGATGGCGCAGGAGGGTCCGGTCCTTGTCGGTAAGGTCTTCAACCCGGTTCAGCCGGCGATTTGAGGTCGAAACTCGTGCGGTGTTCAGGATCGTGGTCTCGTCTCCCCACGTGTCTTCGAGCTCGATGAATCCGAAGTTCCCGATCCTTCGGGCCCGCCCCGGATTCAGGGAAAGGCGGGTGTTGATTTCGTCGGCGATCTCGCGTGTGCCTTCATTGGCTTCAAGCATGGCGGTTTCCTGTCAGTGACCGGCGGGCCGGATTGATGTTCTTTAGGAAGGTCCCCGCCATTTTAGGCGAACGGGACCCCCCTCGCAAGGGCGAAGTCCGGCGGGCCTTAAGAGAGGCCGGATACCCCGGAAATGGACCTCTTCGGGCAGCTGTGATAGCTTAAACGAATGAGGGAATCGATCCGTTTATTCCAGTTCCCCGGGATCGAATGCGCGTGCCTGCATTTCGGTCAAAGGGACGGGGTGTGTGAGGGAGGTTCCGGGGTTTTTTTCGTGGATTCGGGGTTCACGAGAGAAAGCCTATAAAGGTGCTGGTGGCCAAAAACTACCACCTTCCGCGATCCTGCCGCAAAAAAAAAGGGGATCGGTTTCGCCTGGGCCGGAAGGGTGTGGCGTTTTCCCTTTTCCTCGATCATTTTTTCGAGGAATCCTTTGGCCAAAGGGGCTCCTGAGGAGATCCGGGAGTCCAGGTACGCGGGATTGATGACATCGAGGCTGTACCCTGACGAAGCCGATACGGTCAAAAAGATCAGGTTCTGTCCGGAAAGACCCGACGAAAGGGGCATGTCGGCAGGATCGACGTAAAGACACGGTTTCAGTTCCGGAGGATCGGCCTCTATTTTCATGCCGCATGCGAACGTCCGGGAACCTTTCAAAAGGATCGTCCGGTTCCCGAACGGAAAGAGACCGAGCCGGGAATCCGACCCTCTGGGAGAGCGGAGGGGGATATTGCGGATATTGGCCGTCGGGCTTTGGAGCCGTTCGACGACGTAGAGGATGCAGGTAAGGCACCCGTTGTCCGGTGTCTTCGGGCTGCGGATAATCGGAAGGGTCGGTGGGCCGTTCAGTGCCTTCGCAGGTTCGCCAAGAGCCAGATACCCCGCAGGAGAATCGAGGATCAGGTGTCGGGGGTTCCCGACGATGTGCGGGCCGACCTGGATGCGTCCGTTGTCGTACGCCATCCAGAGGACACGTGTCCTGGCATCGTACATCAGGCTCCGGATCGGAGCTCCTCCGGAGGGTGGATAGAAATCGGTATGGGACGATGCCGTCTCTTGTCCGCTTTCGGATTTTTCGGTTCCAGTGATCGGATAGGATCTCACGATCGGGAGATCGTTTTCGTCTCGTCCGGACAAGAAAATGGTGCCGTTGGCGAAGGCCATGTCCCTAATGTCACGAAGCGTCCCGAGGTCAGGAAGGTGGAGCGGGGTCCAGGTCTCGTGCACGAAATTGCGGGATCCCATGGGGTGGTTGACCTTGAGGATCCAGAGGGTCCGGGAGCGGATCGGGTCGAAGAAGAAAAACTCGGACGTTCCTCTGGCCGCGAAAAGGAAACGGCTGGAAAGGATCGGGCCGTCCGATAGAGGAATCGAACGGATGCCATTGGGCGGAGGGCCAGGGGTGGGGACCATGAACCCACCTAAAAGGGCGACTCCGAAAAGGGACAGCGCCACTCTGCTCATCCATGAACCAATCCGCGGGGTCCGATTCTCCATGATTCCTCCGGGATAACCGTCGACGGTGTTGAAACTAGGGGACAGTATGCCATTTGGAGCGGGGTAGGGCAAATCGCTCCGAAACATTTGGAATGCGGGTTGCCCGGCAATGACTTTAGGATAGAAGGGGAGTGATGATACCGGGTCTTTCAGCGTGTTCCCCGTATCCGTTTCTTATCTCGGGAAAGTGGATGGAGAGTCCGGTCCGGCAGTCTTTTTCACCGTTTTCCACGGTGGTCCCCGTCCCCGGAGGCGGGAAGGACTGGGAGGTCTCTGAAGCCCAGGAAGAACATCTTGCCCTGGTTTTCGGATCTCTCGACAGCGGGACGCGGGCGATGAAAGGCTTGACGCGGGCCCGCCGTGCCCGGATCCTGGAAGAGGTGGCCCGTCTGCTCGAAAGCCATCGGGACGCGCTGGCGGAACAGATGGTTCAGGAGATCGGAAAACCTCTTTCCGCCGCCCGTTTCGAAGTGGAGCGAGCCGCGTCGACCTTCCGGACCGCTTCCCATCTTGCGGCGGAGTATGGAACGAAATGGATGCCCGGAGATTCCGTTCCGCAGGGAAGCGGCATGACCGGTCTCGTGGAAAGGGTTTCCAGAGGGCCTGTTCTTGCCATTACCCCCTACAATTTTCCTTTGAATCTCTTGGCTCACAAGGTCGCACCCGCGATCGCGGCGGGATCTCCCGTCATTGCCAAGCCGGCTCCGTTCGGGGCGCTTTCGGCCCTCTCTCTCGGAGCCATACTGCTCGAGGCGGGCCTTCCTCCGGAAGCCCTGTCTGTCGTTCCCTGCAACATTTCCGGTACGATTTCCCTGGTCGAGCATCCGGACATTCCGGTCGTCTCGTTTACCGGTTCGGATCGCGTGGGTTGGTCGATCCGCGAGAGGGTTCCCAGAAAACAGGTCCTTCTTGAGCTTGGGGGAAATGCGGCCGTGCTCGTCGCGGACGATGCCGATCCTTCGGGACTATCCGAACGTCTTGTGAACGGTGCTTTTGCCTATTCCGGGCAGGTGTGCATCTCGGTGCAGAGGATTCTTGTCGCCGAATCCCGTTATGAGGAGATTCTGGACAGTTTGGTCCGGCGCGTAAAAAGTCTGGTGACAGGAGGTGCTGTGGGAGATCCCGGCGACCCCGGGACGGTCATGGGTCCGCTTATCCACGACATCCACGCCGATCGTGTCTGGAAGACAGTTCAGGAAGCCGTCGCGCGTGGTGCCCGTTCCGAAACCCCTCTGAGGAGGGAAGGAAATACGATATATCCCGTGATCCTGACGGGGACATCCCCGGAAGATGACGTAGAACGGGAAGAAATCTTCGGTCCCGTCGTGACGGTCACTCCGTTTGCCAGGATTGAAGAGGCGGTCGCCCGGATCAACGATTCCCGCTTCGGCCTCCAGGCGGGAATCTATTCCGGTTCGCTCGAACGCGGATTGGAATGGGCCCGCAGGATCGAAACCGGAGGTGTCCTGATCAACGAGATACCGACGTTCCGGCTCGACCACTGGCCGTATGGAGGTATAAAGGAATCTGGGAGCGGTTCGGAAGGGGTTTTTTATGCCATGGACGAAATGACCCGTCCCAAGCTCATCGCCTTCAGGGTTCGCTCGGAAGGGGCCTAGCGGTTATTTTCCCGGCAGGATATTGGGAGTCTCCGAGAGTTTCGTGATGCCAATGGAACGCTTCAGTTCTTCCCAGCATTCCCGGCAGATGAAAAAACCGGCGTCCTGATCGACAACGATTTCTTTGGCGCGATCGCACAGATCGCATTCGACGAGTGTCATTCTCATTTTGAATTCCTTTCTCAATTTTTATCATTCTTTTTGTCGACCTCCTTTCTACACCGCCAAAATGACAGAAAGATCAAGATCGTGTAACCCCCGAATTCGGTTCGCCCCGTTTTTCGTACAAGAAACGCCTGGTTTCAGGAAGAAACCGGAGCACCGATCCTGGACTGAAATTCCCGGATGAGGTCCGACGGCCCCACGACAAGTGGAATTCTCTGATGATAGCTGTTGGGACGGATTTCCAGGATTGGACGATGGCCGTCCGTGGCCATTCCTCCGGCGGCCCGGGCGATGAACGCCATTGGGTACGCTTCATAGAGAAGTCTGAGCTTTCCGGAGGCTTTTACGCGATCGCTGGCGTCGGGAGGATAGAGGTAGATCCCCCCTTTCAGCAGATTCCGGTGGAAATCGCCGACGAGTGCTCCGATATAGCGGAGTATCATTGTGGGCTTCCGATCCGTCTTGACCCACTGGATGTATTCCTGCAAAGGCGCTTCCCAGGATGGGTAGTACGCTTCGTTGACACTGTATATCTTCCCTCCATCGGGGAATTGAACCGGCGTTCCGTTGCCGACGAACTCTCCCGTCGAAGGGTCCAGAGTGTAAACATGGACTTCCCCGTTGATCGCCAGGACAAGGGAAGTCGAGACGCTGTAAAGAAGGTAACATGCGGCGAACAGACCCGATGCCGAATCATTGAAAAGTTCCGTATCCGAAGGCACACCGGCACGGGGGTCCCTCGCGGGACGGAAAATGGCAAAAATCGAGCCGACGGAAGCGTTAACCGATAGATTTGAGGAACCGTCGAGGGGGTCCATTGCCACAAGGCATGGAGAAGAAAAGCGGACCGGCAGGAGAGCGGGAAACTCGGATTCTTCCGAAAGAAGCGCCTGCACAGCTCCGGATTGCTGGAAATATGTCAGAAAGGTGTTCTGGGCGATCTGGTCCATTGTCTGGACCTCTTCGCCCTGTATGTTTTTTGTGTCGGTGGATCCGGTGATGCCCAGGATCGGCCCTTGTCTCAGTAGGGACGCGATTTTCCTGCCTCCTTTCTCGATTGCGACGACCGTCGCAGACAGGCAAAGTCGTTCGTCCTTGCCGAGACCGGGGGTGTTCTGAATCTGGTCGAAGGGTGTGAACGGGTTTCCGGAAGGGGGCATGGAACCTCCTGTGACTCGGACTGGGCGGAAATCCAAGGATCGTTTTTTCGGAAAACGGTATTTACAGGTCTTCCGTCTCTGAGTCGGCCGATGCGAAGTGCTGGGACATTTCGATCGAGAGAATGCCGACTTCCCCGGGGGGGAGGAGAACGTGGACTTTTCGTCCGCGTTTGATGTGCTGTTCGATCAGTATGACTCGCTCAAGAGCCTTCCTGAAAGTTGCCGGATCAGAAAGAAAGGATGGAAGTCCTTCCTGGAGTTTTTCAAACTCTTCCCGGATCACCCGTACGTCTCTCTGGAAGTCTTTCTCGCGGGAACAGTTTCCGCAATACCATTTCGGCCGAAGGTCTTCTCCGGCCGAAAGACGATCGTAAGCCCGGTCAAAGAAATCCCGGCCAAGGCTTATTTTGTAAAGGTCGACATCGGCTTCTCCACAGGCATCGCACACGCCGACCGGATGATAAATGGCATCGTCCATGATTATGCGGTGTCCTCTCCCTCCGTAACGGAAGGAAAAAGCTCCCCTTCAAGTTTTCGAAAATGCCGTACGGTCCGGTCCATTGATTCGAGAAAATGTGCTCTTCCCCGTTCGCCGTCCGGGTCGTTCTTTCCGGAATATCCCACGAAATGCCGGTTTCGTCTGTTGAGGTCGAGCTTCGATCTCAGGATGCGCATGATCTCTGTGGTTTCCGCCTTCTTTAGCGGAGGTATTTTTCCCAGGAGCGGAAGGACGGCATCTTCCAGGCGGTCCCATTCTTCCTGAACTCCGAGGAGAAGTCGCGTTTCGGTTTCTCCGGGGGAAAAACACCATTCTGTCGGAGCCCCAGGAAGGTCCTTCCGGATGAGCTGGACTCCTTTGGCGATAGAAAGCCATTGGGAGACGATGCGATCGAGGACATTGGCGAATTCGCCTGAATTATGGTCTGCCACAATATGGGGTCGTCTCGGTAAGGGTTCATCTTGTATTGTTCTATGCGGTTGCCTGGCCCCGGAGATACGCTTCCACGGATCGCACAAGGGCTGTTAGATTATACCCGCCTTCAAGGACGGAGGCAATGAATGCAGGACCCATCCTGGCGAGTGTCTGTCCGATGGCGCTGTAGGTTTCTTCCGTGAGGGCGAGTCCGCCCAGCAGATCATCCTTGTGGGCGTCGAAGCCTGCGGAGACAAGAAGGGCCGTCGGCTTGAAGCGTTCGATTCGGGGTACGACGGTTTGATAAAAGATTTCCAGATATTTCTTGTCACCGGTGGCTTCAGGGAGCGGGATATCGAGAATTCCCTCGCCGGAGGGCCCGCTTCGATTCTCTCTGCCTGACCCGGATCCGGGATAGAACGGGTATTGATGGGTGCTGATGAAAAGGGTTCCGGGGATGTCCCGAACCATCGCTTCCGTTCCGTTTCCGTGGTGGACGTCAAAATCAAAAATGGCGATCCGTGCGTCCGGGTCCGTCGAGCGGATCCGCCATGCGAGCGTCGCGATATGATTGACGAGGCAAAACCCCATGGCCCGATCTGGAAGGGCGTGATGGCCGGGAGGGCGTTCTGAAACGAAGAATCGTCCCTCCCCGTTTCGATAGGCCGAGACGAGTTTCGACAATGCGGCTGCGGTTGCTCGAAGCGCCGGAAGGGACGCACGGGACATGCCTGTGTCCGGATCGAGCCGCGAAGGACAATCCGGATCGGAGGTATTTTCTGACAGAAGCCGGAGATAGGAGGGAGTATGGGGTCCCTCATAGAAATCGATAGTCCCCGACGGGGCGATCGATTGAAACGCAATCTCGTCTTGTTGAGCCATATCCCCGAAAAGGGTTTCAAGGACCTTCTGCCGGTCCGGGGATTCCGGATGTCCTGGGCCGTTGGTGTGACCGGTGCCGGCCGGGCAGTCCAAAACGACTGGTTTCATCGGGCGTCTCTCCGCTGTATGTTTTTCCGGAACCCCGGTGCCGGTGTCCACTGTCCCGGATGATTCTGGGGGTGGAAAAGTTTCTTGACAATAGGTGCGGGTAATGATTGAATGAGCTCCGTTCCCGACAACTCCCAAGCCCTTTTCTCCCGATTTCCAAATTCGATGGGAGAAGTGAACCGGGCGGTGACGGGAGTTTTGTCTTCCTAACCTTATTTTACATTATTAACGGAGGGCATATCCTATGAGGATGTGGACAGTAGCTGTCATGGGAGCTGCGGCGATGAGTTTCGCCACAGCATCGGCATTCGCCGCAGAGCTGGACATTCTGAAACCCCGCGTTCCTGCAGATCAGATTGCAGCGGCGAAGGCATTGAAGCCCCCTTTCCCGGTGACGGCCGATATGATCGCTAAGGGGAAAGATGTTTTTACCGGTGCCGGGACCTGCTATACCTGCCATGGTCAGACAGGAGAAGGAAACGGTCCTGGAGCGGCCGGTATGGATCCGTCCCCCCGGAACTTCACCAACAAGCAGTTTGAAGAGGTTCGGACCACCGGCGAAATGTTCTGGGTGATTTCGAACGGCTCTCCTTTACAGCCCGCGATGGTGGGTTTTGTGAGCGCCGGGCAGATCACCGAGAAGCAGGCCTGGGAAGCGGCCCTTTATGAAAGAAGCCTTGGTTGCGGTGGTGACATGGACTGCGTGACCGGTTCGGCCGATTGGGTTTCCAAGCAGCCCGTTCACGAAGAAGCTGCCGGGAACTTGAAGCCCGAGTTCTTGAACACAGCGGCAAAGTAAGCCTTTTGGGATCTTTCGGGGGACCAGTCGCGGTCCCCCGATTCTTGACAAGATTGCTTTCTTCCGTTATTGATAATCCGAGATATCTTTTTAAGTAAAAGCGTAAAACACGCCTTCCGGGACCTAATGAATTCCGCAACGGCGGATTCACGCAGGTTCATCCCCTGGTTGGGTTCGATCTTGAATTGCTCCCCTTTCGATAAAAGTGATGGATTCCATATTGCTCCAAATGTCTTTTGGATCGGACAATCGTCCCGTCCGGGGTTTCCGGAAGGGCATTCTTGCATGTGGAAGGTGCGCGTCCTTGCCGTTCCACAATAAAGCCAAGGCCGAAAGCAATTTCTCCCGCTGAATCAGGCATTTTCTCGAACTCCCGCTCTTCTGGATATGCCAAGCAGAGATCCTCTCGCCTTGTCGCAGGGCTCAAGTGGGGAACGAGCCGTATTCTTTCGATGTCCTTCCGCGTGTGGCGGATCTTAGGACGTACAAAGGGGGCATGTCCAAGCCCCCGAAACATTCACTCGTATGACCGTTCGATCTTGACTGCCAGATAGAGACCGGACGAGAGGATTCCATGAATCTTGCGGAACTAAAAGAAAAAAGCATTGCCGAACTGACGGAAATGGCCAAGGAACTTCACATCGAAGGGGCCGTCAACCTACGGAAGCAAGACCTGATTTTCGCACTCCTTCAGGCTCAGGCCGACAAAAACGGGACGATTTACGGAGAAGGCGTTCTGGAAATCCTCCAGGATGGCTTCGGGTTTCTTCGCTCCCCGCTGTATAACTACCTCCCCGGACCCGACGACATTTACGTTTCCCCTTCCCAGATCCGCCGCTTCAATCTCCGCACGGGAGATACGGTTTGGGGGCAGATCCGTCCGCCGAAGGAAGGCGAACGCTACTTTGCCATGCTCAAGGTGGAGAAGGTCAATTTCGAGGATTCCGATTCCGGACGGGAGAAGATTCTCTTCGACAATCTGACCCCCCTCTATCCGATGGAACGGATACGCCTGGAGCATGCTCCGGACGATCTTTCCATGAGAGTTATGGATCTCGTGACCCCCATCGGAAAGGGACAGCGAGGTTTGATCGTCGCTCCTCCCCGGACGGGAAAAACGATGCTTCTCCAAGGTCTTGCTAAGGCAATTTCCCGGAACTATCCCGATATCGTCCTGATCGTCCTTTTGATCGATGAACGTCCCGAAGAAGTCACAGACATGGTCCGCCAGGTCAAGGGTGAAGTCGTAAGTTCGACGTTCGACGAACCGCCGCAAAGGCATATCCAGGTGGCGGAAATGGTTCTGGAGAAGGCGAAGAGGCTTGCGGAATCCCAGAAGGACGTTGTGATCCTTCTCGACAGTATTACGCGTCTGGCCCGTGCATATAACACCGTAGCCCCTCCTTCGGGTAAGGTTTTGTCCGGAGGCTTGGATTCGAATGCGCTCCAGAGGCCGAAACGATTTTTCGGCTCCGCACGGAACATCGAGGAAGGCGGAAGTCTGACGATCATCGCCACGGCGCTCATCGATACAGGTAGCCGGATGGATGACGTCATTTTCGAGGAATTCAAGGGTACGGGAAACATGGAGCTTCACCTCGACCGCCATCTGGCGGATCGAAGGACCTTCCCGGCGATCAATGTGACCCTTTCCGGGACGAGAAAAGAAGAACTGCTTCTGGACAAGGACGACCTCAACAAGATCTGGATTCTGAGGAAGGCCCTGAATTCGAATAACCCCCTGGATGACATGGAGTATCTCCTGAGCAACATGAAGGGGACGAAGAACAACAAGGAATTCCTGGAACGGATGATGAAAGGCTGATATCCGGAACGGGGGAAGACGGACTCCCCTTCCTGCATGTATAATACCCAGATGACATTCACCATCGATTCTTTAAGGAGAAAGTGATGAAAAAAGGGATCCACCCGGAGTACGGATTGGCGACCGTGACCTGCGCCTGCGGCAACCAGTTTGTGACCCGAACGACGGTAGGAAATTTGAAGCTCGACATCTGCAACGAATGCCACCCTTTCTTTACGGGCACACAGAAGATCATCGATACGGAAGGCCGTGTCGAACGGTTTGTCAAGAAATACGGGCAGACGAAAACGAAAAAATAAAGAGGGTATCTTTGTCAGCCTCGGGGATCATCGAAAAGGTCCGTCCCAGACTCGATTCCATGCGCGAACGGTACCAAGAGATCTCGGGGAAAATGGCAGATCCGGCCATCTCGCGCGACCCCACCGCCTATATGAAATTGGCTCGGGACCAGTCCGAACTCTCCCAGATCGTTTCCCTTTACGATGAATACCTTCGGATCGTCCGGGAACAGAGCGATCTGTCCGAAATCCGGAATGATCCGCAAATGTCGGATCTTGTCCCCCTGGAAGAAAAGAGGCTGGCACAGGATCTGTCGGCGGTGGAGTCCCGGCTGCTCGACTCGATCCTTCCGAAAGACCAGAGGGACCGAAAGAACCTGTTCCTTGAAATACGGGCGGGAGCCGGCGGCGAAGAGGCGGCCCTATTCACCAGAGAACTTGCCAGGATGTACCTTCGATTCATCGAACGCCGGAAATTCCGTTCGGAAGTGATGGAATCGAACGAAACAGAAATCGGTGGCTCCCGCGAAATCGTGATCTATGTGCAGGGAGAAGGGGCTTACAGCCACCTCAAGTACGAAAGCGGCGTGCATAGGGTCCAGCGTGTCCCCGTGACCGAGGCGGGTGGAAGGATCCATACGTCGACTGTCACGGTCGCGGTCATTCCTGAGGCATCGGAAGTCGAGATCAACATCGATCAGAAGGACCTTCGGATCGATACCTTTTGCGCTTCCAGCGCTGGCGGACAAAGCGTCAATACCACCTATTCCGCTGTCCGCATTACCCATATCCCGACCAATACCGTAGTCTCCTGCCAGGACGAACGCTCCCAGCTCAAGAACAAGGCGAAGGCGATGAAAGTGCTTCGCGCAAGGCTTCTTGAACGCGAACAGACGAAGCAGAACGAAAAAATCGCATCCGAACGAAAGGGCCAGGTCGGAACGGGTGACCGGTCCGAACGGATCCGCACGTACAATTTTCCCCAGAACCGAGTTACGGACCATAGGATCGGGCTGACGCTCTATCAGCTGGACCATGTGCTCGAAGGCGAGATCGAACCGTTTGTGGACGCCTTGAGGGCCCAGGAGCGTTCCGAAGAAATAGAACGGCTGGGATGATCGTGCTTCGGGAACCGTCTCCGGAGGAGGGGACTGTCGAGGCGTGGATCGCATGGGGGGAAGAAACTCTCTCGCGTCTGCCGGAAGATGGCCGGAGGGAGGCTCGTTCTCTCATGACCGTCCTCAAGAAGGACCCCCTCGTTCCATGGCTCCGGAAAACTGATCTGCTTAAGGGTGACGAGGCCTCCCGTTACAAGGAATGGGTGCTGCGCCGGGCGAAGAGGGAGCCCTTCCACCGAATCACGGGGGTCGTTCCTTTTTGGGGGCGGGATTTTTATATTGGACCGGGGGTCCTTGTTCCCAGGCCAGAAACAGAGACTCTCGTGGAAGCCGTCCTGGAACGGATGTCAGTGTGTCCTCCACGGACGGTCCTGGACCTCGGTACAGGAAGCGGAATTCTGATCCTGACGCTCCTTGCCGAGTTTCCGGAAGCAAAGGGAGTAGCGGTCGACATTCTTCCGGAAGCCTTGTACTGGACGACCGTGAATGCCCGGTCTTTGGGATGCGAAGGCAGGATATCCCTGGTGAGGGGCGATTGGATGTCGATGATTGCCATGGCCGGAAGATTCGATCTCATTGTCTTGAACCCGCCCTATGTGCCGACGGAGACGATTCCCGCCCTCGAAGAGGAAGTCTGTTCCTTCGACCCATGGGAAGCCTTGGATGGCGGCCCGGATGGATTGTCGATATATCGTCGACTGATCGACATCCTTCCGGCGCATTTGCACCCCGGAGGATGGGTCGCTCTGGAAATTGGCGGTGATCAGGGGAGCTTTTTCCGTGGTTATGACGCCAGCGCAATAGGTTTTTCCAATCCCCAGATCGTTCGTGATGTTGGCGGACTGGACCGAGTAGTTCTCTTTCGAAAGGATTAGGCCGAGTGGATCGTTTCCATATCGTCGGCGGCCGCTCCCTGCGGGGAACGGTCCAGGTATCCGGTTCCAAGAATGCGGCCCTTCCGATTCTGTTTTCGACCCTTCTGGGGGGAAGCCTCGAGGTCGACAACCTGCCTTCGCTCAGGGATATCCGGACAGCCCTTTCCCTTTTGTCCCAGTTGGGTATCAGGGCCGTTTCCCTTCCAGAGTCTCCAGATGAAGAGCCGGGATCCTCCATGCCGGGAACATCCGGGGAAGCGTCCTGGACCGGAGCGTTTCGGCTCTGGGAAGACGAACTGGCCTCATTCGAAGCGCCTTACGATCTTGTGAGGACGATGCGGGCTTCGATCCTGTGCCTGGGTCCGCTTCTTGCCCACAGAAAGCGAGCCCGGGTCTCCCTTCCCGGGGGATGCCTGATCGGTTCCCGTCCGGTCGACATGCACCTGAACGCGTTTGCCAAGATGGGAGCCCGCATTTCGATTGACCACGGGTATATCGATGCCAACACGGACGGTTTGGTCGGCTGCGATATACACCTGGCCTATCCGACGGTGACCGGAACGGAAAATATCCTCATGGCGGCCGTTCTGGCCAAAGGCCAGACCCGGATTTTCAACGCGGCACAGGAGCCCGAAGTGACGGACCTCGCCTGGAGCCTTATCAGGCGAGGTGCCAGAATCGAAGGGGTGGGGACATCGACGTTGTCCGTCGAGGGGGTCAAAAGCCTGTCGCCTGGAGCCCACTCGGTCATGTGGGACCGGATCGAAGCGGGAACATTCCTGGTCGCCGGTGCTCTCCTTGGCGAATCCCTGACCGTAAAAGGGCTGGACCCTTCGCTTCTGATTTCCCTGATGACGGCTTTGTCGGAAATGGGTGCGGCGTTCGAAACAAAAGGGGATTCCGTCATGATTTCCCGAATCGCGAATCCGAAAGCCACGTCCGTGAGGACAGAGCCGTACCCGGGATTCCCGACCGACATGCAGGCCCAGATCCTCCCTCTGATGGCGATCGCCGACGGACCATCGACCGTGGTCGAAACCGTCTTTGAAAACAGATTCACCCATGTCATGGAAATGAACCGGATGGGAGCGAACATCGATATTCATGGATCCCGCGCCTTCGTCCGGGGGAGGTCCGTTCTAGAGGGGGCGTCCGTAATGGCTTCAGATCTACGCGCTTCCGCCGGTCTTGTTCTGGCGGGACTTCTTGCGAACGGAGAGACCGTCATCCAAAGGGTTTATCATATCGATCGGGGATACGAGAGAATCGAAAAAAAACTTGAAGCACTCGGTGCCCGGATTAAACGGGTCCGGGAGGAGGCGGCACAATAAGCTCTCCGCTTGTATTGGCTTTGCCAAAAGGGAAACTGTTCGACGACGCCACCGAAATCCTTCGATTGGGAGGATACGTTTTCCCGGGGCTTTCCTGTGAATCCCGCCGCCTGACCTTCGATTCGATGGATAGCTCGCTCAGGGTCCTGATGATCCGGGGTGCCGATATCCTCCCCTATGTCGAGCATGGCGGTTCCGACATGGGGATCGTCGGGCTCGACCTTATCCTGGAGCAGGGCCGCAATGTCCTGGAACCGCTCGACCTCAACATCGGTCTATGCCGGCTTGTCGTTGCGGGGCCGAAAGAGAGACCAGGCCTCCCCACGGGGCGTCCTCTCCGAATCGCAACGAAATACCCGAAACTGACCGAACAGTTTTTTTTGTCGCGTGGGTTGTCCGTCGAAATATTGAAACTTTACGGTTCACTTGAGTTGGCTCCGAAAATGGGGATGGCCGATAAAATCGTCGATCTCGTGGCGACCGGTCGCACACTGAGAGAGAACCAGATGGAAGTCCAGGACGAAATTCTGGTTTCGACCGGTCGAATGGTCGTCAACCGCTCGTCTTGGCCTTTGAAGAATCGAGCGATCCGGACGTTCCTCGACAGGATCCTTCCGTGCATACCCAAGGCTCCGGTCATCTCCGGAGAGTCCATGTCCCGTGGAACCGGAAGGCGATAGGAGTTCCCATGAGGGTAGCCCAGGATAGAGTGTTCGAGGTCGGAGGGGTGGCCGAAGCTCGTTCGCTCCTCGGTCCCCTTCTGACCCGTGGACGCGATCCCGAATCACAGACCGTTCGCGAACGCGTTTCGAAAATCCTCCGTGATGTCCAGTCGGAAGGGGATGTTGCCGTCCTTCGATATGCGAAGGAACTCGACGGATTTTCCGGAACGTCATCCGATTTCCGCGTTGCCCCCGATCGCCTGAGGGCATCCTATGAAAATCTCGATCCCGAATTGCACCACGCATTGGGAGAGGCCCGGGACCGCATACGGTGGTTCCACGAAAGGGTATTCAAAACGATCCACCCACTGGATCCGTCACCGGGGATGGCCGGAGTCCGCGTGACGCCGCTGGACCGTGTGGGCGTGTACGTTCCCGGGGGGACGGCCTCATATCCCTCCACCGTCCTGATGACGGCGGTTGTGGCGCAAGTTGCCGGGGTCCGGGAAATCATCGGTGTCTCTCCGGGTGGGAAGGATGGTATCCCGGCCTCGATCCTGGCCGCTTTTTTCGCTGCCGGTGTAACGCGGGTCTTTCAGGTCGGAGGCGTTCATGCCATCGGCGCGTTGGCGTTTGGGACCCAGACCATTCCTGCAGTCGACAAGATCGTCGGTCCCGGGAACAGGTATGTCGCCGAAGCCAAGCGACAGGTCTATGGAACCGTCGACATCGATATGATAGCGGGACCGACGGAAGTGCTCGTGTTGGCGGATCGTTCGGGAGATCCCGGAATCATCGCAGCGGATCTCCTGGCACAGGCCGAGCACGACACCCAATCTGCCGCGGTCCTGATTTCGACCGACAGTGACCTGACCAGACACGTGGCGACGGAGATCGACCGACAGATGGCGGATCTTCCGCGTAAGGAGATCGTTCGCGAGGCCCTCGGACGGTTCGGTTTCCTGATTACCGTCTCCAACCGGGAGAACGCCGTTCGCCTTGCCGACCTGATCGCTCCGGAACATCTTGAGCTTCATGTCCGGCAGCCCGAAAAATGGATATCTCGGATCCGTAACGCAGGCGCCATTTTTGTTGGGTCCGAAACGGCCGAGTCGTTCGGCGATTATTGCTACGGTCCCAGCCACGTCCTTCCGACGAACGGTTCGGCCCGTTTCGCGTCTCCGGTTTCCGTCGAGACGTTTCTGAAGAGGACCAGCATTTTGACGGGCTTTTCATCCGATGAAGAGCGTGAATCCCTCATCCGGACGACAGTCCTCCTGGCCCGGCTCGAAGGACTCGAAGGCCATGCCCGATCGGCCTTGATCCGGTCTTCCGGCTCTTCGGAACGCACGTCATGAACCGGCCTCCGCTTTCCTGGATACGGTCCGAGATCCTATCCATGAAAGGATATTCGGTGCTCGAGTCTCCGGACGGAACGATCAAGCTGGACGCCATGGAGAACCCCTTTGGTTTACCTGAAGATGTGCGGTCGAAGCTTGCTCGGGAAGTATCGGCCCTTTCCTTCAACAGGTATCCCGATCCCCATGCCCGGGAGTTGAAAGAGGCCGTCTCGAAAGTCATCGCCATCCCCCCGGGACGCCTTTTTCTCGGAAACGGTTCGGATGAGGTGCTCCTGAACGTTTTTCTCGCGACGTCCGGCACCATCGTCGTTCCTGAGCCGACGTTCTCGATGTATCGGATCATTGCGGGCTCGATCGGAAGAACCTTCCGGGGCACGGATCTTCTGCCCGATTTTTCGCTCGATCTTGACGGGGTCGATCGTATGCTCCGCGACGAGCCGCCGGGAGTGCTCGTTCTGGCAAGTCCCAACAACCCAACGGGTCTCTCCCTGTCCATGGAGTCGATAGGGGCCGCCCACAGAATAGCCACCAAGTGGGGTTTTACGACCCTTGTCGACGAGGCGTATTTCCCGTTCCACGGGGAAACCGTTCTCCAGTCGCTGCCCGAAGCGGAAACATTGCTTGTCCTCAGGACATTTTCCAAGATGGGACTGGCGGGTCTCCGGCTCGGGGTCCTGATCGCATCCCAGACAGTGATCGAAATGCTGGACAAGATCCGTCTCCCGTACAACATGGATGCCCTGACCCAGAAAGCAGCCGCGTTCCTTCTTAGGGAATCCCTTCCTCTTTTGAACGCCCAGGTTCAGGAGATCGTGGATCTCCGGGAAAAAATGACACGGGAAATGGCGGCCATTTCCGGAGTGACGCCCTTCCCATCGCGTTCAAATTTCATTCTGTTCCGCGTGGAGGGGCCTTCCCCCGCAACGGTGTTCCGAACCCTGCTTGCCAAGGGGATTCTTGTACGGGATGTCAGCGGGCACCACCCGCTTCTCTCCGGAACCTTAAGGGTGACCGTCGGGACAGGGGGTGAAAACCGTACGTTCCTAGCCGCATTGAAGGAGGGGATGAAATCGTGAATCGGAAGAAAACCCAGGGTCGCTCCCAGTCGGGACGCAGCACGGCTAACACCCGAAAGGCCACCATCGAACGATCGACCAGGGAAACGTCGATCCACGGCATGCTCGATCTCGATGGAACCGGACGGTCGGACGTCAAGACGGGGATTCCGTTCCTAGATCACATGCTGGATCAGCTCGCCCGCCATGGCTTGTTCGATCTTGAGCTTAGAATCGAAGGGGATCTCGAAGTCGACCTCCACCATTCCGTGGAGGATGCCGGTCTCGTTTTGGGAGAACTGTTTGATGACGCTCTGGGTTCCCGATCGGGGGTCGTGCGTTTCGGGCAATTCATGGCGCCTCTTGACGAGACGCTGGCCCAAGTCGTTGTGGATCTTTCGGGGCGTCCCTACCTTGTATACGAACTTCCGTTCAATCGGGGGGAGAGGATCGGAACCTTCGATCCGGATCTCATCCAGGATTTTCTCCAGGCCTGGACAGTCAAAAGCCGGTCGACCCTGCATGCCCGGATCCTTTATGGCCGCAACCTGCACCACAAGGCGGAAGCCCTTTTCAAGGCCCTTGCACGTGCACTGCGTATGGCGACGTCCCGGGATCCGCGTCAGGGTGGGATCCCGTCGACGAAAGGAAGCCTTCTTTGACGGACTGGAAAACCGCTGTTGTCGACTATGGCATGGGGAACCTTTTCTCCGTGGTCAAGGCCCTGCAAGCGGCGGGTCATGATGCCCGACTGGCCGCCACTCCCGCCGAAGCCAAGGATGCGACCCATCTGGTTGTTCCGGGGGTGGGAGCGTTCGGGGAAGGAATGGCGCATCTCGAAGGGAGAGGGTTTGTTCCTTTCATCCGGTCCTGGGCCGCATCGGGACGTCCGATCCTGGGAATTTGCCTGGGACTCCAGCTTCTTTTCGAGAAAAGCGAGGAGTTCGGCAACCATGCGGGACTTGGTCTCCTGCCGGGAAAGGTCGTGGGGTTTTCCCCGGATCGGGTCAAGGTTCCCCATGTCGGCTGGAACCAGGTCCTGCGGCGAAAGGAAAGTTTCCTCTGGGAGGGACTTCCGGATTCCCTCGACGTCTATTTTGTCCATTCGTTTCATGCGGACGCCTGTCCGGACGATATCGTCCTTGGCGTGACCGAGTACCAGATCGCGTTTCCCTCGGTCGTCGGCCGTGACAAAATTGTGGGAGTCCAGTTTCATCCGGAAAAAAGCCAGGATCTCGGAATCGCGCTACTGCGGAATTTTGGAAAGGCGTTGCATGCTGCTGTTTCCCGCAATTGATCTGAGAAATGGAAAGGTCGTCCGGTTGACCCAGGGGAGGTTCGACCGGGAGACGGTGTATGGGGAAGACCCCGTCCGCATGGCCCTGACATTCAGGGAGAAAGGGGCCAGGTCCCTCCACGTGGTCGATCTGGACGGCGCCCGGGAAGGTGTGCCTGTAAACCGGGAGATCATCGGAGACATTGTCAGGACATTCGGGGGTTTCGTCCAGGTCGGCGGAGGGGTCCGCTCCCGGGAGATCGCCCGGTCGTATTATGACGTCGGCGTGTCCAGGCTGATTCTCGGAACAGCAGCCCTGACCGACCCCGCGTTCCTGGAAGCGATGCTGACCTTCCATCCGGAGCGATTTTACGTGGGAATCGACGTGAAGGACGACGGGTTGGCCCTGAGGGGGTGGCTGGAAGTCGATTCCCGGGATCCTCTCGAGGTGATGGTCCGTATGGCCGAACTCGGGGTTAAAGGGTTCGTCTATACCGATATCCAGAGGGACGGACTTCTTTCGGGACCGAACTTCGACCGTTACGAGATCCTGAAACGGACGGTCCGGACACCGGTGTTTGCGAGCGGAGGCATCCGGGACCTTTCCGACCTGACTCTCCTCCGTGAAATGGGCCTCGACGGAGCCATCGTCGGGAAAGCCCTCTATTCGGGAGGCATGGACCTTTCGGAGGCTTTGGCCCTTCTCCGGCAAACGGCGGCCGGACAGGGTTAGGGATGCTCCTGAAACGGATCATTCCGTGCCTCGACATGAAAGAGGGACGTGTCGTCAAGGGTGTCCGTTTCGGAAACCTTGTCGACGCGGGAGATCCCGTTGCCGTGGCGCGTCTTTACGACCGGATGGGGGCCGACGAGATCTGTCTCCTGGATATCGGGGCGACTCTGGAAGAGCGCGATACCCTGCTCGACGTCGTACACCGGACAGCGGAGGCGGTGTTCCTTCCTTTTACGGTCGGCGGGGGCGTCCGGTCGATCGACGACATGCGGAACATTCTTCTCGCCGGTGCCGACAAAGTCTCGGTAAATTCCGCGGCCATATCGAACCCGGGTCTTGTCTCCGAAGGTGCCCGGCGGTTCGGTAGCCAGTGCGTTGTGCTCGCCGTGGATGTGAAAAAAGAAGGGGATGGGTATCGGGTGTACTCGAAAGGCGGTACGGAAGCCACACCGCTCGATGCCGAGGAATGGATCGTACGGGCCGTTTCGCTTGGGGCGGGGGAGATCCTCCTGACATCCATCGATCAGGACGGGACCGGTCTCGGATACGACCTTACCCTGATCCGGAGGGTCGCCATGAGCGTCCGGGTACCCATCATCGCCTCGGGTGGAGCCGGATCCATGAAACATTTCCGGGAAGTGTTCGGCGCTGGCGCGGACGCGGCCCTGGCCGCAAGCCTGTTTCATTTCGGTGAACTGGGGCTTCCCGACCTGAAGGCCTATCTTATCGACCATGGGGTTCCGGTTCGCCGGCTTCCCGCAGTCGAGGCTTCGCATGGAGGAACACCTTGAAAATCGGATCGCCGGGGCCGGGACTCGACCGGTTCTTCGTCAAGAGGCCACTCATTCCCGCGATTGTCCAGGACTGGGTGTCCGGTCGGGTTCTCATGCTGGGGTACATGAGCAGGGAAGCCCTTGAAAGAACTCTTTCCACGGGACGCGTTACATTTTTCAGCCGAAGCAAAAATCGTCTCTGGGAAAAGGGGGAGACTTCAGGAAACGGTTTGTTGCTGGTCGAGATCCTGGGGGACTGCGACGACGACACCCTCCTTGTATTCGCACGACCCGAAGGTCCGACCTGCCATACCGGAGCCCTTTCATGCTTCGACGTTGCGTCTACCGGTGAGATTGGAGATCGGCATGCGCCGCCGTTCGAAACGTGGGCGGACTTGATGCGGACGGTCCGGAGCCGTCGATCCGACGATCCCGGGGTATCCTATACCGCCTTGCTTCTTTCATCCCCCCCGGGTCGGGTTCTGAAGAAGGTGTCCGAAGAGACCGCCGAGATGCTGATCGCTGCCCTTTCCGAAGATCCGGACAAGCTGGTGATGGAATGGGCGGATCTTTTTTATCATGTCGCGGTGGCCCTGGAACGGCTCGGTGTGCCCTGGGAAAAAGTGATGGGCGTCCTCGAAAGCCGGCGAGGTACCCGAGGGCTTGAAGAGAAACGGATGCGGGACGAAAAGGACGGAAAAGGAGAAAAGCGATGAACAAGGAAGGGTGCCTGTTTTGCCGGATCATCCGGGGGGACGTTCCGGCAACGCGTGTCCACGAAGACGAACAGGTTCTCGCCATCCGTGACATCAATCCCCAGGCACCGGTCCATGTTCTCGTCATCCCCAAGGATCACGTTGCGACGATCGGGGACTCACTGGAGACGGTCAATGCCCCCAATCGCCTGTTCGCCCTGTTTCACGCGGCGGGGAAGCTGGCGGTCGAACTCGGGATCCAAAGGAGTGGCTATCGGGTCGTTGTCAATTCCGGAGCGGAGGGAGGCCAGACGGTCGATCATCTCCATCTCCATTTGCTCGGCGGTCGGCAGATGGTCTGGCCTCCGGGCTGAACCCGAATTTCCGAGGGGGAAAACCGGCTATTTCTTCTTGGCCACGGCGTCCTTGAAAGCTTTCCCGGCCGAAAAGCGGGGGGTGGTGGTCGCTGCTATCTTGATGGTCGCCCCGGTGGCAGGGTTGCGGCCCATCCTTGCTGCCCGTTTCACGGCATGGAATTTGCCGAATCCGACGATGTTGACAGCAGAGCCCTTGGCGACTTGCTCGGTGATGGTCGAGAACAGCTTGTCCACCACTTCGGCAACGGCCTTCTTGGTCAGAGAGCCGTTTTTTGCATGCAGTGCATCGATCAGATCCGCTTTGGTCAAGGTCGCTTTTGACGCTTTTGCCATGGAAGCCTCCCTGCAGTTTTGGTTTTCGGGTTGGCCGCGCCCGAAAAACCGCGCGGGCCGTAGAATTTTACCCGCCCACAGTGGACTGTAACAAAAAGAATTGATGGATGTAAAGGGTTTTTTCCCGTTTCAAAGGCCAAAAAAATCCCGTTATGTTCCGTGTGGTAAAATATATTCAGTAGGGAAGGTCAGTTTTTGACAGAAGCTTTTTGAAAGCGGTAGACTGAAAAACTGTTCTTTTGTAAACGTTCCGTATCTGAATGCCGAGGAGTTGTTTGAAGGAGAGTTTATGACCGGAGTTCGAATCAAGGAAAACGAATCGTTTGAAAGTGCCCTCAAGCGGTTCAAGAAGCAGTGCGAAAAAGCGGGGATCCTGTCCGAGATCAAGAAGCGCGAGCATTACGAGAAGCCTAGTGTCCGTCGGAAGAAAAAAGCCCTTGCGGCAAGGAAGAAGGCATTGAAGCGAGCGAGGCTGGCAACCCGGTGACCATTGACGGGAATCCTTCCGTTCTTCTGGAAAGGTTGCGATCCGATCAAAAAGAAAGTCTCCGCGGAGGACAGAAGGATAGGCTTTCGATCATAAGGATGGCGCTGTCGGCGATCCGGAACGCGGAAATAGAAAAGGGCAAGGGGTCGGTTCTGACCGACGCCGAGGTCGTCGCTGTCTTGAGCAGCATGGTTCGGAAACTCGAAGAAGCGATCGAGCAGTACGAGAAAGCGGGGCGTACGGATCTGGCCGAAAAAGAAGCGGCAGAGCGGAACATCATTCGGGAATACCTTCCCGCACCTCTGTCGGAGCCGGAGATCGAGGCCCTCGTTGAGGAAGCGGTCAAGGAAACGGGTGCCGTTTCACCTCGGGATATGGGAACGATCATGAAATGGCTGGCTCCGAGAACATCGGGCCGGGCCGACAACCGCGTGGTGAGCCAGAAAGTCAAGACCCGACTGGGAGCCTAAGACGGCTGAGCTGGAAACTCGGGAATTCAAGGATTGGGTTGAACGGGTCCGCGGGGCGAGTGATATTGCCCGTGTAGTGGAGGATCGCGTTTCGCTCAAACGCCGCGGACGCGTTTTTGTCGGTCTTTGTCCGTTTCATGAGGAACGTACCCCTTCTTTCCATGTCGACCCCGAAAAAAAGCTTTTCTACTGCTTCGGCTGCCAGGCCGGAGGAGACGTATTCCGTTTTATCGAAAAGTACGAGCACAAGAGTTTTGGCGAAGCGGTCCGTTTTCTTGCCGACCAGGCCAACATCGCTCCACCGGAGATCCGGGGAGAGAAGGCCGATCGGAAGAAGGCCTGTTTCGCCATTTGCCGTGAAGCGGAAGCGTTGTTCCGTAAGTCCCTCTCCTTGACGGAAGGGGAACGAGCCCGACGCTATCTTTTTGAAGAGCGTCATCTTTCCCGCGAAACCGTGGATCGTTTCGGACTCGGATATGCCTCTCCCGGGATCCTTCTCCAGAATGTTTCCATTTCCCGCAGGGATGCTTGGGAAACATACGGGCTTTTCCGGAAAGGAACCGGTGGCTATCGCGAGTTCTTCCGGGAGAGGATCATGGTTCCCATCCGCCTGGAGTACGGGCCGACGGTGGCGTTCGGAGGAAGAACCCTCGGGCCTGCCGCCGGGACGCCGAAATACCTGAATTCCCCGGAACACCCGTTCTTCCGGAAGAAAGAGATCCTTTTTGGACTCGACCAGGCCCGCGAAGCCATCGAGTCGAAGAGACGGGTCCTCGTGGTGGAAGGGTACTTCGATGTCATGGTCCTGTCGGAATCCGGGATCCGTCCCGTCGTCGCTCCGTTGGGCACCGCCGTTACGGAAAGCCACCTCATCCACCTGTCCCGGCTGGCGGACGAAGTGATTTTCATCTTCGACGGCGACCGCGCCGGACAGGACGCCGTCGCCCGCGTGGCGGACCGGTTCGTATTTGATTCCCGTATTCCCCTCCGGGCGGTGAGAACCCCCGAAGGCATGGATCCCGATGAATGGGTCCGGCGGGAAGGTCCCGACTCGGTTTGGAAAGCCATCGAGGGTGCGAGGCCGATTGTCGATTTCGTGGTGGACCTGTTCGAGGAGAGGATTTCGCGTCCCGGGACGCCAAAAAAAGAGTCCCTCCTCGAACCGTTCTATGCCCTGGCCAAGAAAATCACCGATCCCCGGGAACTGGACAGGTTCCTGTCCCGCGGGGCGGCATTGTTCCACCTGAACAAGGACCTGCTGGCACAGGGGCTTTTCCGGGAAGAATCCCTCGGAACGGAATCCCATTCCAGCCGGACACCGGGTTCCCCATCGAACCGGGAACTTATGGAACGGAATCTTGTTCTTGAACTGGTGAGGCTTTGGGGAGATGGAATGGGACCCCACCCTTCGGAATGCCTTAAGCCGGAGGATTTCGGTTTTTTGACGATCGAACGTCTGGCGGGATTTGTCCAAAAACTCTGGACCCTTTCCCATGTGCATCCGGAAGAGATCCGGGGGAAGGTTCTGGAAGAACCCTTGCTTGTGGAAGCGTGGATCGGCCTTTCCGACGACCCTGAATCACGAAACCAGCGTCTGACGGACTTGGTGGCGCAGGTACGCCGTTTGTCCCGCCGCGACCGGGCATCCGCGTGATGGGACGTAAGAAAGAAAAACGCACGATACAGCATTGCTGGGAGAACGAATGAGCAAGAGCGAAAAATTGAGCGAAATGAAAGACCTTATAAGCCTGGGCAAGGAGCGTGGTTACCTGACCTATGATGAGCTGAACAACGTGCTTCCGCCTGAAGCTATCGGATCGGATCAGCTCGACAGCCTCATGACCTATTTCGGGGACATGAACATCGATATTGTCGATGAGGAATCGCGCGAAGCCGGGTATGAGGACGCCGACTCCGAAGACGAAGAAGGCTTCGGAGAACTGGAATCCGTCCGGGCAGGGGACGCCGAAGAGGAGGACGAGGGGATCGACATGACCCCCGGAGCGCTTTCCAGGATCGACGATCCCGTGCGTCTTTATCTGAAGGAAATGGGCGCGGTGCCCCTTTTGACGCGCGAAGGGGAAATCGCGATCGCCCAGCGCATCGAAGAGGGACAGAAGGAAGTTTCCGGAATTCTGTTCGGCATGCCTTTGACCGTCCGAAGCATCCTGGCCCTTCGCGAAAAGTTCCAGACCGGGCAGCTTGGTATTCGGGAAATCGTCGACGTGATGGAGGAAGAAGACTCGGAAGAAGGAGAGGAAGGGGACTCCGCTTCGCTTCGGGAAGCCCGCGAGCAGTTCATCCGCCAGACCGACAAGGTGGACGAGCTTTTCCACAAGCTGAACGCGCTTTCGGTCAAGTGGAAGGAAGCCCAGAAAAACTCCGCCCGAAAGAGGGAGCTGAAGGAACAGGTCCGGAAGATCAAGAAAGAGATCGTGGAGCTGATCATGGAGATGCACCTGCATCGAAAGCAGGTCGAACTCATGATCCGCCAGCTTCACGAAGTCGTCTACGTCATCGACGACGCGGAAAGGGCGCTTGACCAGGCGCGCCGCCGGCTCGGGGCCGGAAAGGAGGAGATCCTGAAATCCGTGGAAGCCCTCCGGAACGGAAAGGGACCGGCTGAAAAATTCCGTGGTGCTGAGAAGCAGGAACTCCTGAACCTCTTCCGTTCTTCCCTGGACCGGATCCATGATGCGGAAGTGGCCGCACTGCTTTCCTCGTCCGAAATCCGGGAAAGCGTGGGGTTCCTGGAGGAAGGGGAGAGGAAAGTCCGCGAAGCGAAGGCCGAGTTGATCAAGGCGAATCTCCGGCTCGTCGTCTCGATCGCCAAGCGCTACACGAACCGGGGGCTCCAGTTCCTCGACCTGATCCAGGAAGGAAACATCGGCCTGATGAAGGCTGTGGACAAGTTCGAGTACAGGCGTGGATTCAAGTTCTCCACGTACGCTACCTGGTGGATCCGCCAGGCGATCACCCGGGCCATCGCCGATCAGGCGCGCACGATCCGTATTCCGGTCCACATGATCGAAACGATCAACAAGCTGATACGCACGACCCGCCATCTGGTCCAGGAGCTTGGGCGCGAACCGCTGCCCGAGGAGCTTGCCAAGGAAATGCAGATGCCGGTCGAAAAGGTTCGCCGGGTCCTCAAAATTGCTCGCGAGCCGATTTCTCTCGAAACTCCAATCGGGGAAGAAGAGGACAGCCACCTGGGCGATTTCATCGAGGACAAGAAGTCCATCTCCCCGATCGATTCCGCGGTGCGGTACGACCTTGTCCGGAAAATCGGGAAAGCGCTTTCCAGCTTGACCGAAAGGGAAGAACGCGTGATCCGGCTGCGTTTCGGCATTGGAGAGTCGACCGACCACACGTTGGAAGAAGTGGGGCAGGACTTTGACGTGACCCGGGAACGGATCCGCCAGATCGAGGCCAAGGCCTTGCGCAAGCTGCGTCACCCCAGCCGAAGCAAGCACCTGAAAAGTTTCGTCGACTGGTAAGAAAGGGCCTATAGCTCAACGGCAGAGCTGCCGGCTCATAACCGGTTGGTTCCAGGTTCGAATCCTGGTGGGCCCACCAAGACTTTGGGTCGGAGAACACGTTGAAAGATCAGAGCGGGAGGTTCGGTTGGGAGATGGCCATACGGTCCAGGAGACATTGACCCTGGTGTACCGGTTGCAGACGATGGATGTTGAAGTTCTCCGATTGACGACGGAAATGCAGGAAGCCCAGGAATCGGTCGACGTCGGGCGCAAGAACCTCGAATCGCTTGAAAAACAGCTGGTGTCTTTCCTTAAGGAAATCGATGACCTTGAGACCCGGCATCGCCAGATGGAATCGGAGCTCAAGGAAACCGAACGGATGCTGGCAGAAGGGAAAAAGAGGCAGAAGGAACTGAAGCACGCCAGGGATATTCAGGCCTACCTTGCGGAGATGGAGTTCCGGCGGGACGAAAAGGACCGGTTCGAAGAGGAGATCCTCAAAAATCTCGAGTCCCAGGAGCAGCTGAAAAAGAAAGTGTCCGAAACGGAACACGCTCTCGAACGCGAGCGTGCACCCTTCGAAGCCTTGGCCAAAGAAAAGTCGGCCCAGAACGAAGAACGTTCCCGGCGGATCGAAGCGATCCACCAGGAACGAATCGACGTCGAAAGCAGTTTTCCTTCCGACCTCCTCCGCACCTATAACAGGTTGCGGGCATCCCATAAAAACGGCATGGTTGTTGCCCGGCTTCTGGAAGGTACGTGCGAAGCCTGCCGAATGAATCTGCCTCCCAAAAGCGTTACTGAGGTCAAGAAGCGCCAACGGATCATCACGTGTCTTTTTTGCCAGCGATGGCTCTACTTGCCGGAAAGAACTTCGGAAAGGGTGGCGGTCTCCGAAGGTGTCGGAGCGAGTGGAGAGTCAGCCAAACGGTGATTCTGTATTGCGATGGAGCGTCCCGCGGAAACCCCGGACCTTCGGCTCTCGGTTTTGTCCTGATGGACGAGGGGGGTCGTGTCGTTCGATCGGAAGGACGCCTCCTTCCCGATGGGACAAATAACCAGGCAGAGTATCAGGCGCTCCTGGCGGGCTTGAGCGCCGCCCTCGAAACCGGTGTGAAGATCCTGGTGATCCGGGCCGATTCCGAGTTGATGATCCGGCAGCTGTCGGGACGATACAGGGTCCGGAATCCGGGTCTTATTCCCTTGTACGAAAAGGCAGTCCAGCTCATTTCCGGTTTCGAATCGGTTCGTCTGGAACATGTTCCCAGGTCGGAAAACACGCATGCGGATCGTATGGCGAATGAGGCCCTCGATCGCAAACCGACACCCGGTGCCCCCCGGGTTTCGTGAGAGATGGACAGGTGGCCGCCCGGCATGTCCGGGAGGAAAGTCCGAGCACCGCAGGGCAAGGCGCTGGGTAACTCCCAGTCCTGGCGACAGGAAGGAAAGTGCCACAGAAAAGATACCGCCCGAGCAATCGGGTAAGGGTGAAATGGCGAGGTAAGAGCTCACCGCGTTCCTGGTGACAGGAACGGCATGGTAAACCCCGCCCGGTGCAAGACCAAATAGGGGGGCGTTTCCGCTTGTCGGAACGGAGCCGGCCCGGCTTGTGCCCCCGGGTAAGGTCGCTGGAGGCCGCGGGTAACCGCGTCCCAAGAGTAATGGTCACCCCGCTGGAAACAGCGCGACAGAACTCGGCTTATGTCCATCTCTTACGAATCATGGGGGGCTGTGTGCCCATCGATATGGATCCTGACTCTTCCCCGGAACCCTACCGGGGAGTCTCGCTCTTTTCCGATCCCGTTCACGGGTATGTCCAGTTCGTCTCGTCCCCGGACAGGAAAGGCCGCTCGGCCGAACGGGACCTCATCGATTCTCCCTGGCTTCAGAGGCTCAGGTCCATTCTTCAGCTGCAGAGTGCCCGCCTTGTCTTTCCTTCCGCCGAACATACACGGTTTGTCCATTCCCTGGGTGCCATGCACATCGCCGGCCGGTTTGCGGCCCACCTTTATCCGGCGTTCTCCCGTTCATTCCCCGGTGTCCTGTCACTTCCCCTTTTCGAGGAACTTCTCCGTGTCTCGGCTCTTCTCCACGATGTTGGCCACGGTCCCTTTTGCCATTTCTTTGACGAGAACGTGCTGGGCCCTAGGTTCGGGCTTTCTCATGAGCGGATCGGACAGTTTCTCGTTCGGGGTCCCTTGAGGGAAATCATCGAAGACCTGGACCGTTCTCCTGCGGGCCCGTTCGGACGCGGGGAAAGGCTTTCGGCCGACTGGGTCTCGTACCTGATCGGAAAGGGAGCCGGCCCGAATCCCGTGCCGGAGAATGCGCCCTTTCTTTCGACCCTAAAACCACTTTTTTCGGGCCTTTTCACGGTGGACAACCTTGACTATGTCTTGAGGGATTCCTACATGTGCGGCGTGGCGATCGGTCCGGTCGACCTCGACCGGCTCCTATACTACACGCACATACGGGAAGGAAAGCTTGCTATCCATCGCTCGGGCCTCGGAGCCCTCGAAATTTTCATTACCGTCCGCGCCTTCATGTACCGGCACATTTATTTTCACAGGACGACACGAATTTTTGACATGACCCTTCGCGACCTGATCGGCGAGACGATGGCAGAGTGGGGATTTGAAGATCCGACCGGGAATCTCGAAATATATGCGGGATTGACCGACCATGCCCTCCTTGAAGAGGTACGCAGATGGAGGCATTCGGAAAACGCGGGCCGGAAAAAGCTGGGGGATGCCTGGGGACACTTCCTTTCGCGAAGGAAGGAATGGAAAACCGTGTTTGAACGGGACGGCATTATTCTATCCGGGGCAAAAATGCCCGAGGAGCTCGGAGAGAAACTGGAAAGTCTGGCGGGGACAGGCGGGAAAAACTCCCCATTCCGTGTGGATGTCGCATTCCGGGACACCCGACCGGAAAACCCCTGGCAGATGGGGGACCGGCAAATTCTAGTCTATGACCCCCTGACGGAGGATCTTTCGTTCGAACCTTTGGCCGAACTCCTGAACAAGTTGCCTTTCCGGGAATTGACGGTCCGCATCTTTGCCCGTCCGGAAACGCGGGACCTTAAACCGATCGAAGCCGTACAGCGCTATTTTGGAAAAGGCAAGGGGTCAGTAAAGTCTTTTTAGAAGGTGTGCCGTCGGGGGTCGGGGAAACAAAAGCGGGTGACTGGCTTGCAACGTGAGAGTTCACAGGCTAGAGTCTTGTGAAGGCCGTCGCGCAGGAGTCGAAACGATGAGGCTTTCTGTGTCGGCAGGGCCGTAACGCCCCCTTGAGGGGAAGGAGGATGCCCAATGACGATGCTTTTCCTGACCATTCTGTGTTTTCTTGTGACTGCCCTCGGTATTGTCTCCGTCGTTCTGGGGCTTGGGATCCGTCACCCGATCCGATCAGCCGTGGCACTCACTTTGGGATCAATCGTCATCCTCGCAGGGGCAACCCTGTTCTACGAAGTGCTGGGGCACCGGAACATTGAGGCACAGACGGATCTTCTGGTGAAGCGCATATCGGATTACGCAAAGCTTAGGTCCGAACGATTAAAACCCCATTTCCATGCGGTTAAAAAGCCCGGCGTTGGGCAGTCCCAGGTCGGCCATATGCAAGGAGGAACGTCCGGGGGACGGTAACCCGTCCCCTTCCGAAAAACGGGCCATCCTCCGGAACTGTTCGGCCGTTGAGGCCTGTAAGAGGGTCCGTGAATGGGCGAGAACCGCCTTCACGTAGTGGTCGACGCAGAGGGACCCTCTTGAAGAGACGTATCTCCCGTTTCGAATGTGCGGCCTTCCGTCATTGTACGCCGCGAGGGCATCCGAGACATTAGGGTATTTCTTGAGAAGGTAGGCGAGGAACCGAACACCGTACCGGATATTGATCCAGGGCGTAAAGAGAGCTTCCGGCTTTCCTTGGAACCCCATCCACTGAGCTGTCCGCAGCGTCACCTGCATAAGTCCCCGAGACACATCTCCAATCCGGTCTTCCGACCGCATCTTGCGGGGATCGAAGTCCGATTCCCGATGGATGATCGCAGCCACCAGAACCGGGTTGACGTGGTATGCGCAGGAGATTCGCGTTATTGTTTCATGATAGGGGACCGTCGATGTCAGAAGATGAGCCCCAAGGCACCATGAAACAGATTGGTGAATCATCCAATTCACTCGCACCTCTCTTTAGACCTTCAAATAAGGTCCATTTGATAATAGGTTTGCTTTGATGAGTAATATTTTATCTCCCAATCTTTGATTGGTCAAGGAAATTAAAGATTGAAGGATTCTGAATGAATAGCAATTCGAATTCCGATAAGAAACCTTGGATTTAGGGGAAATCAGACTTAAATGAGGAAAAGACCCCCTTTTCAAAAAACAATATTGAGTCCTGTTTTGACACACATTCCGGAGAGGCACACTCCCGACCGGTGGATTTCAAGGCTCGGACTCGGTACGCGGGGTCAGGCCCGAAAATGGATCGAAGAACGGCGGCTGTCGATCCCTGATTTCGGTCCGGTCCGTTCGGTCGAGCAGGTGATCCCGGCTTCCCCGTCGGGGCCACCGGTGTTTCTCCTGGACGGGAACCCACTCCTTCCCTCCCTCCCCCTCGTTCTGGCGCTCAACAAGCCACGGGGGGTGGTATCGACCCGACAGGATCCCGGAGGGCGCGCCGTGCCGTCCGATCTCTTAAGGTCATTGCCCGGTGTCCGCGATCGCCCGGACATCGATTCGATCGTTCCGATCGGAAGGTTGGACAGGGCGTCAGCCGGGCTTATCCTCCTGAGCAATCGTCCGACGGATCTGAATGCCCTTTTGAACCCGGACCTAGGTATCCTTCGCGAGTACCGGGTCCAGGTCAGGCCTTCCCTGTCCGAGGAGCACAGCCGGGCTCTTTCTTCCGGGGACTGGGCCCGGGAATGGGGTTTCAGGTCGCCTGTCGTCCGGATCGAACGGAAGAATCCCAGGTCGACATGGGTGAGGATCTCTTTGACGGAGGGTAAGAACCGGGAAATCCGAAAGCCGTTCGAACAGGAAGGATACGAGATCCTGCACCTGGTCAGGGTCCGTTTCGGGCCATTTTTCCTGTCGGGCCTTTCTCCGGGAAGCGTCAGCGATGTGACGGCGTGGTTCTATCGTTCGGGCCGTTTTGAACTTTACATAATACTTGACGCTCTCCGAAGAGGGGATATAATTGAACTGTAAAGAAGAGGGGAAATGAAAGCATGGTCCCCTCACCGTTGTGAGTCCTTCGGACGAACAACACAAGAGCGAATCCGATTAATAAGGTTAAAAAAGGAGAGTCGTTATGAACAGCATTTTAAGATGGGATCCCGTTAGGGAGTTCGAAGAGTTCAGCCGACGTCTGGTTCCGTTGTTCGGACGCCTGACGCACGAAGTTCCCCAAGAGGAACGTCAGGCCATGAGGGTCATCGATTGGGCGCCGACCGTCGACATCGCGGAAGAGGAAAATGCGTATCTGGTAATGGCGGAATTGCCAGAGGTGAAGAAAGAGGATGCGAAAGTTGCGATCGAAAACGGCGTGCTGACGATCTCAGGCGAGAGGAAGAAAGAAACGGAAGAGAAGAATGGTCGAAGGTACCATCGAATCGAACGCTCCTACGGTTCTTTCATGAGGAGCTTCTCTCTTCCGGACGATGCCGATCCTTCCCGCGTGACGGCGAACATGAAGGACGGCATATTGCATGTCAGGATCGAAAAACGGGTTGAGGCGAAGCCGAAGACCGTTGCGATCGAGGTCAAATAAGACCCCGGGTTCCTAGAGGATCCCAGATGAGGGAAGGCCTTGGTGCCTTCCCTTTTTTTTCCCCGATCGGATATGGGATTTCAGAGGGAACGATGGATGACGTGGTTTGCTATGAATCCGGCCGCGCGCTTGTGTCCTCCCCCGCCGAATTTTTCAGCGATCCGTGCCACGTCCGGTCCCGACGGAGAAGACCTGAGGCTGTATGCGATGCGGCCGTCCTTTCTGTGGGACCAGATGACGATGAGCGGGTTCTCGTCCTTCAAAAGGCCACCGATTTCCGAGTTCAGGATAGCGCTGTTGACGAAAAGTGCTTCCTCTCCGTCCGGAAACACCCCTATCCTTGCCGTTTCCCGGACCGTGGCCAGCATGATCTGGCGCTGATAGCGGAGGATGGATCTTCCCTCCTGGACGAGGGTGTTGTTTTCATCGACCGGCCCTTTCCCCAGGAGGTCGTTGAAACTCTCCCACAGCGCGAGGTCGAAGGGATAGGAGGCGATCGCCGTGTTGACCTCCAGGCTGTAAGGACATTCCCAGCGCCAGAGATCCTTGTCCTCAATCAGCCGGATCAGGTTGGGGACGGGGTCTTCCGGATGGAAGTGGGCCCAGCTCAGAGTGGCCCCGGACCGGTTCATGTCGAAATAGATGTCGGTGTCGTCCGGAAAAAGGGGGCTCATTTTCTCGAAGGCGGTCTGGTGGTGGTCCAGCACGATGACGCGGCGGTTCTGGCGACGCAAGTGCAGGAAATGGGACGGGTCGAAAGAAAAATCCAGGATGTACACCGTTTCGTTGTGAGGCACGGGGGGAAGGGGGTCGCCATAGGAAACGGGAACGAGCGTAAAGGGCGTGGTCCCGGAAAGGCGTTTCCATGCGGAAAAGGCGGCACCGAAACCGTCGGAACAGTTCTGGTGGTAGTACACGGTGACGGGAGTTCCGTCGATTTTCAGCTCCGGAAGTTTCCGCGTCAATGTCTCACCGTGGGGATGCCGCACCCCGTCCGGATTCTGGTCATGCGGACAGGCGACTCGCTTCCCGTTCCCACTCCTGGGAAAGGGACGCTATCCTGCGCCGCGCCTCCTCGATCTTCTGCGCGATTTTCTTTTTCTCGCTCTTCGCCTTGTAGTCGAGGGGCTCGGAAAAACGGGGGTTGTCGAGCTCGGACACGAGATTCCCAAGGGTTTTCTCCGCCTCGGCGATATCCAGTTCGATCCTTTCCAGTTTTTTCTTGAGCACGTCGCGGTCGCCCGTACGTGTGTCCGCAGGGGCGGCTTCCCTGGGAGTATCCGGACGGGAACCGGATTTCGCCAAACTTTCGGGGACTTTTGATTCCGCGGCGGCCAGTTTCTTCTTTTCCACGTAGATTGGATACGGAGTATGGAAGAATGGCGTGATCTTTCCGGGAACGATCTCCAGGATGTCTGTTGCGATCGTCTCGATCAGGTGCCGGTCATGGGTGATGAAGGCCAGCGTTCCCGAATAGGCGGAAAGGGCCTTTTCGAGACATTCCCGGGAGGCGATGTCCAGATGGTTCGTCGGCTCGTCCAGAAGAATGAAATTGGAGGGGACCAGAAGCATCCGGGCCAGGGCGAGACGGCTTTTTTCACCTCCCGAAAGAACCGAGACTTTCTTGTAGGCCTCGTCCTGTCGAAAAAGGAAAGCCCCAAGTAAACTCCGGATCTTCGTCTGGGATTCGGTATCGGGGGCGACGGATTCCATTGCCTCCAGGACCGTGTGGTGTGGGTCGAGAGTCTCTAGCTGGTGCTGGGCGAAATAGGTGAGCGTCACATTCGTGCCAGGCATCCGGTTCCCCTTGTCGGGTTTCAGGACTCCTGCCATGATCCGAAGAAGGGTCGATTTCCCCGCGCCGTTGGGACCCACCAGGGCGATCTTGGACCCGCGGTGAACGGTCAGGTTCGTGGAGGGGATCACCATCCGGTCTGCATAATGTTTCTGGACTTCCACCAGAGTCAGGACGATATTCCCCGACCGGGGGGGCTGGGGAAATTTGAAGCGGACGGTTTTGGCCTCGGATTCGAGTTCGATTCGTTCGATCTTTTCCAGGGCCTTAAGACGGCTTTGTGCCTGGGTCGCCTTTGTCGCCTTGGCCCGAAAGCGGTCCACGAAGGACTGGATGCGTGCGATCTCCGCCTGCTGCCTCTCGTAGGCGGACTCGAGCGCTTCTTTCTGGGATTCCCGAAGGGAAAGATAGTCGTCGTAATTCCCGTGGTAGACGGTGGCTCTCCCCTGCTGGATTTCAATCACGCCGTTGACGACGTGGTTCATGAACGTCCGGTCGTGTGAAATAAGAAGGACCGATCCGGCGAAATCATTCAGGAACTCTTCAAGCCATTCGATTGAGGGGATATCGAGGTGGTTTGTGGGTTCGTCCAGAAGCAGGATGTCCGGTTGGGTGACAAGGGTTCGGGCGAGGGCGACCCTCATGCGCCACCCCCCCGACAGCTGGGAAACTCGGGTATCCATCTGCTGCTCGGAAAAGTTCAGGCCTGCGAGGATTTTCCGTGCGTTGGCCTCCTGTTCAAAGCCACCGAGGGTCGAAAAGAGGGTCTGAAGGTCACCGTAGCGTGCCAGAAGGCGGTCGAGGGCCCCGGGCTTCAGCTTGTCGGCGTCGGACATCTCCTCTTCGAGACGTTGCATGTCGTCTTCGATCTTACGGAGTCCGGAGTCTCCCCCGACGACTTCATGAACGGCTGTCCTGTCGGAAACGACGTCGAGGTCCTGAGGAAGGTAACCGATCTTGGCGCCGACCGGGAGTACGACTTGGCCTGCATCCGGTTCGAGAAGACCTGCGATCATCTTGAGGAGGGAGGATTTGCCGGCTCCGTTCGGACCGACAATGGCCATCCGTTCCTTCAGGGTGATTTTGAGCGAGAGGTTGTCGAAGAGGGTTTTGGAAGGATAATGTTTGGAAAGACCGACGAGGCTGATCATCGAGTTCGAAACGGAACGGCATTCGATTTTTCGTAATGCGTCCGATCCTTTCGGGAGACCTTTCCGGTATGAGAGGCTTGCACGACTCTCGATCGATGTTTCCGGGCAACGGGCAAAATCTCCGCTCCGGTTTTAACGCCACTATTTTTAATCAATTCTAACACTCTTGCTATAATATCCGATTCCAGTCGGCTTTCATAGTGGGAATCGACAAGCCGCGAGGGTGCATGTACCGCTTGGGCTTTCGCTCGGGAACACCGATTTCCAGACGGAAGACACGGGTGTAGAATACTATTTTCGGCTCGGGAAGCACATGTGTTTCCTGAAGCAAGGCAAGTCATGTGATGTCCGTACGGTTTGTTTTCGAGGAGGTGGAATGACGAGATCCGATGGACGGGCCACCGATGCGCTCCGGCCCGTGACCATGAAACCGAAGGTGAATCTCTATGCCGAGGGCAGTGTCCTGATCGAAATGGGGCAGACTAAAGTCCTGTGCACGGTCAGTATCGAGGAAAAGGTTCCCCCGTTCTTGAAAGACCTGGGAAAGGGATGGGTCACGGCCGAATACGGAATGCTCCCCCGGGCGACGCACGAGAGGAACCCGAGAGAAGCCGCCCGCGGGAAGCAGACGGGCCGAACGCAGGAGATCCAGCGACTGATAGGACGGAGCCTGAGGTCGGTGATCGATCCGGTGAAAGTCGGTTCCCGGACGCTGACGGTCGACTGCGACGTTTTGCAGGCGGACGGTGGAACCCGGACGGCTTCGATCAACGGGGGATTCGTCGCGATGTGCATGGCTTTCCAGGAGCTCCATAGCCGGGGAATGATCCCCGGGTGGCCGGTCCGGGAGTATTTGGGTGCCGTATCCGTCGGCATCGTCGACGGCGAACCGCGCCTCGACCTTTGTTACACGGAGGACAGCACCGCCGAAACCGACATGAACCTAGTCATGACGGAGTCCGGAAAACTCGTCGAAGTCCAGGGGACCGCGGAAGATACCCCCTTTACGAGGGAGATGCTGGACCACCTTCTGGATATCGGCAACAAGGGGATCCAGGAGATCATCGCGCTCCAGAAAAAACTCGTGTCGTTCCCCGGGACCTCCCGTTGAAACCTCTTCTCCTGGCCACGGGTAATGAACACAAATACAAGGAGTTCCTGAAGATTCTTCCTGAAACGATCTGTTTTTCGATGGTGTCTCCGGAGGTCGCGTTCGGGCCCGAGGACGAGGAAACATATTTCCGGAACGCCCTCCTGAAAGCCCGCGCCTGTCTGCCTGCTCCTGGAAAGTGGGTTCTCGCCGACGATTCCGGGCTCGAGGTGGAGGCCCTGGAAGGGAGACCAGGCATTCTGTCGGCCCGATTTGCGGGAGTGGGGGCCAGTTCCTTGATGAACTGCCAGGCTCTTGTCCGGGAACTTAAGGAGGTTCCCCCGGAGAAGAGGGCCGCCCGGTTCCGCTGTGTGCTCACCGTCATCGATGGAGACAGCGGGGGCTTGGTGGCCACATCCCAGGGAACCGTCGAAGGTCGGTTGACGAAAGGTCTCCTGGGGGAACAGGGTTTCGGGTACGACCCCCTGTTCATTCCCGACGGGTACCAGGTGACGTTCGGGATCCTTCCGTCCGAGGTAAAAAACCGGATTTCCCATCGGGCGAAAGCCCTCCGGCATCTCCTTGACGCCCTGGCCCCTTTGGGCAAAAATCCATGAAGGGATCCTCCGGGAGTTCCGTGCTTCCCTGGGGAAAATGGATCTGGGTCAGCCTTCCGGGCGAGAACCTCGGGGAGTCCGACCGTCGCTTTTTACAAGACATCCGACCCGCCGGTGTCGTCCTTTTCGGAGAAAACGGAAGAACAGCGGCCGGGGTCGCTCGGCTGGTACGGGAGATCAGGGAAGTCCTTCATCCGGACGAGGTGTTGATCGCCATCGACCAGGAGGGCGGCAGAGTGGCCCGTTTGAAGGCAGGCGTGCCGAACGTTCCGCCGATGAGGACGATCGGCCTGACCGGCGATCCCGTCCATGCCTTCGAGACCGCTTTCAAGCTGGGACTGGCCCTGAAGGCGGCTGACATCGACATCGACTTTGCTCCGGTGCTGGACGTGGATTCGAACCCTTCGAACCCTATCATCGGGGACCGGGCTTTTTCCAAAGATCCCGAAACCGTCGCCCGATTGGCCATGGCGTTTTCTCACGGTCTCGAAGCGGGGGGGGTCTTGCCGTGCGGGAAGCATTTCCCGGGTCACGGGGACACGTCGGCCGATTCCCATATCGCGTTGCCGGTTGTGGACGCCGACGAAAAAATTCTTTCCGTCAGAGAATGGGTTCCCTTCGAAAGGGCGATTGCGATGGGGATCCCGATTCTTATGACGGCCCATGTCCTCTTTTCACGTCTCGATCCGACATGGCCGGCGACCCTGTCTTATCGCATCAATCGGGACCTTCTCCGGAGAAGGCTCGGTTTCGGGGGATTACTCCTCTCCGACGATCTGTCAATGGCGGGGGTGGGAGCGCATTTTTCCCTTCCGGTCATCGTCAGACGTTCCCTCGGGACGGGATGCGATGGTCTCCTAGTCCTAAAGGACCAAGAGAAAGCGCGACAGGTTCTGGATGTGATCCGAGGCGAAGCGGAAAAATCTCCCAGTCTCTGGGGGAGACGACTTTCGATGTCTCTCAAACGGCTGGAAAAAATACGGTTCATGTGCCGGAGGAACCACGGAAAATGAGAGTTGACGGGGGAGATGAAGTAAGGTGACGGACCGGGACCGGCTCGGCGGCGGGGTCGCTCTCTTCGATTCAGGGATCGGAGGTTTAACCGTCCTGAGACATTTTCTGGAATGGTTTCCGGGTGTCTCTTTTGCTTACCTGGGGGATACGGCCCGCTTCCCATACGGGACCAAATCGAAGGAAACCATTCTCCGCTTCGCGCGGGATGATGTCCGGTTTCTGATGGAGCTGGAACCGTCCCTCATCGTGGTGGCCTGCTTCACGGTTTCGAGCCAGGCGTTTCCGGAGCTCCCGAGGGAATGCGATCCGTTTCCAGTCGTGGGTGTCCTGGAAGCGGGAGCCCGGGCGGCGCTCCGAATGACTAAAACCGGTGAGATCGGCGTTCTGGCGACCGAAGGGACGATCCGGAGCGGTTCCTATCCGGCGCTGATCGAGTCCATGGGAGAAAAGGGCCTCAGGGTCGTCGGCCAAGCCTGTCCATTGTTTGCCCCGATCGTCGAAGAAGGGATTGTCAACGATCCGGTTGCGCGGCTCCTGGCGCTTCGTTATCTGGAACCCTTCCTGACGGGGCATTCCAGAGTCGACACGATCATCCTCGGATGCACGCATTATCCGCCGCTCAAACCTCTCCTGGAAGAGATCCTCCCCGGAGTGACATTCATCGATCCCGGCCTCGAACTCGCCCGCGAACTCGCGGAAAAGGGGATCCTTCCCACCGCTTCCGGCCCCGCCGAACAAGAAACCCATTTCTATGTCACCGACAGCCCCGACCGATTCGCACGGATCGGCCAGAATCTCATGGGGCGTCCCATCGGTGCCGTACCCAGCGTTCTGACCCTGCCCGACCCACCGGAACTTGCGCGTTCCCTGTTTATCCAGAAGTCATAGCAATCATCGTCTTGTTCGCGCCACCTTGAGGAACTGTTCCATAAGGGCCTTCGACAGAGGGTGTGAAGTCTGACGCTCGGGATGCCACTGGACACCGACGAAAAACGGCAGTTCGGGATCCCAAATACCTTCGATGACATTGTCGTGACTTCGTGCGAACGGAACGAGTTTCCGTCCGATAGTATCGATTCCCTGGTGGTGGAAGCTGTTGACGGGCGGGACGTTGGACGGGAGGCCGGGGACCGGGTCCAGAAATTGAATCGAATGGTCCCCCTCCCTGTGGTTGATAGACGGGAAACCGCTCCCGTCGAGGTCCTCTATAAGTGTGCCTCCCCGGAATACGTTCATCATCTGGAATCCCCCGCAAATCCCCAGTACGGGTTTCCTGGCCGCTTCGAACAGCGACAGAAGGGACATCTCGAGTTCCAGTCTGCCCTCGTTCATGAGGGTGTTGTTCCAGAATGTTCGCACCCGGCCATATCGTTCCGGAGGAATGTCCGGGCCGGACCCCGAAAGGACAAGACCGTCCAAAAATGACCAGGTTTCTGTGTCGGTTGAATCCAGAAACGGGAGGATGACCGGAGTGGCCCCGGAGGAGGCCACATACCGTATATAAGGTTCTTTCAGGAAGAAACGGGGCTGGGTTCCCGTCGGGCTTTCGAAATCCGCCGTGATGCCGATGAGTGGACGGGCTTCAGCGTTCATCGTTGGGTGGGAGTCCGCTGCGACCTCCGGGAGGGGTCCGGCGTCGGGTCGATGCGTTCTGGGAATGTCCCGAGAACGATCCCCACGATCCTTTCGAACTCCCTCTGTCGGAGGAGAAACGGTTGTCCCCGTTGCGTGACCGACCACCGCCGAATCCGCCGGGCCTGCGGACTCCCCCGAAAGAACGACGGACGCCGCCTTCGGGAAGGGGCACCGAAAGAGGGGAATGAGGAATGGTTTTTCCCGTCAAGGTTTCAATCATCTGGACGATTTCGCGGTCGCCGGGATGGAAAAAGGAAAGGGCCCTGCCGGACTTTCCGGCCCGGCCTGTCCGACCGATCCTGTGCACGTAATCCTCCGCCGTCTGGGGAAGATCATAGTTGATGACGTGGGTGATCCCGTCGATGTCGAGTCCCCGGGCCGCGACGTCGGTAGCGACAAGAACCTTGAGCTCTCCCCTCCTGAACCGGCCCAGGACCCGATTCCGGACGGGCTGGGACTTGTCGCCGTGAAGGGCATCGGTTGGAAACCCGGCCTGCGAGAGCGCTACTGAGAGATCTTCCGCACCGCGTTTGGTCCGGGTGAAGATGATCACCTGGCCCGTACCCTCTTCGGGCGTCCCAAGGACTTTTTTCAGAAGGCCGAGTTTCTGGGACCCGTGGGCAACGGTGATCCACTCCTGCTGGATCTTGTCCGCAGTCGCTTTTTCCGGATCGACCCGGACGATGACTGCGTCGTTCTGGAACGAGGTGGCGAGCTCCTGGATCCGCGGAGGACATGTTGCGGAAAAGAGGAGGGATTGCCTCCCTTTCGGAAGGAAGTCCACGATGGTCTGGATGTCGGGCAGGAACCCCATGTCCAGCATCCGGTCCGCTTCGTCAATGATGACCAGAGATGCCCGGGATAGGGTCAGGTTCCTCCGGCGGATATGGTCGAGGAGACGGCCGGGGGTTGCAACGATCAGATCCCATGGACGACGGAGATTCCGTTCCTGCCGGGCGAAGTCGACGCCCCCGACGAGAAGGACCGATTGGGTGTGGAGGTACTTCGAATAGTCCCTGGCGGCCTGATGGATCTGGCCCGCAAGTTCCCGGGTCGGGGACATGACGAGAGCCCGGATACGGATCCCGTGCCGTTTGCCTTCGGCGATCTTGTGGAGTACGGGGAGGAGAAATCCGCCGGTCTTTCCGGTTCCGGTCTGTGCGATTCCGAGAATATCCCGTCCGTCCAGGACGTGGGGAATGGATTGTTTCTGGATGGGGGTAGGGGCATGGTGACCAAGATCGGTGAGGGCCTTTAGGATTTCCGGGGACAGTCCAAGTGCTTCAAAAGTCATGACGTTTCCTTATTTTGTAAGTGAAGTGAGATCTGACGGTCGGTCCGCCTGTGCGCCGCTCGGAAACCGGAAACCGGTCCGATGGGTGACCGGCCAAGGCGTGCTGACGATGGATCGCACTTCCCTCACAAGCGTCATGACTGACGGGAGGTGCTTCGGGCAGGTCAGGAACAGTGGTCGGCGTGTGAACGACTCTCGATCAAGCCGAATGTTTCGGCTCAACTGAAAATTATATGTCAGATCGGGCGGGATATCAAGCGTAACCCTGCGAGATCCTGGTGCATGGGGGTTTCGGCTTCGGGTTTCCGCCGTCATTCTGCATATTGATTCCGGTAGGTTTGGGGATCGTATCGGAATTCTCCTCCCTTCAGGCGGGAAAATATGCCGATTTTTCTGAGCCACGACGAAAGGGTTGGGTGGCCAAGGTCCCTGTAAAGCGATCTTTCCTCGACGCATGCGATGAGAGAAAGGATCGCATCCCACTCTGAACGATTGGCCTGTAACATCCCCATTAAATGCTCTTCGAGCTGTATGATATCCGTCTGAGTGGTTTTCATGGTTTCCTCCGAAAGCCGGAAGTCAGGATCAAGGTGAATGAGTTCGATGTGTGCGATACCCTACAGCGACCAAGTGAAATTCTCATCAAGACCGGATATATCCGTCTTGATGTTCCGGCGAGTTTCCCCAGGGAAGAGCCTTGCGAATTTCATAGGAAGCAAGGAGGGTGCCAGAGGAACGCCGCGTGTGCTCTTGAGCGCTTTCTCGTGGTTAACCAAATCGAACGCAAATAGACAATTCATCTCTATTTGTAATTGTTATTACAAATTTGTCTGTGTTGACTTGGTAGTTCTCTGGCAGGAAACTTCGAAATCGTTCCCTTCGTTTCTTGTCGGAGCTCTGGGGAGAGACGAGAAGAATTTTTCATGAACTTCATTGGGTTGTGGCGAAATTGGCTTGAGGACGATATCGATTTTTGTTATAGTGATCGGCTGAGTCCATATCGGTATGCGCGACATTGGTGATTTATAGATGCCCTCCGGTCAAAGCCGACCGGCCTTACGCCGGACATTTCGGGCCGGAGGCCCGGATCCCTTTCGTCCTGTGGCGAAAGGGGAAAGAGTGAAAGGAGCAAACCTTGAAGAACCCTCTAGATTCCCTGTGGGGAACCGTCATCTCCGGATTCGTCCTGACGGCGATACTATTCGCCGTGGTTCGGGTTCTCGTCAATAGCTGAACGGTGCACGAAGTGCGCTGATGCCTATATCAGTCATGTTTCACGGTTTGCCAAAGACTTAGAAAAAGGAGTCATTCGATGGAAAAGGTGGCTGTAGAGCTGATCTCCCGCTGGGGACATTTCCTTTCGGGAATTATGTGGATCGGTCTTTTGTACTATTTCAACTTCGTTCAGGGTGCTTACCTCAAGGCTGTCTCTCCGGAAGGAAAGGCCGAGGCTTTCAAGCACCTCGTTCCCAGGGCTCTTCTGTTTTTCCGGTGGGCAGCTCTCCTGACAGTCCTGTTCGGTCTGGACATCCTTGGGCAAAGGGGCATCCTGGTACAGGCCCTGACGCTCCATAAAGGCGCCGCCATCATCGGAATGGGGGCATGGCTTGGGCTCATCATGCTCTTTAACGTATGGGGCTTGATCTGGCCCAACCAGAAGAGGGTGATCGGACTCGTTCAGGCCACTCCCGAAGAGAAAGCCAAGGCCGGCCGGATCGCTTTCCTGGCATCCCGCGTCAATGTCATGCTTTCGATCCCCATGCTTTTCTTCATGGGTGCCTCAGGCCACGGGGCCGCGCTGTTCCTTCACTGAAGCGGAAAGTTCGCGCCGAACTAAGAGTGTCGGGAAGATGTGCGAAAGCGCCGGAGGGGGTCCCCTTCTGGCGCTTTTTTGTTTTCTGGAAGGGGGTCCCAGGGACGGGGGATGTAACCTAGGTGGAAACGGTCCTCGTTTCTTCCATCCATTTCTCTCCCGCACGTCCGATCCAGTGATCCATGTCTGCTTGTGAGAGTCCGAAGTTCCTTGGATGGCAGATCGAACGTACAAACTCCTTTTCCAGGACGAGGGGGCTCTGGAATTCCGGCGAATCCAGGAGTTCCCCGTCCTCTCCCGCGATCACGAGGGTGATCACCTCTTTGGGGTTTTCGGGGTTGGGATATCCCGCGACCAGATGAACCTGGCCATTAGGTGAGACGAAGAGGGTTCCCACCGGGTACTCTCCCAGGAAATAAACGAGGTCCATGGCTGCCCTGTGATCGACATCGGACCTCGACGTGTCGACCAAGTAAGAAAGTGCCCTGGAAGAGGGGATGCCGGCACTGTAGGAGCGGTCTCCGGTCAACGATTCGTAGACGTCCAGGGTGGCGATCAACCGGGACAGCGGTTGAAGCTGGTCGCAGGTCATTCCGTACGGGTACCCTTTCCCACCCTCGCGCTCGTGATGTTCGAGGGCGACACGGGCGACAATGTTCCTTAGCGAGGCGTCCGGACTCTGATGCAGGATCTTGAATCCATGGAAGGTATGCTCCTCGACGACCTTTCGCTCTTCATCGGACAGGCTGCTTGGCTTGTCGAGGATAGTTTCGGGGATCCGGCACTTGCCGATGTCGTGGAACAGGGCCGACAGTCCCCAGAGAATGCATTCTCCGGGAGGGAGTTTCTTGTGGCAGGCAATCCCCAGGGCCAGTGTCATCGTGTTGACTGAATGGGTCAGAATGTCGTTCTCGAAATTGTCATTTTCCAGGAGGATCGCTCCCACGCTGGGATTGGACAGGGCCAATTCGGTCAGACCCTGGAGTGTTTTCTGGAATGGATAGATCCGGAAAGGTTTTCCGAACCGGGCGTCTTTGAACGCCATGTGGAGGCGTTGCAATGTGGCGGTCTGGAGTGACCTGAGAGCCTCTATGTCCGCAGAGGGAAGGGTGCCGGAAGATGTTCCCTTGCGGGGGGTCGGCAGAGAAAATGCCTGGAATTGGGGATGATGGCGGACAACCGATTTCTCGAGGTCGATTTCGACGGTACGGATACCGATGTGCTTGAGTCGTTCAATGTCCTCCGTCGACGCGATCAGGAAACTGTGGACCGGAAAAGGCGTGTTGAACCAGCTTTGGTCCAGGCCGGTGACGTACATGCCGACCTGCAGTTCCTGAACGGGGATTTTTTTCTTCATGTGCCTCCCCTTATCGGGTTTTGATGAGCGAAGATCCCGGACGCATCCGGCCCAATTTCTCGGCACTCCACCAGCCAGTCTATCGACGTTTGTCTAATGTGTCAATAAATTATTATTTATTATTATTGATAATAAATATTTATTAAAAATATTTATAATTGGATAACAGGTTTCCAGGGAGGAGGGAGGTCGTTTTCGATCAAAGATCCCGGGCTGTTTGAACGGTGGGGGTCAGGCGTGGGGCAAAAGGGTGTATCGGAGGAAAAGTCCGAACGTCAGGAGCCCGATGAGTGCTTTCAGGACCATGACGAGGATCTTGTATTCGTGGTGGTGGTCGTTGCGGGTCGGAGGGGCAGGGGGGGGAGCTTCCGGGGGTATGGAAGTCATTCCAGGACTTTCTTCGTTTTCAAGGCAAGCTGGGAGGAGCCGTTCGGAGAGAGGAAAGGGTTTGCCAGAAATTCGTAAAGGATTGGGATGGCGGTCGGGATGTTCACTTCGAGAATCTCCGCCGGGGTAAGACGTTCTATGGACATGACGATGGCGCGAAGGCTGTTCCCGTGCGCGACGACCAAACAGTCCTCTCCTTTCAGGAGGACAGGGAGGATTTCTCCGTCGAAATATGGAAGGACCCGTTCCGCCGTCGTCTTGAGGCTCTCTCCTCCCGGGGGTGCGATGTCGTAGCTTCGCCGCCAGAGGTGGACCTGTTCGGTGCCGAATTTCTTTGCGGTCTCCTCTTTGTTGAGCCCCTGAAGATCGCCGTAATGACGTTCGTTCAAGGCCGAACTCCGGTGGACCGGAAGGCCCGCGATTCCTGCCGAGTCGATGAGGATCCGGAGGGTTTCCTGGGCTCTTTTAAGGTGGGAGGTGAATGCGCACGAAAACGACATCCCCTTGAGATGGATCCCCGCCCTCCAGGCTTCTTCCCGGCCCAGTTCCGTAAGTTCGACATCGACCCATCCCGTGAATCGGTTCTCAAGGTTCCACTGGCTCTGTCCGTGACGGACCAGAACGAGTTTTCCAATGTTTTCAACGATCGAATCGTTTTTCTGGTTCTGCACGACAGTCCTCGTCATGGGTTCGCGTCCGGGGTCGATGGGGGTCCGGCTCTCCTGGAATTGTGCCGGAGGCCGTGGGTTCATTTCAAGAAGAGCGATCTGGGCGGAGGGTTCGTTCGACCTCCTCGGCATGGTAGGACGACCGGACGAGAGGTCCCGAAGCGACATGTTCGAAGCCGAAATCCCTTCCCGACTTTGCCCACCGGGAGAACTCGTCCGGCGTCGCATACCGGTGCACCGGAAGATGGTTGCGCGAAGGAGGAAGGTATTGTCCAATCGTCAGTATCGTGCATCCGGCGCTTTTCAGGTCCCTCATCACCTCTTCCACCTCCCCGGGTTCTTCTCCAAGGCCGACCATCAGCCCCGACTTCACCGGCACGCCGGGGTTCCCGGTCCGGTACCGGGAAAGAAGACGCAGCGATCGCTCGTAATCCCCGCCCGGCCGGACGGCTTTGTATAGTCTGGGCACGGTTTCGATGTTGTGATTGAAGACGTCCGGCGGGGCGTCCTGAAGGGTGTCGAGCGCCTTTTCCTCGCAGTTTCTGAAATCGGGGACGAGGATTTCGATCCGGGTGGCGGGTCGCGCTGCCCTGACCTCCTGGATGACACGTCGGAACTGGAAGGACCCCCCGTCCGGCAGATCATCACGGTCGACCGATGTGACGACGACGAACGAGAGTCCCATCCGGCACACCGCATCTGCCAGCCTTTTTGGTTCGTCCGGGTCCGGGGGCCCGGGTTTTCCGTGGTCCACGTCGCAGAACGGGCAGGCACGGGTGCAGATGTTTCCGAGGATCATGAAAGTGGCTGTTCCGTTTCGGAAGCATTCTCCCATGTTGGGGCAACTCGCTTCCTCGCATACCGTGTGCAAGGCGGTTTCCCTCAGGAGACGTTTCAATCCCGAGACTTCGGGGGAAAGGGGGGACTGGACCTTGAGCCAGGGGGGTTTTGGGGCCAGGATCGGCACGGGCGCGGGGCGTCCCAAGTGCCCTTCGGGTGTGAACGGCGCGCGCGGTTGGAATTCGTCTTCGGGCTCTGACAACAGGTCATCCTTCCGCCGGCTGTCCGGCGACATGGGAGTGGTTGCGGGCCGGGAGGTGGGAGTTTCCGGACCAGACCGCGTTTTCAGGGGTTTCAGTATGGAGGGTTGCCCGGGGTTCTGTAAAGGACTCCGGGCGTCTTAGTCCGTCAGCGCGGAAGAACGTGCCCCCCGACGCTCCCCCAATAGTACCAGAGCGAGAAATTGGGTGTCGTTGCAAGATATGCGTTGCTCCCGATGACGGGGAGCAGGGCTCCCGCCGAAAAGGCGAGCCTTTCCGTCAGGTTGATTTCGAATGCCGGCTGGATTCCGAACAGGTTGAAGGTGGAAGGGTGCACGTTCACCCCGATTCCGTCGAGACTGAACGGTAATCCCGAAAGCCCCACGAATTCGAGGATCAGCCCCATTCCGTTGCGGTCGTCGACGACGTCTTCCACCGACAGACGCTCTTGGACCATATCCCCGAACTGATTGTAGGTTTTTTGGGTCGCTCCCGAAAGAACGCCATTGTCGGGAAAGGAGAACGTGTATTCGAGGTCCCCAGAAATCCGGAACGGTTTGACATTCTTACGGGTCAGAAGAATGGCGGTGAGGGACGGTGTTCCAAGACGGGTCGACGGAACGACGGAGATTGGTGGGAGTGTATTTCCCGGGGGAAGGGGTGTTCCGGTCCAGGCGGTGGTGGGCAAGGTCACGAGCAGCGAGGTCGAAATCGACGGGCGGTCGGATCCAGGATCCTGGACGACCCATCGGTGTTTGATCGCCATGCTGAGATCGTTGAGCCCCGTTCCGTCGACGATGTTTCCCTCGCCCGTCGAAAAGGTCGTGAGAATGGACGGGAGGAAGATGAATTCGGTGTTGGGCTCGATCCCGTAGAACATCGCAAAGAGGTCCAGGAGCTGGATGTTCGAATAGCCCTGGGGGAGACCCGTGATTCCCCAGGAATTCGTGTACTGTGCCTGGTCGAACTGTCCATACATGAAAAAACGCGCATTGAACTCCCCTTCCGGAAGAGAGTCCGCCTGGGGGGTATAGTTGGGGCCGGCTGTGAGAGGATTCCAGCCTTTTCGATAGGCTTCGATGGCATCGGGACCGTTCCGGGAGGGATGATGGTGCGTCAGACGTACGGGTTTGAAACCCGACGGATTTTCCGAAGGGCCGTTTTTCTTGTCCGTCTTGGAAGGTTTGTCGGCTGCCCAGGATAACGGGATGTGGGACAGGAGAAGGCATGCATAGATCATTAACGTTAAAAGTTTTTTCACAAAATCATGATAATGAGATCAAAAAATTCTCGTCAACACAAAATTGAAAAGGGCCGGATCGTTTCGTACTTGGATTTATTTTCTTTCCCTGTAGGCTTCGATCAGTATATCGGCCGCTTCGGGACGGGTGAACTCCTTGGGGGGCTGTTGTCCCGCCCTGAGCATCAGGCGGATCTGCGTTCCTGAATACACAATATGCTCTTCGGATTTGTGGGGGCCGGTCTTGATTGTGGCCATGCTCCCGCATCGCCGGCAAGAGTACTCCGCTTCCAAGAAGATCGGGGAAATGCCGATCTCGATCGTTTCGAACCGGGAAAAAATCCCCCGGGCATCATACGGACCATAGAAATTTCCGACTCCGGCATGATCGCGTCCCACGATGAAATGGGAGCAGCCGTAATTTTTCCGGCACAGTGCGGTAATACAACTTCCTTGGGCTTTGCATAGCGCATGAATTCCGGAAATATGCTGATCATGCTGTGTCGGGCGGATAACAATGTTCAAAGATTGTTTCGTAGGTGTTTATGCGCGCGTCCGGCGGAACGTCGTCCGGCCGTGGATCGTCCACGATCGGCTGGAGGATCAGGCCGCCCACTTCTTCCAGGACGCACTTCTGGCTGTACTCATGGGCATGGTGGAGGGGATTCCGGGCGGAACTTGATCTGATCTTGATATTGAGTTCACCCGGCACTCTTATTGTGAAAAACACCAGGATGAAGGGAATGATTCTTCATAAATGAAGATTCACATTCGAGGGGGTGTATCGGGACGTGCGCATCCCGCTCTTCCATGTGACGGCCGGAGCCGGTCACCTGAAAGCCGCAGAGGCCGTACATCAGGCACTGCTTTCCCGGGGGATGTCCCCCTCCCCCGTACTGGATTTCCTCGACTTCACCAACCTCCTGTTCAAAACAGTCTACCCACGGACCTACATGGTCCTCGCAAACAAAAGGCCCAATCTCCTGAGCCTCCTGTACCGCCAGAGCGACACGATCATCCACGACGAATGGAGGGCAAGGCTCAGGATCTGGTTCGACCGCCTGAATACCCGTCCACTTCTCCGGATGCTCCGGGAAATCGGTCCCGACGTCATCGCATGTACCCATTTCCTGCCCCTCGAGATTTTCTCCGAGCTCAGAAGGCTTGGCCACTGCTCCGTCCCGCTGGTCGGTATCCTGACGGACACGAGCCCTCATGCCATCTGGGCTTACCCCGATGTGACGCTCTACTGTGTCGCCAACGACCTCGCGGTCCGGGAGCTGGTTCGTCGTGGCGTTCCGGCGGACCGGATCCGGGTGACCGGGATCCCCGTGAGCCCTGAAATCCGGAACTCGCGTCCGAAAGAGGAGGTCCGGTCCCGTTTGAACCTTCCAAACAAGCCGACCGTTCTCGTCCTTTCGGGAGGGTACGGTATGGGTCCTCTCGAAGAGATCGTCCTTTCGTTCGGCGAAGCAACCAGGGACCTGTCCCTTGTTCTTGTCGCCGGACACAATCGGGATCTCAAGACACGGATGGAGGCGTGGTCCGAGACTCTACCGGTGGATACCACTGTTTTCGGCTACGTCAACGGGCTTTCGGACTTGATCGATGCGTCCGATGTCGTCGTTACCAAGCCGGGAGGCCTCACAACCAGCGAGCTTCTGAGCAAGGGCAAACCGATGGCGCTCGTCAACCCCATCCCCGGACAGGAGGAGCGGAATGCGGATTACCTCCTGGAACACGGGGCGGCGATCCGGATCCATGACAATTCCGACACATGCTACCGGGTCGAAACGCTTCTGGGAGATCCGTCGAAGATCGCAAGGCTTGAATGTTCGGCCCGTGCGATCGCCCGGCCCGATGCGGCCGACCGGATAAGCCAGATACTGATGGATATCGCGGTCCGTGAAAGGAGATTCGCGTCATGAACTACCGGTCGATCTGGATTTCGGACGTCCATCTGGGAACCCGGGGATGCCAGGCCGAAAAACTCCTGGATTTTCTGAAGAAGAACGACTCGGAGAATCTGTATCTGGTGGGGGACATCGTCGATTTCTGGGGTCTCCAGCGGTCCTGGTACTGGCCGCCCCTCCACAACACGGTCGTTCAGAAAATCCTCAGGATAGGACGGTCGGGGACACGGATTGTCTATGTACAGGGGAACCACGACCCCGTCTGGAACTCCCTGTCCTTTTTTTTCGAGATGGACCGCTTCGGATTCGGGACGATCGAGGTGGTCCGGGAAGCGGTTCATGTGACGGCGGATGGAAAGGCCCTTCTGATCCTTCACGGGGACCAGTTCGACGGTCTGATCCGTTGCGCTCCGGTTCTTGTCCGGCTGGGCGACAAAGGGTACGATATCCTCTTGACGATCAACCGGAATCTCCACCGGCTGGCCGAAGCGGCGGGGATCCGCTACCGGTGGTCCTTGAGCGCCGCGGTCAAAAACTCGGTGAAGTCCGTGGCCAACTATATCGGAAACTATGAAATCTTGGTCGCCAACCACGTCCGTCGTATGGCCCTGGACGGGGTGGTGTGCGGCCACATTCACAAGGCATCGGCAAAACGGATCGGGAACATCGACTACTACAACGACGGGGATTGGGTGGAAAGCTGTACAGCCCTTGTCGAACACATGGACGGGCGACTCGAGATCGTCGACTGGAAGAATCCCCCCGAGACGCCGGTTTTTCCTGAAGAGCTCTCCCTGGCCGAAGCCTGTCCCTGAGAGAATGGATCTGCCCGCGTCCCTGGTCCAACTGTTTTTACTCCGCGATACTTTCCAGAACCGTCCGTGAGTCCGCTGTCAAAAACCCGACCTTGCGGTGTTTGTGTTCCGTCCGGTCCCTAGTACATGGGAACGATCGGCGGTTGCATGACACCGGGATTTATGGGAGGAGCGGCGCCCGTTTCTCCGGAGACGTCCCGGTAGACCTTGAGGGTGTCCCCTTCCAGGAGCATGATCCTGAACGCCTCGTCGGTCAGTCGCTTCCCGTCCGGAAGGATGAAAACGAGGAGAGGAGGGTTCGTAGACGCGGAGACGAGGATGTCCAACGGCGTCTTTCCGACGGACCGGTCGCCCATGTAGACCAAAAGGCCTTCGGGGCTGCTATGGATGATCAATCGGGTCTTGCCGGGGGGAACGGATCCGTAGTGGCCCATGTTGCAGGAGGAAGAATCGAAATCGTCATGAGCCCCGTCGGAGAGGAAGGTCCCGAGCTTTACCGTCGTTCCGTTGCGGAAGTCGAAATTGTTGGTGTTGTACTCTGAGAACTCTCCCCAGTAATTGATGATCGGATACGTCTGTCCTCCGACTTCGACATCGGCGGTCCGGGGGTTCTTATGGGACGGGATCAACTTGTCCATCGGCGAGCGTCCGACAAACACGTGGTCGATCAAGATGTCGATGTGTCCGCGGGATCTGGCCTGCACCCGCGAGAAACCCTCGGGAATCTGATAGGGGGTCTTGGCTGTCGGACAGCTTTCGGACTTCCCGAGTTCGGAAAAAAACGAGGTGCAGCCGGTCAGAACCAGCAACGAAGACATTGCGAGAAAAAGAACGATTCGCAGGACGGGCATCTCGGTCTCCTCCGGGGAAGGGCACGTAATCGGGACAACTCGAAGACTGTCGTAGAGTGTACCCGAGAAGTTCGAAGACGGGAAAGGCCATCAGGTAACCCCCATGAAAACGAGTCTTCGTGCGCTCTTCCAGAAACGTATCGTCCCGGAATCGTATGATGATCTCTCGAATTTGACTTATTAATAAATTTATTTAATATTATTTATTTCATTTAATAATAAATATTTAACGCGTTGACAAGTGTTCAGAGGGGTATAAAATGACATAGAGACGATCCCCACCATCAAGAATCTAAATAAGGATTTTCTGGAGAGACGACATGGGCCTAAAGGAAGAACAATTCCGGACAGTCGTTCGTAAGGAAAGCCCGGGGTTCGTTTCCGTCTTTGGGTCTTCGATCCCTTTCCTTATTTCCCCTTGCAGATTGCCATTCCCTGTTATTTCGCCCCCTCTTCGGAACCCGATGCCGTCGCCAGTCCATTCCTTTCCCGTCGAGCGGGGTGAACGGAATGTTCGGAGATTCCCATAAGCGCTCCTGATCGCGAGTGCGTGGCGTTCTTATTAATCAGTGTTTCGTGTGCCCGAACGCGAACCGGGGGTTGCAGAACCGATCGAAGCCATTCGTTGGTCTTTCCCGTCGGAAAGACCAAGGGCCGGCGTCGAACAGGATTCGTCCCGGTTTTTCGACCTGAAAGACACGCGGTTGGGATAGGTCTTTCCTGATGTTGGCGAAAGGGGAATCCTTACGGAGGATCCGACCATGGTTTTATGGGCGAGTGCTTTGGATAAAAGCGCATTCAGAAAAGGGGTCCTGAAACTACCGGACCGTTTTCTCACCTGTCCCAAATGCCATCGGAAACGGGATATGCGGGAATGGTTCTATATCCGGACGAACGCGGAATGTTGGGAATGCGTCAGGGAAATGAGCTGGAATCGTTCCCGCGCCCGCTGGGGAATGATCGCACCGGACGGGAAAGACAGGGGTCGTGACGCGACATGATCCGGCTCCGGAATCAGCATGGGGCAGAAAGAAATGCGTTCGGCAGTGGGAGGTCCTGTGCGCCTCTTTGACTATGGCCATAGCACGCAGTTGGTGAGCCAACCGGCCCGTGTTGCGGGTGCCGTTCGATTCTGGGAGCATTTTCATAACGCGGAAAAGGAAGGCGGTGCCATGGCCTATCGGTGTCCCAACACCGTCTTGATTCTTTCGAGGAAGGCCGGCACCGATATCGGAAACGGGATCCGGGGATTTGCCGTCAGGGCGTCGGTCTTCGACGATGTGGAAGGTGAAACGGGAAAACCTCTTCCAATCGATTTGGAAGAAACGGGAAAAGGGGGATTTATCCGTCTTTATCCCCGCATGCTTCTTCGCAAAGGGGCATGGGAGCAGGATATCGATCTCCTCCGGTTTTCGAAAGAAATCGCCCTCGGTTTGATCGAACTCTTCGGGATCGATCCCGAGTTCGTCTGGGAGCGGGTCCGGCAACATGCGGCCCTCTATCACGAGGGAGAGAGACCCATCCACGGAGGCGCTCTGCTTGACATCGTGCTGGACGAGGTGTCGGGGGCGATCGGAAAAGAGGGGCCTTTGTCGTGGGAACGTCCGGAACGAATGGGATGAAAGCGTGTCTCGAAGGAGTGCCCGAAACGCCGTCATGCATGCGGCGGGGTGGAAAGAGCCGTGAAGAAGCGGACGTCGCGGTTCCTGTATTTTTTCTGTAAATGCCGGCGGGTATCCCAAAAACCCCTGGAGTGTTGGGGGATGAGGTACCGGTGCCGGCAGTGCGGGGAAGAGATGATGCCTTATGCGATCTGGGATCGTACGGAGTACGTGCGATGGCTCCTGGAAGGCGGGAATGTCCTGGTGGAAGAGGGCGTTTTCCTGAAGGAAGACGGGAAAGCGCAAAGATAAACCGGTATACCGGAGAATAGAAGGTGCCTGGAAGCCATCGCTCCGCGAAAGGGCCGGAACTTTTTCCGTAGCGGGGAACAATGAAACCGGAGACGGGCAATCTTTGGGGAGGTCTTTTATTTCGATCAGGGAGTTTTGCACAATGCATGTCGTGATGGCGTGGGAAGGCGACATGGTCAGGGGGACGTTGCCAGAAAGATGGAGGAGATGAACGTGGGAGCCATAGTCGTTCCCGACAGCAAGTCCGCTCCCCTGGGGATCCTGACGGATCGGGACATCGTGGTAAAGGTCGTGAGCCCCGGCAAGGATCCGGCATCCACGGGCGTATCGATCGTCATGACCCATCACGTGACGACCCTGTAAGGAAGATGAAGGTGTCATGGGAGCCGCCCGGATCATGGCCGGGCACGGGTGCGGAGGGTTCCGGTCGTCAACTCGAAAGGCAAAGTCATCGGGATTCTCAGCATGGACGATCTGCTGATGGTTATCGAAAGAGAGTTCAACAATCTCTCGAAAACCATCGCCCAGAACCTGAACCCGGATGTCGAACATTGACTGGACGGGGTTCGGGAGAGTTTCTCCGCTCCGGATCTTCGTGGGAACCCTTTGGAACAGCCAGGGAAGAACGTGCATGGACACTCCTCCCAAAATCATGATCCGGGACATCGAACATTCGGATGTGGCCTGAGGATATTCTGAGACACAGTAGATGGTCTTGGTCGGGCAAGGCCGATCCCTTATTGAAACACGGCATTCGGTCTCCGGTGGATATGTCCTCTGCTCGAAAAGGACGCATTATGCGTCTGACAGTTTTCATGCAACCGGGAAAGATTATCCCGGCAATCCCCCAGGGCGGGGGGTATACTGTTATCGGGTGGGGGTCACGGTTCGCGAGATCCTTTCGCCGATCTTGTTCCCTCACATAAAAGGCCCCTTTTTAGGGGCCTTATTATTGTGGGTCATTGATGTTGTTCGTGCCATCGGCGGCCGCAATGACCGGGATTCCCCACAATCCCGTCCACCGTTCCCTCTGTCTCCCTTCCATCGCTTCGGCCATCCCGGGTTGGACGATTGCCGAGAAACCAAGGGTATTCTTCTCAAGAGATTTCAAATTGTGCCCAAGACAAACCCATCGATAGACGAAAGGGCTTTGTGCCCTAAAAGTGAATCCGGAGTTCCATGATACCCGTCGCTTGACCGCGTCCTGGAACACCAACGGGACCTTTTTAGGACCGACTTGGACAATATGGTCCGTTAACAAACCATATTGTCCAATATAACTAAAAATATTGGACGCTTTCTGAATATTCTTTCCGGGTCAATCCCGAACGGAAGGAATCTCTCCGGACAAAGCCGTCCGGGGTTTCATCCGCAAAGGGTTTCCGACCTTCCGGGCGTCGATGACCGGTCCGAACGCATGCTGTTTTTCCCGGGCCTTGTTCCGGGTCAGGAGGATTTCCGCACGGGCTCCCAGATAGACGTAGACGCCCAGTCCGATCAAAAGTCCGACGACGGTGAATACGAGCCAACCGGCTTCGTTCAGGTGCGTGGGATCCTGGATCGCGAATTTGAAGACGAGCATCAGGGCTTCGATCGAGATGGCGATCAGGATGGAGGCGATGAAACGGGTGAGCGTTCTTCGGGTCGCGCTGTGGCGCCGGACGTCTTTCCTGAGAAGGACCTCCTCCTCGAATATCGTCTTGGCGAGGTCGAAGATGGCCAAGGCCAGGGTCAGGAGGATCGTCGCCTGGAACGACGGAGTGGTGTCGGCGATTTCGGTGAGATTGCCGAACACCTGGCGAAGAGAATGGAACGCCTGGATCGCAAGCCCCACGCTCACGACGAGGAGTCCCAGGGAGAAAACCGAATAGATCCCCTTGAAGAAGGGTTCCATGGCTTTTCTCCGGTGGTCGTCTTCGAGAAGCGTCATGACCTGCTCGTAATCGATGTCGGCGACAACGATCCCAAGGAGATGATTGTCCTCGTCCCGGACCGGTGTGGAGACCGTGACGCATAGGGACCGGGTCGCAGACGAGAAATAAGGAGGCGTCAAAACGCTTCCCGCGGAATCCCTGGCTTGCCGGTAATAGGGGCGCTGGCTTCGGTCTTCTCCGTCTCCTTCCTTTCCGAGGCTCGGGAAACACCGGGCACCCACGATGTTCGTGCCGATCTGCCGCCCATCGGGATTGAGGACGTAGCAGAGGTCCAGGAACGGATATGCCCGGATCAACGGCTTCAATTGTTTTCTGAGGGCGTCCGTTCCGGCTCCAAGATGTTCTTCCGAGATCACGCCTTCCAGGATGCTGCCGAGAAAGCCCAGGAGATCGTTCCGGCTTTCGTGGAAATTTTCCAATCGGTTCATGAAATCCCCATTCTTCTGAATCCTGAATCGTTTCGCATGTCCGCTAAGCGCGACGCTGTCCATAAATGAAGCGGGTTCGTCCCGACCCATAGGTCAGGATAAAATACGAAGCTTGGCGGAAACAGTGCCCCTTTTTCCTTGCAAAATTGGTTCCCGGACTTTTTTTAGCGTCCGTGAAAACGAGAGATCGGGATCGTTCCCTAAAAGTGCTGGATGTGATCCCGATCATGGATTCGAGGAGTGTTCTTGTGGAAGGATTCCGGGGTTCGGCAGGGGGCCTTCGGGATTTCCCGTGTGCCAAATTTCCGAAAGAATATGGATATTTGCCTGTTTGGGAAGAGATGCGTATGTTAGGAGATGCCTTATTGGATGAAGTAACCCGGGTCAAAGCGTGGGTACCGATGGACCGGAAGAAGGAGAAGCCGATGAAAGAAAACAAACGTATCATGCGGGACAGACAGGGAAAAACGGCGCGTTTGATTTTCGTCTTGGGAGCACTGGTGATGCTGATGACCCTTGGAAAAATGCAGGTTTCCGAGGCCGCAGCCTTTCCATTGACGCTGTCACTCCAGGGGATGGGGATCGGCGAACTCTCCGGAGTCGGGACCATCGATAATCAAAGTACCAACTATAGCGGTGCCGGTTGGGGAGCCGGACTCTTGGCAACCCTGCACCTCTCGGACAGTTGGGCGATCCGCGGCCAGGGAAATTTTATCCGCCTGACCGGAACTCCGGCGATCGATCTGGTCCCGGTGACGCTCGGTGTTCAGTATACGTTCCTGAACGTGCTGGATCTCATATCCCTGTATGCTCTGGGGGATGCCGGATACAATTACGGCACGAGCTATGGCGGCCAGGGAAACAGTTTCGTCTGGGACGCCGGTATCGGCATGAATGTCGGGATTTTCTACGCAGAGGTACGTTATGAGGCGATTTCCGGTCCGCTTCTGACCACGAACAATACCTCTCTCGGAAGCATCAGCTTTGTTCCGATCGTGGTCGGATTCACGTTTCTTTGACGGCTCTTGAAACGTCAGGGAGACCGGATCCTTTTGGGTCTGAAGGCCCACAATCGTTGTTGCTAAAGAACCCTTATGATGGCTTTTGAGGTTTTATTGCCGAAATGCCGTGAGGCGATAAAGAAGAGAACGTATACCGGGTAACCTTACCCTGACGCTCAATCTCGCTGTGGACGTCTCATAGTGAAGTATGGGTTTCCCGCCGCGTCTCCGACCAAAAGGGCCATGCCCGCTCCACCCGCTTCGATCCCGGAGGAAACGGCATCAACGTCTGCCATGTCCTTCGGGAATTCAAGGTCCTGGTCAGGAGTTTCTGTTTCATGGCCGGAAACGCCGGAGTCATGATGGAAAAACTCCTGGAAAACCGACAGACCACATTGTCTGCTCGCGAGTCGACGGAGACCCGGATCAATCACCATTATCAGGACGATCCCCCATTCAACACGAAGTGACCTGAATCGGACTTTTGTTCCGGTGAGAACCTTATACGAGCTCCTGATCCGATTTCCGGATTTGTGCGACGGGGGGCGGAATCCTGTCAGGATCCATGCCTCCGGGAGTCCTATCGACATCTATCACATTTTCCGTTT
>DAHUYM010000019.1 GCA_027315205.1 Leptospirillum sp. | reverse complement strand
TTCGAGCTTCTTCAGATGGTCGAAGACGATCCCGAAGGTCTTTCCCGACCCGGTCGGTCCGTACAGGAGGACGGAAAGGCTTGTTCCGAAGACCAAGTCCAGAGAGCGAAGTCCTTCGGTGGCTTTCTCCAAGTTTTCATCGTCATCCCTCTCTTCCCCTTCCGTTTCCATTTTTCCCGAGAATAGAACGTTTTTCCCGGGTGGGGATTTGCCGGAAGGATCCTCCGGACCGGTTGAGGATTGATTCGATTTTGTTTTTTGCCGAAGGAACAAAAAAAGACTGATGGATAGAAAAACGATCGGCGCCAGAAAGGACGCCCCCGCGAGCACATATCCAAGCAGAAGGCCGATACGCTCGATAACCACCATCGCCCGAATCCTTGTGCCTCATGGGTATCTGCAACCCAAGAGACTTTTTTGAGGGTTACCCGTTTGCCCTGGAGATTTCTCGGATGTCATAACGGCAAACGCCGTCGTTCGTCACGAACGTCCCTGCGGAAAGGACAAATCGCTTCATTTATATAATTGAACTGAGAAAAGGGTTATCGAGTCGCGTTATCAGCAGGTTATCACCTTTGGAACGTGAGGGTCCCGGATATCCTCGGTCTTTTGTAAAAAAGACCAAAAAATGAAAGCACGGCTAAAGAGAGCCGGAATCAACAAATCTTTGACGATACAGGTCCGGTCCTACCGTTTCTTGATAATTGAAGGGACTTTTTCGACACTATCGATCCGGTGGACTCCACCGGGGTGATGGGCTCAGGGGGTGATGGATTCCGAAAACACAGGAAACATCAAAGTCGATCCTGTCGGAATTCAGGCGTTCGGATCCCTTCGGACACCGAGCGTGAATATCGATTGAAAATGCTTCATAATTACCTCAATCATGCAGCCGCTTGTATTGAGTCATATGTCGATCGTGAACAGCTTGGGTGCCGGTCTGGAAAAGACCTTGGAGGCCTTGCGGGAACGCTCAACCGGTCTCGCTCCATGCCGCTTCGAAAGTGTCGACCTGGACATCCATGTGGGCGAAGTTTCGGGTTTGGACAACGTCACCCTGCGGCGGGACCTTTCAGAATTTGACTGCAGGAATAACCGTCTGGCCCAGATGGCCCTCGAGCAGGACGGTTTTGAAAAAGCCGTCGGCAGTGCCAGGCAGCTCTACGGTGCCGATCGCATTGGTTTGTTCCTGGGTACCAGCACGTCCGGGATTTTGCAGTCTGAACTCGCATACCGCCGGCGGGATCCCGACACGGGGGCACTTCCGGAAGACTTTCTCTATTCCGGCACGCAGAATATCTTCTCCCTGGCGGCCTTTGTAAGGAGATATCTGTATCTTGAAGGTCCCGCAATGGTGATTTCCTCTGCCTGCTCGACAACGTCCAAGGTCTTTGGGAACGCCGCACGCATGATTGCGGCAGGGTTGTGCGACGCCGCCGTCGTCGGGGGAGCCGACTCCTTCTGTCTGACGACACTGTACGGCTTTCATTCCCTGAATCTGCTCTCTCGGGAACCCTGTCGCCCATTCGATCCGGACCGCGACGGCATTTCCATCGGGGAAGGCGCGGGTTTCGCCATGCTGGAAAAGTCCCGGGACCCCGACGATACCGATTCCGTGATGCTTCTGGGCGTGGGAGAAAGTTGCGATGCCTATCATTTGTCCACGCCGCATCCGGAGGGTCTCGGGGCGCGACTTTCCATGGAGCGCGCCCTGTCCTCGGCCGGACTCGGGCCCGAAGCCATCGATTACATCAACCTGCACGGAACCGCAACCCGGACAAACGATGCGGCAGAAGACCGGGCGATAGTCGGACTGTTCGGCGATGCGACTCCTTGCAGCTCTACAAAAGGCTGGACGGGACATACTCTGGGAGCATCCGGCATCACCGAAGCCATCATCAGTACCCTTTGCATCAGACATGGACTGGTACCCGGAAGCTTGCACACGCGAAGGGTCGACCCCGCGCTCAGGAGTCGTTACATGCTCGACAATCAATCCGCCGTCATCAACAGGGTCATGAGCAATTCCTTTGGCTTCGGCGGGAACAATTGCAGCATCGTATTGGGTCGGCTCCGTTGATCCGGGTTTTTGTCGAAGGTATTGGTCTTTTGGGCCCGGGATTGAACGGATGGAATGAGAGCCGCCTCATTCTTTCCGGAAAAAAAAACTACGCATCGCTGCCGGCAGAGCTACCCGACTGCGACCTTCTCCCTCCTCCAGAACGCAGGCGAACGGTGCCGGCAGTCAAGCTGGCCCTGGCTGTCGGTATCGAGGCACTATTTCACGCCGGCAGGGAACCCTCCGAGTCGGTGACGGTCTTTGCATCTTCGAGCGGGGATGGCGAAACCGTGCATCAAATTTGCGAAGCGCTCGCGACACCCGAACGCGAGGTTTCCCCCACATGCTTCCATAATTCCGTTCACAACGCTCCTTCCGGTTATTGGGGTATCGCGACCCGCTCGCATCAGCCGTCGACCAGCCTGTGTGCCTATGATGCGAGCTTTGCGGCAGGATTGCTTGACGCCGCGGCCCAGACGACCGCTGACGGTTGCGCTGTCACACTGATTGCCTATGATCTTCCGTTCCCCGAACCGCTTCAGACGGCGTGTCCGATCGGCGCCGTTTTTGGCACCGCACTGGTCTTGACTCCAAATGCCACTCCCCGCTCTTTTGCCAGGCTCGGTCTTGAAGTGACCAAGGTGAGAGGCAAAACAACCCGTTTGACCGACACGGGTCTGGAAGCTCTGCGCACCACTGTCCCCGCTGCCCGAAGCTTGCCTCTCCTTGAGGCCCTTTCGAGCGGCAGCCCAAGTTCGGTGATCCTCGATTGTCACGAGGATTTTCGGCTTTATCTGGACGTTTTTTCATGCTGATCGACCGCGGTCAGATCGAAACGCTGATTCCCCATGCCAACCCCATGTGTCTCCTGGACGGTGTGATCCATTGGGACGAAACACGAATCCGCTGCGTCTCCCAAAGCCATCGCGATGAAAGAAATCCCTTGCGAAACCGCGGCCGCCTGAACACTATCTGTTCCCTGGAATATGCTGCCCAGGCCATGGCGGTTCACGGGGGGCTTGCTGGCACCTTCGACCGCCGGTCGAAATCCGGTTATCTGGTCGCCGTGCGAAACCTCCGATGCCATACCGAACGGATCGATACCCTGACCGGAGACCTCGTCGTCGACGCGGAACGCCTTCTGGGCGACGAACGCCGTGTGGTTTACGGGTTTTCCGTACGTTCCGGGGAAAAGGATCTGCTCACTGGGCGTGCTGTGGTTGTGCTCGAAGCGGGACGCGAATGAGAGGCATCCGCTTCGGGTGAAAAACGTGGAGATCCTTTCAGGATCTCTCTCGGGTTTGGGGAGGGTCATGTTCGAATGTCGCGATTAACGGCGGCGTGATCCGAACCTGCGCCAGAGAAGTAAGGGGAGATACAGAATAAATCCGATCAACAGCCGAATATGCATCCAGGTCAACAACACGTTGTCATTTAGATAATGGAAATGCGAGACCCCCCCTTCTTCAGTACGGAAATATTTAACGGGTGCGGGTATGTTGATGGGGGAAAGACCCTTCCAGTAAAGACGGACCGCCGCTTCGGGATCGAAATCAAACCGTCGCATCCAACGAGTGTTTTCCATGATGGAGAGCAAAGAAATTACCGGGTAGACACGGAAGCCATAAAGCGAATCACCGATCCCCCCCCACAACGTTTCCAGATTGGCCCACCAGTTGCCGATCTTTCGGCCACGAACCCGTAGTTTGGGGGCATCTTTATCGAAGATCGGGACTCCGAGGATCATTGCCGCCGGACTGGAAATCGAAGCGGCCATGAATTCGGGAATGCAGTGGGGCGGATGCTGGCCGTCAGCATCCATGGTCAGGACGTGTGTGAAGCCCTGGGCAGACGCTTCACGCAAACCGTGGAGGACGGCTGCGCCCTTCCCCTGGTTGACCGCAAGGCGCAAAACCCGAAGCCCCGGATCGCTTTCCGAAAGTTCGAGCAATCTTTCATCGCTCCTATCGGTGCTTCCGTCCACCACGACCCATACGGGTGTCCAGAAACGGCGGGCTTCGTGCACGGTTTCGAACACTCTTCCCCCCGTATTGTAGCTGGGAATGATCACAAGATGGGTCGTAGAGCCATTGGAAATGCGTGTGGTGCCGATGCTGGATTCACTTATCGGATAGTTGCCGATCGAATCTTCCCCTTTATCTCATGCCTTTTGACCGTTCCGTTGCGTACATTCCTGCGAATCCAGGTCGGATTTGATTTTGGAAGGATCATGCCACGTCTTCAATCCGAGCAAGCCAGAACGTTTATCCCTGCATTCAGCCACGTCAACCCGACGAAGCGGGATCATTGTTGGGGATGATTTGAGTGGGTCCATTTCCGGACCGTCTTGTCGATCGCGTCGACAGCTTGGTGAAGGGCTTCCTTGGTCTTCGAGAACGCCTTCCGGACCGACTTGTGCAGATCGCTCTCTTTCACGTTGTCTTTCAATTGTCCCACTGCTTTTTTGGTGTCACGCCCCAGTTTTTTAAAGTCCTGCTTGAGTGTCGATTTATCCTCGGAGAAAAGGTCCGAAGAGGCAAGGACACCTGAGGCAGGGCTGTTTGTCGAACGTGAAATCCCGTTTGTTTCGGCCCATGCCGCTGACACGTTCAGGAGCGGAAGGATGAAAAGACATATCAGGAGAACCAGGGATGCAAAGTGCCCTCGATCCTTCCCGACGGGTTCATTCATGAAACGATCCTCCTTCCCTTATGTGTTTTTCACACAGGCCCGTTAAAAGTCGTGGGGCAATGAACGAGATGTCGGAAGGGGCATGCCCGGAATTCTGGCAACACGGATTACCGGGGCCACGCTCCCATTATAGTCGATAACGACATCGTTCTTTCGGGGACTCCCTTGAGGATGTCGGCACTCAAGATCCCGAAGCGAACCGGTACACAGGTTTTTGGCATCGTTTTGCTGGCCCGGGTCCTGTTTTTGACGGGTGATCTAACGCAAGGGATCATTGTCACAGGCGACCGGAAGAGACACTGCCGCGAGAGAGTTTGCGGCTAGCCGTTCGAGCAGGACCGGAAGAACCGAAAGCACGAGGGGGCTTCCATCGGGGGCCTTGGATGCGGAACCGTCATGAAGCAACAGGATATCCCCGGCCTTAAGTTTACGGGTCAGGCACTGCACTACACCGATAGGATCCTGGCTTACGGTATCGAAACCGCGTCGGGTCCAGGAGACGTATCGGAGGCCCATACGTGCGAGGACCGGTTCGAGTAGCGGGCTTCTCAATCCCATCGGGGCACGGAAGAACATGGGAGAACGGCCGGTGATGTCGCGGAGTGTTGCCTGCGCAGCCTGAAGTTCACGCCAAAGGGCTGAAGGCCCATAGCCTGCGAAGCCTCCGGGATGCCGGTTGCTATGATTTTCCACGCTGTGACCCCGGCGCAGAATCTCGTTCACGAGTTCGGGATGATTCGAAGCTTTCACCCCGATACAGAAAAAACTTGCTTTTGCACCGTAAAGATCCAGGATGTCGAGAACCTTGGGCGTAACCACGGGATCGGGACCGTCGTCGAAGGTGATCGCTGCCTGACCGCGTTTTACGGCGGATTCGGGAAGACGCACCATGTTCGGACCCAGCAGCCGGCTGCGCGGCCACAGACCGGCAAGTCCCAGGACGATGTGGTTTCCCATCAAGACGGCAAGCACCCATGGCCATGTATTTGGAAAAATGCATACCCCTGCCAGGCCGGCAACATGACACCAGCCCGAAATCCGGATGGCAGGCGTGGGGGACCAGCGACGGATAGGATCCTGTTGGCCCTGTCGAGCCTGTCCGGGATGTGCGAACCGTTTGTGAAAAAGAGATTTTCTCTTAACGGGAAGATTCTGTTTTCGGTCAGGATTCACAGCATTTCCCGATGCGCTGTTTCCGTTTTCAGCGGGTCTCTATTCGTGTCCGATCGAGCCGTTGAAGCCTTGATTCCCATGACGTTCCCCGACACGACAAATGCTGGATTTTGGTCGACCCCGTTGAATGTCCGGATTTGCGACGGGGGATCGACGATTTTGAATACCGCGTCGGCCTCGGTCTCCTCGCAGTGTCGAGCCGTCCGACGGAGCCCTCACATCGGGCGTCTTCAGGCCCGACGGGCTTGTTCAGACGGATCCTCGTCCGGATGATCCCGGGCCGTCAAGACAGCCGAAAATACAAGGCTCAGAAACGCTCCTATTCCAACTGTTGCACCGATTCCATGAAGGATGGGGATGCGTGAGAACGATAGCGTACCAAATCCGATCACCGTCGACAAATTGGCCAGTACCAGAGAGGAGATCGTTCTTTCCCGGACTCGGGAAGAGGCGTTCTGCCGTTCGAAAAACAAAGAATAGTTGGAGCCGATTGCCACGACGAGCAACAGGCCGACGAGATTAAAAATGGTCAGCTTCTGGCCGAACCCGACCAGTAAGGCCGTCGTCGTAATGACCGCAGCGGCCAAAGGGGCCAATACAGAATAGACCCGACGCATTTTTCCAAGGCTCACGGCGAGGAGAAAAACGATCACCAGGGCGCCTGTCAGAGAGAGTGTGAGTGTTTCGTGGAGGTAGTTCCGGTAAATCTGGTTTGATCCTTCTTTCAGATCAAGGAAAACCACGTCCGGTTGAGGAAATTGCGCGATACTTCGGGACAGATATCGCGGTTCCTTGACCCCGCGCAAGGAAATGATGGCCTCCCAGCGCCTATCGTGCTGAATCAGGAGGGCATTCAGGGCGAGTTCCAGATCTGTTCCTTCGAGGCTTGCGCGATCAAGGAGCCGACGCGTCTTCGAGTCCGCGACCTCGCGAACGAACGGATCAAAAATGTCCTTGTGGAATGGCAGTCCGACGAGCGCCTGGTCCAGATTCGAGCGGAGTTCCATCGGTGTCGGCAATGCGGCTTGTCGAGCTCTCTGGCTGGCCTGGCTGGGGAGATACCTTGCGGGAAAATCGAATCCCGAGATTATCCCCTTTCCTTCGAGCTTTCGTAGCAGGACGGCAATCTTTTCGCTTGTGATGAGTGCGTTCTCCGCACTGTTCGCGGAAACGACTATCAAAAAACGGGCGTCTGGTGCGCCGATATCCCTTTCCAAATCGTCTTCCAGTTTTTGGTCTTTATGCGAAACAGGGCTCAGGTCGGACAAATTTCCCCATAGCTTTCCATGCTGCAATCCAATAAAGAATGCCGCTGATACAACTCCCAGGAGTAGCGGATAACGCAGGCGCGATGCGCTCTTTCCGAGGAAAAGCACCATCGGGCCGAGCATGGTCAATCGAGCCGGGGAAAAATTATCGGGCAATAGAGAAGGAAGCACCCATCGGGTGACACTGACCGCGACCAGAAGTCCCGCGATGGAAAACAGACCGAGTTGTGCAAGTTCCGAAAAATCCGAAAACAGCAGAGCGCTGAAGCCGCATATTGACGTTGATACTCCGAGGCTCAATGTCGGCCAAATACGAGAGAGTGTTTTCTCCGGAGGACTCTCCGGGGTCGTCTGTGTAAAAAGATAGATGGCGTAATCCACGGCTTCACCAATGAGGGTGGCGCCGAAGCCGAGGGTGATTCCGTGCACCAGGCCGAACCCCACGCTCACGGCTGCCACGCCCGCCAAAACGCCACTGGCCACGGGCACAAGGGCGAGCCCGAGGATCAGGAACGAACGGTAGCTGGCGAGGAGCAGACCCGAAACCAGGAGTGAGGCGACCATGAAAAAACGCCGGGCATCTTCATGAATCTGGTCCCGGATATGAACCGAAAAGACCCCGGGACCGGATTCCAGCAAAGTCAGTCCAGGCGACCCGTTCGACTGCCGAAACGCATTTCGAATGACCGTCAGAGCCTTTTTCTGGGAGTCTATGTCGCTTGCGGGAGCCTTTGTCTGCACAACAAGAAGCGCGCGGCGTCCATCGGCCGAAAACCAGACGCCGTCCCGCGTCTGGGTACCAACCCGGGCATTGAACGGTTTGAGAAGATGCAAGAATTCTCCGGTGGGATCGCTTCCCACTCTGTCCTTTATCAGCATTGAAGCGGGAGATTCAAGCATTTCCAGATCCGATTCCAGCGCTTGCCTGAGCCTGATCGGTGAGAACTTCCGGCTGGTGACGTCCGGGCTAAGCAGATAACGGTTGTGCCATAGATAGGACCGTTCTTTCTGGATGCGGGCATTTTCGCCATTCTTGACCGCGGCGAAAGCGTCCTGCCGGGATAATCGCCTGGACAGATCCTTGCTGACGCTTGCGAGTCTTTCCTGCGCCCCTCCTTCGACGGCCAGGAGGATGATTCGGGATCCGGACCCGTGGCGCAACTGCTCGACTAACACCTTTTGGGCGGGGACCGGAGAACGAGGAAGAAAGGCGGTCAAATCGGCGCTGAACCGGGTATGGACAACCACGCCCACGCATGCGGCCACGAAAAAAAGCCATATGCCGATTTTCCAGTAAACCGGCATTTTCATGTGCCGGCTTTCAGAATTCTGATGACGGTACGGTCGCCATTTTTTTCGCGGAGTTCAATGGAATCGATCCGGTACACGCTTCCGGAGATCCTGATGGAAACGATCATTGCCCGGTCCTTCGGGTCTTTTGGCACCAAACGTAACTGCCACCTGACTGATTTGCCTTTCAGACGGAGAATGTACAAGTGTTTGAGGGTTTTCAAGTCTCCCCTGAATGTGGCGCGAATGCCTTCGACATACGTCCGGATCTGGGGATAGTCGTTCAAGATAAAGGATTGATCGCCGTGCCCCTGTCTTTGGAGCGTGAGGACATTGCCCTTTACGACCAGTGTTTTTCGTCTGGGTTTCAGCGTGTTCTGTTCCAGACGGTCGGGGGCCACATAAAAAAGTATGCCGGAAGATTCCAGCGGCGCCGTCAGGATGTGCATGTATTTGATTTCGACGAAGCGGGCCTTGTATGACTTGATTTGACCGAGTCCGAGCATGAGTTGGTCCACGCCCCAGACCCCTTGGTCGCTTGCCGGGGCCTCGTAAAATGGTCGTGAGGAAAAGACAAGGAAAACGGTAAATGCCAGGATCACCCTGACAGATGTGCGTCTAAGTCCCATCTTTCTTCCAGAAATCAAAAAAATTGAACCAGTTGTACGGCGCCATCCGGCAGAAGTGCTCGAGTCGTTTTGCATAATGGCGGGTGGCGGATTCAGGGAAATCGGTGTTATGGGACGGGGTCCCATCGGAGAAGGGGGTGGCAAGGGGTTCGAAATAAATGTCATAACTCCTGCCGCCACGGTAGAGTCCAAACATCAGGATGACAGGCTGCCTGAGAATGGCCGCAAGGCGAAATGGACCAAGTGAGAAAGATGCGGTTTGTCCCAGGAAGGGACACTGGATTTGTCCGGTTCCTTTTAAGGTGCGATCGGCCAGCATCCCCACAAGATCCCCTCGACTCAAGCTTTCCTGGACTTTTAGCATGGAATCGAATGTCCCGAGGCGGATGATCTCAAATCCCAGGGCAGGATTGATGGCGTTTAGAACGGCATTGGTCTTGCGTGCATTTTCTTCGTACATCAAAAGGCAGATTCGCAAGTCCCGCTGCTTGCGGCCAAGTGCCCGTATGATCTCGAAACTGCCGACATGAGAGCCGACAAGGAAACATCCAAGCCCCTGCGCAATGATTCCCGTCAGGAAGTCTTCACCGTGAATGCGTACGTCAAAGAGTTCGGTCTGGTTGTTCAAGAGATAGACTCTGTCCAATAACGTCGAGGCAAATACGAAATAATGACGGAAAAGATGGACCAAGCGCGGTCTATAAGGCAGGACCTTCGTCAGATAATCCCGCGAGGCTCTCCTGGCTTTTGGGGAGAAAATCAGAAAGTAAAGACAGATCGGGTAAAGAAGAAGTCGGCTGACAGATCTCCCCAGATGCCTGGCGATCCAGACGTAGGACCTGATGACCAGGATATGGCTTCGTTCCGGCCGAGCGATCCACTCTTGCCCCTCGGTTTCGGCACTCATTCGGAGACACGATCGTTTTTGAATCTGCCTGTCAGAACGGTTTGTCCGTTCGACAGGCAGTCAAACTCCACGACGCCGTCAGTTTGCACGGTCCAATGAATTACGACGTCGTCACCCGGACGCACGGGGTGAAGGAATTTGACCCACTCGATATCGCGGGGGAGGTTCTGGAAAGGCATATTTCCAGTGATTGCCTGTATGATCTCATCGAGAAGAACCGCACCGGGGATGATCGGGTTATCGGGAAAATGTCCATTGGCCGCAGGGTGGCCGAAGGCAAAAGAGACGACCGTTTCCACGCTGACTTCACTCTCCCGTGACAGGCATGGATCCGGTCAATCGCCAACACAGGATTGTCGGGAACGCACGATTTTTCATCTTCACGCGGAGGGGCATAGGCCTTCGATCTCGACGAGCAGTTCCGGACGACAGATGTCCGCTTGCAAATAGACCACCTTTGTTCCGGAGCCGAATTCTTCCACTACCGTACGACGAATCAGGGAGTAATGCTCTCGATGGCGAATGTATGCCTTGAGGGTCAATCCCCTTTGAGCCGGTTTAAACCCCAAACTCTCCCCATTTGCGAGCAGTGCGCGGATATTAGTAATGGTCTCACGGGTTTGCGCCTCCGGATCGCGGCTGTGTGCGCTTTCATGCCCGACAATGCTCGATGTTCCGGAGATGAGGAGAAGGGGGGAACCGCCCAAATTCGTTCGCATTGCGCGCGAGAAGAAAGGACTGCGCGTTCCATACTGGCTTGGATAACGGTAGGCGCTGACCTGTCTTGGATTCTCTACCGGCAATCCCGCCTCGCGAGCCGCGAGAAAATAGATGGTCAACGGGCCGGTCAGGCTCCCCAGTGCACTGGCGGCCGGGATAAGTTCCCTGTATCGGACCATTGAAAAAAACGCCTCGTGCCGGCCCGAATTGAATTTCCGGTAGCGCTCCTCGTTGTCTTCGACATCGGTGATTCGGGGGAAATAATTCCAAATACGCAATAACTTGTTGTAGCCCGTACCTTCGAGAAAATCAAAAATTTCCGTGTAGGCTCTCCTGGTGACGTCATGGAGTCCCGGTCCGTTTTCGAAACCCTGAAGACAGCCGAACAGGACTTGATCGCTCCTGGCGCTGGCGATCGATCCGTCTCGTTCATGAAAGACGGGTCGATCGGAGGTCCAGACCTCATAAATCCGATCGGCCTCAAGGGTCGCCATCGGAACGTGAACGAATGGAAGGTTTCCTACGGTTAAAAATGGGGTCGTTTCGCCAAAAGCGGCGATTCCCATCACCCGATCCTCAAATTTTTCAAGAAACCTATCGAGATCGGGGGGAATGAGGTAGGAAACGCCTACGGTCGCCGGTCGCTGTTCCATGCCTATGGAATTCCAGTCATTCCCGGGCAAATCGGTCCACGGTAATGGGAATCATTTGGACAAATAATGGTCCGGATAACCTTTTAAAGGAACGAATGTGCCGTCCAATACAGTCTGTCACTATCGTTCTCGCAGGATTATGCCTCTTCCGATCCGTCTGGGGGATCTCGATTGTCATGGAATCGTTTCTCAGGCGGTGGATTCGGGGTAGACAAATCGTGTACCGGAAACGCATCCCGGAAAACGAACAGATCCAGTCAACAACGTTTTGGTCTTTCCGGATTTGTGCATCTTTCCTTGCCTCCTGTAAGCCCAGGCGACCGGTTGATACCTATGTCGATTCGTTTATCGGGAGCCGGATATCGTCTTTGTGTTTTTTCCAGGAGACATAACTCTTTTTGAGATTGGCCATGAAGGAGACGTAATACAGACTCTTAAAAAACATCAGCCGGGATCGAATCGGGGTCTCACGAAAGACATCTCCCGCCAACAAAGACAGCACGGCCTCTTCGACACGCAGGAAGTTCCGGGGACCCATCAGAAGTTCCCGTAAGGTCGGTGTCGTGAATCGGTAGATGAACCAGGAGAAAGAGTTGAGGACGCGGCGAATCTCGATTTCAAAGTGCCGGAACGCGGTGCGGGATCGGGAGGGATCCCTGAGAAAAAGATCGACAGCGTCCGCACCCAGAAAGGCGCTGCTCATCGCAATATACACACCCGTGGAAAACACCGGATCGATGAACGCAAACGCATCTCCGAGCATGATATAGCCTGGTCCCGACATGCGCGTGGCCCGATAGGAATAGTTCCCCGTGGCGGTGACCGGGGCCGAGAGTTTTGCATCTTTGAGCCTGTCCGCGAGAACCGGACATGTCCTGATGGTCTCCATGAAGAAATCCGTCAGGTCCGTCTTGCGGGACTTCAGGTAATGGGGCCAGCAGACCGCCCCCACGCTGGTTGCACCGTCTCTCAGCGGAATGAACCAGAACCATCCGTACTCGAACCAGAAAACGCTGATGTTCCCTTCAGATTTGCCCGGAAGCCGCTTGGCTCCCGTAAAATGACCGAACATGGCGGCGCTGTTGTGTTTTGGGTTTCGACGCTTGATCCCGAAGTGATTGGCAAGAAGCGTATCGCGTCCGGAAGCATCGACGAAAAACTTGGCCTTCCACGAGGTTTCCTGGCCCTGTTCGGTGATCGCGATTGCCCGTACGCTGTTGTCCGGCCGAAAGTCGACGCCGGTGACCTTGCATCCCTCGACGACCGTGGCGCCTTTGGAGATCGCATTTTTCAAAAGCGCGTGGTCAAACTCGGAACGGCGCACCTGGTAGGCAAAAGGGAAATCCTTGTCCCAGGCGTTGGCAAAATCGAAAGCGACGAATTTCTCGTGCCACGGTGAAACAAATTCGATTCCGTATTTGAGCATTCCGATTCCGGCGATTTGCTCCGTGACTCCCAGACGGTCGAGCAAGGGTAAATTGAAAGGAAGAAGCGATTCACCGATGTGAAAACGCGGATGACGATCCTTTTCCAAAAGAACGACCTGGTGACCGCGTTCGGCGAGCAAAGCCGCAATCGTTGAGCCAGCGGGTCCTCCCCCGACAACAAGAACATCGCAGGAATCTTCTTTCGGGTTGGCGGTCGCGGTTATCATCCGTTCTCCTGAAACTTGCCCCATAGAGTGAACCCGAAGGAAATGATTCGAGAGTTTTCCGGGATTCGAAGGGTCATTGTCGGGCTTCCCCTCGCCTTCTATAACAGGGTTGGGAGGACTGGGGATGTATCGAAGAATGCCCGAAAACTATATCAGAATTCCAGGGCGGACAAAACACCGCATAAAGCGTTTCATGGAAAGAACCGGTGAAACGAGGTTCGTGCAGGGATCGACAGCACGACCAGAGGCGTCTTTTCCAGGGGTTGGCATCCGGGCGAACGTCGATCGGAAGGTTTCTAACGTTCGGCGAATTCGGTCAGAAGATGATTGACCGCATCGTGTGACAGCTTTCCCGTCGCGTTGCGCGGCAGCGATTCTACAAGGCATAAAGGGCGGGGCAGAAAGACGGGGTCTATGCGTTTTCGCAAGCTGTCCATGATCGTCTCCTGGGTGAGTGCAGGAGCAACGACAAAGGCCATCAGGCGAACGGTAGCCTGTCCGGATTCGTCGGGCATGACGAAGATCCCGTCGCGTACGCCTTCGATGGAATTGAGATGGTAGTTGAGATGGGCGAGAGAAGTGCGTTTCCCGGCGATGTTGACTAGATCGCCCGTCCGTCCATGCAAAAGGAAGTGGCCGGGGTCACGGAGTTCGATCACGTCGTTTAGAAGGACATCTCCACCGGTATGAACGATTTGAGCCCAGGTCCCCTTTTTGTCCTGACGCAGACTGATCCCATCGAAGCAGCTCCACTCCTCAGTCTTCACGGTACGTCTGGTGGCCATCTGACCCACTTCCGTGCAACCGTAGATTTCATAGAGGGGAGCGCCAAGCCGTGACTCCGCCGCGGCGGCCAGGTGCGGCGACAATGGAGCGGTCGCACAGATCGCGAGATCGACTGGAGGAAGTTCGGTTTCGTCGTCGAGAAGAGCCCGTATATGGACGGGCGTGCTCACCAGGACGCGCGGTTTTGGCACCACTGACAGGGCCGTCACAATATCTTTCGGGTAGAAAAGACGGCCCGAATAGAGTGTCAGGCCATGCTGGAGCGCCAGAAGGACCGTAGATTCCAGTCCGTACATGTGTTGCGAGGGCACTGTCCCGAGCAGAGTCGCACCGGGGTGGGAGAAAACCCCCAAACGAATACCGGCGACCCGTGCGCTGCGGACGATTGATCCCCAAGTCTTGACCTGCGGTAAGGGGCGTCCGGTCGAACCGGAGGTAAAAACGATTGCGGCCACTTGCTGCACTGGGAAATAAGGGATTTCCATGAAGTCCCGGGTTTCGACTGCATCATCGGGATAGGGCACGGAGGGGATAAAAGGAGAGACAGGGTCGGATGCATCCCTCAGACAATAGAGATCGGAGTATTGTGCGGAAAGAAATTTAAGGAGTTCGGGGGTATCGTTGGGGGGAAGGAGAGTGATCTGTCGACGGAGAAGGGCGGCTGCCAGGACGACCGTAAAACGATAGCGATCCGAACAGAGATTGAGGACGTATTTACGGGTTGGCAAAGTCGACGCCACGACAGAGACTTCTCCGAGAAATTGAGCGACCGTGATCGGTTTCCCTTTCCGGTAGGCAAGGATGGACTCCATACCTTCATGCCGAAGGAGCGGAAAAATCTCAGATTGGTCCGATTGATATTCGCCTGGAAAACTGGCTTCAGACGAAGTCTGCCGCGATAAGGTCCTTGATACCAGGGAGCGTACCGTCTTTTCGAGCCACTCATATGTCCACTGCATCTATTTTACCCGATGAGTCTGAATGTGCCGATTCAAGCTCCGCAAAGAACGGAAAATCACGAGGTTGTTCTCATCGTCCGAACTCAACTTGAATCCATAAACCTTGGAAATTGTCAGAGAAATTTCCAAAATGTCGATTGAATCCAGCCCAAGGCCTTCCTTGTAAAGCGGTGCTTCCGGATCAACGTCAGAGGGTTCGATTTTTAATTTCAGCGTCGTAACGATCAGCTGCGCTAATTCGCGCTCTTGGGCAACGTCTGCGGTCACGTCAACCGTACGATTGTCCTGCGGAATGTCCAAGGAAACTCCCTCCAGAGTGGCAAGCCCCTTCGGTCGCATAGGCGCATAAACTTCTTTGTTTTCTGAATACTCGTGAAAAATGGACAGAAGCCGTGCGCATGCAGACCCATTCTTGGCTTTTAAGTTAAAAGATGACAATTCGTGCTTCCATCCGACTGACCGGATACCGTCAAAGCCGGTCTCCTCTCATATGGTAGTCGTTACATTATAATATATTGTTGGATCTTTTCTTCTGAGGGGCATCGTAACGAAGGAATTTCTGAAAAAAACGGCGGAAAGCTCCAGAGGGCCAAGCCGGTAATTTTCTTCACCCAACAATGCCGGGGCTTTCTAAAAGCTCGCTTTTGGGTTTTCAGGCTCATCGACCTGATCCGATAAAGACGAATGCTGGAAGCGGGAGTATGGAATGGATCCTCCCTTGCCATTCGGTCGATGGAGTTCGAGAGGGAGCATTCCCCCACGCGGAACGGTGTGTCTGCCAGGAAAAACTTTGTGAACTCAGGGACGTGTACCATCCGGACTTCCACAGTCGCGTACCCGATTGTTGATGGACGGACTGCCTTTCATTGGGCCTGGGGGAATAAATCAGATTTCGGACGTGTTCATAGTATGCCAAAAAGATCATCGCCGTGAAGCGTTTTCTTGAATCTGGCCTTCGTTTGCCAAGGGCTTTCCTTCATCTCCTGGAACCTTGGCGTGATATGACAATTCCTGCCAACCCCACGACGCTTAAAACGATCCCTGAGATGAGCATCTCCATTGATTTATCCGTCGGAGCTCCGGTGAAAAATCGGGATATGCTGGAACTCGTTGAATTCACGGCTTGGGCTCCAAAGACTGCGAGCACGATTCCGGCGATAAAAAGGGCGATGGATAAAACTTTATACATGGGGAGGTCTCCAGATCGGGAACGCTTGGCGGATCAAACGGGCGATCGCCCACGGATGATACGGAGAAGGATGATGACGACAGCGATCACCAGCAGAATGTGAATGAAGCCACCCATCGTATACGAGGAGACGATTCCTAAGAGCCACAGGATGATCAGGACAACAGCAATGGTATAGAGCATGGGGGTGGGCTTTCTGGGTTGATCGAAGGATGTCCCGGACCTTCGTAGGGACGGCTTCTTGGGTGTTGAAGCTCACGAAATTAAGGCCGTCCGGAGCGCCCCGATTTTTTTATTTTGGATCAGGCTGTAAAAGTTTAGTGTGATCAATTGCAATCATTCCTTTTTCTTCCTTATTTCCAAGTATATCATAGGAAATTTATCCGGACTGGATCGGGTCGTTCTCCTTGCATTTTCTCGTAAATCCAATTTGGATTTTAGGATCATCCGGTTCGGAACGAACCCCTTATGCAATACATTCCATGAGTCCAGAAGGCCCCCCTTTTGGGGGCCTCATTCGAAAACGGATTCGATCCACATCATTAAGGTTACGCTTGAACGAAGGGATCGGTCCGATTACATGCGTAAGACGACTTGGGGCATGGGACAGATTTCAAAATGGAATCCCGCCCCGGCTCTGATCATCGGATCGTTATGGCCCAGGGCTTCGATATCCGTATCGTTGTCCGCTTCGAGGATCGCGATGCCATATCCCCCCGTGGAATCCTCGACAGGACCGAACGCGATCACGCACCATCTGTCCATCAGATTACTCCAATACGCGAAGTGTTCGTCCATCAGGTTTTTTTCTTCCCGGGTCATGTCCTTGGCGAACGTCGATCGGGGCGGAATGAGCTTGTAAAGAAAATATTTCATCGAAACCTCTGATGGGGGTCCATATCAGGGATGTCGCCAGCCGGAACGGTCCTCACAGGGTATGGGCTTTCTTGAGCTTCGAAATGTCGAGTTTCGTCATCTTGAGTAACGCATCCATGACCCTTTCGTATTTCTCTTCGTCGGCGTCTTCCAGAAGTTCGCCCAAGACCGACGGAACGATCTGCCATGATAAGCCGAAGCGGTCTCTAAGCCAGCCGCATTGGAGGGTTTCCCCGCCGTCGGACAGCTTTTCCCAGAAAAAGTCCACCTCTTTCTGGGTCTTGCACCTCACGAAGAACGAGATCGCGGGGGTAAACGAAAATTGCGGCCCGCCGTTCAGCGCGATGAACTCCTGGTCTTCCAGCCGGAATGCCGCGTACATGGGCGTGACCCGGACGATTTTCGACTTTTTGAAGATAGACGTATAGAAGCGGGCGGCCTCCCCGGCCCGTCCATCGAACCACAGAAACGGCGTGATCTTTTGGGATAGGGTCATCGTGGTCTCCTTTCCGAATCCATTTGAACGATTACGTCCCAGATGGCAAATCCCGATTGCAGGAGGGTCTGGGGTCCCGCCTACCGCGGATCTGTCTCGCAATTCTGTGCATCGAGTACAGGTCGATGTGGTTTTCTTCCGAGTCTTTGATGAATGCGATAAATCCGTATTCGTCGATCGGTGTTTTCTCCAAAGTGACCTCTTTGCCGGCAGCTTTCACTTTTTCCGGTACCCGCTTCAGGTCGTCGCCTGCGTTCAGACAGAGCGTTGGACCGTCGTCGGAGCAGTTCTTCGTGGTGTTCAAGGCCCGGAGGGCCCCTTTGACGCCCGGGAATTCCATCGGAAAGAACGCATAGGGGACGGCATCTGATCGCTCACGTCTTTGAGCGGTTTTCCTGGAATATTTGAAATGCCTGTTGCGTTTCTTCGAGGCTCATATCCCGAAAATGAGTGGCGACCGACCAGCGATGGCCAAACGGATCTTCAAGCTGGCCATAACGGTCGCCCCAAAACATGTCGGCGGCGGGCATCGTCAACTTCGCCCCGGCCCCGACCGCACATGCAATGAATGCATCAACATCGTCGACATAGAGATGAATGGTTACGGGTGAGCCTTTGAGCGCCTTCGGGCCGAGCGCGCCATGTTCCGGCATTTCATCAACTAGAAAGATTGTGGAATCGCCGATTTGAATGCTCGCATGCATGAGTTTTCCATTTGGCATCGGGAATCGTAGGTTCTCGGTCGCGCCAAAGGCCCTTTTATAAAATTCAATCGCATCGGATGCTCCCGCGCATACCAAGTGCGGCGTCACGGTGTGCATGCCGTTCGGAATGGATTTAACGATTGAGTTGGTCATGACACCCTCCCCGATCTTTGAAAGTGCATCCAAGAAAACACGATTATGATTGACGTTCACGAGGTTGTCTGCCGACCAGGAATCGGTCGGTTTAATGCATCGAGTGAAGGCCGATGCTGTTCCCTTCCGAGTCCTTGATGAACGCGATGAATCCGTATTCGCCGATCGCCGTCTTCGGCATCGTGATCTCTCCGCCCGCGGCCTTCACTTTGTCGAGCACCCGGTTCACGTCCTCCCCGGCGTTCAGATAGATCGTCGGGCCGTCGTCGTTGCAGTTTTTCGTGGTGCCTGCGGCCCGGAGGGCTCCGCCGACGCCTTGACCCTCGATACCTTGACATTCCATCGGAAAGAACGCATATGGACACTGCATCTGGTCGCTCATGTCCTTGAGCGGTTCTCCCAGAATCGTGCTGTAGAACCGCATTGCCCGCGAAAAATCCTTGCTCGGAATCTCGAACCAGTCGATGGCGTTTTTCATGGCATCCTCC
>DAHUYM010000018.1 GCA_027315205.1 Leptospirillum sp. | reverse complement strand
GATGATCGAACGGGATTGGCCGTAAAGCCGGAGATCCCGTTCGGTTGCCTTTCAGCACCTTCCGCACGCACCCTGCCTTGGACGATCGGACGGATCAGCCGTTTGACTCGCGGCTCCGTCCGGTCCCCCCGCCTTACTCCAGTCTCCGATGCCTCGTTTCCCTCAGAAGCAGAATCGTTATAAGCGAAAGGAACGCCGCAACCGACAGATACGTGCCAGGTGCCGTATCGCTTTTGAAGCGGTGGATCAGAAACGTCGCCACGAGCGGGGTCGTACCCCCGAAGATTGCCAGGTTCATGTTGTAGGTCACTGAAAGGGCGGAACACCGTACCCTGGAAGGGAAGATCTCCGCCATGATGCTGGGGAGCGGCCCGATGTAGAGGGCCAGGAGTGCGACAAAGAGGGACTGGCCGAAGAATACGGCTTCGGGAGATCCGGTCTGGAAGAGTCGGTAAACGGGAAGGGACAGGAAGAGAAATCCCAGGACGGACACCAGGGTCACCGGCTTTCGGCCGAACAGGTCCGAGAGGAGGCCTCCGAACGGGATGAGGAAGAGAAGAAGAACAAGGCTCAGGACCTGGATGAAAAGGGCGGATTCCAAGTTCATCCGGGGAAGTCTCGAGAGGTACGACGGCTGGTAGACGACGATCAGGTAGAAGGCCACGCTGTTCGTGACCAGGAACCCGAACCCCCGGAGCATGTCGTTTCTGCAGAGCCGGAGCGATTCGATGAAGGGCAGTTCGATGCGGGTCCTGTGTTCGAAGGCGGGGGACTCGGGAAGATGGCGACGGAGGAATAAGCCGAATGCCAAAAGGAGGATCCCCGACAAAAACGGGATTCTCCATCCCCACCGGTAAAGATGTTCGGGAGACAGGACAGACGCTGCGGACAATGCCGCCAGGGTTCCCAGAAGGATTCCCCCGACCACCCCGACCATCGCGTAGGACCCCTGGTACCCTCTCCTGTCCGACGGGGCCGTTTCGACCAGGAAGGACATTGCGAGCGTGAATTCGCCGCCGATGGCGATCCCCTGGAGGATCCGGAGCACGACGAGAAGGAGCGGAGAGAGGTATCCTGCCGACTCGAAGGTGGGGAGGATCCCGACCAGGAAGGTTGGAAGCGACATGAGGAGGATCGAAAGGATTAAAGCGGTTTTTCGTCCTTTCGTGTCGCCCATGTGTCCGAAGAGGATTCCCCCGACGGGACGGGTCACGTAGCCGATGGCGAAGGCGCCGAAGGTTTCGAGAAGTGCGAGGAACGCGTTCTGGTGGGGAAAGAAGAGCCGGGAGAAGAGAGTCGCAAAACTCCCGTAGAGGGCGAAGTCGTACCATTCAAGGACATTCCCTGCCAGATTGCCGCCCATGATCGTGAGATTCGACGGAGCTTTGAGCGGCTCGGTCACGGCTTCTCCCTTATTCACGCAGGGTATGGTAAGTTAAAAAAACCGATTTCAACACACATTCCTGCCATTGTCTCAAAAATGAGGAATTCCTCAAAGAATCGCCCTTGGGTTCGGGAGGCGTATGGATCTGATTCTCTGGCGACATGCGGAAGCCGCCGACGGGTTCCCGGATTCGGTTCGGCCCCTCACGGACAAAGGGCGAAAACAGGCGAAGAGTGCCGGAGCCTGGCTCAGGAAGCGTCTTCCGGAAGAGGCCCGGATCCTGGTCAGTTCCACCGTGCGTACCCGGGAGACCGCTGAAGGCCTGGGGCGCCCCTTCGAGATCGCGGACTCGGTAAGTCCCGGGGGGACAGCCGCCGGAATCCTCGAAGCCGTCGGATGGCCGGAAGGGGACGGTACTGTTGTCCTGGTTGGCCACCAGCCGGTTCTGGGACACGTGGCCGCGCTCATCCTGACCGGTGAAGTCTATCCTTTCAGCGTCAAGAAGGGGGCCGTCTGGTGGTTTCGGGGAGGGAAGACTGAAGGGCCGGTTCTGAAGCTCGTGCACCCGGCCGAATCATAACGCATCAGGTTGTCGGAAGCATGAATCCGAAATGGGAGGGCAAAGCGATGAAAACGGTGACGACGGGCGGGATTTTGGGTGCCGTCCTGATTTTTCTCACGGGCCAAGTGGCACTGGCCGCCCAGCTCCAGTACAGTGCGAACCAGGTCACGACCATCACGAACGGCGGGGAGACCCACGTGACGAAATCCCGCATTCACGTGGGGGACCAGAAAATCCGGGAGGACATCCTTTCGAGTCCGGGCGGCCAAATGATCATGATCGTCCGTCTGGACAAAAAAGCGTTCTACCAGATCAACCCGGTCCACAAAACCGCCCTCGAACTTCCGTTCAAGGTTTCGCCGTCCCAGCAGATGATGCTCGACGACTCGAAAAACCACTTTGTGAAAGTGGGTCAGGGGACAGTCGACGGGGCTCTATGCGACAAGTACGAGATGAAAGATGAAGGAAAGATCGTGGGGTACGAATGGAGAAACGTCCAGACCGGCTACCCCGCAAAGATCCGTTCGGCCGATGGGAAAGTTGTGACGCTCCTGACAGATTTCACGCCAGGACCCCAGCCAGACTCCCTGTTCGAGATTCCGGCAGGGTATCGGACGACGAACCTTCAGGGGTTCGGAAGCGCCCTGGGGCACGCGCTGGGTGGTATGATGCCGTCTTTGCCCTGAGTTTTGCCTTCCGAATCCGACTCTCTCAGGACAGTCAAGGGCACCGCTTTTTTGGCAGCGGACTTGGAGGACCCTAGCGGATCCAGTTTTCCAGATTGAGATGGGAGATTCGCCGGAATTCTCTCGCGAGTTGTCGGTGACAAGAGGGACAAGCATGGACGTGCATGGGCTGCGATCAAAAGGTCGTTCGCCCCGATCGGCGTTCCTTTTTGTCGCAGCCGGTCATGTTTGTCGCAACCGGTCATGGAGGCGGGCATAGATCGGTGCCGCTTCTTCAGGCCATGCATGGACTGCAGTATAAAGGAGGAGGTCGTTCAACGCGGCTTCGTTCCTTTTCTTGTCTCGCAACGCACGAATGCCGAACCAGAGTTCGGCAAGGACGACGCTGGAGATGCCGATCGCTCCCACCGGCACATCGGCTTTTTTCGAGGAGTTTTGGAGGCTGGTGCTTGATCAGAGATATGCAGGTATTCGTATCGAACATCCATCGTATCATAACGATGTTCGCTCTTCCGGTGCCCGATCCTCGATGCGTTCGGGAAAATCGTCTGAAAAACGTTTACCGGTTTCAGAGTCGTTTTTCCATGTGCGCGGCTTGGGTCTCAATACAAGCGTTTCCCCTTTCCGCTCGATATAGACCTCTTCGCAGTTGAAACGAAATTTTTGGGAATCCCCACGGCCTGACTTCGACCGGTGGCAAACACTTTTGTGACGGCATTCTTCATTCCTCATTTCCAAGATGATATGTATCAGTAGATATGTACACTATCCGATTATGGGCCTTATTGTGTCGAATTCTGTGGGATATTCTGATTGGTTTATTGACCGGAAGACATCCGGTACCGGATGTCTTGGGTTTGTTTTTCAATGTGATGTTGAAAACGGGGGTTGAATCGGAAAAAAGGAACTGTGCCGGATAGTGAGTTGTCTCAATTCGCCTTGAAAGACGAAAACGCAATCCGACCGGATGCTTGAAAGGGATAGGATTTCTTTGTGCGAACAGAAGGACATCATGCCCAAAACGCCGAAAATCGGTTCATACACTCTCTCCCTGACGCCCCCTGCGTTTCTTTTTTCCCTGATCCTGCTTCTTTTCGTTACCGTTCCTGTACAAGCCAGACCCTGGCCGTTTTTCGATCGATACGCCCGGACCTTTCTCCAGGACGACGGCCGGGTGATCGACCGGGACGCCGGAGGCCGGACCACCTCGGAAGGGGAAGCCTATGCGCTTTTTTTCTCCCTTGTGGAAGGGAACTCCACCCGGTTCGGTACGATCCTTAAATGGACCGAGGAGAACCTCGCGAAGGGGGATCTGTTTCACCATCTCCCGGCCTGGCTCTGGGGTCGGCGGCCCGACGGAACATGGGGCGTTCTGGACGCGCATTCGGCTTCGGATGCCGACTGCTGGCTCGCTTACGATTTTCTGGAAGCGGGCCGTCTCTGGCACCGTCGGGACCTCCGCCTGAAAGGGATGGTCCTACTGAAACGGATCGCCTTGGGCGAAGTAGCCACTCGTTCCCGGGAACGGACGGTTCTTCTCCCGGGTCCGTTCGGTTTCGTCATGACCGACGGATCGGTCCGCCTGAACCCCAGCTATACGCCCTCTGCGCTCCTTCGCCGTTTCTCCACCGTGGATCCGGACGGTCCCTGGAGACGGATTAGGAAGACCGGCGATCGGCTTTTCCCCCTCATCGCCCCCCGGGGATTCGTTCCCGACTGGTTTTTGCTCCATCCCGACGGATCGGTCTCCTGGGACCCGGTCAAAGGTCCCGTTGGTTCGTTCGACGCGATCCGGGTCTATCTCTGGAAGGGTCTGGAGGATTCCGGAGAGGAGTGCGGGAAACAGGACACCGGAGCGGAGGAGACGGGGGGAATCGCTCGGTACCTCGCATCCCATCGGGTGCCTCCTGCGGTCGTCAACACCTATCTGGGAACCGGGGCAGGAGAGGGATCTCCGGGATTTTCGGCTGCCCTTCTTCCGTATCTATTGGCCCGTGGGGATGTACGGGAATACCGGATCCAGCGGTCCCGGGTCGCGGCCTTTTTCAAAAACGGACTCCTGGGGTCGCCTCCCCGATATTACGACCAAAATCTCGCCCTGTTCGGACTGGGTTTTGTGGAGGGACGGTTTTCCTTCTCCCGATCGGGGAATCTCATTCCCGGAAAAGGGGCGCCGAACCCGTGCGCTGCGCGAATTTCCCGAACCGGAACGTCCGGGAGAAGAGGTCTCTGAAGTTTTTTCGGAGAGAAGGTCCGGCGTTTGAAGATTCTCGATGGATCAGGCCTCCTTGGCCTGCTCGGTCCGCTCCAGGGATTCGCATCTGTCAAGAAGCCACCGCCCGGTTTCCTCGATCGCACGGGAAACCCCGATTCTGGAGAGAATGGTCAGGAAAGGCTCTCCCCTGGCCAGGAGGCTTTCGAGGAGAGGGTCTTCCGGGATAATGACCGGACAGAGCCTCCGGCTCAGAAGCGATTCGAACCGGCTCCGGAGATGGGCATGGAACGGATTGTCCCCCGAAAGCCGGTTGATGATGTAATACCGCTCGCAGTAAATCCCCTTGCCGGACTCCAGCGTCCCGAAATAATTTTCCATTTCCTTCGCCGCCAATAGGGACGGAATCTCCGGAGCCACGGGCGACAGCGCGATCTGTGCCCGTGTGACGGTTTCTTCGAAGATCGGCCGGCCGGAGGCGTCCAAATCGACCAGAATCAAAGGCAGAGGGAGATCCGGCAACGAAACCAAAGCAGGGGCTTCGGCCCGAATTTCGTTATACAGGTCGGAAAACGACAGGTCGATTCCCGGATCCGTGGCGCCGGAAAGGGGACCATCCGTCCGGACGGAAAGAAGAGGGATCTGGACGCCCTCGTGGAAAAAGGAGGTCCATATCCTGCCCATCCGCGTCGTCGAGACTTTATGGCTTCCGATGAACAGAAAGGGAAGATAACTGGTGCCGTTTAGGTCGACGACGATGACGGGGCGCCCCCTAAGGGCCAATCTGGCGGCTATGGAAGCGAGGAGAAGCGTTTTTCCCGTTCCTCCCACGGAACCGGTCATGAGGATGGTCGGCCATTTTCTTCTCGATGTCGGTCTTCCCGTCCGTTCCTTTCCGAGGATCGCATCCAGCGCGGGCCATTCTCCGGAGAGCGCGGCCGAAGATTTCTCCGGCGTGATCGACAGTTCCGGAGTCGACGGTTCCGGAGTCGGCGGTGGCGGAGCCGGCGGTGGCAGTATCTGAATCCGCCGCTTCCCGGGGATCGGCTTGACCGGCGCGAACGGGGTCCGGGGAAATTCCACGTACCGGGACGGAGCTCCGCCGGATTCCGTTTGAAAGTACGACATGATCTGTTCCAGATCCGGCGACTGGCTCATGGATTTTTGGCCTCCCCGTTGGCAGAAAGGACGATTTCCCGATAGAGAAGGTCGTCTTCGCTATGTTTCAATAATAAAAATACCATGAAAAACCTTCGTACCCGCCGACTCCCGGATACGCTGAAGATCCAAGGATCCCCGTGTCCAGGAGAAGGGTGGAGCGAAGCGGGGCCACGAAAAGCTGGAATGCCGCTCCCCCCATGTAGGCGCTGTAGTTCTCATTGCCCTGGACGATAGCTTCGGGTCCCAGTCCGAACGCGAGCGTTTTACCGGACGAGGCCCACGCCGGGTGGAGATACCGGCTTTGAAAGTAGATGTAATTGATGTAACCCGTGTAATTGGCGAACAGGTCCAGTCCTCCCCCCATGAGGTTCAACAGGAGGTCGGTCTGTAGGAAGAGTCCGGTCACCGTCCCCGGCGGACTGAGCGTCTGGTCGTGCTGCGCGATGCCCCATCCGACATCCCCTTCCCAGGATCCGAAAAAGGTCGGAATCCGGACCCCGACGGCCGGTGTCCCTCCAAAATAGGTCTGCGACAAAAGAGACGACGCGGAGGCGGAGGGATGGTACTGGAAGGTGAACGCCGTGGCCTCGATGAAGGCGTGCAAGTAGATCGTGGAAGAAACGCCGTCGCCCCCCGCGGTGGTTCCGATGGGAAAGAACCCCCCGATTTGCGAATAGTAATACTGGGTGTACTGGGTAAAAACTGTTTCTCCCAACAGGAACTCGAAATGGGACGCATTCATCTGGCGTTCCCGGCGGGAGATGGCGTCCAGTGCACTCTGGGCCTCGAGGGCGGTCTGCGTCCGGATTTTCTCGTCTACCGCGTTTCGGGACTGGTCGAGGGCCAGGAGTGCGTTTTTCCGGGCGTCGGAGAGACGGTTCTCTTCCATGTCGATTTCCGTCAATCCCAAGAATAATCGGGGATCGTTCGGGGTGTCCCTGAGGGCGTCCTCAAGGAGCCTCCGGGCTTGCGAGTCGTGTCCCTGCGCTTCCATGAGACGGGCTTCCATGACGATAACGCGGGGCCGGTCGGGCCACCTTCTCCGTGCGTCGGCCGTCCAGTCGGACGCTTTCCCGAGATGGTGCGCCCGGATTGCGGAAAGGATCGCCTGTTCGTATGTGTCGATGGTGTGTCCAGGGCCGAGCGACATTTCGGTCCGGAACGCGTCTTCGAATTGCCCCGAAGCCATAGACACAGCTGCATCCTCGCGCGGGTAGAACCGGTCGCCGGGAAATCTCCGGATGGCGGAAGAGAGCCGTATATGGGCCATTCGATACTCTTTTTTCACGAGGTCGCCGTTGACATCGAGAAGCGTTTTCAGGTGTTCGAGTTGCACGACCTGATCTTGTTCTTTCGCCGTCAATCCGGGCTCGGCATGGAGACTGTCGAGGATTCGGGAGAGGGATTGGCTCTGCCCGAGCGTGTAGAATCCCCAAGCCAGGGAAAGCTCTTGGGAAGGAGTCGGGTCCGGGATCGCAACTTCGGCTTTTTTAAAGCGTCGGTCCGATTTTCCGGGATGGTGCGTATGCGCGTAGATCGTGCCTTCCACGAGAAGGAACGAGGGATCTCGTTTTTCGATTTCCCGGATCCTCCGGGTCTTCGAAGCCTCGAGAAACGCCAGGGCCTCCGGGTAGCGCTTCCCTGCCACCAGGGCATTCAAGACTCCGGACCAGGCATTTGAATCGTGGGGGTGGAGGCGAAGGGCCCGTCTCGCAAGCGAGAGAGACCGGTCCGGGTGTCCGCGCTCGAGCTCGAGTCCGGAGAGGACGTCGAGGACCGAGATATTGTCCGGGTCGATCCTGTAGGCTCTCCGGTACAGGGAATAGGCATGAGGCGCATCGCCACGCTCCAGGGCTTCGTGACCCTGTTTCATCAGCGACCAGAACGTGATTTTTCTGGAGAGGATCCGAATGCGTCTTTGGTCACGGGGGGAGAGCCGCGACCGTTTTGCCTGATCCAGCGCCTCCTTCGCCTTTCCGAAACGGTGCATACCGAACCACGCGGAACTGAGTCCAATCCAGTAAGACCCGTTACCCGGGTCTTCTTTCAGAAGTCCGGTGAACCGGTCCCGGGCGTCCCGGAATTTTCCCCGGTGAAGGGCCGCATAGGCCTGAACAGGCCGGTGGCCTTCCTGCAGAACCCTTTGCCGGGCACGTGCCAGGAGTTCTTCCAGGCCAGGATCCCGATAGGAGCGGAGATACTCGGAGAGTTCCGGAACGAAGGACGGATTGTCGCCTTCCCAGACAAGAGTCCGTTTCCAGGCGAGCTTGGCCCTGTGGCTCACGGGAGATGGGGTGAGGGCAAGTGGTTTCAGGATTCGTATCGCCGCATGCCGCTTGCCTTCCCGGTACGAGAGGATCTCTCCGTATGCCAGGCGGTAATGGAGGCTTCCGGGATACTGGCGGGTCAGGCTTTCGAGTTCACGCTCCGCAGTCTGGGGCCCACCCTTCAGACGGAGAAGCACATGATAGTACTCCACCGCGAAATCAGGCGGCGGGGGCAGAGGGCCGAACGCGTCCTTGAACGCCCGGAAGGCCTTCCCGTAATGATGATGACTGTCTTCGGTCCGTGCGGTCATGATGGCCTGTGTCCATCTGGGGCCCAAGGCCATTTCCCGGGAAAAGAACGGGAGGGAGGGGTCCCTGGGATCCAGGATCCGGAGGCGTTTTATATAGCCATCGGCCTCCTTTTTATGGCCGGTGAGAATGGAGGCTTCGGTCAGGCCGATCAAGGCGTGTCGGCTGTTCGGATAGAGGAAGAGAAGCTGTCGGTATGTCTGGGCCGCAAGGTCCTCACGGCCGTTCTGGGCCCAGAACTCGGCCTTTTTTTCGAGTTCGAGACGGACGTCGTCCTGGGCCATGGCCCGGGGAATGCCCGCGAACAGGAAAAGGGTCAGGGCCCCGGTCATGAAGAGAGAGATTGCCGGCGGAAAGGGCAGGGGACGGGCGCTTTTCCGTGTGCCGTCCTTGACGCTTCGACTGTCATCGATCCGGACCGGAAGTGGCTTAGGTCGTTCCACGCGTTCTCCGTGCGTAACTTTTGTATAGGGACTGAAGCCCTACCCCGCCGGCGACGGCGAGAAGGACGACCAGGACGACAATCCCGATCGGATGGGAATAGAACCAGAAGCGGAGAGATTCGAGGGGATCCAGATGCCCGATCTTGTAGGACGGGCCCGGGAGGACAAAGGAGCTCAACCCCTCTGGCGATGCGACCGTTGCGTCGCCAAAGATTTTCGGGAACTGCCGGGGGTCGAAGAGGATCCGGTCCATGGACCGGATTCCGTCTTGGCTGACGCCCACGAGGGAAAGGGCCACATGATGGCTGGAGTAAGGGGAAGCTGTTTCCATCAGGATCCCCAGGGGCATGCGGACGTTCCGGAAATAGGAGACGAGGTCGGAAGGGCCGAAATGCGCAGGGGGAGGGTTATTCCAGCGGAACAATTCGAGGAGTAGGTTCTGGGTGCGGAGCCGCTGGAAGTTTTTTTCCGACTCCCACGGCAAGGATCCGGTGAGTCCGAGAAGCAGGGGGTTGGAATCGTATGTGCCGATCAGAATGAGGTCCTTTTCCCGGACACTCCCGATCTCTTCGGGGTTCACGACGGTCACCCGGAGGGAGGGAGTTCCGGTCTGTGCTCCGAACGTGGCCATCATGTGAAGGAACACCTGGATGTCGCCGTACCCCGGGGTGTCGGAGAGGATGACGGCCGTCCTGGACAAGTCGGCGTACCGGGTGAAGGGATAGCCTCCGTTCGGAATGAGCCGGAGGTCGGGAAGATTCGAAAATCGGGGAAAGGACCTGAGATCGATGTAGGAGTCCGGCATGAGAGTTCCCGAGAGCTCTGGGCTTTTGTTCATCGTGCAGGAGAAAATCGACGGGAGGGAGTTCCGGAAGTTGAAGTTGAAGTTCAACTGGTTCCGGAAAGGCGTCAGGTCACGCACGGCGACCGGAATGTCCACAGACCGATCTCCTCTTCCCGAATCCGAAGGGTCGAGGGGAAGGGATTCCTGATACCGATGGTTCAGGAAGATGTCCAGGCGGGATCGGTTTTCACGATTCAGAGTCCGGACCCGGAAATGCACATGGACCGGAACCCATTTCCTGTGCCAGGAAAAAAGGTCCGGAGGGAGCGAAAAGGCGAGCTTGACCGTACCGGTCCCGTGTACGGTCAGGTCCGCAGGGCCGGACAGGGATCCGAAGCGGATCACACGGTCGACCGACAGCCACCGTGGCGCGTCGTCCGAACCCCGGGGGGGAGGGAGCGAAACCCCTCCGAACGTGGTAGAGGACGACTCCCGGTCCGGGATCCTGAGAACCAGCCGGGACGCGGCGACCTTGACCTCTTCGGGGGTCCGTCCGGAGACCAGGAGGATCCTGCCGAACGGGTCGGACGGATTCGGCAGGAGGGCCAGGTATGGTCCGCGTATCGGCGAGGGTGCAAATGTCGGCGGCAGGTCCTTGTCGATGGCCAGGAGGACCAAGTGCCCTGTCGGGAAGTTGGTCGCGGATAACGAGTGGGATATGAGGACCGGAAAGCGGAACGAAAGGTAGTTCCCCAGAACGCCGAACCCTGAGGAGAGGATCCCCCCGGCTTCCAGTATGGCCGGCTCCGTGGAGCCGAAGACGAACGGAATCCTTCGGGGTCCGACGATGGAGGGATAGAGAAACGGAAACGGAAGATCGGAAAGTCGCTCGGGAACCCGGATCTTTCGACCGGAGATCCGGATCGACGTGGACCTTCGTACCGTCACGAAAGAGCCCAGACCGAAATTGGCGCAGGGATTCTTGGGATCCTTGACGATGCGGAACCTGAGGGTGTTTCGGGTATTCATGAGGAACGAAGGGATGGAAAACGTGACGGCCTGATCCTGGACCGGACCGTTTTCCGGAGGGTACGGCAGGGTTCCCAGAAGGATTCCGTTCCAGTCGACGGCGAGGTTTGTCCGGATTCCACGGAAAAGGGAGCGGTGGAACCGGTACAGGACCCGGATTAGGGCGTTCTGTACCAGCGTGTCCGGCGAAAGCCCGATCTGGAAAGAGCGATCCGCGGAGTTCCCGGCGAGGCGGATATCTTTCCCGACCTGAAGGTCCCGGAGAGAAAAGGTTTTAAGAAAAGTTCCCTGTCCGTCGATCCCGGCGACCGGCGGGACTGTGGCGGATTGCGGTGCGGGGAGCGAGCTTCCCGAAGCCCTGGCGGGTCCGGCCCCTCCCGGGAGCCAGAGAATCGCCAGACACAGGAAAAGCGCCGACCGGATCATGGACGGGCATTTCAAGAAGGACCCCTCAAAAGACGGGTCTTCGGGATTTCCGGCTTCGGCGAAGACCAGAGGAGTGCCTTCAGGACCCGGCCCTGGCCGATCAGCGCGAACAGGGAAATGTTCCACAGGCTTTTCAGGATACTGTCGTTTTGTTGCGCCACGCCGAAACGGACCCAGGCGTCCGCGCGTCCATAGAGGATGAGCATCAGACGCTGTTCCTCTTCGAGGGTAAGGGGCTGGAAGTTGAGGCGGAGGTTCGATTCGTCCATGCCGACGATTTCCGCGGGAAAGCCCTGGACCCCTTCCCGGAAAGGCACCTCCAGGAGGACCGTTTCCCTCATGGATACCGGTCCGGATTTGGCGAGACGGATCCGCGTACCGTAGTCCGAGAAATCTTCCGTTTCCCCGAAAAGGACCTGTCCGGATGAGCTCGTGATGCGGACGGGAAGGTTCAGGTTCAGCCGTGGGCGGTCTCTCCTCTGCGCTCTCTCCCAGCTGACGGCGAGAGTCGTTCCGACGATGATCAGGTTGTGGAGTGTCCAGGCCAGTGTGAGAAGGATCGTCGGAATTTCGCCGAATCCGCCGGAATACCGGACGATGCCCGAGATCAGGCCGCCGAGGTTCAGAAGCCACAGGACGACAAAGGGCCGCGCGATCTTGCGGTCGTAAAACGCCTGTTCGATCCGGCCCTCCTTCGCGGTCACGTTGAAGGTTCCCAGTCTGGGGTTTATGAGGGCCAGGAAGGTAGGGAGGAGAATGTACGGCGCGAGCGTGGTTTCGTAGACCTGATTCCAGAAGGAGTGGCGGTGTTTCCCGTGGATCGCCGCGTTGGCTATAAGCGAAAGCGCGATTGGCGGGAAGGCGTAGCTGGCGATGGAATACGCGTCCGCGTCGAAAATCCGGATACCGAAATAGAGATAGGCCAAAGGCGCCGTCAGAAATACGATCCGGGGCAGGGACGACAGGAAAAAGAGCATCCCGTTGATATAGCAGAGGCGCTGGGACAGGCGCAGGCCACTGACGAAAAGTGGGTTTTCGATCCGGAACACCTGGATCATCCCGCGGGCCCAGCGTATCCGTTGCCGGATATGGGCCGAAAGGGTCGGGGTCGCAAGGCCTGCGGCCTGGGGCAGGTTCAGGTAGGCCGACTCCCAGCCGCGGCGATGGAGCTTGAGGGACGTATGGGCGTCCTCGGTCACGGTGTCGACGGCGAACCCCTGGATTTCGTCGAGGGCTTCCCGCCGGATGACAGTGCATGACCCACAGAAGGTGGCGGCGTTCCAGAGATCGTTCCCGTCCTGGATGATGCCGTAGAAAAGCTCCCCTTCGTTCGGGAGTTTCTGAAAGACATCCAGGTTCCGTTCATAGGGATCCGGGGAATAGAAGTGATGGGGAGTCTGGACGAACCCGACCTTCGGGTTTTTCTCCGGGATCCCGACGGTTGTCTGGAGAAAGGACCGAGTCGGAATATGGTCGCAATCGAAAACCGCAATGTATTTCCCCTCCGAACGGGAGAGGGCGAAGTTGAGATTGCCCGCTTTGGCATGCTTGTGTTCGGGACGGGCCAGGTAATCGATTCCGAGGGTCCGGGCGAATTCTTCGAACTCCCTCCGGTCTCCGTCGTCCAGAAGATAGATCCTCTTTTTATCCGGAGGCCAGTCGATGTTGATGGCGGCCAGGACGGTCGCCCGGACGATGGAAAGGGGCTCATTGTACGTCGGGATGAAGATATCGACCGTGGGCCACCCGCCGATATCTGCCGGAAGGGGGTCGGCCTTTCGGGACAGGGGAAACGCCGTCTGGAAATACCCGAAGACCAGAATCAGCCAGGAATAGATTTCCGCACCGAAGAGGATGAAGATGAACGGATATTCATACCAGTGAACCTGGGGATCGCCGATGCCAAGGGTTTGGGTGGCTCTCCACCAGGCGTACCGGAACGTGACAAAGAGGGAAAGGGAGATGAGCGTCAGGATCACCCATCGTTTCCCGTCAAGTATCGTCTTTAGAAGAAGGGCGACGGCGAAGACGGCGATGCCCAGCCAGAGTTGGGTTCTCCAGTCCGAGACGGGGATGGTGGCCAAAAAAAGAAAGAGGGCCACCGCGGGAATCGCCGCGATCCATCCCGCAAACCTTACGATCGTTCTGGAAAAACTGGGCTCTTCCGTCATGTTCTTCCTCGGACCGGACGGTTTAAATTGATGAGATTCCCATCGTCTCGCTATGGTCATCTCGAAGGGGGTCCGGCAACTTTGGTCCTGACACCCCAGGGCCCGGTTTACTGACCCTCCCATAAGTGCCACACGGTATTATAGAAGCCGAATGTCATTGCTTCTGAAAGGATTTCAGGTTGCGTTTTTCGAGTTCGCTCGATACGCCGTCGAAGAAGGCTGCATAGAACTTGTTGTCACTGACCGTTCCCGAATGACGTACGACTGTATTGTATTCGGTTCCCGTCGGGAACAATGGAATCAGCCAGAGAAGATGCCACCATGTATGGGTCTTCTGGTATCGTATGGTCTGTTCGTTGGCGGTCATCACGATCTGTGAACTTTGTTTTTCGATTGGAGTGAGTGTGACCGTCGTCGTGATGTCGTATGAGAGATCCGAATCGTTGGGGTCCGTCATTTTACGTTCGGCGTTCAGAATTCCGTCCTGCCGATTGGAGAGACTGACGGTGAAGCCCTGATGGGCCAAGACCTCAAGTGAAGCATTCCAAACGTCTGTTACCGGAGAGGCATAGGTCCGACTGTTTCCCTGGACCGCTTCATTTGACGTGAAGGCTTGCCGGTACGCATCATTCGATGCGCAACCAGTCACAGAACCGAGAAGACCCGATAAGGAGAATGCCACCAGGAACAAGAACCCCGCACGTTTTTTCTCCAGAAAATACGTCATCTTTCCTCCTGAATTGAAATGTCGGATAACTTTAATGTCCGTCCGGAACGAAAAACATTCTCGTTTCCCTCCGGGTAAACGAGGTGACATTTGAGGGATTTGAAATGTCCTGGCTCCCGGCTCCCGATCGTCTCTCCCACCGTTTTTTGTTTCGGAAGACCGAACGTAAGGTTACAGCAAGATTTATTCCATCGGAATTTCCCTTGTCCCTTATTTTTTAAGATACCGATATTTCTACCGAAATAGCCTAGGCAGAAAAAGAGACCTGTAAAACGGGCAGGCAATTCTGTTAAAAAAGACGACATTCCGCCGGGCAAACCCACGCTTCATTTTGGTGAACGCCAGAATGATCCGTATTGGTTTTGGAACGGAAGAAAATACCGTTTTGTAGGATTTTGGATAATATGCGAGGTGACGGAACTCCCGAAAATTACCGGAAGAGGGCGAAATGCAGGATCGTTACGCGGGGGATGTCGGCGACTTCAGCAAAATCATGCTGGTCCGGCATGTGTTAGGACGGGAGGAACTGCCGGTTTCGTATGGTCTGCCCATTCATTATCGAAACGATGGACCCGATTATCCTCGACGCGATCATCTGGAAAGGTCTTTCATCATTTGAGGGAGTTTTGGGAAAACGGGTCCCTTCCGAAAGGTCCGGCGATTCAGGTCGAAAAGGGTCGGGCCGAGGAGGAAAATAATCGGATTTTCAGAGGGCCGAGTCGATATCTGTTTTACGGAAATCGTTACCCTTGAACAGGAGGGGTTCTCCAGAAGCTTTTGCCAGTGCGTATGAAAAGCAGTCACCATAGTTGAGGGAAGCCGGATGTCGTCCCTTGCCAAAGTCTGTAAACGCCTGTCTTGCGATATAGGCATGCTCTTCGGTGACAGGTTCGATCGTCACCCCTGCCCGACGGATAAAGGCATCGAACTGGCGGTTCCCACCGTTTTTTGTTTGTGTCTCGACCACGATGGCGGCCTCGACGAAAGTCGATGCCGATAGACGGCAGGTATCCGCATTGCTGATGGCTTCAGCATAAATCCTGGAGTCCTCCTCGTCGAACAAGATCGCGATGATGGCGGAGGTATCGAGGATCATCGGGGAAGACCTCTTTCGTCGTACAGGAGAGTCCCATGATCGACCGGGCTTCCCTTAAGGGTTGCCGCGCATCGGGTGCCGATCGCAAGAAGGTCTGCGGCGATCGTATTTGGCTTTTTCTTGCGACGGATCCGGTCGAGCTTCTCGCGCAACGCGTCTTTGACAGCTCGCGTCATCGTCTCGCCGGTTTCTTCCGCAATCTTTTGAGCCAGATCGTGGACTTCGGGGTCTTTGATATTCAGCGTCATAATTTCCTTCTTTAAAGAAAAAAATCTTTCTTTCTACCTTTTCGAGGTTAGCATTCCAATACTTTGAAAGCAAGGAGACCGGGCAAAACAAATACGTCCGACTGGTACGATTGAACTGGTTTTTACTTCTTGTTCGCCTTTTGTAGAGTGAGGTTAGTGGCAGTTTGCCTTTGCGGAACATAAAGAGATTTGAACAATCACACGGATGGGTGGAAAAAGCCCTTCGGGTTGCGGGATGCCTTCAGAAAGGCGCCTCGATAAACGGGCAGTATCGGCTCCGAAAACGACCCGATGGCCGCAGGTCAGAGTCATCGTGGACCGTCGAGTCCCGGGGCCTCCACGGACAGGATTGCCTTCGCTTCCAACGATAAGGATCGCATCGAAGGAAGCTACGACGCAAAACTCCCCTCGTAAAAAGGCCCAAATATTTGTCTGCGGCGTGTTCCTGCTCCGTGGAAATCGTCCACGCCCGTCCACGCCATTGATTGCGAACGGGGATGCCTTTACCGATCGGCATTCCATGAGCTTCGCGCATCGTGAAATTGATGGTTTCCGATGTGTGGCCTGGGAACATTTTTTTTGAATTGACTCGGCAAAAGAGAGGGGAGGACAATTGTTCCGTCAATGGATATTCCCCGGGTTTTGTCCCGATTCCGAAAAGACCGTTTCGGGCTCCTTCCCCGGGAAAATCCAATGCACGAACGTGCGACTGTGGGACATTCGTGTTGACGGAAGCCGGATCGAACCGGGTATTCCTGCCTTCCCCTTGGACGTTTCCCAAGTGCATTGTCATGTCCATTCGAAGCTGCGGAACGTGGCTTGTCCGGCATCCGGCCGGGAGTCCTCTAACCTTATTGCAATTTAGGAGATTAAACGATGCTGTCTACCCGTGGATATGCCGCCAAGAGCGCTTCGGCTGCCTTGGCCCCTTTCACTTTTGACCGGAGAGACCCCGGTCCCGACGACGTTCTGATCGAGATCGCCTATTGCGGGATCTGCCACTCGGATATTCATCAGGCGAAAGACGAATGGGGGGGTGCGATCTTCCCCATGGTTCCCGGCCACGAAATCGTAGGACGGGTCGCCCGTGTGGGTTCCAGGGTAACGAAGTTCAAAGAGGGGGATCTGGCCGGAGTCGGCTGCTTCATCGATTCCTGCCGGGTGTGCGCGAGCTGCAAGGACGGCCTGGAACAATTTTGCGAAGCCGGGCCGAACTGGACGTACAACTCCACCGAAAAGGACAAGAAGACGCCGACGTTCGGAGGGTATTCTTCCCAGATCGTGGTGGACGAACGTTATACCCTTTCCGTCTCCCCGAATCTCCCCCTCGAAAGTGTCGCCCCGCTTCTCTGCGCCGGAATCACGACCTATTCCCCCCTGAAATATAACGGAGTCGGCCGGGGGCAGAAAGTCGGCGTCGTGGGTTTGGGTGACCTGGGCCACATGGCGGTGGAACTCGCCCATTCGATGGGAGCGGAAGTCACGGTTTTCAGCACGTCACCGGCCAAGGAAAAGGATGCGAAGCGTCTCGGAGCAGACTCCTTCGTCGTGACGAAAGATCCCGGAAACCTCTCTCCCCTCGCCAATCGATTCGACCTCATTCTCGACGCGGTGTCCGCGCCTCACGACCTGAATGCGTACCTGAACCTTCTGCGCCGCGACGGGGTGATGGTTCTCGTGGGAGCTCCGGAAAAACCGGCGGCGGTCAACGCGTTTTCCCTGATCACGAAGCGGAGAAAGCTCACAGCATCTTTGATCGGGGGTATCCGGGAAACCCAGGAGATGCTGGATTATTGCGCGCAAAAGAACATCGTTTCCGATGTGGAAGTCATCCCTATGGCCAAAGTAAATGAAGCCTACGAACGCACGTTGAAGGGAGACGTCCGCTATCGGTTCGTCATCGACATGAAAACCCTCTGACCCTAATGAAGACCGGGGCCGTCCGGGCGGGAGGAGGTGTCTTTGGCTCCCCTTCCGGACGCATCCCCGATACTGCGGTCTCTTGATTCTCTGAAACCCGAACGCTTCGATCCGCCCCTTCGCATCCTTTGCTCCGCCGTCCCGCCAGAAAATCGTCCATGGGCTTTTCATCCGGGTCGTCCGGTAGCGTGATCCCTTTCGGCGAGATCTTCGAGTCGTCGGATTCATCTTACCCGCAGGGCTCAAGTAAAGGCTCGTGTAATCCGATGAAAGGGAGAGCGGTCAACGATCCTCGATCCGGAAAATCCAAGGCTTTTAATGGGCATTATTAAAGTAACTATTAATTTAAATAATATATTGAATTATCATTTATTCGTTGTATTATTAGAGGGGTTAATGAGTTTAATATTTTCATCGTTAAAGATGGTTGTTGCTTTGTGATAGATTTTGTCATTTTATTAAAAAGTAAATTTAAAAAGTTTATCGCATAAGAATGGATTTCATGCAGACAACGAATCAAAATCCGGAAACGTCCATAATGATTGTTGATGACCAGTTCATCGGCCGTAAGGTATTAGAGGAAATCGTCCGCTCGCTCGACCCGGCCTATCGGGTGAATGTCTTTTCCGATCCCCTATACGCTCTCGACACCGCTCATGGGAATGCTCCCGACCTCGTTCTGGTCGATTACAAAATGCCTTCCATCAACGGGGTGGAGTTCGCCAGGAGATTTCGTTCCATCCCCGACTGCGCCGATGTTCCGCTGGTCATGGTAACGGTCATGGATGACCGCAAGGTCCGGTACGATTCCCTCGAAGCCGGGGCGACGGATTTTCTGATGAGGCCGCTCGACGCCTATGAAGTCCGGAGCCGGTGCAAAAATCTACTGTCTTTGCGGCATCTCTCGAGGCTTGTGAAGGATCGTGCGAAATGGCTTGAAAGAGAGATAGCCGAAGCCACGCGGATCATAAGGGAACGAGAGAGAGAGACCATTTTGCGGCTCGCAAAGGCCGGCGAATACCACGACCGCGAAACGTCGAACCATCTGGTCCGCATGGCGAAGTATGCCCGTGTCATCGCAGAATCCCTGGGTCTTCCCGAGGACGAATGCGAAGCGATCGAACTCGCCGCCCCGATGCACGATATCGGGAAGATCGGGGTTCCCGACGAGATCCTTCACAAGAAGGGAAAGTTCACGACCGAAGAGTACGAAATCATGAAAAACCATTCCTACATGGGATTCGAAATCCTAAACGGGAGCACTTCACGGTTTATCAAACTCGGTGCGGTCATCGCCCTTGGGCATCAGGAACGTTACGACGGCACGGGCTATCCATCAGGCCTCAGGGGGGAGGATATCCCCCTGCCGGCCCGAATCGTCGCCGTGGCGGACGTTTTCGACGCACTGATGTCGGTGCGTCCCTACAAGCCGGCCTGGCCGTTCGAACAGGCGGTCGCGTACATAAGCGACCAGTCCGGAGGGCAATTCGATCCGGATTGCGTGACGGCCTTTTTGAGGGGAGTCGACCGGATCCGCGAGTTCGCAACCATTCTTGAAGATCAGGGTGAGGTTCAGACGGAGTGAGGGGATGATCGCAGGGACTTTGCCTTCGATGGGTTCGGGAAAGAGACCCCACAATCCCGAAACATCGCCGAAAGGACAGGAAAAAACGACAGGAGGGATGTTCTTCGATCCTTTCATGTGGCTAAAACGTATTTTCGAACGGCTCAAGGCGCGTTCTGATAGTGAACACGAACAGGCGATCATTCGGGTTGTAATCGGTTTTCTCGCCTTGATGTACCTTCTCGGGGTTTCTGGGAAGAGTACGGATTCACGACTCACCTTTGTTTCCGACTTCATTAATCCCCGCATGACGGGTATCTGTTTTCTGCTGTTTTCCATTGCTCTTTTCGTCTCTATCGTCATCTGGACGAACCCCAATCCGTTTCGGCGCATGTTGGGGATTTTTTCGGATCTGGGGGCGACTTCCTATGTGATGTCGATCAGCGGGGAATCCGGTCTTCCTCTGACGGCAGTCTACCTTTGGGTCATCATGGGGAACGGGTTCCGGTACGGACCGAGGTATTTGTACGGTGCGATTGGGATCGGAGTCGTGGGGCTCGTGGTCGTGTATGCCACCGATTCTTTTTGGGGTACCCACCCGATCCTGTTCTGGAGCCAGTTGATCGCGATCACTGTTCTTCCCCTTTATATGGTCGTGCTTCTCAAAAAACTCCAGAGACTGATCGAACAGGCCAATGAAGCCAGCCTCTCGAAATCGCGCTTTCTCGCGAACATGAGCCACGAACTTCGGACACCCCTCAATGGGATCATCGGCATGAGCGACCTTTTGGCCGCTACCGCACCGAAGCCCGAACAGAGAAACTTCGTGAGCACGATCCAGTCTTCGGCCCATTCGCTCCTCGACATCGTCCAGAGCATTCTGGATTTTTCCAAGATCGAAGCGGGAAAGCTCCTCATCGAAAATACCGATTTCGACTTTTATGTCTTTCTGAAGGAGACGCTGGCGATCCTAGAGCCCATCGCCCGGAAGAAGAAGCTGGGCTTCGCGGTCTGGATCGACCCATCGGTCCCCTATGCACTCGAAGGGGATCCCCGGCACCTAAGACAGATCCTGATCAATATCGTGGGAAATGCTATCAAGTTTACCGAAAAAGGCCGGGTCGACGTCCGGATCTCTTCGGTTCCCGAACCCGCCGGAAAGGTCCGGATCCGGATCGACGTGCACGATACAGGGATCGGGATCCCGGAGGAAGTCCGAAACAGGATTTTCGAAAGCTTCACCCAGGCTGACGAGTCGGTCACCCGCCGTTTTGGAGGGACTGGACTAGGAATGACCATTGCCAAACAGCTGGTCGACTTGATGGGCGGAACGATCGGTTTCGAGAGCCGGGTCGATCACGGAACCCTGTTCCGCTTTGAGGTACCCTTTGAAATCCAACAGGCTCCGGAGCCTTCCCCGCTCGACTATTACGGACTCAAGGTGCTGGTGGACGCTTCGTGTCACATGACCGATCAGATTGTCCCTTTCCTCCGGGAACTCGGAGTTGAGCCCGTCTGCTCTCATGCCGGTCGGGACGACGGGGAGTTCCGACGGGTTCTGGAAAGCGGATCTTTTGATACGGTCGTCCTGGAGTGCCAACCATCAATGGGAATACCGGACCCCGCGGCATGCGATACGAAGCCGTACGGAGGTCAAACCGTCCGAATCCTGATCGATTCCCTGAATCTTGGACGAGAAACCTTGGAAGCG
>DAHUYM010000017.1 GCA_027315205.1 Leptospirillum sp. | reverse complement strand
CAATGAGAGAGTGGGAGCGGCACAAGTTAGGAATCCGGGTCTTCCGGACCCTGTGGGAAAGGCTCTTCCGGACCGGAGGCGTCCTTCTCCTGATGTCCGGGCTCACGGGGTGCGTGGTGTCGATCGATCCGGGACAGGCCGGGGTGTTCTGGGACGTCAGCCACGGAACCGACACCAAGACGGTCTACCGGGAAGGGGTCCAGGTCATCTCTCCCTGGAACCGGATGTACATCTACGACCTCCGGACCCAGGAGGCCCGGCTGAACCTGCATGTATTGTCCGTGAACGGCCTTCCGATCGGCATGGACACGTCCGTCATCTACCAAGTCGAGCCGGAAACCCTTCCGACGCTCCACGAAACGGTCGGACCGGAGTACTACAAGGTCCTGGTGGCACCCTACGTGAGAAGCGAAGCCCGGAAGATCGTCGGTCGCTATACCCCTTCCCAGATCTATTCGAATCAGCGAGAATTCATCGAGCGCGAGATCCTGTCCAACCTCCAGCGGAAGCTGGCCCCCTACCCCATCAAGGTCACGGGGTTTTTGATCCGGGACGTCCGTCTTCCGAATGTGATCCGGGTCGCGATCGAGAGAAAGCTCACCGAGGAGCAGAATTTCCAGCGGATGGAGTACGTGCTCGACGTGGCGAGGAAGGAAGCCCAGAAACGCCGGATCGAGGCGGAAGGGATCGACGCTTTCCAGAGGATCGTCCAGAAGAACCTGACGCACGAGTACCTGATCTGGAAGGGTATCCGGGCGACGGAGAAAATCGCACAGAGCCCGAACACCAAGATCGTCATCATCGGTTCGGGGAAAGAAGGGCTTCCCGTCATCCTGAACGCCGGGTCCAAATAAGTCCGGAAACAATGTCCGGAATAATGCCGATAAGAACGTAGGAGGTGTGCCGATGCCGGAACCTATAAAGGCGGGAGACAAGGCTCCCGATTTTTCGATGGAAGCGGTGGGATCGGAGAAGTCCCCGGTCCGACTCGCGGATTTGAAAGGCAAGAAGGTCGTCCTGTACTTCTATCCGAAGGACGACACACCGGGGTGCACGCTGGAGGCGTGCGATTTCCGCGACAGCCTCTCGGTCGTGACCAGGTCCGGGGCGGTCGTCCTGGGGGTGTCACGGGATTCCGCGGACAGCCACAGGAAGTTCGTCGCCAAGTACGGGCTCACCTTCCCGCTCCTCTCCGATCCCGACGGCTCGGTCTGCACGGCCTACGGGGTCCTGAAGGAGAAGAACATGTACGGACGGAAATCGGTCGGGATCGAGCGGACGACCTTCCTGATCGACGGGGCCGGGTTCGTTCGAAAGATCTACCCGAAGGTCAAGGTGGAAGGCCACGCGGCCGCGGTGCTCAAGGATCTTTCGTCCCTCTAGGAAAACGATTGTAAGGGCTTCCGAAATGCCCGAATGACGCCATTTCGGTGACATCTTTCGTTGACCCGTTCTTGGGGGGATGATATACTTTCGTTGCGGCGCTTCCCGCCGCCCCGTTGGGGCGTTCGGGCGAAGCGCCGGTTTCGAATCGCGATCTTTCGGGAGGGTCGAGTGCCATGACACGCAAGCCCGGAGACGAAGGAAGAAACACCGAACAGTTTGGGTCCCCCCCTGAAGGCCGGCCGGATATGAACGATCCGGAAGTCGACCGTCTCAACCAGCGCATCCGTTCTCTCGAACACCGCATCGAATCCCAGGCTGAATCCCAAAGTCTCCTTGAAACGGCCGCAGCCTTGAACAAGAAGCTCGAGGACACGCTCCGGAAGGCCCAGGAAGAAATCCGGGTTCTGAAGGAAGAACTCGCCAAGCTGACCGCGCCGCCGAACACGTTCGCCACGATCGCCGCGACCTATCCGGACCGCCGGGAGGCGGACATCTATCTCTCGGGACGGAAGATGCGGGTCCAGGTCCATACGGGCGTGGAAATCTCGAGGCTCAATTCCGGCACCCCGGTCCTCCTGAACGAGGCGTTCAACATCATCGACCTGGGTTCCGGAGAGCGCCAGGGCGAGATCGTGTACGTCAAGGAACTCCTGGACGAAGGCCGCCTGATCGTGAGCGGGGAATCCGGCGTGGACCGGGTCGCGGTCCTGTCCTGGGCACTGCCCTCCGGTTCGCTTTCGGTCGGCGACCACGTCATGATGGACCAGAGAAGCGGGATCATCCTCGAAAAAATGCCGAAGAGCGAAGTGGGGCAGGTGGTGATCGAGGAAATCCCCGAGGTGACCTTCGAGGACATCGGAGGGCTCGACGAAGAGCTGGAAATCGTCCGGGACGCGGTGGAACTTCCGTTCCTCTATCCCCAGCTGTTCGAGGATTACAAGCTTTCGCCCCCGAAAGGGGTCCTGCTCTATGGTCCCCCCGGCTGCGGGAAGACGCTGATCGCGAAGGCCGTTGCGAACTCGGTGGGGCGGCGGATGGAGCAGATGCGGGGTGGGGACGCCCGGTCCTACTTCCTCCATGTGAAGGGGCCCGAGCTCCTGAACAAGTACGTCGGGGAATCGGAGCGCCAGATCCGGGAAGTGTTCGCCCGGGCCCGGGAAAAAGCCCGGGAAGGGTTCCCGGTCATCGTCTTCTTCGACGAGATGGACTCTCTTTTCAGGACCCGGGGAACCGGGGTGTCGTCGGACATGGAAAGCACGATCGTGCCCCAGTTTCTGGCCGAGATCGACGGGGTCGAACGGCTCCGGAACGTGATCGTGATCGGGGCCTCGAACCGGCAGGACCTGATCGACCCCGCCATCCTGCGTCCGGGACGCCTCGACGTGAAGGTCCGGATCGACCGGCCCGACGAGCGAAAAGCGCGGGCCATCTTCGCCAAGTACCTTCGGGAGGAGGTCCCCCTGGCGCCGGATATCCTCGACAAGAACGGCGGGGACCGGTCCAAGGCGATCGGCTGGGCGATCGAGAAGGCGGTCCAGCGGATGTACGAGCCCTCCGAAGACAACCGGTTCCTTGAGGTGACTTACGCGAACGGGGAGAAGGAGGTCCTGTACTTCAAGGACTTCTCGAGTGGGGCGATGATCGAAGGCATAATCGCGAGGGCCAAGAAGGAGGCCATCAAGCGGGAGATCCGCGAACCCTCCTCCCACGGCCTCCAGCTCGACGACATCCTTTCCGCGATCCGGCGGGAGTTCCAGGAGAACGAGGATCTTCCGAACACGACCAATCCCGACGACTGGGCCAGGATCGCGGGACGCAAGAGCGAACGGATCGCCCACGTGAAGACCCTGGCCGGACATTCCCCCAAGGCGCGTCCGATCGAGACCATGCCGGCGGGACATTACCTGTGAGCGGGATCGGAAGGGGGACGCGTGATCGATTCGGGTGACGAGCCCATCGTCGGCATTGCCGGGACGGAAGTCGAATACGGGCTTTCGTGGGCGGACCGGCCTCCGGAGGACCAGGGGGAACTGGCCCGGGAACTGATCGCGGAGGTGTCGGACATCTATCATCCGCCGGTCCTCTGGGATTACGAGAACGAGGACCCCCGCCACGACGCGCGGGGTTTCCTCGTTGAAGGGGACCGGGAGAACCCCGACGAGGGGGAGAACCGCCTCCTGAACAAGCCCCTCTACAACGGGGGACGACTTTATGTCGACGGGGCCCACCCGGAGTATTCGGGGCCCGAATGCGTCACGGTCCGCGACATCGTCCGCTTCGAGAAGGCGGGAGACCGCATCGTGGCGCAATGCCGGGACGGCCTGAGCCGGCGGAAGGCCGGGTCTCCGCCTCTCCTCGTCCTGAAGAACAATTCGGACGGGAAGGGGAACTCCTGGGGGTATCACGAGAACTACCTGCTGCCGAGGACCTTGCCGTTCGACGTCCTGGCCCGGGGCATCGCATCGCACCTGATTACCCGGATCGTCTACTGCGGGGCCGGAAAGCTCGGGTCCGACCTGGATCCTTCGGAAAAGGACGTGTACCAGCTTTCCCAGAGGGCCGAATTCTTCGAGGTCCCGCTGGGGCTTTCCACGATGGTCCGGAGATCGGTGGTGAACACCCGGGACGAACCTCATTCCGACCGCTCCCGGTTCCGCCGGTTCCACGTGATCGCCGGGGATTCGAACCTCTCCGAAGTGTCGACGTACCTTAAAGTCGGGACGACCGTCCTCCTTCTGCGCGCCCTGGAGGCGGGCGCCCTGAAAGCGCCGGTGCTTTCGGACTGGGTGAAATCGTTTCACCGGGTGAGCCGGGACGTCGCGTTCCGGACCCCTCTCGAGACCGAGGACGGCCGGACGATGACGGCCCTGGACATCCAGGAATCGCTGTTCGAACAGGTGTCGCGGTACATGGAGAGCCACGGGATGGACGGCGAATCGGCCGATCTCCTGGGCCGATGGGACGGCGTGCTCAGGGCCCTACGGTCCGACCCCGGGACGCTCTCCCGTACCGTCGACTGGGCCATCAAGCAATCGGTTCTCGAAACCTATCGCGACCGCAAGGGGTGGGGGCCGGGCGACTCCCGCCTGAAAATGCTGGATTTCCAATATCACGACATCCGTCCGGACAAGGGTGTGTTCTCGATGCTCGATTCCACCGGACGGGTCGACCGGTTGGTCGACCCCATGGAGATCGAAGAGTCGCTGACCCATCCTCCGGCGGAAACCCGGGCTTTTTTCCGGGGCGAAATGCTCCGTCGTTTCCAGGGACAGGTCCATTCGGTCAGCTGGAGTTCGATTGTCGTGGATACGGGGGATCTGACGCTCAAGCGCATCCCCCTTTGGGATCCGACGAAGGGGACCCAGAAACGCGTGGGGTCCCTGATCGGAAGGGCGGGCAATGTGCGGGATCTCGTGAACGAGCTCTCCCCGGCCCCTCCTGAACCAGAACGTTCGTCCGAGAGGTGATGTATGGCGTCAAAAGACACGGAAACCCGAAAGAACAACACCCGCTCCGAACCTGAATCCCAGGCCCCCGAGCCGACTCCGGCCGTCTCCGAGAAGGCGGCGAAGCTCAAGGAGGAGGCGGATAAGCTGGTCGACAGCATCGACGAGGTCCTGGAAGAAAACGCCGAAAGCTTCGTGAAAGCGTTCATCCAAAAGGGAGGGGAATAATCCCCGGGGAGGTGTCTTGACCTTTGGTGAGGAGAGGTTCCCGTTGTGGGGTTCATCGTTCGTGGAGCTTCTCCGCCGGACCCGTCCGGATGGAAGCTTGCCCTGGTCGGTTCCGTCCGCTCCGCCGGGAAGCCTTGCCGCTTCGGGCGGAGGACGCATGCCCGAATCCCTTTCCGTCTGGCACGGAACGACAGTCCTGGCGATACGGACCCGCGAAGGGGTGGTGATGGCGGGGGACCGCCAGGCTTCCGAAGGATATCAGGTCGCGGACCGGGGCATCCACAAGATCTTTTCCGTCGACAGGAGTTCCGCAGTGGCCATTGCCGGCGCCGCGGGCCCGGCCATCGAAATGGCCCGGCTCTTCAGGGTCGAGATCGAACATTACGAGAAACTCGAGGGTATCGCGCTTTCCCTGGTCGGAAAGGCCAACAAGCTGGGGCAGATGGTGCGTGAGCACCTTCCGCTCGCCCTCCAGGGCCTGGTGGTCGTGCCTTTGTACGCAGGGTTCGACGAGCGTACCGGCATCGGGAGGATCTTCAAGTACGATGCCGTGGGCGGCCGGTACGAAGAGGACGAGTACCACGCGAACGGCTCCGGGGGGCTTTTCGCCCGGAACGTCCTGAAGATGCTCTACCGCCCGGACCTGGCGGAAGAGGACGGGATCAGGACGGCCCTCAGGGCGCTCTACGAAGCGGCCGACGAGGACCTTGGCACCGGCGGGCCCGATTTCGTCCGGGGGATTTTCCCGACGGTCCACAGCCTGACCGCAAAAGGGGTCGTCGAGGTGGAGTCCGAACGGGTGGCCCGGATCTTCCGGGAGATCGCCGAATCGCTGAAACGAAAGGGTGACGCATGACGATGCCTTTTTACGTCTCTCCGGAACAGTTTCTCCAGGACAAGGCGGAGTATGCCAAGAAGGGGATCGGCCGCGGACGGTCCATCGCGGTCGTGGAGGTCGTGGAGGGCATCCTCCTGGTGGGGGACAACCCGAGCCATGCGCTCCACAAGATCTCCGAGATCTACGACCGTATTGCGTTCGCCGGGGTCGGGAAGTACAGCGAGTTCGAGAACCTCCGGAAATCCGGGATCCGCTACGCCGACCTGAAGGGCTTCATGTACAGCCGGGAGGACGTGACGGCCCGTTCCCTCGCGAACGCCTACTCGGAGCTCTTGGGGACCTCGTTCAGCCAGGACCTGAAGCCCCTGGAGGTCGAGATCATCCTGGCCGACCTGGGAGTCGACGGCGCGTCGAACGAGATCTACCGCATCTCGTTCGACGGGTCGATTTTCGACGAGAGCCTGGTCAGCGTAGTGGGCGGGCGTTCCGAACAATTGAAGACGTACTTGAAGGAACGCGTGCGGCCCGGGGTGACTCTCGTACAGGCATTGACCTTCGTGATGGCCGGTTTTTCCGCCCAGAGCGAAAACAGCCATTCGGTCGACAATATCGAGGCGGCCCTCTTGGACAAACATCGAAAAGGCCGCTGTTTCCGCAGACTCACGTCCGCCGAGGTGGGAAACCTGCTCTCGGAGGGCGGGTCGGGGAGGGCCGCCGATGGTGCGCCGAATCTTCGGTCTTGAAAGCGAGTACGGATTCGTTTTTTGCAACAAGAGCCGCAAGGCCTATCCGCCCGAGCGGGCTCTCGAGTTCCTGTTCCAGGGGATCCTGATGAACTCCTGGTCCCGGGATGCGTTCCTTCCGAACGGCGCCCGGGTCTATCAGGACACGGGAAGCCACCCCGAGTACTCGACACCGGAGTGCGACCGGGTGCGGGATGTCATCATCCACGACAAGGCGGGCGAGCGGATCCTTTCCCGGGCGGTGGACTTTGCCTTCGACCACCTCCACGAGGAAGGGGTCGACGGGTCCCTTTTCGTGCTGAAGAACAACACCGATGCGGCGGGGAACTCCTACGGCTGCCACGAGAACTACCTGATCGACCGGAACGTGACCTTCTGGAGGCTTTCCCGGACCCTCATCCCGTTCTTCGTGACCCGCCAGATCTTCGCCGGCGCCGGGGGCCTTGTCCCCGACGGAGAAGGACGGGTGATGTTCGTTCTTTCCCCCCGGGCCCTCCACATCCGGGAGAAGATCTCGTGCTCGACCACGTCGTCCAGGCCCATCATCAACACCCGGGACGAACCCCATGCCGACCCCCAGAAGTACCGGAGGCTCCACATCATCGTCGGAGACTCCAACATGAGCGAAGTGTCGAACTACCTGAAGATCGGGGCGACCGCACTGGTCCTCCAGGTCATCGAGGAAGGGGGGCTCCACGACCGGATGTCGATCGAGGACCCGATCCGTGCGATCCGCGAAATTTCCATGGACCCGACCCTGACCCGGAAGGTTCGCCTGGAAGGGGGACGCGAACTGACGGCGATCGAGATCCAGCGGGAATACCTCGACTCCGTCCAGGCCTTCCTGGACAAGGAGGGATCCATCCCGGCGGTTTCCCAGGAGATCCTGTCGCTCTGGGACCGGGCGCTGACCGACCTCGAAAAGGATCCGTCGCGGCTCGGACGCGAGTTCGACTGGGTCATCAAGCACCGGACGCTCGAGAGCTACCGGTCCAGGAAAGGGCTCGAATGGTCCGACCCCATCCTCGCGATGGTCGATTATCAGTACCATGATGTACACTTGAAGCGGGGCCTCTACAACATCATGGTCCATAACGGGCTGGTGGAAAGGATGGTCGAGGAGGCGGAGATCGTGGAGGCCATGGTGAAACCGCCGCAGACCACCCGGGCGAAGCTCCGGGGGGAACACATCCGGCAGGCGATCGACCAGCACCGTTCTTTCACCGTGGACTGGACCTACATGCGGCTGAACGACCCGCCCCAGGAGACAGTCCACTGGTCGGATCCGTTCCGACACTGGGAAAACTGAGAGGCAGAGATGGATCCGTTTGACGAGGCGCCGATCCGGCGTCTCCTGATACCGATGTGGATCGCGTGGCTGGTTCTTCTCGTGACGATACACCTGATGGAAACGCCGTTCGAGGGACACGGCGGCCGGGGCATGCGGCCGGGCGGGCAGGAAGCCCCCGGAGGAGCCGTGCCTTATTTCCAGCCGACCGCCGGCATCTCGATACCATCGACCCCTCCGGTCGCGCCGTTCACGCCCGCTCCCTCCCTTACGCCGTTTGCGCCGGCTCAGCCCGCCCCCTTGGGCGAGGCCCCCGGGGCGTTCCAGCCTGCGGCCCCGTCCACCCAGCTGCCGGTGTCTCCGATCCCGGCGCCGGCGATCCCCTCATTCCTGGGACTTCCTGCCGGTGCATTCGCCCCGGCCCAGCCGATCCTGAACCTGGGACTCGCGAGCGGCGGGCCGCCGACCCAGATCCTGTCGTCGGGAGCCCCGCTCGTGCTCGGTTTCTCGATGGGACCGACCACGCTCCTGACCCAGTTCGCCCAGATTCCCATCGTTCCCTTCGGACAGGTCGGGTTCCCGCCACAGATCTATACTCCGGGATTCGGAAGCGTCACCGGACGGCAGGTCAATCCGTTCTCTCCCACCTGCAACTACTACTTCTTCGTCAACTGCGGTGCTTCGGGAGGCTTGACCCAGCAGTTCGGCTACTCGAGCCGATAGGCCCTCGCCTGGGTTCTTTCCGGGTTTGTGTTCCCCCCTCCTCTGCCAAGGTCACGTCCGGGAAATCCCGGGCTTGCCCGCGGTTCCGCTTCATGTGTCGTCCTCCCCATTCACACGAGGGAGTCAGCACGGCGGCGCTTTCCTGGCCTTCAGCGACTCGAATTTCATCACCGCATCGAATGGAGGGACGGCCCAGATCTGAGCCTGAGCCGGGATCGTCCGGGCCCCATCGGGCGGGGACGGAAGACCCGTGGTCCTCCGCACCACTATGGGATCCGGTGCCTTTCAGGTCCGCAGGAAGCGAGAAGGACCGCTGTCCCGACGGCGACGGCGGCGGCCGCACCTCCGAACCCCAACACGGGGTGCCCCTTCTCCCAGAGAAACGACATGGCCGGCTGGAACGCCACGACGCCGATCGCCCCCCAGATTTCGAACAGCGAAAACGCGCGGAGCCGGTCCTCCCCCGGGGCCAGCCGGGCGACGAGCGCGCGCTGTCCGACCGTCAGAAAAACGTCCGACATTCCCCACAGCGACATCGCCACAAGATAGAGCGGGTGCGATCCCCCCGCGATCCCCATCAGGACGAGCGACGGGACAAGAAGGGCCGATCCTGCGAACGCGATCGTCCAGGGCGAAAGGGTTCCTCCCTTTCGGGCGAGTCCGACCGCGGCGGCCACGTGGGCGACGTTCGCGAGAACGAACCCCGCGCCGGTGAACCGGGTCAGGTCCGTCAGTTCCTCGAACCGGAACATGAGGAGCGTCGCCGGGAAGAGCCCCATGCGAACGAGGACCGATCCGACCAGGAACAGGCGGAAACGTCTCTCGTCCGACTGCGGGAGACGGGATGCAAGAAGCTCCGGAGCTGGAGTTTCCGGGAGTCGCGGTGTCGCGGCCGCGAGCAAGGCCGCCCGGTGGGCGAAATAGATCGAGACGAGCCCGGGAAGAAGGGTGCTCCAGAGGAGGGTCCGGGCCGAAAGGGTCCCCCAGAGGATCACGGCAAGGGCGGGACCCAGGATCCCTCCCGTCTGGTCGAGGGCCCGGATGAACGCGAAGGTCCCGGTGAGGAGCGACGGTTCGATCCTCTCCGAGAGAAGGGTGTCCCGGGCCGGCCCTCGGAGTCCCTTGCCGAACCATGAGACGGATTTGAGGACGATGATGTGCCAGGACGCGGTCGCCGCCCCCATCGCCGGTGTCGCGACCATGGCCAGGGCGTAGCCGATCCGCACCTTTCTTGCGAGGCTAGGACCGGTGGCTGTGCCCTTCCTTACAGCGACGGCCCCGGAAATCCTTGCGGCCTCGGAAACGACTTCGACCAGGGCGAGCATGACGGCGCCGCCCCCCAGGTGGCGGATCCAGAACGGGAGGATCGCGTGGGCCATCTCGTAAGAGAAGTCGGAGAAGAGGCTCGTGAGGCCGAAGATGCGACCGAGCCGGGCGGTCGAGGAACGGCGGGCGTCCGGTTTCACGGGATCAGACGTCACGGGATCGTTTTCGGCCCAGAAGGGTGCTTAGGAAGAGGATGGCGACCAGGATCCCCCCCAGGACGGCGTGACGGGCCGCGAGGGTCCAGGGTGACAGAAAGAGTCCCACCGAAAGGGAGACGGTCAGCTGGAAGCTGATCGATCCCCAGACGATGTCGAATCCGAGCACGCGCTCCCGCCGCCGGAGGAAAAACACGAGGGCCATCATCTCGGGGGATTCCGTGGCCAGGGGCGAGAGGACGAGGGACAGGAGGAACGGTGTGGCCGAAGGCCCCGGTCCGGAAAGTTCCCCGAGCCCCGAGAGGAACAGTTCGGGACCGACCAGGACGAGGCCGGTCCCCGCGAGGAAGGCGAACACGTCGGAGGACCGGACCGGATCCCCGCCCGGGAGCGCGTCGGCCTCGTCCGCGGTGGGTTCGATCCGGAGGACCAGGAACAGGTACAGGGCCAGGAGAACGATCCCGCCGGCGATCCTGATTCCCGGCACCGGAAGGAAACCCAGTGCCAGGGCGCCGGCGAGCGCTGCCATCAGGATCGGCGGTTCCCGGACGAGCTGACGGCGTCGCGACGCGGGAATGTGTTGCTTCCGGGTAGCCCAGAGGTACAGGGGCCACAGGACCAGGAGAAGAAAGGCGGGAGCTCCCAGGATCGCCCCGACGCCGATATCCAGGAATCGGTCCGTTCCGGTTCCCGGATGCCGCCGGGACGACAGGAACGCGAACACGGGAAGAATCGCCTCCGGTAGCGAGAGCGACACGTTCCCAAGGATCCGGGCGCCCATCTGACGGTTCGTAAACAGGCGGTGGATCAGCCGCTCCGCGGCGTGCGAGAAAAGGGCCGAACCGACGGCGATCGCGAGAAATCCCGAGCCGAGACGGACGATGCCCCCCAGGGGCACGGCCGATACGGTCACCGGGAGGGTCGCCGGTTCGAAGAGGTGTTCTGATGCCTGGAGGAGGTTCGGGACAACGGGTTCTCCTTCTTCTTGTTCCGGAACCGAGTGTATCGGTTCTCCAAAGGGCGTTCAACTGGGATTTGAGGTCCGGCGCATTCGTTTTTCGTGATACTTTTTTGAACTCTTCGGGATAACCCCGTGATTGTTCCGTCTTAGACTGCATGCCGTGGTCATTCGGAAAACCCATTGTCACGCGGTGTATCCGCACCATCCAAGAGAGGTCGACATGCACGCATCACTCGAACTGCTGGCCGTTCTGGCGGGGGTCCTGACGGTCCTGTCTCCCTGCATTCTCCCGATTCTTCCGGCGCTCCTTTCCGCGAGCGTCTCACAGAAGAACCCTCACCGGCCCTTCTGGATCGTCCTGGGGCTGGCGACGAGCTTTGCCCTGTTCGGGACGGTTTTCGCCGTCTTCAAGAGTTTTCTGGGGCTCACGAACGGCGAGCTTCGCGACGCGGCGCTCGCGATCCTCCTGTTCTTCGGCCTCTCCCTCCTCATGCCCAGGCTGTGGGAGCGTATCGGGTCCACGATCAGCACCTTCGTCCAGAGGGCGCCCTGGATGTCCCGGCTGTCGTCCGAGTCCGGCCCCGCGGGCACGGTTCTCCTTGGAGGCGCCCTGGGTCTCGTCTGGGCCCCCTGTGCCGGTCCGATCCTGGGCATCATCCTGACCCTGGCCACGGTCCAGGCGTCGTTCGCCAGCACCTTTTTCCTGATGGGGGCATACGCCCTGGGGGCCGCTCTCCCGATGCTCCTGATCGGGTACGGCGGGCAGAGGGTCGCGCAAAAACTGCAACGGTTCCGGGGCGTGGGGTCGGTCGCGCCCAAGGTCCTGGGAGTCGTGACCCTTGGAGCGGTAGCGGGCCTTTATTTCAATCTCGATACCGTGCTCCTGTCGCATCTTCCGGGCAGGTTCTTCCTCTCGAACACGGTGGAGAAGACGCTTGTGGCGCACCCGCCGTCCAGGGCCATGGCGCAGACGGTCGGACAGACGACTTCGGCGAAGGCCGGAATGGCCCCTGCGGTCCCGTCGTCGCTCCCGGTGCTGGGAACGATGCCGGCGTTCGCCGATATCACGGGCTGGATCAACTCCCCGCCGCTCACCCGCAAAGAGCTCAGGGGCAAGGTCGTACTGGTCGATTTCTGGACCTACTCCTGCATCAACTGCATCCGGACTCTGCCGTACGTGAAACGCTGGTACGAGAAATACAAAGACCAGGGGCTGGTCGTCGTGGGGGTCCACACCCCGGAGTTTGCCTTCGAGAAGAAGACCGCGAACGTCGAAAAAGCCGTGAAACAGTTCGGGATCGACTATCCGGTCGCGATCGACAGCCGGTACGGGACCTGGAACGCCTATTCGAACCAGTTCTGGCCCGCCCATTACCTGATCGACAGCCAGGGGCGGATCCGCGAAGTCCATTTCGGCGAAGGCGATTACCGGAAGACCGAAAAGGCGATCCAGTCGCTCCTGTCCGAGTCGGGAACGCTTGGCAAGAAGGTGGCTTTGAGCGGGCCGCTCGCTTCGGTCAATTTCATGGAGATCCAGTCCCCGGAAACCTACCTGGGCTATGGCCGGGCCGAACGGTTCTCTTCGCCGGAAACGGTCGAGCCCGACGCGACGATGAACTATTCATTCCCCCAGTCCTTGGGGCTGAACGACTGGGCTCTCATGGGCACGTGGCGGGTCAAGGGAGAGAAGGTGATCCTGGAAGGCCCGAAAGGGGACCTCCGGTTCCGGTTTCACGCCCCCAAGCTGAACATCGTCATGAAGGGGAGCGGGGAAAGCGTGAAGGCGCGGCTCTTCCTCGACGGGAAGCCCCTTCCGGACGGGCTCTACGGGTCGGATGTCGCTTCTGACGGATCGGTCACGGTCCGCGATGCGAAGCTCTACAACCTGGTTTCGCTTCCGGCGGAAGACACGGGCGCGCACGTCTTCGAGATCCGGTTCGAAGCCCCCGGGGTCTCGGTCTATACCTTCACCTTCGGGTAGATCCTGGAAAGGAGACGATTGCGGTCTGACCTTATTTTAGGAAAAGGCTTTACCGTAAATTACGCGAAGATCGTATGTTACGTTCGGGGAGAACGAAGTACACGATCCAAAAAATAAGGGCTTTGTTATAATGCTTCGATTCGGGAAGGGAAAGAGCTGTGGAATCGCGTTCCCTCTCTTACGTTCCTGTGAACGGGAGTATCCGCTCCGGATCCGAAAGACGCTTGTTTGGAAACACTTGGGGAATCAGGGTATGGAACAGGTGAATGTCGATGCGGTCGTGCTGGGAACTGTGAACGCAAGTCTGCCTGTAACAATCGACGCCGACACGCTCGTTCGCATCCTGGAAGGGAAAATCCCGGGAGATCCTTATATTCCCGCTCTCGATATCTTTTTTTCCGAGGTCAGCGGGAGGGTTTTGGGAGCCTTCCTCGACAAACATGGCATCGATTTTGAGGTTGCCCTAAAAGTGGCCCGGCAATATGTGAAAGACCGGTTTCCCGCCCTTCTTCCCGTGGAGCGCCTGGCCCATGTCGGATGACTGGAAAGCTCTTTTCGCCCAAGCCCTGAAACTCATCAAAGATGTGGAAAAAAACGCGGGACCGTTCGAATGGAGTTTCGGCGGCGGCACGGCGCTCATGCTCCAGGACGGGCATCGGGAAAGCCGGGATATCGACATCTTCCTGAAAAATGTCCAGCTCCTGCCGTATTTTTCGCCCCGGACGAACGATGTCGCGGAGCAGATATCCAGGGATTACGAAGAGGACTCCCGATACATAAAACTGGCATTGCCGGATGAAAAGGGGGAAATCGATTTCATCGCGGCGCCCTATATTACGGCAAACCCTTTTTTTCAGAAAACGATAGACGGCCAATCGGTAAAGATCGAAACGCCGGAAGAAATCATCGGCAAGAAGGTTTTTTACCGGGCCGAGACTTTCTTGGTCCGGGATGTGTTCGACCTCGTGGTTTTTTTACATCTTCACAAGGACCGCTTTCTGGAAAACGCGGGACTCTTTTCGCCCAAAAAGGAGACCCTGAAAAAAAGAATCGATCTCCTGTTTAAAAAATCGGGTTACGAAAGGACGGTTTCCGGCTACGTCAAACCGTTGCCGAACGGCGTCCTTTTTGCGAAACAGGAGGCATTTGCGCATGCCATGGATATCCTGGACTCCCTGAAGCCGCTCCGGATCACCTTCAAATCCGGGCTGAAGACAAAAAATCGTCCCTGATCCCCCCAAAAAAAACCGGCTATGTTTCCGCTCGGCCTGGAGAAACCGGAAGGTCGAACGAGAATGTGGTGCCCATCGAAAGGGTGCTTTCCGCGTCGATATGGCTCTGGTGGAGTTCCAGGATGCGCTTGACGATGGCGAGGCCCAGGCCCGCCCCTCCGGAATCGGCGGAGCGGTCTTTTTCGACCCGGTGGAACCGAAGGAAAATATGGGGAAGCTCCTCGGGAGGAATCCCCCGTCCGGTGTCCTGGACCCGGACCGAGATCCTTCCGTTTTCATGCCGGAGTGCGAGCGAGATGCGTCCCCCTTCCGGCGTGTGCTCGAGGGCGTTCCCGATCAGGTTTTCAAAAACGCGCTCGATCATGCCGACGTCGGCCAATACGAACGGAAGACCGGCGTTGAAGTCGGTTTCGATCCGGAGCCCCTTCTCCTGCGCTTTCAACCGAAATTTCAGGGCGATGTCCGATACGAGCTCCTCCAGGGAGAACGCTTCCTTCAGGGGCACCGCCTCCTGCGAATCGAGCTTCGCGAGTTCGAAGAGTTCCTCGACCAGAGTCGATAGGCGCCGGCTCTGCTTGGCCGCGATTTCGATGTAGTGCTGGCGTTCCTTGGGTGGAAGGATCGCTCCTTTCAGGAGCAAGGTGTCGAGGTAGCCCTGAAGCGAAGTGAGCGGCGTGCGGAAATCGTGGGAGACGTTCGCCACCATGTCGCGCCGGAACCGGTCTATGTCTTTCAGGCGCCCGACCTGCTCTTTGATCCGGTCCGCCATCCGGTGGAAAGCCCCCCTGAGCCGTCCGATCTCGTCGTCGTACCGTACGCCTTCCGTGTCCGCGAACCCGATTTCTCCTGAAAAGTCGCTCTTCTGGAACACGTCCACCTCGAAGGCGAGCCTTGCGAGGCGACGCGTAATGAGCCGGAACAGGACGAGGCCGACGACGAAGGCGAACAGGAGGCTTGCCGCCACCGTCCACAGCCCCAGTTTCAGGATGTAGCTCTCTTCTAGGATCCGGGTGGCCGTGTCGAACTCTTCGCCTCCCAGGATGACGTACATGTACCCTTCGACCTTGTGGTCCACCATGATCGGGGCGGCGGAGAAGACTTTTTTGCGGTCCGTGCCCCGGGGGTCGTCCCCCAGGATCGGAAGCGCCGGGGATTGGGCGAGGAATTGCCTGACGGGCCCGAGCGCTACCCGGTCCCGTTTCACTTTTCCCGGCGGGGCGGAGTACGCGAGGATCCTGCCGGAGGGGTCCAGGAGGTATATCTCGATTGCGGGGTTGATCACCATCAGCATGTGGAACACGTCTTTTAAGGCTCCGGGGTTGATCCGTCCGTCCTTCAGGAGCGTTTCTTCGGAGACAAGGTGGCCGGCCAGCGTCCGGTTCAGCTTCTGGTTCACCTCGGCAAGGTAGAGCCGGGTCGTGAAGAACGTCAGGACGAGGGTGAGGACGCCGATGAGGACGAAGATCCCCGCCAGGACCGCGACCAGCTTCCCGTAAAGCGTCCGGAACATGCGGCTACTCTTCGTTTCCGGATTCGGGTTCGGCGAATTTGTAGCCGACCCCCCAGACGGTTAGGAGGAACCGGGGATGGGCCGGATCCTCCTCGATCTTGGCCCGAAGACGGTTGATGTGGGAGTTGACGGTGTGTTCGTACCCGTCGTGGCCGTACCCCCAGACGAGATCGAGGAGTTCGGAGCGGGTGTAGACCCGTCCGGGGTTTCGGGCAAACTGGAGGAGGAGGTCGAACTCTTTGGCTGTGAGGTCGATCGACTGTTCTGAAAGCCGGACGCTTCTTTTCCCGGCGTCGATGTAGAAGGGTCCGGTCCGGATCGTCGCCGGGACGGCATCCGGGCGGGAGGAGAGGGCTTCGGACCGCCGGAGGAGCGCCTTGACCCGGGCCAGGAGTTCGGGAACGCTGAACGGCTTGGCCAGGTAGTCGTCGGCACCGATCTCGAGCCCCAGCACCCGGTCGAGCTCCGTGGCCCGGGCGGTGAGCATCAGGATCGGGACATACCGTGCGTCGGAACGCAGTTGCTTGATGATGTCGAGCCCTTCGATCCCGGGGAGGATCCGGTCCAGGATGATGAGATCGTAGGGTTTGGAGCGGGCCTGGGTAAGCCCCGTGGTTCCGTCGAACGCGAGCCGGACGTCGCACCCCATGTCCCGGAGGTGGAGTTCCAGGAGGTGTGCGATATCCCGGTTGTCTTCGACAACGAGCACGTGACGGGGCATGGGGCAGGGGTCCTCCCGAGATGGAGGTGGGTTGGGGGATAGTGGCACACTGTATTTTAGGTCAATTCGAATTGTAACGCCATGAAACGGTTGTATCGTCAGTTCGCAATGACGTCGTTTGACTCAACGCATAACGGCCGTCATGATCGTGTCATAACCGTAAGCGTCCGGGAATCGCGTTCGTGAACATGCTGCTGACGATCGGACATTCGAACCATCCGATCGACCGTTTCGTCGTCCTGTTAAGACACAACGCCGTCACGGCTCTGGCCGATTTCCGATCCCACCCTTACATCCGTTTCGCTCCCCAGTTCTCGAAGGCCGTTCTCCGGACCGCTTTGGAGAACGAAAGGATCGCCTATGTCTTTCTCGGAAGGGAACTGGTCGCCCGGAGCCCGAATCCCGCCTGCTTCCGGGACGGAAAGGTTCCGTAGGACTTGCTGGCAGGAGATCCCGCGTTTGTTCCGGCCTGGAACGTCTTCGCACCGGTCTGGAGCGATATCAAATCGCCGTCATGATGTTCGCCGAGAAAGACCCTTTGGACTGCCATCGGGACATTCTGGTCGGCCGCCGCATGAACGAAGCCGGTTGCCAAGTTGGGTACATCCATGCGGACGGCTTTCTTGAGAGCCATGGTGAGATGGAGAACCGCATGTTTCGCCTTCAGAAGAGCCCCGCGGCCGATCTTTTTCGGAGTCGCCCGGAGATCCTTGCCGAGGCCTATCGCATGCGGGGAGAAAAGTTTGTCTATCGGGACAAAGGGATGTTTCTGGCTTCGAAGGACAAAATCCACTTGGCGCGCATGGGTTTTACGTCAATGAATAACTCGTGCTCCGTCCACCCGCGGCATCTTTTACGAGAATGCCGCGCCGGACGAGATCCTGGATGTCACGGATCGCCGTATCTTGAGAGCATTTTGAAAGAGTCGCCCACTTCGATGAGGTGACCTTTCCGGCAAACCCCTTGAGCAACCGGTTGAGCATGTCGCGCTGTCGTTCGTTGAAGGACTCTCCCTCGTTTTTTTTCCAGAAATCGGCGGTTTCGAGAACCGAAGAAAGCGCGTCCTTCGCCCCATCGATAGCGCATTCTAGACAGCCCAGAAACCAGACGAGCCAGGGCGTGACATTCAGGCTTCCCCTTTGGGTCTTCTCAAGGATTTCATAATAGGCGTTCCTTTCGGTTTGGATTTGCGCCGACATGCTGTAGAATCGCCGCGGACTCTGTTCGGACCGTGCAAGGGCCATATCGGCTATGGCTCGGGCGATGCGGCCGTTGCCGTCTTCGAACGGGTGGACTGTGACGAACCAGAAATGAGCGATGGCCGCCTTCAGGAGAGGATCGTTTCCGTCCCGGATGGCGTTGAACCATTTGAGGAATGCCCGCATTTCCGTTTCGATCCTTTTGGCGGCCGGGGCTTCATAGTGAACGCGTTCCCGTCCCAAAGCTCCCGAAACCACCTGCATCGGGCCTGACCAGTCATCGCGCCATGCACCCACGAGGATCTTTTGCATGCCGCTTCGGCCCGTCGGGAACAGGGCGGCGTGCCAATCGAAGAGCCGTTGTTTTGTGAGCGGGTCCCGATAGTTTTGCGTGGCGTCGAGCATCATCCGGACGACACCGTCGACACGCCGGTCGACAGGCGCAAGGGCTCCCGTTTCGATGCCGAGACGACGCGCGATCGAAGAGCGGACCTGTTCTCTGTCGAGCGCTTCACCCTCGATCTCGCTGGATTTCAGGACGTCCGAAGTCAATGTTCGGAGTTCCGCCTCGGAGCGAAGAGCGAACCCCAGCGCCTCCATCTGTCCGAAGAGCCGGCCCTGGCGGTAATGGGCCTCCGAAAGCGGACGCGCGAGCTTTTCATTGTCCCAATGAAATTTGGGCCAGTCCTTCCGTTCATGGATATACGGATTCAATCTACGCACCTCATGCGTAAATTATAGTGTTCATTCTTAGAAAACGCAAGATTTTTATTCGCGTATTATGCGAAGAATAAGGAGCCCAATCTCCGCAAGGCTGTGAGATCGATCTCGGTGGATTAAGATCAGCAAGATCCATGATCGACTTCTCTGGGTATATAGAATGTCCTGGGTCTTCGCAGGGTCATCGGTGGACGTTCTACTGCCTATTCAGCATCCTGGCGAGGTCCTCCGTCTTCAAGTGGGTATATCTCTTCAGCATCTGAAGCGACTTGTGCCCCGTGATCGATGCGACCTGCATGAGGTTCAACTCCTTTTCAAAAAACCGGCTGGTCGCTTCGTGGCGGAGATCTTGGAAGTTCAGGTCGACTAGATGGTCGGATCCGGTTCGATGCTCTGCCCCCGGTATCCCTTTTCATAGGTGAACGAGCGGGTGAGACCGCCCGGCCCCAAGCGACGGCGATCACCTGGGGAGAGAAAAGATCCCAGCCTTTTCCGTCGCTCCGGCGGGAAAGGCCAGAGAGAATCCGTACAGCCTCCAGTGAGAAGGGGGACGATCCATTTTTTGTATCCGGAATAGGTACTGTTCGTTTTTCGAGATCCATATACGGCAGAGCATCCCGGAGATTTCCCTTTGCCGCATCGCGATTTCCATGGCCAGACGCGCGATTTCCGGGAGGATCGGCGATTGCGACGCTTCCAGGATCCGTTCCAGTTCGCCCTCCTTGAGATGCCGGTCGCGACCGGGAGGGGACTTTGTCAGTGGTCATGATAAATGCCCATGAACGATCATTGAGTTTGTCCCCCCAAACGATCGGTATCTTCTGTCAGACTCTCCAATCTGGAGGTGGTCGATGCTCAAGAGGGAGAACTTCTTCATGATAATCGAGATGAAAAGAAAAGGGATGTATGCGACAGACATCGCCTACTCTTTGGAAGAGCATCCCCGAACGGTGTGAAGGGCTTTGGCGCGAGGTGGTTTCCCCGTGGAAGGAAACGGAACCGATTCGGCATGGAGCCTTTCAAGACCGAGATCGTCCGTTTGATTGTTCTCCCCCGTCAGAAAATTTCTTATGGTTTAGAAATCAGCAAAATTTCGTCGATTCATTTCGTTCTGTCTATACCAGTGACGGCTGGCATACTTTCCGATCTGGAAAACCATGTTTGAAAACGGAATAATAAACGACCTTTCTAAAAATGAATACGATTGGATGACTCATGACATAGATGGTCTCGAGATTCTTCGGGTTCTGGGACTTCCAACTGAAAATGAACTGGTTGACCATGTCGATGCTTCGTGAGGAAATGGTCGTCAGCTGATGAATTTGCAAAAGAGTTCAGTCTGGATCGAAAAGGGAAAAAATGCCGAAAAATAATAAGAAAAACAATGAATTCGGAGATGTGGCCCTTTATCAGTCCCCGGATGGAGACATTCAACTTGATGTCACGTTGAAAGGTGAAACAATCTGGCTTACCCAAGAGCAGATGGTCACACTCTTTGGACGCGATCGTTCTGTCATATCGCGCCATATTCGTAATGTTTTTTCCGAGGCTGAACTGGATGAGAAAAGTAATTTGCAAAAAATGCAATTTGCTTTTTCCGACAAGCCAGTAACCTTCTATAGCCTGGATGTCATCATCTCGGTGGGATACCGTATCAAATCCAATAGAGGCACACAGTTTCGCATATGGGCAACCCGAACCCTGAAAGAACATTTGATTCGTGGTTACACGCTGAACGAGAGACGACTTGCGGAGCAGGGTGTCGAAATCGGGCAGGTAATCGAGCTACTCTCGCGAACGCTTACGAATCATGCTTTCGTTACGGAGGAAGGTCGTGACGTGCTCGACGTGGTTCAGCAATACACGCGCGTCTGGCGTCTTTTGCTGGAATACGACGAAGACAGGCTGACTGAAAACCCTGCACGGCCGATTATTCCTGGCGAAGCGTTGTCACTCGAAACAACCCGAAAGGCGATTGCAGGGTTACGGTACATGTTGGCAACTCGTGGACAAGCAACATCATTGTTCGGTCACGAACGGGAAGACGCACTGGATAGAGTCCTTTGTGCGATCGAGCAGACCTTCGGAGGGGAGCCACTTTATTCGAGCGCTCAGATAAAGGCAGCACATCTCCTATATTTTGTCATCAAAGACCACCCCTTTTCCGACGGGAACAAAAGAATTGGCACTCTGCTCTTTTTGGAATATCTTAAAAATAACCGTTTGTTGTTTAAATCGGATGGTTCTCCCCGACTTTCCGATAACGCCATGGTTGCACTCGCGTTGCTTGTCGCCGAAAGCGATCCTGTGCAGAAGGACTTGATGATCCGCTTGATCGTCAATCTCCTTGAAGACACGATTCCAATGGAATAATCATCGGGTCGGGTCACGACTGGTCACACGTCAAGCATCTTCGCCAAATCTTCCGCTTTTAAATGCGTGTACCTTTTCAACATCTGTAACGATTTGTGTCCAGTAATTGCCGCAACCTGCATGGGGTTCAGGCCTTTTTCAAAGAACCGGCTGGTCGCTTCGTGGCGAAGATCGTGGAAGGTCAGGTCGACGAGGAAAGTTGGATCCGGTTCGGCTTTCAATTCCCGGCATTCCTTTTCGTAGGCCGTACGAGACCGTAAGACTGCCCGGCGCCAGGCGACGGCGATCACTTGGGGAGAGAAGATATCCCAGACCTTTCCGTCGGCCCGGGGGTTAAGCCCAGCGAGAATCCTGACGGCTTCCATCGAGAGGGGAACGACCCGCTTTTCCCCGTTTTTTGTATCCGGAATGGTTACCGTTCT
>DAHUYM010000016.1 GCA_027315205.1 Leptospirillum sp. | reverse complement strand
AAAACGCGATTCCCAAGGCGATATCGTTTCTCGAGAGGATCATCGAGGAACATCCTCAAAACGACCGCTTCAGGCTGATCCTGTCCTCACTTCTGGTAGAGGAAAGCCGGTTCGGGCCGGCGATCGACCAGATCGAGAAGATCATCCGCAAGAATCCCCGCAACCTGAAGCTTCTTTCGTTTCTGGGAAGCGTGTACGAACGGTCCCTTCATTTCGACCAGGCCATGGACACCTATCGACTGATGATCCGGAAGTTCCCGACGAGCTACGAAGGGTATTTCGACCTGGGCGACCTTTACAGGAAGCTCAACAACCCGAAAATGGCGATCCGGCATCTTTCGAAGGCGCGCCGCCTGGCACGGGAGAAGTGGCAAATCGCTTTCGCCATCGCACTGGCCTACGAGGACAAAAAAGCGTATCCGAAGGCCCTGAAGGCCCTCCACAGCGCCATGGTCCTGAAGCCGGAAAATGCCCTTCTCTATTTCAACAGGGGCGTACTCTACGACCAGTGGGACCACAAGAAATATATCGGCCGCATCCGGGCCGACATGGAAGAGTCGATCCGGATCGATCCGAAATTTCCAGATGCCCTGAACTACCTGGGGTATACCGAAGTGACCGATAAAGGTGACCTGGTACGGGCCCGATACCTGATTCTCCGGGCTCTGACGTTCGACCCCCAGAACGGATCCTACCGGGACAGCCTCGGATGGTGCTATTTCAAGATGGGCCAGCTGTTCAAGGCGTACCGGGAAGAATCCCAGGCCCTGGTCCGTATGCCCGACGACCCGACGGTCCTGTCCCATCAGGGCCGGATCGAACGGGCGCTGGCCAAGTTCCTTTCCGCTCATCCGATGGATGCCCGGCGGCAGGGCATCCTGGCCTCCACCGGGGTCACGTCTCAAAACGCGTCGCAGATTCTTCTCTCCAGGGCCCGGAACCATCTTCGCGAATCCGCCCTCCGGCACCCGATGAAAAAGGAACGTGTGCGCCGGTATGTCCGGTATTTCGGGAACCAGGACCCCGGATTTCCCTTGGAGCTCAAAAAGGCCCGCGTCCAGTGGGGCCGGATGCACCCCAAGAAGGGCCGCCCGACCCTCTACCGGGTCAAGGATGGGGACACGCTCCAGATCATTGCCGCCAAGGGCCGAATCTACGGGGACCCAAGGTACTGGCGGAGGCTCTTGGACGCCAACCAGCCCCTCGTGCAGGATCCGAACCATCTACCGTCCGGCCTGATCCTCAAGATCCCGCCGCTCCGCCGTCGCGTGGAAATCCAGCACCATTCGAGCACCGCGGGTACCGTCCGGCCTTTGCCCGACCTTCTTTAACGACTCTGAAAGGAGAGACCTTGTCGCAGACCGGCGCCGGGACCATTCCGTTTTTCGACCTGACCCGACAATACGGCGAGATTGGGGAGGAGATCGAGACGGTCCTGCGACCCCTCATTTCTTCCCAGCAGTTCATCCTGGGAGAAACCGTACGGAACTTCGAAAACCGGATGTCGGAGTATCTGGGCATCCCCCAGGCTGTCGGCGTCGCTTCCGGAACCGACGCGCTCATCCTTCTCCTTAAATCCGCGGGACTGTCCCCGGGAGACGCGGTTCTGGTCCCGTCCTTCACCTTCTACGCCTCTGCGAGTTCGATCTGCCTGGCCGGCGGAACCCCTCTCTGGGTCGATGTGGACCCGGACACCTTCGTCGTCACTCCCGGCACCCTGGACGACGCCCTCCAGGCGCACTGCCGCCGGACCACATCCGGGGAGTGGCGCACCCGAGACAGGGACCGTCCGGTCCGGGGGTGCATGGTGGTTCACCTGTACGGTCAGATGGCGGACATGTTCTCGATTTCCGAATGGGCCGCACGTCAGGGGCTCTGGGTTGTGGAAGACGCCTGCCAGGCGATCGGGGCCCGGTTTGGGAAACGTTCTCCGGGGGCGCTGTCGCGGGGAGCAGCCTATTCTTTTTTCCCGACGAAAAATCTTGGGGGGTTCGGCGACGGGGGGCTCGTGACGACCCGGGAACCGTCGTTGGCAGACAGGATCCGGAGCCTGCGGGTCCACGGGAGCCAGAAGCGTTACATCCACGAGGAGCTTGGGTACAACTCCCGGCTCGACGCGATTCAGGCAGCCGTTCTCACGGCCAAGCTCGCACACCTCGACCGCTGGAACGAAAAGCGGAAGGAACGGGCCCTCGCCTACGACAAGGCGTTCGGTCTCCAGGACGCGTTCGGCACGCCATTTAATGCGGCGGATTCCGAACCCGTATACCATCAATACACGATCCGCTGGAAGGCTCCGGGGGTTCGGGACCACGTACGGGACTTGCTCGCACGGGAAGGCATAGGGACGGAAGTCTACTACCCGATTCCCCAGCATCGGCAGGAGGCGTTCCTCTCCCTGGGAGCGGTTTCCCTACCGGTCACGGAACGGCTTTCGGAATCCGTCTTGTCGCTCCCGATCTTTCCGGAACTGACCGACGGGGAACGGGATAGGGTTTCCAGGTCCCTCTTGCACCTTCTGGGGAACTTGCCCCGGTAGGCTTTCATTGGAGGCAACGATGAACCACGTGAACCTAGAAGCGCTCCAGAAGACGCTCGTGGCATTCACGGCCGACCCTTCGAAGGCGAAGAAGGAAAATGTCTTGGCCGGAGACTGGAACATGGCCGGATCCGGCCCCCAGTTCAGGGCCAGCGTGACCTTCGAGAAGGGAAGTGCCGTACTCGAAATGGACAACCCCGAACCGATGGGCGGGACGGGGCTCGCCCCGGGACCTCTCCAGTATTGCCTGTTCGGGATGGCATCGTGTTTCGCGGGCACCTTCATGATGGTGGCGACCCAGGAGGGCGTGTCCGTTGACAGCCTTTCGATCCGCGTGGAGAACACGGTCGACATGACCCGGCCTCTGGGGCTTACGAGAAACCCCCTGACCGACGGGGTCAAAATCACGCTGACCGTCAAGAGTCCGGCTTCCCAAAAGGCTCTGGAAGGGATCGAAGAACGGTCCCGTGATCAATGTCCGGCGGTCTACTGCCTGACGCAGCCGATACCGCTCACGATCGCCCTTGTCCGGTTGCCCTGACCCTCCCGGGCCGGAAGGCGGGGCGACGGACGCGTCCGAATTCCCTTCCTTCGACCTTGTCCTCGGAACCGATACAGGGGTCGGGAAAACCCTCGTCGTCTCCGGGCTCGCCTACGAAGCCGCCCGTTCGGGTCAACGGGTGGCGGTCTTAAAGCCCGTTCAGTCGGGTGCCCTGGCTGACGACCCCGAAGGCGACCTGGCCCGGTATCCTGTGCTCTCCCTCACGCCCGGCCTGCCGGTCGGATTCGCCTACGCCTTTCCCGACCCGCTCGATCCGATGACGGCCGCTTCGAGGGCCGGAATCTTGATCGACGCCGAACGGATCCTGTCACTCGTCCGGGACTGGGGGACGCGCTACGACCGGGTGATCGTGGAGGGGGCCGGCGGCGTTCTATCGCCTTTTCTCCCCGACGGGTCTCCGCTGTTTTCGATTTTCCCCATGACAGCCCGGCGCAAAGCCCGTGTGATCCTCGTCTCCCACCCCCATCTCGGAGCCCTGTCACAGGTGTTCTCCGCCGTCCGGATCCTTGAAAGCGAGGGGATCCCGCCCTCCATCCTTTACCTTGTACGAAGGCCCGGGACCGATCCCTATCCCCTTGCGACCGGATCGAATCCCGAAACATTGAAACGCCTCCTGCCGGATCTCCCGATCCGTGTCCTCGACTCGCCCCGGAGTTTCTGAAGATCTTTATTAATTATTGCCCTTCAAGAAAGCAATTGACAGGTGTCGTTTCGGTGATATGGTTCAGGCAGAGACCGGGGTTCGGTGCTCTGTTCCGTTCCGGTCCCAGGATGGACCATTTCTCCTTTTCAGGGCTTCCCAAGAGCCCGCTTCCACTTCGACCCGATGAATTCTCTTGGGCAATGGAAGAAAAGGAATGGTGGTTCAGGAACATGCAACGCGAGGAGGATGCCATGCACAGGATCCGGATTTTCGATGCCGACACGGGGATCAGGATTTTCGACGGTCTGGCCGAACCCGAAGACTTGAAATCGTTCAAGCCTCCGGAGGACCCAATGTTGCCCTTTTTGTCCGACACCTTCGACGCGATCCGAAGTGAATTCCCCGGAAGGGAGCGAGGGTTCCTCACGGTGTCGCGGGACGGGAAGAAACAGGAAATCTGGTGGGAGATCGAGCCCCTCTCCGGCAAAAAACCCTGTATTGGGTCTGCGGAACGCGTGGTCCGGACATTTCGGTGAATCGGTTTTTGGCGAAAGCGTGCAAACGTTCGACTGCGAGGAGACACGTACATGAAAGTGCATGAAGCGATGGTCGCCGATCCGAAGACCTGTTCGATCGACGCGACCCTGGAAACGGCGGCCGGGGTGATGTGGAACGGGGACTGCGGATGTCTTCCGGTTACCGATCACAAAGGCCGGGTCATCGGGATCATCACCGACCGGGATATCGCGATGGGAGCCTATCTGAACCACAGGGAACTCTGGAGTCTGGATGTGAAGGACGTGATTCGGAACCACCCCCTGTACGTCTGCCGTCCGGACGACGACGTGCATGACGCCCTTTCCGCTATGGAACGCCATGGCGTGAGGAGACTTCCGGTCGTCGATGGCTCCGGAGCCCCGGTGGGGCTCCTGTCGATGGGCGACCTCGTGTTCCATGCCCAGAAGAGCCCGGCCCCCAAGAAAAACGGGAAATTGACTTTCGGCGACCTGGTTTCCGCCCTGAAATCCATTTTCAAGCATCATGCGGGCGCTGCGGCCTGAAGGGATGAAGGATCGCCGTGATTTCCCGGCGGAATCAGGGTCGTTCAGCTCTTTCGGTGGTTTTTATCCGGTAGTAGGCTTTCATGAACGCGAAAAATCCATAGAGATTCGCCAGAAGAAACCCTTCGAATCCGTCCAGGAACCCGAGCCTGAGCACGTACATGCGGAAGACGACGGCGGGAGGGGCCGCGATCATGGCGAGAACCCCGATCGGAAAGGGGAGGGCGTTCCGGGACCGGGATTTCATGCGGGCGTAACGGAGGTTCTTCCGAATGAACTCCTCCGGCGATCGGGCCGGTTCGTGGATGATGGGGGCGTCGAGCCTTCCGGTCGGCCCGGGCGCGATGACTTCTTCGTGGACGATCTTCGTGTCGAAGGACGCTTTCCGGCGGTCGAAGAGACGGACGAGTTCGTCGTTGTCCCATCCCCCGTGCCGGATGGGCTTTCCCATGAAGTGGTTGATCCGGGGGATCCGGTAGGCGGAAAAGCGCTCCAGAGTCCCGGGATCCTTCGAGAGCGTTCCGAGGGTCTCTGAAAGGGCGTCCGAAAGCCGTTCGTCCGCGTCGAGGAAGAGGATCCAGTCGTTTTTTGCCAGGTCGACCGCACGTTGCTTCTGGGCCCCGAATCCGTCGAACGCATGCCGATGGATAGTCGCGTTCCGGGCCTTGGCGATCTCCAGTGTCCGGTCGGAACTTCCGGAATCGACCACCACGATCTCGTCCGCGATTCGTGAAACGGAATCGAGACACGCGGCGAGCGCCGCTTCCTCATTGAACGTGATCAGGCACACCGACAGGGGTACGCGGCTCAACGGATACGGTCTCCCGCCGGTGAATCCGGGAAAAGGTTATTCAGGTCCTTGAAGGTCATTGGAAGGGATTTCTCGGTCCCCATTTTTCCGCGCTCCGGTTGGCTGTTCAAAGTCGGATGGAATCGGTCGTTCGTCCGAAGCCTGAATCCTATCGAAACATCTTACGAAAATCCTTTCGATCCCGCATCCCCCGCGAATGAACCCGTCCCTAACTTGCGTAACGGAGTCCGTGTGGCGATCATAGGACTGGAACGATGGATCCCGACGAAACCCAAAAGACATAAGGAGAACTCCTATGAACCGAATCGAAGTCGCCCGGCCCGTTCCGGGGCTCCGGGGCCGGATACGGACCCTCGGTGGTGCGGTCGCGGCCCTTTTCCTGGCCGTTCTGTTCGGCGGGTGCGCGAGCCCCGTCTTCACGAAGCATGAAGTCCGATGGGCGGATCGGGAGATCCTGTTCCGGGATATCGCCCATCACCCCCGGAGCCTGGAAGGCCAGCACGTCGTTTTAGGGGGACTGATCCTGAATGTGACGCGAAAAGGGTTCGTCAGCACGATCTCGGTCAAGGAGTTTCCTCTGAGCAAGGATTTCCGGCCGGAAACGATCCGGCCATCCCTCGGGGTGTTTGAAGTCCGCACAGAAGAGCCTCTTCCGCAGGACCGGTACCAGGCCGGGCGAGAAGTGGAGATCATCGGCAAGATCGTGAAGCCGGTTACCATGAAGATGCCGGATGGAAGCATGGCACTTGTGCCCGTCGTCATGGCCAGGAACCTGCATGTCCAGGAGCCGCCTCCGCCCCCGGGAGACTACCTCTCCCCCATGATGGACGACCCCGACATGATGATGCCGGGAATGTTCGGTCCGGGGTTCTTTCCGGGGATGATGCCTTTTTGAGTGGCGGAATCCCTCGCGGGGAACACTGTTTGAATCTCTCGGAAAAGTGCGATGTCGGCCGTCCGGTCTTCTTTTCTCAGATCTTTGTCGAGGGTGACGAGAAAAAGCTTGAGCCCTCGCGTTCAAGGCAAGAGGCATCGTACACCGAAATGGAATGACGGTCGGCCATCGGCAAAATCGCCTCCCAAACCCGGAGATGGGTCCCTCCGTCGATTTCGATCGGGAGTTCCCCGAGGTTCTTAAGAATGCGAGCCCAATCTTCCCGATCGATTCTACCGCGACGGGCGGTTCTGTTTGGTGAAACGTCGTTCCCGGATGAAGCGACTGGGTGTGTCATCCGAGCCTGCGGCGGAAAAACAGGGCGGCAAGGACCATCGTCACCGACCCGATGAGGGCGAGGGGGCCATATTGGGACCACAGGTCGCCGACGCCTGCCCCTTTGAGGAAGACCTGCCTCAGGATCACGAGAACGTAACGGAGCGGGTCCAGGAGCGTGAGGTCCTGAATGATCTTCGGCATGTTCTGGATGGGGGTGGCGAATCCCGACAGGATGATCGCAGGGACCATGAAGAGGAAGGCTCCGAGCAATCCCTGTTGCTGGGTGGTCACCACGGACGAGATCATGAGGCCCACGCCGAGGCCGGAAAGAATGAACAGGAAAAGCCCCAGATAAAGGGCGGCGAGACTCCCGCGGAGGGGGACATGGAAGACGAGGGTCGCGAACAGGACGATCACCGTCGCTTCGAGGATGCCGATCACGAACCCGGGGATTATTTTTCCCATCAGGATGTCGAACGGCTCGAGAGGGGTCACCAGAAGCTGGTCGAACGTCCCTTCTTCCCGTTCTCTCGAGACCGACAGGGCCGTCACGAGAAGGGAGATCACGAGAGTGATGACCCCGACCAGTCCCGGGACGATGAACCAGCGGGATTTCAGGTTCGGGTTGTACCAGGCCCGCAGGACGATCGGGGCGAGCGGCGGGGTCGATCCGCTGTCGGACAGGTATCCCGCGCCGTAGTCCATGACGATCGTCCGTACGTATCCCAGAAGGATCATGGCGGTATTGGACTCCCGTCCGTCGACGATGGCCTGGACCGTGGCCGGGCGGTGCAGAAGGAGGTCCCGGCTGAAATCCCTCGGGACGTGAAGGACGAGGAGTACTGTGCGGCTGTCGATCAGGGGGGCCACCTCTTCTTCGTGGCGCACGGTGCCGACCAGGTGGAAATTCGGGGAGCCCGAGAACCGTGCGAGGAGCTGCCGGGAATGGAGCCCGGGATCTTCGTTCCAGACGGCGTAGGGGATGTTGTTCAACTCGAACGTGGCCGCGAAGCTGAAGACCAGGAGCTGGATCAAGGGCGGGACAATGACCGTCATCCGGGATTTCCGGTCCGCCAGGAGCGTCAGAAACTCTTTTTGGGCGAGCCTCAGGATGCGCTTGATCCGGTTCATTCGAGCCTCTTATGGCTGATGGCCAGGACGATCGCGAGAAAGAAAAGCGCGAAGAGCGCCAGGGCGACGGCGTTCGGTACGATCACCGAGGGAATGTCTCCGGCCAGGAAGACGGTCTGGAGGATGCTGACGAAATACCGGGCCGGAACGATGTGGGTCAGCATGCGGATCGGAGCCGGCATGGATTGGATGTCGAAAATGAATCCGGACAGGATGAACGCCGGCAAGAACGTGACGATGATGGCGATCTGCCCTGCCACAAACTGGTTCTTGGCCAGCGTCGATATCAAAAGGCCCATCCCCAGAGCCGCGGAGAGGAACAGGGCCGATGTCAGAGTCAGGACGGGGATAGAACCCCGGAGCGGGATGCGGAAGAGGGCGGTCGCCATGACGACCGTGATCCCCATGCCGCCCATCCCGAGAACGAAATACGGCACGAATTTACCCACCAGGATCTCGAGGATCGACGCCGGGGTCACGAATAGGGCTTCCATCGTTCCCCGCTCCCATTCACGGGCCACGATCAGCGCGGTGAGGAGCGCCCCGATGAGGGTCATGATCACGGCGATGAGCCCGGGGATCAGGAAGTCCCGGCTCCGGTTGTCCGGGTTGAACCAGAGCCGGGCTTCGAGGTCCACGGGGACGATCGAGAGATCCCGTCCCCGCTGGTTCCTCTGGGCCAGCCAGGTTTCCCAGACCTGGTCGAGATACCCTTCCACCAGCCTCGCGGTATTGGCGTCGACCCCGTCGACCACGACATGGACCGGAGCGTTCCGGAAAGAAAGGACCTGCCGTCCGAAGTCCTCCCTGAGCCAGAGGATCCCGTCGACCCGTGCAAGCTTCAGCGCCTCGACCGCCGAATGGATGTCCGGGTAGGGACGGGGAGTGAGCCATGGGGAGTTCCTGAGCCCGGCGACGAGCCCTTCGGAAGCGGGGGTGCGGGCGTCCTGCACGACCGCGATCGGAACGTGGCGGGCGTCGAGAGAGATCCCGTACCCGAAGATAAGGAGCAGGACGAACGGAAGGGCGAAGGCGATCGCGAGGCTCGAAGGATCCCGGAAGATCTGCCGGCTCTCCTTGACGATCAATGCCCAGACCCGTCCTTTGAATCCCGGTCGCAGTCCCGGGAACGCCGGACGTCTCATCGCGCACTCCCGGCAGGTGCGGCCGCGCCCGACAAAAGCGTCACGAATGCGTCTTCCAGGGTCGGGTTCGGGAGGTCGGGGCCCGCGACCCGGGCCTTGATCTCGGCCGGGTTCCCGACGGCCAGGATCCGTCCCCGGTCGAGGATCACGAGCCGGTCGCAGTATTCCGCCTCTTCCATGAAATGGGTCGTGACCATGACGGTCACCCCGAGGACGGCGAGCGAGTCGATGACCCTCCAGAACTCCCGTCGGGCCAGGGGATCCATTCCCGACGTCGGCTCGTCCAGAAGAAGAATCGGCGGCTCGTGCATCAAAGCCGCGGCCAGGGCGAGGCGCTGCCGGAACCCCTGGGGCAGAAGGCCGCTTTGGGTTTCGAAAAAAGATTCCAGGTCGAAGGCGCGGGCGACCCTTTGAACGCGCTCCTTCTGGCGAACCCCCGACAGTCCGTAGGCGCTGGAGTAGAAGACCAGGTTCTGCCGGACGGTCAGGTGGGTGTACAGGGAGAATTTCTGGGCCATATACCCCAATCTCTGGCGGGCATAGGCCGGGGACCTGCGCATGTCCATTCCGTCGAGGGTCAGAACTCCTTCGTCGGGGGGCAGGAGTCCCGCGAGCATCCGGAAGGTCGTGGTCTTGCCGGCCCCGTTGGCGCCCAAAAGTCCGAACACCTCTCCCCGGAGCACGGAGAACGCCACCCGGTCGACCGCGATGAAGGCCCCGAACCGTTTCGTGAGATCGTGGACGGAGATGGCTGTTTCTCCCTCCCGGTTCCCGTTTCGGGGCGCACTGTCGTAAAGGGTCGGTGTTTCCCGGCTCCGATCGATCCCCGACGCCCTTTCAAGCACCCGGACCATGAATGCATCCTCGAACCGGGCCGGGACCGGTTCTAACTGGATCTGTCCCGCCCCGGGAGGAGGGTCCGGAGGCGCGGTGCTCTCCGAGACCAGCCGGAGGGTGTTCCCCTGGAGCACCGAATCGACGATACCGGGAAGCCGGTAAAACTGGGGTTCAAGCGCGCGGAGCGATTGTCCGGGGGACGTGGCCCTGAAACTCCGGCCGCTCACCTCTCTCCGGAACATCTCCGGCGGGCCGGATCCCAGGATTTCTCCGTTGTAGAGGATCAGGATTTTGTCGCACCTCTCGGCCTCGTCCAGGTACGCCGTGCTGACGAAAAGCGTCGATCCTTCGTCTGCGACCAGTTGTTTGAGAATCGCCCACAGCTCCCGTCTCGAGACCGGGTCGACGCCGACCGTCGGCTCGTCGAGCAGAAGGAGAGGGGGCCGGTGGACCAGCGTGCAGGCGAGGCCGAGCTTTTGCTTCATGCCTCCGGAGAGATTGCCGGCGAGCCGCCCGGTGAACGGCCCTAGGCCGGTCATCGACAGCAGGGACGCGTACCGGAGGCGTCGGCCTTCCGAAGGGAGGCTATGGAGGTCGGCGTAGAGGTCGAGGTTTTCCTGGACGGTCAGGTCTTCGTACAGGCCGAATTTCTGGGGCATGTACCCGATCGTTCCCTGGACGGAGAGAGGGTCGCTTGCGGGGTCGTGGCCCATGACCGCAATCGATCCGGAATCGGGAATGAAAAGTCCGGCCAGAAGGCGCATGAGTGTGGTTTTCCCGGCACCGTCCGGTCCGATCAGCCCTGTAACCGAGCCGGGGGCGAGATCGAAGGAGATCCCGTTCAGGGCCGTCTCGCGCCCTGCGGGGGACGGGAAGGTCTTGAGCAGGCCGGAGACGGTCAGGATCGGGGATGCCGGGTCGTCAGGGACCACCGGTCGCTCTCTCCCGGGAGGGTCCCGGACAGGGGGACCGGGGAGACTCCGGGTTCGAGGACAGGTGGATCGTCGCGGTCACGGGCATGCCGAGCCTGAGTTCCGTCGTGGGGCAGTCGAGGTATATCCGGACGCGGTAGACGAGGATGGTCCTCTGGTGGAGGGTCTGGACCTCCTTCGGGGTGAATTCGGCGACCGGCGAGATGTACCCGATCCTCCCGGAGTACCGCTTTCCCGGGAAGGAGTCCGAGGTGACGGTCGCGGACAGGCCTTCGCGGACCTTTCCGAGTTCGGGCTCTTCGACATACACCCTGGCCCACATGGGGTGGGACCTGGCGATCGTGTACACCGGGGACTGGGGGAAACCCATGTCCCCGGGCTCCATGATCCGGTTCTGGACGATTCCGTCGACGGGGGCATAGAGCTTGGTATCGTTCAGCTGGCGAAGATCGAAGGCCAGATTGGCCTTGGCCTGGTCCACCGAGGCCCGGGAAGCGTCGAGGGAGGCTTCGGCGTCGTCGAGTTTCTGGCGGGAGTTGAAGTCGACCTTGGCGAGGCGTACGACGCGCCGGTAGGTCCGTTCGGCGTCGGTCCTCTCGACCCTGGACTTGGCGAGGGCCGACCGGTCGGCCCGGACCAGGTCCTTGTAACGGACGGGATCCATGAGGGCCATGAGGTCGCCCGTTTTCACGGCGTCGCCTTCCTGATGGAGGAGGACGAGGACCCGGCCGGTATCGTGGAAGGCCAGCTGGACCTCTCTGAGGTCGATGTTCCCGTAGAGCACGAGTTCGCCGGGATTACGGTTCCCGGAAGGGTGGAAGATCCGGAACAGGGCATAGACGGAACCGCCGAGGACGAGAAGAATTGCGAGGAACGCGAGGCGCTTTTTGGTGGGCATGCGGATCTCCTGTTCTCGATCAAAATTGCGCGTATTCTAACACCGGAACGAGAGTATGGAAAATCGGTGCCTGAGCTCCGGGATATTCCCGCACTTCCCTTTTACGTGCCGGAAAAGGAAAATGCAGGGGACTCGGTTGAAGTCCGGAAGGGAGCGTGATGGTCATTCTGTACAGGTCGGCCGGAAAGCAGCTTCTGGGAGGTCTTCTTGTCCTCTTTGTCCTGGCAGGATGCGCCTCGCCGGTGTTCACTCCGGGGGAGATCGCCGGGGCCGACCGGTCGGTCTCGTTCCGCGAGCTCGTGGAACATCCCCATTCTTACGTGGGGAGTCACGTCGTGCTGGGGGGAGAGATCGTGAGCGTCGCCCGCGTCGGCATCGTCGGGACGGTCGCGGTGCGTGAACGTCCCCTCGGACCGGATTTCCGTCCCGACCTCAAAAAACCGTCGGGGGGCGTGTTCCTCGTCCGGACCGGCGCGCCCCTCTCCGAAGATCTCTATCGGGCGGGACGGACAATCGAAGTGGTCGGTAAGGTCCTGAAACCGGAATGGCAGACGGACGCCGAAGGCAAGAAGCTTTTGGTCCCGGTCGTTCGGGCCCGGACGGTCCACGTCGAACGGCCGGTCACGGGGCAAGGAGGATTTTATCCAGGCCCGTATTACTATCCGGGCTGGGTCTATCCGTATGGACCCGGATTTTTTTGATTTCCCGGTAATAATCAATATTGTTGTTTTCGGGCATCGGGATGCGTAATAGAGTGTTCTGCGGGGTGTCCGGAAGAAAAGGGTACGGGAGATCGACCGGGAACGTGTCCGGTACCGCTTCATGAGAGGACAAAGAGCGGTTTCTTTAACCGGCTACACGTCTTTTCGTGCCCTGAAATAAATAAAAGTGCGGAAATAATGTGTTAAAATAGTATTGTTGCGGTGAATGCATGCGTTTGTCCGGTATAATGCTATGTCCTTAAAGTCTTATGGGGTAGCTTGACCCTTGGCTCGTTATCCGATCGGTTACGAGAAAATCATCCGAACATTCGGTCTTCCGGCACGATCTCACCATGTTCTGAGCGTGATCGATACCTCCGTCAAATCCCGCTCCGTGGAAGCGGAAGGAGGCCGGCCAATCCAGATTTTCGATCCCAGATACGGGCGGAAAGAGACGTTGGAAGACCAATTGTCTTTTATCCTTCGCTACGAGGGCGTCAATCTGGAAATTCTCGCCTTCCTGTTTTCTAAAACCGGAGAAGAGGAACTTTCGGCTTGGCTTAAGCGAGAACCGATGAGCAAGTACGCCCGAATGTCCGGTTTCCTCTACGAGTTTCTCACCGGGAAAGAACTTGCCGTTCACGATTCTCCTCCCGTAAAGCCAGTTCCCATCCTGAACCCGGAACGATACGTGACGGGAACCCCTGTCAGAAACCGCAGGTTCCATATCGAGAACAATCTCCTCGGACCACGGGAATTCTGTCCGATCGTTCGGATAGATCCTGCGGCAGGTCAGATTTCAGAAGAGACTCTTCGCTCGGAACTCTCCGAGACGATCGGCCGATTCGACCCGAGAATTCTGGAGAGGGCCGCTGGTTATCTCTATACGAAAGAGACACGCTCCTCTTTCAAAATCGAAGGAGAGCGACCTTCTCAGGATCGGACAGCCCGATTTGTCAAGCTTCTTTTTTCATCGCAGAAGATCGATTCGATCACGGAAGACTGGCTGACCAAAATTCAAAATGCCATTATCGAACCCCATTTGAAGGCAACAGGGTTCAGGAAGGAGCAAAACTGGGTCGGGGGAAGGATCGGATACCACGAGTACGCCGATTTTATACCTCCGTCGCCAACGGATCTGCCAACCCTCATGAAAGGATGGATGGAGTTCGCCAACCGGATCCTTTCGGGGGGATCCATGGGATCGGTCATTGAGAAAACAGCGGCGGCCTCTTTCGGTTTTGTGTTTCTCCATCCCTTCATGGATGGGAACGGACGCATCCACCGTTTTCTGATACACCAGATATTTTCAGTAAACGGTCTGACTCCGAACGGGTTCATTCTTCCTGTTTCGGCAGTTATATTGGCCCATAAGTCCGACTATCAGTCCACGTTGGAGGCCTTCTCCCGGCCGCTCAAGCCTTTCGTGTCGTTCAATCCGGGAAACCCTCATTTTCCCGCCGAAGGCAACGATCCGATCTATTTTCGTTACTTCGACGCCACTCCCCAAGCCTGCTTTCTAGAAGCGTCGGTCCGGGAATCCATCCGAAAGGACCTTCCTGCCGAGATCGACTTTCTGGTCCGGAGGGATGCTCTTCGGGAGCGCCTCGATCATGATTTCGACTGGAAAAACGATGGATCTCTCGACCTCATGATCGATCTGCTCGTCCAGAATCAAGGAAAACTGTCGAAGGCCAAGAAGACGACATATTTTTCCGATCTTCCGGATGAAACCGTCGATGGGATCGAGGAAGCCTTTGAAGATGTTTTTCAGGCTCCCGAGCGGCTTTCAAAAAATGTCGCCAATGGAGAGGAACCTTTTACGGATGCATGAGGTTTCGGAGCCCCTTCCGGATTGCGGCACAGGTTTTCGGCTCCGTCAGCCCTTCATTGATGATAAAAAGATGTTCCAGTACGTTTCTTTCATTTGAGGGAAAGGGGTATTTCTTGGCCCGAAGGAAGAAGATCCGGACCGGAAGGGTGCCGGGTGACGCGCGCGTGCGAACGGTACGGGCTCGGGGTTTCGGGAAGGCTTGCGCGGCTCTTTTCGGAAGTGTGGGCGCCCTTCTGATCGGAACGGTCCACCCCGTCCACTCCGACCCGATCTCGTCCGGGGGGCCTCCGACTCCCGTCACGCTTTACGAGGCGGTCCAAAAAGCCCTCGTCCGGCGCCCGGATTTGAAAGCCCAGGACTTCCGCGTGAAAAGCGCCGAGCAGCGCATCCACGAGGCGAAGTCGACGTACTATCCCCAGATCTCCGCGAATTACCAGAACATTTACGGGAACAGCCTGTTCGGCTATTTTCTGTTTCCCGGATACCAGTATGGCGACCTGCAGCTCCTGACGTTCACGCTATCACAGACCCTCTACGACTTCGGGCGCACCGGGTCGTTCGTGGCCCAGAACCGATGGAACTTCAAGGTCGAGAAGAGCCGTGAGGCCGAAACCCGGGAATCCACGATCCGGGACGTGGAGGTCGATTACTTCCGGTTGCTGTCGGCCCAGCACCAGGTCGAATCCGACACGAAGAGCCTCGAAGACGCCCAAACCCACCTCGATGAGTCCGAGGCCCGGTTCCGGGAGGGGACCGGGGTGATACTAGACGTCACTCGGGCCCGGGTCAACGTCGAGTCCGCGCGGCTCGCCCTCATTCGATCCAAAAACGACGCCCGTTCCGCCTCCATCGATCTGGCCCGGGTCATGGGGGTGGGACGTGCGGTCCGGTTCGTGGCCCGGGACATCGATCGCGACCCGAACCGCGTCGATCCGCTGGAACCCCAAAAGGATCTTCCCGAAGCTCTGTCGCGGAGGCCCGAAATGCAGGAAGCCGCCAACCAGGTCAAGTCGGCGGAATCCTTCCTGGACAACGCCCGCTCCCAGAATTACCCGACCCTGTCCGGACTCGTCCAGTCCTTCACGGCGATCATTCCGAAGAATACGCTCCCTCTTCCGTATGCCCCCAACAACTACCCCTACTCGACGTTCAACTTCGGGGGCTCCCTGAACATTCCGATCGTGGAGGGGGGATTCCTCGTGCACCAGATGGACCAGGCCCGTGCGGACCTTGGCGCATCGATCGAGACCCGCCGGGACACCCGGCTCCGGGTGATCTCGGACATCAAGAAGGCGGTCCTCGAGATCCGGGACGCGAAACAGAGAATCGTCGAGGCCCGGTCCGAACTCGCAAACGCCGAGAAAAACGATGCCCTTGTCGAGGAGGCCTACCGGGTCGGCTCGGTCCATTCAGTGGATGTCATGGATGCCCAGACGGCTTTGAGGGAAGCCCGGGAGGCCTTTATACAGGCCAAATACGCGCTTATGACCGGGTACGCCGACTATCAGTACGCCCGGGGGACGCTCGAACCGCCACCGCCCCGCTGATTGTTCCGTCAGGAACGATTTTCGATACGGATCCGTCGAATGTGATGCGGAGCGTCTCCGGACAATCGATATTCAAAATGGGCCCCCTGTCTTACGCTCAGGATCAATCGGGGCCGGAAACACGCGATGCATGTTCCACCGGGATCCCGAACGCTTCGGTGCACGATCCCGTTGGAACCCGCGGACCTCAGATTCCTTCCGAACGCCTGGGAAGTCCTATAGCTCGCCGAATCGTACAATGGGTCGAACTCCCGATTATCCTCGAGCAGGGAATGAAATTCCGTGTGAAAACCGGCGACATACTCTCTCATGGTCAACGAAGCGGAGGAGATGCCGACTTCGGCAAGCTCTCTCTTTCGATGGTAGAGGACCTCGGCGTGGGCCGTCCTTAGGCTGGCTCCCGCATACCACGCCCCCGATGAGTCGTCTGTGAACCGGCTTCCTTCGGGCTTCGGGTGGCAGAACGCCGCCATGATCACGCTCGCATTGGGAACCCCTAAAACCCACTCCAAGCGCGGAACCCGTTGAAGGATGCCGATCTCCTCGGCCATTCTGTCGTTCGTCCAGCCTTCGAGCTCTGTGACGGCATCAAGATCTGCGGGACTCGCCACGCGATCGAGAATCCCGACGGGTGGAAATCGGCTCGGGATGAGACGGTGCGTTTTTCGAAGGTGAAAATTTTGCAAGGGAGGGATCAGTTCCATCCGCCCCGCCGACTGTCCAGGAATCTTCGCACCTTATACAACCCGTCGATGCCGGCTTCGATGATGAGGGAAAGGGCGGGTTTTCCGGCGAACAAGGGATTGCTGTTGGGCAATTTCATCCATCGGTCTGCCAGCAGGTCGTCGGGATAGAGGATATGGAGCGCTTTATAGATGCCGATGACGAGGGATATCCGGGTCATTCCGTCAAACGTCAGTGTGCCGACGTTCCCGCTCTTGTATTTATGGTAGGTCGAAGGGGCGATCCATCCCAGCAAACCGCGTTGTTCGTCCACCGTCAGGTTCCAGGATTTCGCGATGTTGAAGAATGTCCGAATGGCAGGTCCCGACAGGCGTTTCCGGACAGACGGATCCTTGCGCTGATCAATCGTCGCGTCGGGGTTCTCGGGACCGGGGTTCGTCGGTGATGGCTTTTGGAAGCCGGACGGAAGATCGCCATAAGAAGATTGTTTCTGAGCGGGAAGAGCAGCGACCAACAGATCGTCCAAGGAAGACGACAGGGAGGAGATACTTTGGGAAGCCAGAAGGATCTGTTCGGGGCGCGGTGAATAGAGTTTCTGGAGATCCATCTTAATTCTTTTTCGTATGACCTTGGGAGCATCGACGACCGTGACCACCTGACCGTTCTTGACAAGATAGATGGGGTCGCCTTCAGGTGTGTATTGGCCGTCGATTCGGAGGATAGACGTCGCAACAACCTTCAATCGGATCGTTGATCCGTCCTCCAGCTCATATTCATTATAATTTTCGGTGCTTTTGGAGATTGGAACATCGGTCGCTTCCACGTCATGTCCGAAAAGGGGAATTTTTATTTTTTTTTCAGGCATGATGGCCTCTTTTCCGCTGATCTTGCGATCCTGATCTTTTCGTGCCGGTTCGTGGAACGCCTTGGAAAGTCTTCGAAATACCCGGATCTTATTTTTCGTTATCTCCATATATGAACATTATGTCTATATATGGAGAATGTCAATTCTGAGCCTGATGGGAAGGAACCGTTCCACTGAGATTAGCAAGACCCTATCGGAAGTGCTCCTTTGTTTATAATGTTCAATATTTTAAATTTAAAGGAGGATTCGCGTTCGTCATACGACAATGCGGGAAGGTCTTTCTCCCGTCCGGGTGACGGTTGGGGGACTGTAAAACGGAGTTCGGCCGCGAAAGTCGCGGAGAGTGTGGAATTCCGGTCTTTGAAGTCCTTTGATCCTGGGGGAAGGCTTCTGTCGTATGATACGATGAAAACAAGATCGCGACGGCTATCGTTTTTGGTGGGAGAAAGGAGTTTTGTGGAACTTCTTCTGGCCAATCCCGGCTCCTCTTCGCTCAAACTCACCTGGACAAAAGACAGGGAACGGATCCGGGAAAAGGACGTGGAACTTGCCGCGCCCGGTGAAGGTCTCGACAGGGCGCTCCGCGACGCGCTTTCAATGGAACGGGATCTTTCGTTTGCGGCCGTCGGGGTCCGGGTCGTCCATGGGGGAGATCTCTTCCACGGACCCTGCCGGGTGGGAAAAGACACGATCCCACGGATCCGGAGCCTGTCCCATCTCGCCCCCATTCATCAGGAACCTTCCGTCCATCTCCTGGAATCCTTCCTTCGGCTGTATCCGAAACTCCCCCTGGTCGCTTCGTTCGACACCGTTTTCCACGCCACGCTGGAGCCCGAAGCCTACCGGTACGCCATTCCCGGGGAATGGTCGCGCCGGGGCATCCGCAAATTCGGATTTCACGGCTTGTCCTTCGACTACCTGGCCCATCGCGTCCCCGAACTTCTCGGGCGGGAAGGAACGGGCCGTCTTGTCGCCCTTCACCTGGGAAACGGATCGTCGGCGTGCGCGATCGAGGACGGCCGTTCGGTCGACACGACCATGGGCTTGACCCCGCTCGACGGCCTCGTGATGGGAACCCGGCCGGGCCGGGTCGATCCCGGTGTCCTTCTGGCGCTCATGGAAGAAGGGGTCTCCGAAAAAGACCTCTTTCAAGGGTTATGGCTCAAATCCGGCCTGTCGGCCCTGTCTGCCGAAGGACCGGACTTTCGGCGGATCTGGGCCGCCTTTGAGGATGGCGACGACCGGGCGACCCTGGCGGTAAACCTTACCGCCCGGAGAGCGGCCCAGTCGGTCGGGGAGATGGCGGTGGCGATGGGAGGGATCGATATCCTCGCCTTTACCGGGGGGATCGGCGAGCACGCCTGGGGATTTCGCCAGAGGATCGCGGACCGTCTGGCGTTCATGGGCGTCGCGCTCGACATCGATCGGAACCGTTCGGGGACGGGGGACCGCGAAATCGGGACCGAAGGGGCCTCTGTCCGTTCCGTTGTCGTGGCCGCACGGGAAGACTGGACCCTGGATCGGGACGTGCGTTCGGTCCTGATGGGGGAGACTCCATGATGTGTTTGCGCAGGATCCTGGAGGCCCGGTTTTTGCCTTCTTCCCGCCTGGAAAAGTGAAATGCGTGTTTTCTTCAGAGCCTTTCTCAGGCCCGGATCAAGAGTGGCAAGGGGGAGTCCAAGCCGGAGGGAAAGTTCAAGACAGGCTGCGTCATAGGCCGACAAAGAATAACGTCGTGCAAGAATGAAACGGGATCTGTCAGATTTTTAATCTTGGAATAAATCGGATTCCTTCTAAATGTTCAAAATCACGGTCCTGTGTCCAGACAATCGCGCCATATTTTTGGGCGGTGGCCAGGATGACGCTGTCAGCCAGAGGAAGTTTCTTGTCATGTCCGAGAAGCGCGGCATCGATCGAAAGAGGGGCATGCAATTCGGCGACGATTCCTTCCATCATCAAGGCGATCGCTTGCAGGGCTTCATGCTCCCCCCGTTGCTGGAGAACTCTTTTGAAAACCTCCAGACTGATCGTCGGAACAACGAGATGTTCGGTATCTTCGAAAGCGGGTGCGAAAAAGTCGGCATTCGGTCCATCGGCTAGGTACTCGAGCCATCCCGAAGCATCCACGACATTCATACGCGATCGGCGTCCCTGGGAATCGACGTGTCGATCCCTTTTAGAAAACCGCGCATGTCCCGGGCTTTTTTAAGGGGGATGAACTCGATCCGTCCCTTGTAGGAAAGAACCTGGATTTTTTGTCTGGGCCGGATGTCCAGTGCTTCCCGGATCTCTTGGGGAATGACGACCTGAAATTTTGGGGATACGGTCACGGTTGTCATACGAATCTCCTATCGATAATAAGATCGTAATATCATGGAATCGGTCCGTTCCCAAAATCAAGAAGACACTGAAACGGGGCGACACATTGAGGAATCTGTAAAGAAGCTGGGGCATTCTTAAGAACGATATGGACCGTTCCATGGTATTTCCGGAGACCCTTGCCGCATTCTCCGGTGGAGATCTCGGATGGGTTCCGGATCGAAAAACGTATGGTATTTTGAAAGAGTACAGGATGCAAAATGAGGATCCAAGCGGATCCCATCTCACACGAAGGAGATCACGATGGCTGAGAAAACCCCGAAAACCCGGACCAAAACGACCTCCGGTTCCAAAAAATCGGAACCGAAGATGATAAATGTCGAAGCGGCGGCTTCCGCAGAAGCGTCGGCCAGGACACCGGAGAAGAAGGTTCGGGCAATCCCGGCGGAGGACCGTTACAGGCTGATCGCGGAAACGGCCTACTTCATTGCGGAGAGGCGCGGCTTTTCTAACGGCCGGTGCGAAGAGGACTGGTACGAGGCGGAACGGTTGGTGACAAGCTCCCAGGAACAGGATTCATCCGGTTCTTTTTCACACTGACGATCGCGCTCTTTCCTGTGGGTGGGGATCCCCCCCTCAGGGGGGTCGCTCTTCGAAATGTTCGGATACATAGCCTCCAGGCCCGATGGAGATAGGGATCCGAATCCTTCCCGAAGTTTCTATCCGAAAATCCCCGCTCACCTTCCAATTCACCCATGGCAATAAAGGTCGATGGCCGGGGAATGATGAAAAACCCATCGTGGATCGAGACCCTTCCGACGGGCGTATTACGGAAGGATCGTGACGGGGGGCGAAGGCGGGAGTCGATGGGGACGGTTTGTGAAGAGAGCCTATACAGAGGAATGCCGGGCGGAAAAGACGAGAGGGTCAGAAGCTCTTCATCTCCTTATCGGATCCGAAAGAGGAGGTGCCGAAACAGGATCAGGGTCCCCGGGAGTTCCGCATAGATACGCTCCGCGACAGTTTCATCGTATGTGCGGGAGGTCGGTTCCGAAGTTCCATGAGGCCGGGCCAATGATCGTCTCCGGGAATCACCCCCACGACGAAGGCTCCGCGGATCGCCGCACGGGGAGATCGGGCCTCCACACCCTGAAGGGATAGGAAGCCCATCAGACCTTATTTTCCCGGGCTGGACCTCATTTTCGGTACACCAACCGGATCTGTCCGGTCGCCCGACGGGAGGAACCCGTGACATTCTCCGGAATGGCAGTAAAGGAAAGTAATGGAGCGATCATTGGCACCGGGGCACCGGGAAGATCCCCCGTGTCCTGCTCCCCGCACACGGTGCCGTCCATCGATCCATGTGGTCGACATTTTCTCCCATTTATGGAACGACGATCTTCCGGATTTTCACAATCCCGTCGAATGTTCAGGGAGACGCCTTGCCGGTGCAGAACCAGGTGCTTCCCTTGACGGCGCTGATCGTGGAGATCAGGTCGCCGGTCTTCATCTGGGTGTCGTCGCCAGTGACATAGACATGGTCCTGGGCGGAGTTGAAGGATACGGCCGTCACCCCGGGCACCTTCATGAGGGCGTTCTTCACATCGTCGAGGTAAAAATTGCAAAACTTCCCGCCAAGCACAATCGAAACTTTCTTCTCGGCGGCCATGGCCGTCCCGAACGAAAGCATCACGCCCACACCAATGGCCAAGGTTCCCGCCACGATCCGATTGACCGTTTTCATGAAGCCCTCCTTGAATCATTAAGAAGCAATGAGCAAAATCTCCGTGGCCCTCCCTGCGGTCCACGGAGGGTTCGTCAACCAAACTGCGTGTCTTTCAAAAAAGAATACCCCTGTTTCCTATTCTGTCTTCCCGTCATCCAATGCTTCCGCCGGGAGGGACGTTTGCGGCTTTTTGGAGAAACGGCCCGAAGAGATCGATCGGGAGGGGGAAGATGATCGTGGAGGTTTTGTTGTTGGCGAGCTCCATGAGGGTGCTCAGGTATTTGAGCTGCAGAGACATCGGGTTCTGGGCCAGGACCTGGGCGGCCTCCAGAAGCTTTTGCGAGGCCTGGAATTCGCCTTCGGCGCTGATAACTTTGGCGCGGCGCTCCCGTTCGGCCTCGGCCTGCCGGGCAATGACCCGCATCATGTCCTGCGGGATGTCCACGTTTTTGATCTCGACGGAGGAGACTTTGACACCCCATGGCTCCGTCTGCTGGTCCAGGATCTTCTGGAGTTCGATGTTGATCTCCTCGCGCTTGGTGAGGAGGTCGTCCAGGAGCCCCTGCCCCAGGATACTCCGGAGCTTGGTCTGGGCCGAAAGCGTCGTCGCGTAGAGATAGTTTTCCACCTGGAGGATCGCTTTCTGGGGATCGACGACCCGCGTGTAGATCACCGCGTTGACCTTCACGGAGACGTTGTCACGTGTGACCACGTCCTGGGCGGGCACTTCGAGGGTAACGGTCCGGAGACTCACTTTCACCATCCGGTCGATCAGGGGAACCAGGACAATCAGTCCGGGTCCGTACCCTCCGAACAGGGCCGGCCGGGTCCTTCCGAGACGGAACACGACCGCCCGTTCGTATTCTTTCAGGATCCGGATGCCGTTGGCGAGAAACAGGATGAGAAAAAGGAGGAGGATCAGGGGAGAGAGAAAAATATGGGACATCATCGGCGTACCTCACATGGTTCGCTGGACATGGAGCGTGAATCCATCGATCCGGGTGACCCGGACCGTCGTTCCTTTCGGGATCGGGGGTGCTTCGGCCACCGCGTGCCAGTCTTCCCCGTATATCCGGACCTCTCCGTCGGGGTTCAGGTCGGTCAGGGCCACGGCCGGTTCATCGAGCATCGCCTCCGGTCCCGTTCGGGAAGGAAGTGAAAAGGTCTTCCATCCCTGGCGCACGACCAGGGCAAGGAAGACGGCCGTGACCAGGGCGGTCCCGATGATGACCGGAGCCGGGATCCGGAAATAGTGCGGCAAATCGAAATCCAGCATGAACCCCCCCAGGATCATGGAAAGGAGTCCTCCGGACGTCAGGACCCCGTAGCTGGGGATCTTGACCTCGAGAAGAAGGAAGACGAACCCCAGGAGGATCAGGAGAATACCCGCCCAGTGGAAAGGAAGGGTCTGGAAGGCATAGAAGGCGAGCGCCAGGCTCATGACACCCACCACGCCCGGGACCACCATTCCGGGCTGGGACAGTTCGAAGACGATCCCCCAGAATCCTAACGTCATAAGGAGAAAGGCCACCTGGGGCTCGGACAGGATCCGCAGGGCCTTGAGACCGACGGACAGCGGGTATTCCCGGACGCGGGCCGACGTGAGATGGAGAGTCACTGTGCCCGACCCGGTCGGAACGGTCCTTCCGTCCAACGACGTCATGAGGGCCGGAAGGTCGGGGGCCACGAGATCGATCACGCCCTTTTTCAGGGCGTCTTCGGCCCCGATGGACACGCTCTTTCGTACCGCTTCCATGGCCCATTGGGCGTTTCTCCCTCTTTTCGTCGCGATGGACCCGATGTAGGCCGCCGCGTCGTTTTCCATCTTCTTTTGCATGGTTTTTCCCGGGGCCGGACCTTCCAGTGTGACAGGATGGGCCGCGCCAAGGTTGGTTCCGGGAGCCATGGCGGCGAGCGACGACGCGTAGACCAGGAAGACGCCGGCCGAGGCCGCACGGCTCCCCGCCGGGGCCACGAACACGATCACGGGAATGGGGGAGGCCAGCATCGCCTTGACCATGGATCGCATCGAAAGGTCGAGGCCGCCCGGTGTGTCGAGTTCCAGGACGACCGCAAGGGCTTGGTCCTTTCGGGCTTTTTCGAGGCCGGTTTCGAGGTATTGGGCCGATACCGGGTTGATGACCCCGTGATAGCGGAGCAAAAGGATTTCGGAAGCCAGGACCGGACGACAATCCAGGGCCACTGTCAGGACGATGAGGACGCTGGCGGCAAGCGCAAAGCGAATAAGGGCGCACATGTTCATCACGGCTTTCTCGTGTGTCATTGGAGAGGGGGGTGGGTTTACGAAACCCCCTTTTTTAAGGGTGTCCCCTGACGGGGGATTTGTCAAAGAGGGATAGAGAAGATCCGGGAACGGAAATCCGTCCCCGAACGGAGGTCTGACCGCTAGGAAAAGAGCTTGATTCCGGCTTCCTCTTCCAAGCGTTCAAAATGCGTGTCCAGGGTAAAAATCCTGACATTCGATTCCCGTGCGGCAATGGCGATATAGCAATCCGCAAGACCGACGGTGATCCCCTTTCGTCTCAGACGGCAGGAAAGTTCACCCGCTGTTTCCCAAACGGAGGGTGATTCAGGGAGAAACTCGAACGTGTGGATAAAATCCTTGAGAACGCCGAGTTCTTTCCCGGACTTCGCTCCTTGCATCAATTCCGCGACAATGATTCCGGCCGAGCAGACGAGGTCTTCGGAAAGCAAGTGAAGGACGGTCGAATGGCAGGGTTCCGACTTTCGGAAGAACGCGATCCAGACCGACGTGTCGACAAGAACCTTACCCGAGACGGACATCGCCGTGTCGCAGTTCTTCGGCTTCGGAGACGAATTCCATCGCACCGGCCATATTCTTGATTTTCTCAATCTTCTTGAGTCGGATTTCCTCTTTGATCGCGATCATGACCGCTTCTGTTTTGCTCTTGGCCGGGACCATGCGCATGAGTTCATCAAGAAGATCGCTTGGCAGTGTAATGGTTGCTCTTGACATGAAATCCCTCCATGATAATTGTGCATGTAAGAATACACTATTTACATGCGAATAGAAACGGCCTGATCGTCCGCGCGATTCGAAAACACTCTCAAAACGCTTTTACAGCATGACTTCGCAAATCTGCACGGAGCGGAAGGCTTGATACAATATTCTGGAAACGTACTAGATAGGCGATCACGACATTGCGGGCTCAGGCAATTTTAGGAGATTGGCTCTGGTCGACGATAAATTTTGCAAATTCGAAAGAGCTTGTAAACGCAGGGGAAATTGCATTTAAAACGTGGATCGACGTATCCGTTTTCTCGATAACGTAATCCAGTTCCAAACGTTTTTGTTTTATATGGACCAGTTGAGGACGGATCCCGCTTTTGGAAGTCCGTACCATATCCTGCGACGTTATCTTGGGGACGAGCCGCTGAGCGGCACGAAGGAAATGTTGCTTTCGGAATTTTTGTATTTCCGAATGAACCAAAGTGCGAAAGCTTTGGTTGTCGGCCACATAAAGATCGATCAGACGGTGAAGGATCTGGAAAGACTCCACTGGCTCGGTGCCTTGGAACGCTCCGTAATTTTCTCGTCCTAGGGCAGGCATCGAAGTGGGTCCGATGTATACATCGCCGTGGATCGAACGTGTAAGGTGGACGCCGAGAAAAGGCATTGAAAGATTGGGTACGGGATAGATGTTTCCCCGGACCCAATCGGAGCATCCCTCGCGAAGTTTATAATACATGCCTTTGAAAGGAACCAG
>DAHUYM010000015.1 GCA_027315205.1 Leptospirillum sp. | reverse complement strand
GGCTCCCCGGGAGGGATTCGAACCCCCGACAGGGTGGTTAACAGCCACCTGCTCTGCCGACTGAGCTACCGGGGAGTGAGAGGGGGAGGGCTCAGAATCCAGAAGACATGAGAATTTAGCATATCGATCGCCCGATTTTCAAGGAGGAAGCCGATTTGCCGGGATATTGTTTTTCGTAGGTGTCAGTGACGGGGTCCCCTTCCCAGATCGATCCGGACCTGGACGCTTTCGGGGGAAAGGATCCTGTAACGGGCATTGGCCGGCGGGGCGAGCGGGATCGAGATGATCTGGTGCCCCGGTGTCGCGATCTGGGACAGGTCGATGGGAGTCATCCGGATTCGTTTGAGATCTTTTAATGTTTGGGCGTCTCCTTCGACCAGGGCGAATTGGGGGGTAAACGAGATATGGAAAACAGGAAGTCGCCCACGGACGGAACCGACGAACTGTGGATAAATCGGCACTTTCTTTCGGAGGAGGGATTCGAGATGGACGAAGACCGATTCTGGTGAAATTTGCTTGATCTGGACCCCCCCGGGGATGGCGATCATGTCGGGAGTAAGAGATACTTTCCGGATCCCGGCCGAGAAAAGGGTCCCGTCGACGAGCGCCGTGAGGCTCCTCGGGCTGATCCTCCGGGACAATCCCGGGGGACCGGACAGCGTGATCGTCACATGCTGGGGAACGCTCGAAAGGAGTTCCAGTTTCTTCGGAAGATGGGACAGGACCACCGGAACCTGGACAGAAAGATATTCCTGTCCTTTTCGGCTGACATGATACCAGACCAGGAGGGCCAGGAAGAGTGAAAAGCCTTTCAGGAAGAGGTTTCGGGTAAATGCGCGCCGAACGCGTTCTTTTACTCTCATGGATTCGGTTTTCCGGATGACGGGGGGGGCTGCGAAGAACGTTTCGAAAACGGATTCAGAAGCGCGCCGATTCCGCTTTCCTTGTAATGCTTTTTGAGGAGGGTGGCACGGATGAGAAGTCTCGAGCGGGTTTCTTTCCGGAAAAGACGAAGGAGCGATTCCCGGAGTTCCGTCGCATCGGCGACGGCATGGATCCTGCCGGCGATGACGAGGGAAATCTGCCCGGTTTCCTCTGAGACCACGAGCGCCACGGCGTCCGTTTCCTCCGTGATTCCGATGGCGGCACGGTGACGGGTTCCAAGGGTACGGGAAACGTTGGGAGAAAGGGAGATGGGAAGAAAGCAGCTTGCCGCTGCGATCCGGTTTCTCCGGATGACGGTAGCCCCGTCATGAAGGGGGGAGTAGGGAAGAAAGATGCTTATCAGGAGTTCCTGCGAAATGGCGGAGTCGATTCTCACTCCGACCTCCGTGATTTCGGAAAGGTCGGTGTCGCGTTCAAACACGATGATGGCTCCGACGCCACGTTTGGCGAATGTCTGTACGGTTTTCAGGATTTCGTCGATATCGAGGGCGAGCTCTTCCGGGGCAAACCCGAAAAGGAGAGGGGATTTGCCGACGCGGGCCAGGGCCCGCCGGATCTCGGGCTGGAAGAGGATCAGGAGAGCGAGGACCAGCTGGGCCCAAAAACTCGTGATCAGCCAGTTCAGGGTATAGAGCTTCAGCCCCATCGACAGGAGATAGAGGATCAGGAAGACCAGGATGCCGAGAACCATCTGGAAGGCGCGCGTTCCGCGGATCAGGAGGAGGACCTGGTAGAAGATGAACCAGACAAATAAAATATCGAGTACGCTGTTCCAGGAGAAGACGAATCCGCTCATGCCCATTCCCCGGACCTCAAGGCCTCAAAAACCCGGCGGCCCTGGAGGGCGAAGGACACATTGTGGGTCCGGAACATCGCCACATTCTGGGTATGTCCCCAGATCTGGATGACCAGCGTGGCGGGATCGCGCTTGTCGGGAACCGGCTCTTTCGCGATATCCCCCAGGAATCTTTTGCGGGAGGGTCCGAGAAGGACAGGATGTCCTTGGGACCACGTGGGAATAGAGTGGAGGAGGGCCACGTTCCCGGTCGTGTCTTTCCCGAATCCGAGCCCCGGGTCCAGAAGAAAGCGGCCGGGATCCAGCCCGTCCGCCCGAAGTGCGTCGAGCCGTCGGGCGAAATACTCACCGACCGGTTTTGGGGACCCTTTCCCGAGGGTTTTTCCGTGAAGGGTTCCCGCCGGTTCCGGGGAATGCATAAGGACAGCCAAGAGTTCGGAATGCTCCTTCATGAGTCTGGAAAAGCCAGGGTCGGAAAGTCCTCCGACGTCGTTTATGAGTTGTATCCCGTAGGGGAGGGATTCCTCGAGAATTTCCGGTTTGCGCGTGTCGAGCGATAGAACGATGGGAAGAAGGGCGATCTTGTCGAGAACCGGAAGAAGCCGTTCCCGTTCTTCCGGGTGATGAATGGGACGGAACCCCGGCCGGGTCGACTCCGCCCCGATGTCGAGAAGATCGGCTCCCTCGTCGAGGAATCGCCTGGCTTTTTCAAAGACGGCCCGGGGGTTGTTGCCGAGCGCGTCTCCCGAAAACGAATCGGGGGTCACGTTGATGACCCCCATGATCAATGGTCCCCTGTACTGTTTTTTCTGGTTTTCGAGAAGGGCCTTGAGATCAGGCCGACGCATTGGCGGTTCGAATCAGTTCGTCGATTTGAGGACCGTCAAGGGTTTCTTTCTCGAGAAGGGCTTCCGCGATGGCCATTAACGCCTTCATATGGGTTCCGAGCAATTCTTTGGCGCGCTGGTAGTTTTCGGAGACGAGCCGGAAGACCTCGTTGTCGATGGCAACGGCGGTCGATTCGCTATAATCCCGGTGCTGGGAGATCTCCCGGCCTAGGAAGATTTCCTCTTCCTTTTTGCCGAAGGTGATGGGCCCGAGCTTTTCGCTCATCCCCCATTCGCAGACCATCTTGCGGGCGAGCTCCGTGGCGCGTTCGATATCGTTTCCCGCCCCGGTGGTCATGTTCTTCGTCACCAGTTCCTCGGCGGCGCGTCCGCCCATCAGGATCGCGATGTTGTTGATGAGGAAATCACGCGGATAGGTGTAGCGGTCGTCGAGCGGGAGCTGTTGGGTCAGACCCAGGGCCCTGCCTCGGGGAATGATCGTCACCTTGTGGACAGGATCGGTTCCCGGGATCAGTTTCGCCACCAGCGTATGACCGGCTTCGTGATAAGCCGTGACGCGCTTTTCGTCTTCCGTGATCAGGATGGATCTGCGCTCCACCCCCATCAGAACCTTGTCCTTCGCGTCCTCGAAGTCCGCCATCTCCACCGTTTTTTTGTTTCGTCGCGCGGCCAGGAGGGCGGCTTCGTTCACGAGGTTCGCGAGATCGGCTCCCGCAAATCCGGGGGTGCCGCGGGCGATCGTCTCGAGGTTGACCGAGGAGTCGAGGGGAATTTTCCGGGTATGGACCTCGAGAATCTTCGAGCGACCTTTTAGGTCCGGCTTGCCAACGACGATCTGCCGGTCGAAGCGGCCGGGTCTCAGCAGGGCCGGGTCCAGGACGTCCGGGCGGTTGGTGGCGGCGATCAGGATCACACCTTCGTTGCTTTCGAATCCGTCCATCTCGACCAGAAGCTGGTTCAAGGTCTGTTCGCGTTCGTCGTGGCCACCGCCCAGGCCGGCGCCCCGATGGCGGCCGACAGCGTCAATTTCGTCGATGAAGATGATACAGGGGGCGTTTTTCTTTCCCTGCTCGAAGAGATCGCGGACGCGGGATGCCCCGACGCCTACGAACATCTCGACGAAGTCCGATCCGCTGATGTGATAGAACGGTACATCGGCTTCTCCGGCGATCGCTTTCGCAAGAAGGGTCTTGCCCGTTCCGGGAGGGCCCACGACCAGGACGCCCTTGGGGATATGGCCGCCCAGCCGCTGGAACTTAGTTGGATCCTTCAGGAATTCGACGATTTCGGCGACCTCTTCCTTGGCCTCCTCGACACCGGCCACGTCCGAAAACGTGATTTTCCTCTTGTCCTCGGTGATCAGCTTGGCGCGAGATTTGCCGAACGACATGGCCTTGTTGCCGCCGGACTGCATCTGGCGCATGAAGAACACCCACAAGAGGACGAGCACGATGATGGGACCCCATGAGATGAGAAGGTTCAGGTACCAAGGATTTTCCTCCGGGGGAATCGCCACGATCCGGACATTCTTTTTCTGGAGTTCCTGGACGAGGTTGGGATCATTTGCCGCATAGGTCTTGAAACGCGAACCGTCCTTCATGACCCCGCTTATGTAGTTGTTCTTGATGGTCACTTCGCTGATCTGGTTTAGTTCGAGCTTGGCGATGAAGTCCGAGAAGACAAGGTTCTTCAGGCCCGGTTGGCGCACCTGGAACAGATCGAACACGAGAAAGATGACAAGACCGATGACGAGCCACAACGCCAGATTTTTGTAAAACGGTTTCATCGATTCCCCCCGAAACGGCAAAATCCCACAAATTTGGTGAACATTATCTTAACATGCGGGGGAGCCCTCTTCAAACGAAACGTGCAGAGGGGCCAGAAGGACGGGATTTCCCGGAGATGATAAGGATCATCCCCGGAAGCGGTCGTCCAGGACGGCGATAAACGGCAGGGTTCGGTATTTGTTTTTATAGTCGAGACCGTATCCGATGACGAAACGGTTCGGGATCGAAAAGCCGACGTAGTCGGGTTTTATGTCGACGGTTCTTCCGGCCGTCTTGTCGAGGAGCGCACAGATCCGTACAGACTCGGGACGGTGGACGGCGAGCTTGTCGATCAACATCCGTGCCGTTGATCCGGAATCGATGATGTCCTCGATGATAAGTATATCGGCCCCTGCAAGGGTCAGCGTGGGATCCGTGATGGTCTTTCGTTCGCCGGCTTTTTCTTTTTCCTGGTTTTGGGAAAGGGTCATCACGAAATCGATACCCACCGGCAACCCGATCGCCCTCGACAGGTCGGCGGTGAACGCGTAGGCGCCTTTAAGAACGCCGATCAGGATCAGGTTTTTCCCTGCGTAGTCGGAGGTGATCTGGAGTCCGAGTTCCCGGATCCGGTGGACGATTTCCTCTTGGGTGATCAGGGGTTTCCCGAAGATTTTTTCCAAGGGACGTCCCTCCTCTCCTCGAAAAGAACTGCCAGGCCCTCGTCCGGAAGCGCCGGACACGCACTGTCGTTCACGCGGATCGGAAGGGCATAGGGGACCCAGAGAATGCCGCTTCCCCAGCGGATCCCCGGGAGCCGGTCCCTGAAGCTCCGGGGAAGACCCTTTTTCCTGACAAGGCGGGAAAGGGTCAGTGTCCCGGTTCCCCCCGATCGCTCGACCCGGTCGGTTCCGGAACGGATCATCGTGACCGAAAGGGTCCCCGGGTGAATCCCGTTCCCGCGAGCCGGATCGATCAGGCACTGCCGCGAGGGCAGGATGCCCCTTTCCCATTCGGTCCACCGGTCCGCATGGCGCTCCCACCAGAGACGGAGGATTCCACCCGTCGGGAGGAGGATTGACGCCGATTCCGGATCCTCCTTCAAGCGCTGGATAAGGAGGTCATCGATCGGTTCCTCCCAAAAATCGGGAGAGGTGTGCATGCGGCCTCCTTTGTATACAAGATGGACCTCGGGAAATTCAATCCTGAGGTGCCATCCCTTTCCCATCGGTCCCTCGTGGACAGGGTCGCAGGCCAGGCTCCTCAAGAGGTTCCTCTCTTCGGGCAGAGGGATCCCCGCTCCCGCGGGGAATTCGAGAAGCGTACGGAGAAAAAGGGACTGGAGGGACGGGACGAGTTTCCGGTAACGGGACAGGGGAAAGACCAGTTCTTCAGGAGCAATGAAGTCCGCAATCCGTCCGGTCCAGTCCGGTCCGGTACTTCGAGAGAATTCCCGTTTCAGGAGTTCGGCCATATCGGCCAGATGATGATCCCCCAAAGGAGGGAATAGGGTCCGGACGAGCGGAACCAGGGATTTCCGGACCCGGTTTCTGAGATACCGATCCTCCTGGTTGGACGAATCCTGCCGAAACGGGATAACGGCCTCAGACAGTGTCCGCCGGATCGTTTCCCCGGGAATCGGGAGGAGGGGACGGACGATCCGTTCGTCCCGCCTTTCCGGGATTCCGAGAAGTCCGCGGGGTCCGGTTCCCCGAAACAGGTTCATCAGGATCGTCTCGACCTGGTCGTCCTTGTTGTGGGCCAGGAACAGGAGGGAATCAGGCGACTTGGAAAGACACGCGTCGAAAAAGGCAAAACGGGCCTTCCGTAGAGAGACCTCCGAGCGGGCCGCCTCTCTTGGCGTCCCGGGGTTCCGGCCACAGAGGAAGGGGATCGAAAGCGCTCGCGAAAGCCGTTCTACGAAGAGAGCATCCTCGTCGCTTTCGGTTCCACGGGTGCCGTGGTTGAAGTGAAGAACGGTCAGCCGACCCTGAAAGGATGGGATGCGGGACAGGATGTGCAGAAGAAAGACAGAATCCGCCCCTCCCGAAACGCCGACGAACGAAGTGAAGGGACTCCGCCCGGTTCCATCGAGGACTTTCAGCCGGGTGAGAGCCGCTTCGATCGATGGAAGGAACAGATCAAATGGAGAGGGTCCCTCGCCGGTCATGGAAGAAGTCCTTTGCTTGGCGAACATCGTTGGCGATGGCCCGGGCCAGTTCCTCGGGGCCGGTAAATTTCGTCTCTCCCCGGATGTGATCGTAGAAGTCCACGCTGATTTTTTCTCCGTAAAGCTCCCGGTCGAAATCGAACAGGAATGTTTCGATGATCGGCTTCGGAAGGGGGTCGAACGTGGGTTTCGTGCCGATGTAGGAAACTCCGTCGAACCGTCCGAGCGTCGTTTGGGTCCGTGTCGCGTAGATTCCCATCGCGGGAACGAGACGGTCCGACGCGGGGAAAAGGTTCAGGGTGGGAAATCCAAGCTTCTTTCCCCTTCGCTCCCCCACAACGACGGTCCCTTCCAGGCGGTACGGCCGGGTGAGGAGAGCCATGGCTTCGAGGACGCGTCCTTCGGCGACGAGGGAGCGGATCCGGGAACTCGAAATCCGTCCATGTGAGTCCGAAATGGCATCGATGCTTTCGACCATGACTCCGGCCGGTTCGAGGACTCTCCTGAAATCGGTGATCGATCCGCTGCGCCGGTGACCAAAACGAAATCCTTCCCCGATGAAAAGGCTCCGCAGAGAAAAGTGAGACACGAGCACGTCCCGGATGAATTGGTCCGGCGACATTCGGCTCAGGATCTCCGAAAACGGTTCGATCACCAGGAGTTCGATCCCCAGCGACTCGAGGACCGTTTTCTTGTGTTCGATCGACATGAGGCGCCGGAAAGGGGTTTCGGGGGAGAGAACCATCAGGGGGTGTGGATCGAAGGTCAGGACGGTCGGGACGCCGCCCTCCTTCCCTGCGGCACGGACGATACTGGAAAGGAGTTCCTGGTGGCCTTTGTGGACCCCGTCGAAGTTCCCGATCGTCAGGAAGATGCCCCGTGCCAGTTCCGGAGCGTCGGAAAGATCGGGGTACTGGGTCAGTGTTCGCATAGGGTGGATTCCGCCATGGGAGGGGGCAACGCCTTCTTGCGCACGGGAATTCAGGAACCTGCCATGAGATGGGCAATTCGGGTCGCGAAATACGTGATGATCATGGACGCCCCGGCCCGCCGGATCGAAATCAGGGACTCGAGAGAGGCTCTTTCGGTGTCGAGCCAGCCGTTTTTTCCTGCCGCCATGAGGGCTGCGTATTCCCCGCTGACCTGGTAGGCGCAGAGTGGGAGGTCGACCGTTTCCCGGAGATCTCTCAGGATGTCGAGGTACGGCAACGCCGGTTTCACCATGAGGATGTCCGCGCCCTCCTCTCTGTCCAGCCGGGCCTCCCGTAAGGCTTCCACCCGGTTGGCAGGATCCATCTGGTACGTAGACCGGTCCCCGAACTGCGGCCCGGACATCATGGCGTCCCTGAAGGGACCGTAGAAGGCCGAAGCGTACTTGACGGCATACGATAGGATGAGGGTGTCCGTGAAACCCTCCCCGTCAAGGAGAGTCCGGATGGCTCCCACCCGCCCGTCCATCATGTCGGACGGCGCGACGACATCCGCTCCGGAACGGGCATGAAGAAGAGCCATCTTCGCCAGGCAATCGAGCGTCGAATCGTTGTCGATCTTCTCTCCCTTTACGAAGCCGCAATGGCCGTGGCTCGTATACTCGTCGATACAGACATCGGTCATGACGACGAGGTCGGGAAATCGTTCCTTCAGGAAGCGGACAGCTTTCGGGACGGGGCCTTCGGGGTTCAGTGCCTGGGTGGCTTCTTCGTCCTTCGTTTCGGGAATGCCGAAGAGCATGACACTTCGCACTCCACCGGAGAGGGCGTCCTTCACGACCGGCTCCAGCATGTCCACCGAATAGCGGAATACGTCCGGCATGGAAAGAATCGGCTCTTTCTTCCCCGATCCGTGGATGACGAACAAGGGGAGGATCAGGTTGGAAGGGACCAGTGACGTCTCCCGGACCAGTGAGCGAATGCCGGGGTTCAGCCGGAGCCGGCGGGGGCGTTCTATCGGAAAGCTCATCAATCTTCCTCATCCTGAGTTTTGGGTGTCGACGGGCTGGGATCGTGTTCCAGGATCGCCTGCACGACCGAAGCGTCGGTGGGTTCTTTCGGTACCAGGACGATCCGGTTCCCGTCTTTTCGTAACTTGTGCTCCGTCGTGGGACCGATCGCGAGGCACGGGATTTTCCGTATCTTTTCTTCCTGCTCCGGAAAAAGGTGCATGAAGCTGTCGTATGCCGATGGGCTATAGAATACCAGAAGATCCAGCGTTTCTTCTTCCAGGTGCAGGGTGATGCGGTCCTTGAGATAGACGGGAACTTCGGGAAGGGAGTTTTTGTAGCACTGGACGGTCGTGGCAAGGGCTCCCATGGATTTTAGTCCACCGGGAATGAGGTTCTCTCCCCGGTCTCCCCTGACGACAAGGATCTCTTGTCCCTGAACGGGCTGGGAGCGGAAGAATTCCAGAACGGAGGATCCGTGGGATTCGAGGGGCTGGGCGTCCGGGACGATTCCGTACGCTTCGAGGGCCTGGACAGTCGCAGGCCCCATGGCGAAGATCCCGGAACCGGAAAGGCTCCGGATATCGCCGCCGATTTTCCTGAGGCGTCCAAGAAATCCCCGGACCCCGTTGGGGCTCAGGAAAAGGATCCATGAATAAGACTCCAGAGAATTGAGCGCAGCATCGCATCCGTCCCAGACGTCCGGAGGACCGATTTCGATCGCGGGGCACTGGAGGACTTCCGCCCCCAGTTCCGACAGGTGCCGTGAAAGGGCTTCGTTTTTCTCCGACTCCCGTGTCAGTAGGATCCTTTTCCCGATGAGGGGACGGTGTGCGAACCAGTTCAGGCGGTACTCCTTGCCGGCAACGGGTCCGATCACGATCGTCGCCGGTGGACGGACCGGGTGCTCCGCCAGGACGCGCTCCATCGTTTCGAGCGTTCCTTCACGCGTTTCCTGTCCTGCGGTCGTTCCCCATCGGATCATCACGGACGGGGTGGACGGTGCGAGTCCGTGGCGTATCAGTTGCCCGGCCAGTTTCCGGAAATACTCGACCCCCATAAGAATGACGAGGGTCTGGTTCGGGAGGGAAAGGGAGTCCAGCGTCTTGTCGTCCATCGTGTCCGGATTGTCGTGTCCGGTCAGGATCACGATCCTGGAGTTTGTCGCCCGGTGGGAGACGGGGATGCCGGCATAAGCCGGAACCGCGATGGCGGAAGAGACGCCGGGGATAACCGTGTAGGGGATTCCCGCCTTCTCCAGGGCCGAACCTTCCTCTCCTCCCCTTCCGAAAACGAACGGATCTCCCCCTTTCAGCCGGACGACAGCCATTCCACGGGCGGCCCGATCGAGAAGGATGGTTTCGATGTCCTTTTGAGAGAGACGCGGATGACCCCGTTCCTTTCCGACATCGATCCGCTCGGCTTCCCGTGGTGCAAGCGCCAGCAGGTCCGGATTGGCGAGGTGGTCGTAGAGAACGACGTCCGCTCTCTGAAGAGCCCGGACTCCGTTGACAGTGATCAGGCCAGGATCCCCCGGTCCCGCGCCGACCAGATACACGTGACCGCCGCGAGGGAAGTTTGTTTGTCGGTTCACGAACGCTCTCCGGAAACAGTTTCTAAAAGAAATGGACGGGAAGGATTGCCGTGAAGAGGGCATCCGCCAATACAACATTCATTATGGGATCGGCCGTGGACGGGTTCAAGCATACGGAGTCGGGAGGCGTTCAGGGGGGGTGAGCGGGCGGTGTTGGATGAGCAGACGGGAGAATTTCGGAGAGGATTTCCCGGCCTCCCTGTTCGAGGAGCAGGTTGCCGATCCCCCATCCCAGGCGTTCCGCCTCTTCCGGCGTTGGGACCAGAGCCGTCTCGGCGACACGGATCGCTTTCGTTCCCTGGACCGTGAGCACCCGGCCTTCCAGGTGAAGCCGGTCCGGTGTTTCCCAGGATGCGAAGGCCGCGATGGGAACCTGGCAGCCCCCGTTCAGGCTCTTCAGCACGCCTCGTTCCGCGGAGACGGCGATGAACGTGGGCCCATGGGACAGGGCCGCGACCGTTTCGGAAGTTTCCCTGTCGTCGCACCGTATTTCAAGGCCCAGAGCCCCCTGTCCTATGGCGGGAAGAACGCGCTCGGCAGGGATCCATTCCCGGATTCTCCCGGCGAATCCCAGTCTCTTGAGCCCTGCTCCGGCCAGGATGAGGCCGTCGACCTGTCCCTCGTCCATCTTCCTGAGACGTGTTCCGACGTTTCCCCTGAGAGGCAGGAACGTCAGGTCGGGACGGAATCTCCGGATCTGGGACAGACGGCGGAGAGAAGATGTCCCGGCGCGCGCCCGTTCCGGGAGAGAATCAAGCGATTCGAAGGTATTTGAGAGGAAAACGTCCCGAGGATCTTCCCGTTCGAGGATCGCACCGATCACCAATCCTTCGGGCAGAAAGGCGGGAACATCTTTCATGCTGTGGACGGCCAGGTCGATCTCGTGCCGAAGAAGGGCTTCCTCGATCTCCTTGACGAACAACCCCTTGCCGCCAACTTCGGAAAGGGCGCGGTCCAGGATGACATCTCCCGATGTCTTGATGATCACGAGCTCGCATGCGATGCCAAATGTGTCGAGAATTCTCCCGGAGACGTGCCGGGCTTGCCAGAGGGCCAGTTCAGACCCCCGGGTTCCGATTCGCAGTGTTCTCTTGGTCATCAGGCGGGCGATTCTCCCTCCAAGAGGGGGGGATGGTGTGCGGATGCCGTTTCCGGAAGGGCTCCGGTGTCCGATTCCGGGGATCGGTGGAGGGTGCCGGCATCGGGGGCTAGCCCGTAACATTTGGTAACCCATTCACGGACTTCGTCGATGTCTCCGGTCTGACGGATCGCATTGAACGTCGGATGGAGAATCTTGTTGATCATAGACCGTGTGAGGATTTCGATCTTGTCCCGGGCATCCGGCGGAAGGGTGGAAAGGACCGACTGGAACCGTTCGATTTCGGACTGACGGATTTCTTCCGTATGCTGTCTCAGGGCCTGGATAAGGGGAACCGTCGAACGGTCCGCATGCCAGCGGGCGAACGAGAGAAGCTCGTTTTGGATGATTTCCCGGGCATGTACCGCCTCGAACTCACGTTCCCGCTGGTTCGTTTCCACGACCGACCTGAGATCGTCGATGTTGTAGAGAAAGATGCTCGAATGGTGGGCGATCGCGGGATCGATGTTCCTTGGTACCGCGATATCGATCAGGAAAAGCGGGCGGAACCGGCGTTGCTCGAGCACCGAGTCGGCCAGCTTTTCCGTGATGAGGTACGAGTCGGCGCCGGTCGAGCAGACGACCATATCGGACGCGACAAGGCGGGATTCGAGCTCCGAGAAAGGAGCCAGGGCCGCCTCGTATTCCTTGGCCATGCCTTCGCCCTTCGCGGTATCCCGGAGCATCAGGACCAGCGAACGGACACCCATTTTCTTCATGTGCTTCGCCGTGAGCTGGGCCATGTCCCCTCCTCCCAGGAGAAGAACGTCCTTGTCCTTCATATCCTGGAAGATCTTGCGGGCTAGCTGGCAGGCCGCATAGCTGATGGATACGGGATGATGGCTGATGGCCGTCTCTGTCCGGACCCTCTTCGAAGCGGCGATCGCCCGCTGGAAGAGCTGGGTGATCATCGGACCGGCCAGTCCTAGGGTCCGGGCCCGCTCGAACGCCTCCTTGACCTGTCCCGTGATCTGGGGTTCTCCGACGACCATCGAGTCGAGGCTGGAAGTGACTTCGAAGAAGTGCGACGCGGCGTCAGGTCCGGTAAGATGGTAGAGATGGGGGTGGAGCGACAGTCTCTGGAGGGTGGGATGGGTTTCCCGGAGGAACTCGAGGAAAAAATCCGGCCCCGGTGAAGAGTGCGATGTCACCGTGAGAAGCTCGACCCGGTTGCAGGTCGAGAGGACCAGGCATTCGAGGACGCCGTTCCGGGACCCGAGGGAAAGGAGAGCTTCGTTCAGGTGTTCCTTGGGGTAGGCCAGCTTTTCCCGGATTTCGAGGGGGGTCGTCTTGTGGTTGACGCCCGCCAGGGTGAGTTTCAGCATGCAAAACCTCTCGGGCGGAACCGGTCGGTCCGAGGAAAGCATCCATCCTGGAACGGAAGTTCGGGTTTCAACCCGGACCCCATGAGGGTGCGCCCGACAGATCGTTTCGAGTGACGGCGCCAGGCTCCCTTCTTGCCGGGATTGCCATGAACGGTCTCAGAAAACAGAGTGTCCCCTTCCCATATAGAGGTTGATGGCCAGGATCGTTAGGGCAAAGAGAAAAAAGCCTGCGACGGATACGTAAGCCGCCTGCTTCCCTCGGAATCTTCCGCGCCGCCAAAGAAGGACGATGGCCAAATAAAGGAACCATACCACGAGGGTCCACGAGCCCCTTTTCCCCCAAGGCCAGATCATATTGTATGTTCTGTAGGACCAAATCATGACAAAGACCAGCCCCAGCGTCAAGAAAAGAAAACCCAACCCATTGAATTCCCGGTTCAGGCGGTCGAGGAATTCCAGCGATGGGAGCCTGTCGAAGAAGGGATTGAAGATTTTTTTCTTGAGGAAAAAATCGAGCAGGAGATAGAAGGTCGAGACAAAAAACGCGAGAGCGGCAGAGGCCAGCCCCAGATCGATCAGGATGGAGTGGAGGGACACCAGGATGCTGGACGTCGATCCCTCCATCAGGGACGAACTTGAACGGAAGCCCAGGACGAACAGGACGGAAAGGAATGAGACCGGGAAAATGAGGACCCCTAGAATATGGGCCTTGCGCTGGTGTTCGAGAAAAAGGAAGACGACGACGAGGGACCAGGAAAAGAACGAGACGGCTTCCCTGAGCGTGTTGAGAGTGATATGGCCACGTGACGTGAACAGGATGAAGAGGGAAAGGGTGTGCAGGAGAACGCCTCCGACCCCGGCGGTGACACCCGCCCAGGGGATGGCTTTTTCGCGCCCGGAAAGGATGTCCAGCAGGAAAAGAAGGAAGGCGCCCAGGTAAAACCCGGCGGCGATTTTGAGGAGGAGGATTTCGAGTGGAGACAGAGTCGTGCCCCTTCCTGTCTTGTGTTTGTCTTCCACGGTCCATGCAGGGTTCAGACCTTGCCCGCGGATCGAGGGTGGGCTAGAATGAGCCATGCTTTCTGCGCCTGATCCCGACGGAATGGCCCCGGCAACCGCCGGGGGTTACCGTGACGCTCTCCGCTCGCTCGGGCGGGAAGGGCTCTATCAGAGACCGTTTCGTTTGGCTCTTGACCCCGTCGAGCTTCCGGGCCTTGAACCCGACGTCGTCCGTCTCCTTGGGCCCGCGATGCTCCAGTTCTATCGATCGCTGGACCGGCTCTATGCCCGATCCCTGGAACCCGGTGGCGAATGGGGGTTCGTGCGGGAATACCTCGACCAGGGAAAGCCGGAAAGCCTCCTTCGGTTTGCCCGGTCGAGGCGTTTCCGGAACGACGTTCCGAGGGTTTTGAGACCGGACCTTCTCATGACGCCCGAAGGACCGGTCCTGACCGAGATGGACGCAGTGCCGGGGGGCATGGGCCTTCTCCTCGAGCTTTCCCTCATCATGCAAAGCCAGGGAAAGCCGAACGTCTGGGGAACATCCCAGGGGATCCTGTTCGGGTTCGCCGCCATGATCCGGTCCATCGACCCGTGTCCCAGCCTGGCGATCGTCGTTTCGGACGAATCCAAGGACTACTTTTCCGAAATGGATCTCCTCGCCCGGCGACTCGACGAAGGGTTCTTTCCGGCCGTTTGCCTTCATCCCCATCAGCTCCGTTTCGATGAGGAGGGCCTTTTTTATCGGAAGGGCGACGGGAGGGAGGTCCGGATCTCGATCATCTATCGCTTTTTTGAGCTTTTCGACCTGCCAAACATACCCAAGATGGATATATTGCTTTATTTTGTCAAGGGCGGGAAGGTGAAAATAACCCCTCCCATCAAGCCCTGGCACGAGGAAAAGCTTGGCCTGGCCCTCTGGCATCACCCCAGGCTAAGGGGGTTCTGGAAAGAGACGGTTTCTCCGGAAGCCGTGGACCTCTTCGATCGACTGATTCCGCCCACATGGGTGTTGGACCCCAGGCCGATACCGCCCGTGGCCCAGATTCCGGGACTCCGCGTCGGCGAACGATCGGTGTGGGATTTCCATGAGTTGGGGAAGTTGACTCAGAAGGAACGACACCTCATCATTAAGCCGTCCGGATTTTCACCGCTGGCATGGGGAAGCCGGGGCATCGTCATCGGGCACGACGTCTCCGAAGACGAATGGGCACGGGAAATCGAGGTGGCCTTTTCCGCCTTCTGGACCTCTCCTTATGTTCTTCAACCTTACATGACGACCTCTCCGGTGCTTTGCCGGGTCTGGGATCACGATACGGGCCTGGCGTCTTTCGAGGAAATGAGGGTCCGGGCATGCCCGTATTATTTCGTGACAGACCCGGACGTCCATTTTGGCGGGATCCTCGTCACAGCCTGCCCGATGGACAAAAAAATCATCCACGGGATGATGGATTCGATCCTTTCACCCGCAGCGCACCCGAGTGCCCATCGGGAGTCCCGAACCCTCCAGGTTCGGGGGGCGGGATTCCATAATAGCGACGGATAACCACATATAAAGGACTGGACCTTCATATGGAAGAATGGCAACAACTTCTGGTCACCGGGATCAATCACGCATCCCAGCTCCCGGGAGAATGGCTCGTCGCCAGGGAAGGGGTGGATCAGGGAGACGTGGAGGAAGTGTTCCCGATCCGCATCAACTCCTATTACAAATCGTTGATCTCGGATCCTGATGGTCCGATCGGCCGGCAGGTGATCCCCGACCCGGAAGAAGTGATGGACTTCGACAGTCCGGCGGATCCTCTCGGAGAAGAGGAAGACAGCCCGGTACCCGCGATCGTCCACCGATATCCCGACCGGGTCCTTTTCCTTGTGACGAACCAGTGCCCCATCTACTGCCGATATTGTACGCGAAAACGGATGATCGGCACTCCGGAGGGCGTCGTGCCCAGGAAAGAGGTCGAGCGGGGCATCGCGTATTTGAGGGAGCATGCCGAAGTCAGGGATGTCGTCCTCTCCGGGGGGGATCCCCTCATGCTGAAGGACAACTATCTCGATTACATCCTGACGGAATTGCGCGCCATTCCTCACCTCGAGATCCTGAGAATCGGAAGCCGGGTCCCCTCGTCCCTGCCCCAGCGTGTGACGCCAGAGCTCTGCGCCATCCTGAAGAAGCACCACCCCCTCTTTATGAACCTTCATTTCAACCACCCCGACGAAATAACCCCGGAAGCATCCAAGGCGTGCAACCTTCTTGCCGATGCGGGGATTCCGCTGGGGTGCCAGACCGTCCTGATGAAAGGGGTCAACGACCAGACGGAAATCCTGAAGAGGCTGTTCCAGAAATTGTTGACGATCCGTGTGAAACCCTATTATCTCTATCAGGCCGATCTCACCCGCGGCGCCAATCATTTCCGTACGCCGGTCGCGACGGGACTCCGGATCATGAGGGAGCTCCAGGGTTTCACGTCCGGGATGGCCATCCCCCATTTCGTGATCGACGCCCCGGGCGGCGGCGGCAAGGTTCCAGTCCTGCCGGACGATTATCTCGTGTCGATGGAAGACGGGGACGTCGTACTTAAGAATTACGAAGGACGCGTGTACACGTACCCCGACGTGGCTGGCGAGGACGTGCGGGGGGTGGGACAGGCGGAGACGCCTCCCGGTTCCGGCGTATGTCCGAACGGCGGTTCCGGGGATTCCCGGGGCGAACGGTAAAGGACCGAGGGTAACGGATGAAAGACGCGAAGAATTCCGAAGATCGATCTGATTTTTCCTTCCCGGAAGAGGAGCGACGGGGGGTTTATCACGCCATCTACACCCGGAGGGATATCCGGAAGGAGTTCCTTCCGACCCCGGTTCCGCGGGAGATCCTGGTCCGTCTTCTGCGCGCCGCCCACCACGCCCCGTCGGTTGGGTTCATGCAGCCCTGGAACTTCATTCTCGTCGAAGACCCTTCCATCCGGGCGGAACTTAAACACGCCGTGGACAAAGAGCGGCAGGCGGCGGCGATCATCTTCGAGTCGCCCAGGGCCGAAAAATTTCTTTCCCTTAAAGTCGAAGCCATCCTGGAAGCCCCTCTGGTGATCGGTGTAACGATCGACCCTTCCCGCGACGGACCCCACGTCTTGGGACGGCTTTCGGACCCGGACACGGACCTTTACAGCGCTTCGTGCGGAATCATGAACATGTGGCTCGCCGCACGGGCAGAAGGGATCGGGATGGGATGGGTGACGATCTTCCGGAAAGGGGATGTCCAGAAGATCCTTAAGCTCCCTTACCACATTCGTCCGATCGGGCTTCTCTGCCTGGGGTACGTCCGTGAATTTCCCGCCAGACCCATGCTTGAAACGGAAGAGTGGGCCTTCAGGCAAAAACTGTCCGACCTGGTGGCCGTCGACCGGTGGGACCGCAGGGAAGGCGAACTTTGGGAAGGGATCCGGAAAGGACTGGACCAGCCGGATGAGTTCGATTGGGAACGCTGAACGATCGGCAGATAGCCGACCTTATCGCGTCCGGTAAAATCCGGACCGGGACCGGAAATGCTCCAATCCAGCCCGGACAGGTGCAACCGGCATCTCTTGACCTACGGATCGGCCGTGCCGCCTATCGGGTTCGCTCGAGCTTCCTGTCCCAGGGGGAATGCGTCTCCGAACTCCTTCCGCGGGTCACCCTGTATGAGATCGACCTCTTTTCACACCCTTATCTCGAGAAGGGTGCGGTCTACCTGATCCCCCTCCAGGAAGAAACCGACCTTCCGGGCGAAATCGCCGGCAAAGCCAACCCGAAAAGTTCGACGGGGAGGCTCGATGTCTTCACCCGGGTTCTGACGGAACAAGGAGAACGGTTCGATGAGGTTCCTTTAGGATACCGGGGGAAACTGTACCTGGAGGTCTTTTCCCGTTCCTTTCCGCTCAAGGTTCGGCCGGGACTGTCGCTTTCCCAGCTGAGACTCTTCCGGAACCGCTCGGTTCTCACGGATTTTGAACTCGGGGAGACCCATCACCGGGAGCCCCTGTTCTCATTCGACCCGAGGCAAATCGTCGAACCGGACGCGTTCCGGGACGGAGTTTCCTTGGGCGTCGATCTTTCGTTCGAACGTATCGTCGGATACCGGGCCCGATCCAATTCGGCCATTCTCGACCTTTCCGGCGAACTCAGGAACCCTCCGGAGTCTTTCTGGGAACCTATCCCCCGCCCCGGCGACGGGGAAGTTTTTCTCGAGCCGGAGTCGTTTTATCTGTTCGCTTCGCGGGCCCGGATCCGGATACCTGCGGACCTCGCAGGAGAAATGGTCGAGTTTGATGCCCAATCGGGAGAGCTCCGGACCCATTATGCCGGTTTCTTCGACCCCGGTTTCGGGCTGGCCGAGGGGGGCGCCCGGGCCGTTCTTGAAATACGTCCGCACGATGTTCCCTTCCGGGTGGCCGACGGGCAGAAGATCTTCCGCCTCCGTTTCGAACGGATGGAAAAAGTCCCCGATCGTCCCTACGGGGCCGACATCGGTTCGAATTACAGCCAACAGGGGCTCAAGCTCAGCAAGTACTTCACGGATTTCCAGCACTCCCTCTGAATGCCGTTGACCCGACGGATCAAAATTGACTTGGGTCGGCATGGGTCTTAGACTTTTTCTAGGCACAGCGATCAATGTCCTCCCGGAACCGTAACGCCGGGCGAAGTCACATAATGGAGTACCTTCGATGAGCGACCACCGTCCCTCCGATCCTTCGGAAAAAGTCCAATCCAAACCTGGAAAAGCCCAATCGGCCGAACCGATCGATCGGGATTCCCGCATGAAAGAAGCCCTGGATCTTGTCGAGCATCTCGGCCGATCACTCGAAGACAGGGAGTCCCTCCGGCAGGAGGCCTATCGGCTCAAGAAGAAACTGTTCGAGATCGAGGTCGACTGGAACCGCTTTCTCCAGGAACATGAAAAGATGTCCGAAGTGCTTGAGAAGGTGACGAGCCCAGCGCTCCGGATAGGAACCCTTCTTGGAAAAACAGAGGAAGGCCTTGGCTGGGTTTCCGTCGGCGGATCCGAGTACTGTGCGCAGATCGATCCAAGGATCGAAGGGGAATCCCTCCATGTGGGGACGCGTGTCCAGCTGAACGAAGCCGTCTCGATCGTCGGGACCGCAGGGACGGATCCGTTCGGCCCTGTCGTCCGGATCGACAGGGTCTTGGCGGATGGTCGCCTCGAAATCGGTGGGGACCGCACCGTGGCGGGAGGCGGAACGAATATCGCGGGACGAAGCAAGCTACTCGAGGGGGTCGTGCTTTCGTCTGGGGATCTCGTGCGTCTGGACTCGACATCCCGTCTTGCCGTCGAACGGCTCGGGACCCAGGAACAGAAACATCTTCTGGAAGAGGTCCCCGAAGTCCGATGGGAGGATGTCGGGGGACAATCGAAGGCTCTCGATGAAATCCGGAAGGCCATCGTCAATCCCATTCTGCATGAGAACCTTTATCGGCGTTACCAGTTCAAGGCTCCGCGGGGTTTTCTCCTCCACGGACCTCCGGGTTGCGGAAAAACCCTGATTGGCAAAGCGACGGCTCATTACACGGCACAGAAACTTGGGGAAAGGGAGGGACGGGAAATCCGGGGAGTCTTCTTCCATATCAAGGGACCCGAAATTTTCAACATGTGGCTCGGAGAATCGGAACGGATCGTGCGCGACCTCTTTGAGCAGGGCAGGGAAGCCAGGAAGAGGGGCGACTTCCCCGTCCTGTTCATTGACGAGGCGGAGGCCATACTGGGAACCCGCAGGTCCATGCGCTCGTTCAATATCCACAACACCCTCGTTCCCATGTTCTGTGCCGAAATGGACGGGATGGGCGGAGCCGACGGCTTCATGGTCATACTGGCCACTAACCGTCCGGAGATGATTGACCCCGCCGTTCTGAGACCCGGCCGGATCGACCGCAAAATCCGCGTCGTCCGTCCGGACCGGAATGCGGCGTCGGAGATCGTTCCCCTCTACCTATCCGGCGACATCCCCCTTCTCGATGAGGATCGTCCAGTCGAAGGGTCGGCCCGAAAGGAACTGATGGACCGGTTCGTCGACCGGATGTACGCTCCGACCGAGGAGAATGCCCTCCTGGAGGTCGTTTACCGGAGCGGCCGCCGGGAGACGCTTTACCGTTCCGACATCGCGAGCGGAGCTATCCTGGCGTCGATCGTCGACCGGGCAAAAGAAAAGGCCCTCCTTCGGGAACTGGAAGCCCCGGATGCCGGACAGGCCGGTGTCACGGAAAGCGATCTCTGGCTGGCGGCCACGGAAGAGTACGAGGAAGGGGACATCATTCCCTCTTCGGATGTGGCTGAGGACTGGCTGGCCCTTCTCGACATCCGGCAACGCGATATCGTCGACCTGAGACGGTTCAAGGCGGGTGAAAGGGACCGAAGGACCCTGGAGCGCCGGACGATCGAATGACCGAATTCCCGATCGTGGTAGGCCTCGAGACCGAGTACGGGATTGTCCGGACCGATGTGCCGGATTCGGATCCTGTTCTCGAGTCGATGGAAATCGTCCGGGCCTATCGTTCGGCCGATTTCATGGGCTGGAATTACCATGAAGAGGACCCGGCTCTCGATGCCAGGGGGTTCCGGGTCGAGGGGCTGGCCCAGGACGAAGAGGAACGGGCGTTCACCCAGTCCGACTATCGCCGCTTTTTCTCCTTCAAGGACATGAAGAGTGACCGGATCCTTTCGAACGGAGGCCGGTTTTACAACGACCACACCCATCCCGAATTTTCCACGCCAGAATGCCTTGGAATTTTTGAACTGCTCCGTTACGACCGGGCGGGCATCGAGGTTCTGAAAACCGCGAGAGCGGAACGGGAACGGGAACTAGGTGTTCCCGGGGCTCTTTCTCTTTACCGGAACAACACGGACTATCACGGGCACAGTTACGGCTGCCATGAGAATTACCTGTTACCGAGACGCCTGGGTTTCGACAGCGTTGTTTCCCATACCGTCCCTTTCCTGGTCGCCCGGATTCTTCTCACCGGCGCCGGAAAGTACGGTTTCGAATCTTCCGAACGGCAAGGGGAGGTCGCATACCAGATTTCCCAACGGGCCGACTTCATGGAGACCATAGTCGGCGTCGACACCATGCACAAAAGGCCGATCGTGAACAGCCGGGACGAACCCCACGCCGACCGTCGGCTTTTCAGGAGGCTACACCTGATCGTCGGAGACGCCAATATGTCGGAATGGCAAACGGCCATGAAGACCGGAATGACGTCGATGGTCCTGAAGCTTCTCATCCGGTCCGAATGGACGCCGGATTTCGAGCTTGAAAATCCGGTGTCGGCAATGCAGGCGATCTCGGCGGGCCTCTTCGACCAGAAGAACATTCGGATGCGACGGGGCAAGGACGTTACCGCCCTGGATATTCTGGAACGTTATTGGGAGGCGTGCGAACGAACCTTGAGCGACCGGGACTTCGAGGAGGACTGGGTCATCGCGGAATGGCGGCAGGCGATGGACCATTTCCGGCGTAATCCGTCTCTCCTGTCCGACAGGGTCGACTGGATCGCGAAAAAGGCCTTCCTCGAACGGTTCCGGGAAGAGGAAAACCTTGACGACGGGGACCCCTGGCTACAGAGTCTCGATCTTGAGTACCATAATATCGATCCGGAAAAAGGTTTGTTCTGGGCCCTGGAAGAGACAGGAGAGATGAGGCGCCTGACCGACCCGGACCAGGTCCGGTCCGCTTTCGTCCATCCTCCTTCCCTGGGTCGGGCCCGGGTTAGGCATGCCATCGTCCGGAGGTTCGGGGGGGATGTGGAAGAGGCGGGTTGGGAGAGGATCCGTTTCCGGACAGGTGTTGCACTCGATCTGCCTCTTTTCCGCGATGCTTCGGCGGAGGTGCTCTCTGAACTCGGGTGCCGGATCAGTACCCTTTCGGATCCCGGAGAATTGGCGGAGATTCTCGCGCCCTTTACCGATTCCGCTGAGGAAGCGAAAATTCAAGGAGGATGACCATGCACAAGGAACAGACATGGAAAGCCACGTGGTCCCCCGACCGTCAGCCGATCCCGGGGTCACCCAAGAAAGACGTTCAGAAAGATGGTCCCGTTCCGAAAAGGCCGGATTCCGGGAAAGGCCCGGACCGTTTGATGGACCGCATGCGCAAGGTCGATCCGAACCAATCGGAACGCTATCGCCAGCGGACGGGGGAATGATGGGGGACTGGGCCAACGGTGGGTCGTTCCTGGAACTTTTGGGACAGAGGCAGAGTATCGGTTCGCTCGGAACGCAGGGGTTGCCCGGTTCGGCCGATGCCCATGGGGCCGGGCCGGGGATACAGGCGACAACCATCCTCGCTTTCCATTATCGAGGTGGTGTTCTCGTCGCTGGCGACCGGAGGGCCACGGCAGGAAACCGGATCATGACCAACCGGGTCGATAAGGTTCTCGAGATCGACGGACACTCCCTTATGGCGATTGCCGGCTCTCCCGCGTTTGCCATCGAAATGGCGCGCGTCCTCGAACACACGTTCAAGTATTATCGACGGAGCCAGCTCACGGACATGTCCGTCGAAGGGAAGCTGAGGATCCTTTCCCAGCTTCTGAAGGAAAACATTTCAATGGCCTTCCAGGGCGTCGGCGCGGTCGTTCCTCTCTTCGTGACCCAGGATCCCGGAACATTCGAAACCCACATCTATTTCTACGATATTCTGGGCGCCCACTTTGAAGGCGCTCCCTTCGCGGTGGGGGGATCCGGTTCCCTGGAAGTCCAGGGAATCCTCCGTTACCTTGACCGTTGGGGGAATGAGGGGGGTCTCGCCGGGATGCCGGAAGACGAAGCGGTCGTTCTCGCCCTGCGCCTCCTGGAGGCCGCGTCTTATTTCGATTCGGCGACGGGGGGTATTCAGGTTCGGGAAACGGTCTATCCGATCGTCAAGCTGCTCGACCGTTCGGGGATCCGTACGATTTCCGAAGAAGAACTGAAAGAACGGTACAGGACGGGGGTTGAACGTGTTTGACGAACCATATCGTTGGGTCGAAGCGGTTGGACAGCGGAGGGATTACATAGAAGAACAGCTCAAGCGATCCTCCCCGGCCATTGCCCAGTCCGTGGCGGAAGGAATTCTGTTTTTCACGTTCTACCGACGGATGCCGAAGGTGTTTGAAGTCTACGACCGGATCGCCATGGGGGCGATCGGCCACCCGGCCGACATCGAATCGGCCCGGATGATGCTCTTGAATGCCGCGCACGTCGAAGGGTTCCAGCGATCGCCCAAGGACGTGACCTTGAACAGGCTTGTTCTTTTCGTGCTGGCCCCACGCCTTAAGACGGCCTTCGAGGAGGTCATGGCCCCCCCGCTGATTTACCGGAGCATCCTGGCCGAAGCCGGTCCGTCTCCGGAGAGCGACACGTTCTATCTTGTCGACTATGACGGGAACGTGAATCAGGCGGAGCGCCAGATGGTGGCGGCCGGAACGGAGTCCTCCCGGGAAAGGGTTTTGTCGCGTCTTACGAAAAGTGAAGGATTCCCCTCCCTCAGGGAAGCGCTTCCCGTCCTCATGGAGGCCTTTCTTTATGGCTCCCTGGGCGATGAAGAACTGGGAATCGATCCTTCCGGAAATTGGGCGGATCCCGAAAAGCTGAAAAGCGCCCGTAAGAAGCTGTTTGAAGAGAGTTGCCCCAACATCACACTCCTGGACCGGGAAAAACGTATCCTCGTCGGGGTGAACGTCCAGGATCTGAAAAAGGACGCGGGGATCTCATGAAGGCGATCATGGGACTTGAGACGGAATACGGTGCGCTCCTGACGGGCGAAATGCAGGGTATGAGGGATCTCTTCCGCCAGGAGGAGATGTTCCAGAAAGTCCGCGACCACCTGTTCTTCAGCCAACGGATGGGGGTCATCGACCAGCACCAGCGCGCCTATGACGAACCTCCGGGAAACGGCGGGTTCCTCCTGAACGGAGGACGGCTTTACATCGACATGGGACATGTGGAATATGCGACTCCGGAATGCCATGATCTCCTGGATCTCGTGAGGGCCGACCGTGCCGGCGATGCCCTCCTCCAGTGCGCCGTGGACGAAATGGGGCTGTCGAACGAGATCTCGTTCATCAAGAACAATATCGATCATCAGACGCTCGCGACGTTCGGGTCCCATGAAAATTATCTTGTTGCCCGGGATTTCCCCTTTACCGAGCGGGGAATGGAACCCCTCGTCGCATTCCTTGTCACCCGACAGATTTTCACGGGATCCGGACGCATCGGGGCAGCCTATGTCAACGACAGCCTGATCGCCATCGATTCGGAGCAGCCGCCCGTGACGTTCCAGATTTCCCAGCGCGCGGATTACATCGTCAACAAGTTCTATCAGTGGGTCCAGATGAACCGCTCGATCGTCAATACAAGAGACGAGCCCCTGGCCGATCCGGTCCAATACCGCCGGATGCACCTTCTGCTTGGCGATTCCAACATGTCGGAGTTCGCAACCGCCCTGAAATTCGGAACGACGAAGATCGTCATGGACCTGGTTTCGGAAGGGCTGGCCCCTTCCGTCGGAGTGATGGATCCCGTGAGAACCTGCCGTGGCTTGTCGCACGATATGTCGATGACGTGGAAGCTGCAGGATGCCGAAGGGAAAATCCTGACAGCGGTTGAGGTTCAATGGCAATTCCTCGAAGCGGCATCACGGGCCTATTCCGGGACGGGAGAAGATGTCGACTGGGTCCTAAGGGAATGGGAGGCTCTTCTGGTCGACCTCGGGAAAAAAGATCCTGCCCTGGTTTCGGATCGACTGGACTGGGCCGCGAAGTACCTGATGATCGACCGGTTCAGGAAGGAGGAAAAGCTTGAATGGACCGACCCGTGGCTCGAGAGTCTGGATCTCGAATACCACAATATCGATCCTGCCAAAGGTCTCTTCCTTATTCTCGAGGAAGAGGGCCGGCACCGAAGGCTGGTTCCCCCGTCGGCGTTGGGATCCGGCCGAGAGTGCCCTCCCGCGATGACCCGCGCGGAAGGTCGCTCCATCGCGGTCCGGAAACTCCTCGAAAAACCCGGTCTTTCCTATATCATCCAGTGGTTCGGGGTCCAGGTGAACCAGAGCGATGTCCTGTACATGCTCGATCCTCTCAAGACGTACCGTTCTGAAGTGGAGGAGTATTTCCGGGGAATTGAAGAGGTTTAGGATCCCGTCCCGGAGTGTTCAGCTCTCCGGAGCGTTGCGTTGCTTGAGATGGTACGCGAGGAACGGATCCCACATCGCCCCCGTGGCCGTCATGACGAAATCCGCGCCGGCCTGTCGAAATTCCGTATAATCCTCGATCGCGTTGAACCCGCCGACACCGATGACCGTAAGATCCTTTTTTTGCGATGCGACTTCTGTTTTAAGCCCGCGTATCGTTTTCAATGCCAAAGGTTTTATGGCGCTCCCGCAAAGTCCTGACCTCTCGCGTCCCGAACCCGGAAGGGCCGGACGGCCTTCAGGGTTGATGATCGTACCCGTGACGGTATTTATGGCGCTTATTGCATTCAGATAAGGTCCTGTTTTTTCGACCAGGTTCCGGATTTTTCCGGGATCCTCGAGAAACCCGATTTTCATGATAAGACGGACATCGGGACCGATTGATTCCCGTATCTGGCTTAGCACCTTTCCGCTCGATTCGGGATCTTGGTAGAGTTGTCCCTCTTTCCCTTTCACGTTCGGGCAGGAGAAATTCACCTCGATGAATTCCGCGCCGGCGTTTTTCGCAAGTCGGGCGGTTCTGGCGAAGTCTCCTTCGATGCCGATGTCGTCCTGGGGAGTTCCCACGACACTGACGACGAGTATCTGCTTTTCGCCGAGCAGGGAATTCGCTTTTTTGACATCCTCCATCCAGATCGCGGGATCCTGGCTGGGCATGCCGAATGAATTGGTGATCGTGACGTCGTGCATCGAAGCCGGCGTATAGGCAAGCGTTCCGATGAGGGGGTGGGTAAGATCTTCAAGATCGAATGGCTTGTGGTAGGGAACGTAAAGGCAGTTTGGATTGGGGTACGAGGGATGGAAATGGCTTCGCACCGTTTTATAGGTGAGGATGTCGAATCCCAGTCTGGCATAGAAGCCGATCCAACGGGCGTTCAGGAGAGGTCCTGCCGGTATTCCGATCCGCGAGGCCACTTTGTGCCCCAGGAAGGCGAGCGATCCAGCCGGAGGGATCGGCTTTGGAATGATGCCCCCGAAGAAGGGACCGAAGGTATAATTGTCCTCGTAGGATTTTCGAATGTCATAGACTGGCGGGGGCAGCACGGCGAACTCCTTCCTTGTCGATGGATGAGGGACGTACGAGGATCGGCAGGTCGGTCTTTTCAACATGGGCGCCGAGCCTGGCGATCAGGGTATCCCGGGTCTCCGGCCTGTCCGTGATAGCCAACATCGTCGAGCCCGCGCCAGAAATGATGAACGACCTTGCTCCATGACGCAGGGAAAGCTCCCTGAGCTCCCGGAAATGGGGAATCAAGGGTTCCCTGTAGGGCTGTATGAGAGGGTCCTGCACCATCCGGCAAAACAGATCCGGGTCCTGCAGGTGTACGGCAGCGAGAATCCCGGCCGTATTCGAAATCGCGCCGACACTTCCTGAGAGGGATACCGTTTCGGGGATGGCCTTGCGGGATTCAGAGGTTTTCAGAAGTGTTTTCGGAATGAGGAAGACAAGGTAAATGCCTTCGAGAGACCCGAACCGGACGGATCGCCTGAGGTCCGTGTTTGAAACCGTGATCCCGCCGAACAGGGAAGCGGAAACGTTGTCGAGGAAATATCCTCCGCTGACCTGGGATTCCGCGAAGGCGGCGGCTTCGAGGATCTCGTCATCGGAAAAGGGGGAACCCAGAAGGATGTGGGCAAGATAGGCTCCGGCAACCGCGGAAGCGGCGCTCGAACCCAGTCCGGAGCCTGGTATCCCTTTTCGTATGTCGATATGGAGCGAGACGTTCTTGTCCCCCAGGCGTTCGATCAGGTATCGGGCGGCCAAGGAAACGGTGTTTGAGCGGGGATCATCCGGCAATGGTGTCCACGCGCCGGAAATCGATCCGATGCGGTCGCCGTCCGGATTTTTAAGGAGGCGGCCCGTCACCGTGTCTCCCATTCCGGAAACGGCCATCCCTAATGTGTCGAAACCGGGTCCGATATTTCCAACGGAGGCCGGAGCATAGACGGTGTATGCAATCTCAAAAATGGGATTCATTCGGTTCGTCGGTTCTCCTCTTGTCCGACCTGTCAGGAAAGTTCTGGAGGAGGAAGAATCTGAAGGTCGGTAACGATCCTTCCTTCGACCAGATGTTCGGTCACGATCCGCCTTGCATCTTCGCGGGAACAGACCCTGTAATAGATACCGTCCGGGTAAACGGCGAAGACGGGACCGTCCTCGCAGGCGTCCAGACAACCGGATTTGTTGATCCGGAATGGCTGGGGGACAGGGTGCTGTTTCAGCTCCTCCCGAAATGCCTTGAGAATTTCTTCCGAACCCCTGGCCGTGCAGGACCCTCTCCTGTGGTCGGGTTCCCGCTGGTTCGTGCAGGCGAATATATGATATCGGTAACGTCCCATGAACTCTCCTTGATTTAAAAAACGACGCCTACGGGGCGAGATGGAAGACGCGCGGGATGATCGTACCCAGGAAAAGACCGATGAGGGCTGCGATCCCCCCAAGGAGCGCCATCTCTATAGCGCCTTTGAATAACGGTTCCCGCGTGAGCCGGGACTTGAAAATACCGAGTATGGCGAGGGTCAGGGTGGAAAAGGCCAGCGAAACGTTGAAGGCCATGCCGACGTTCGCGAAGAAGAGATAAGGAAGCAGGGGCGGGACCCCGCCTGCCAAAAAGGAAATTCCAAGAAGACCACCCTCGATCAGCGGGTTGTCGATCGCGCTGGTGAAGATCCCGAGTTCTTCTTTCATCATGAATTCATGCCAGACGCGAGGATTGTTCGTGATTCGGTTGGCAAAGCTGGCCGCTTCTGTATCGGTGAATTCCATCCTCTTCAGGATTTCAAGGACTTCTTGTCGTTCGAGGTGGGGAACCTCGTGGATTTCCTTCCACTCCCGGTCCATTTCCCGCTTGAAGAAATCGTTTTGGGACTTTGACGAGAGATAGCCCCCAAGTGCCATGGAAAGGGATCCCGCAAGGGTCGTCATGAGTCCCGAAAGAAAGGCTGCGCGGACGGGGAACGCGGAACCGGTCAAGCCTCCCAGAAATCCGACGACCGTGACAACCCCGTCGTTCATGCCCAGGACGATTTCCCGAATCTTGCGTCCCCTTGGGGAATGCCAGACTTCCGTATGGTCCGAATCGGAAAGTTTCATCTGTGAATTTATACACCAACATCCGTTCCGAATGCCACGTCCAAGACATTTAAAGCTTATAAAACGATCCCGTTCGGAAAGGGAAATCGATCCCTGTAATCGCCTTGACAAGAAATGAAGGCGGGCGTATTATCGCTGCGATCGGGTTCGGATCTCGTTTTCTAAGTTTGGACGCACGTTCTTCCGAGCGCCGTGTCGCACTTATTTCTGTTCCGTTTGATTCCGGGTTTTTATTTATCTTTGGGAGGGCTTGGTTATGGGCAACTCCATGAAGGGATTTGTAGCGTATGCTGTGGTCGGAGGTTTTACGGCGGTGGGCAGCGGTACCGTCGTTGGCTTCTGTCTGCAAACTTGGCTGGGGGCGCATCGCTTTCCCACCTGGCGCGGCGATTACATTTGGGTTTATAACGTGATGGCCCTTTCGACTTTGACGGGGGTTGCAGTTGCCTTGTGGGCGCGTTCCATTCACCGGAAAGAAGAAAACTGGTAAATGGGGGTTGCAGAATCTCAATCGCGCACTCTCGCAAACTTATGTTCGGGTTTGAGGCGGAAAGGAGACAGAAATGGATTTGTTGACAACACTGGCCGCATTGTCAGATTCAAGTCAATGCTGCGGAGCCACTCCTGGCGGAAATTCGAGCGTGTCGGCTTTTGCGGCCTTGCTGGGAACAGCGACCGCGATGTCCAGCCTTCTTCTTATGATTCAGTGCATGACGGGTATCGGGGCGAAGCCCAAGTTCGACCCGACGAAAAAGAGGAAATAAGGGCCGTTCCCCTCTGGGGAATGGAGCCGTTGCCAAAGTGAGGAGCGAAAATGGCGTATCGTGAGTACAAGTTCGGCACGATGATGATCGCAACGCTGTTCGTGGTGACGCTGTCCATCACGATT
>DAHUYM010000014.1 GCA_027315205.1 Leptospirillum sp. | reverse complement strand
GCAGACGGGGCAGTGCGGGCTCACCGTACGCGTCCCTCGCGTTCTTCCCCGAGCGTTGCGTGCACCAGGGACTGGATCCGTTCGACGATCTTCGGGATGGACGTCCCGTTCCGGGCCAGGGTGTCGAAGGATTCGAAACTGGTCAGCATCAGCAGGGTGTCGGTCTTCTCGTCCATGTCGGCGATGATCATCCCGTTCTGCTCGACGAACCGCCCAAGGGCCGTCTACCTGCGAACTCCGTATTGAGCCGAGAGGGCCCTGTCACAGGACCGGCCTGTTTTCGGCTTCATCGAGGGAGCCGGAGACTTCCGGAAAAGCCCCACTTTTTCCGGATCAGGTAGATCGGCCTTTGCTTGCTTTCTTCATAGGTTCTTCCCATGTATTCCCCGATGACGCCCAGCGCCATCAGCTGGACCCCGCCCAGGAAGAGCAATGTCACCATGAGAGAGGGGTATCCCTTGACGGGATTACCGTAGATCATTGTCCGGAATATCAAGACGATCGCATAGAGGAAAGCCAGCAACGAAACAAAAAACCCGAGGTAGGAAGCCCACTGGAGGGGAATATGGCTGAAGGATGTGATGCCTTCCATGGCGAAGTTCCAGAGTTTCCAGTAGTTCCATTTGGTTTTTCCCGAGAATCTTGGGTCGCGGTTGTAGGCCACTGTCGCCGTCCGGAATCCGACCCAGGCGAAAAGGCCTTTCATGAAACGCCTTCGTTCGGGGAGTTGCTTGAGCGCTTCCAGAACCGGTTTTGAAATGAGCCGGAAATCTCCGGTATCCGAAGGAATGGCGACGGGGCTGATTTTGTTGATGACGCGATAAAACCCGAAGGAGGTAAAACGCTTGAGGAAGGGTTCCCCTCCGCGTACGGCCCGCACAGCGTTCACCACCTCATACCCTTCGCGCCACTTGGCGACCATCCGCGGAATCACTTCCGGTGGATCCTGGAGATCGGCATCCAGCGGGATGATCGCATCTCCCATCGCGTGGTCCAGACCCGCGGTAAGGGCGGCTTCCTTCCCGAAATTGCGCGAGAGATCGATCACCTGTATGCGGGAATCTTTCCGGTGGAGCGTTATGAGTTTTTCCAGAGTGGTGTCTTGGCTTCCGTCATTGACGCACACCATCTCCCATGGTTCCCCGAGGCTGTCCATGACCGGGCAAACGCGGAGGTACAAGGACTCGACGCTCTCTGTTTCGTTGTAAAAAGGAACGATGATCGAGATCATGTCTCTCCTGGGATCGGACGGGAACGGACCGGTTCAATCCGCTTTCGGAACGTGTTTCCGGCAAAGGGGATCCGCCGACGCACGCCTCCCCCTTCTGCCCGGTCCCGGGGTTTTGTCGGACACGTTCCGGTTCCGGTCAGAACCCGTTAAAGGGAACATTGTGAAAGACGGCCCGCCAATCGCTTCCCCTTTCAAGGACATGAGGGACGTGCCAGAAGATCGCATACAATATCAGGAGCACACTCCCCGCGAAGACCTTCTTGGCGGGGTACTCCTTTCCCGGCGCCACGGGATTGTCCGTCGTTTCATTGTCGACGACGAGAATCGCCATGAAGAGCTCGACCAGAAATATATAGATCCAACGTCCCCAATCGTTCGCGATGATGAAGACAGGCAACAGGACGGCCGCCGAACCGGCGAGTCCAAGGACCAGGCCCGGTTTCCTGAAGATGTTCTTGATCTCCTTTAAAAGGGGGAAATAAGCGACCGAGCAGAGCAAGAGTGCCAACGGGTATATCAAGAAATAATGGGCGTTCACGATCGAGGACAACGTGTCCCTCGTGTTGGCCCAGGTCGTCTGGCTCAACGCCCCGATCGCCCCGCCGGAGCCTTTTGGATCGTACCCCGCCCGAATCAATGACGATACGATCGCGTCCACCTGACGGGACGGGATCCTGTGGCGGAAAAGGACCGCAAGGAAAACGGCCGCATTCTCGGCGATAAAAAACGTCAGATAGAGAAGGGTCCCGAGGGACAGGGGACGCATCCTGTTCCAGAAGATGCCGATCAGGAGGGGGAGGATCACGAGACCCAGTTCATCGGTGAGCAGGACCATGGGGTAGAGGAAAAGGACCCAATAGAAGGCGCGCTGGAATCGTTTGGGGGTATAGGCGTATTGGGCGTACGTGACAAACGCCAGGACCGCAAAGTAAAGGATTTCCTTTCGATAGCCCCCCGCCTGTGATGTGATGGCGAAGGCGAACAGGAACGGGGAAAACAGGAGGAAAGCGTATTTTACGAGGTTGTATTTGGTCTGAAGGATACGGCAGGAAAAATAAAAATAGATCGCAAAGATGATGGCCTGAAGGGCGACCAACAAAACGGCGGGGCTGACGTGGGTCACGCGGGAGACCCCGTAGAGGATTTCTCCGATGAACCCGCGCCTTACGAACCCACCCTGGTAGTTGATGAGCCAGTCCCCGATATTGAAGCCTTCATGGAATCCGATCTGGTGCCACCCGCCGATGGCGATCGCGACAAGAAGGATCCCCAGGCCGGGACCGAGGATTTTTTTCAGGATGAGGGACAAATCATCGGACGAAATGGAGGAGCGGAAAAGAGAGGGAGTCGAACCCCTGATCGTTTGGATTTCGTCGTCAAGAGGCAAACTGATTCCTTTGTCCGTCTAAAGATCCCCGATATCTTGATGAGGCCTTTGCGCCCCTGCCGGAATCCACCCCAATACCCTCTGAATGTCTTCCATCTATAAAGTTGGCATTATACCTTATCCGAACACAGGAATATCATAGCAATGTAATGGACTTTTCCTGTTTCAAATCTTGTCTGAATCGAACCTTCAGGCAGAATCTTCCGGATCCGGGAAAAAGATCCGCCGCCGGACTCATTGCATTCAAAGGAAACGGTCATGGCATCGGGTTCGAAGGTCAAGGGAAACAAGGGTCCGCTCCGGCCAACGGGTCCCGGGGGGAGAAGGCCTCCCATTCCTCCGGGTGCCCCGATGAAATCGCGCTTGTCCCGAAGGGATAAAGAGAGAGAGAAGGTATATCTAAAGGAAAGCGATGAACGGTCCGGACACGCTCCCGTGAACGAAGAATGAAAGCGTACGACGCACGGTTCACGAGTGACAGTATTTGAGGATAAAGGTCTCGACGGTCTGGGGAGCGCCGACGAGGGGCCCGTCCATCCTGGCGGTGAGGGAGGGTCGTGCCATCAGCTCGGCATTCTCGACAGACGTATTCCTTAATACGATCCAGATCTGGCCCCTCTTTTCGTCCCAGAAGTAGGGTTCGTCCAGACGGATCTTCCGGGAGACCCTGAGAAGGTCCTGAGTCGTCGTGTGGACCGGAATGAGCGAGACCACGATCGAATCCCGGGATACCAGTTCGATGATCGTTTCGGCCTTCTGGAAATCGTATCCTTCGTATCCCTTCCAGTATCTGGCATACCGGTATTTGGACGAGCCGGTGTAGCTCTTCGCGCAGTCCAGGATTTTCTCGGACATCTGGGACAGGACACTTGAAAAAAAAGACACCCCGACCTTCTTGATCGATCCGGTGTTCACGGAAAGGGTAAGGACGGGAAGGACCCTGCCGCATCGCACCGACGTGTGGATCCAGTAGTCCCTCGGACGATTGGCCGTGTCCTCGATGACGCTTCCCCACCATCTCCCGGAGGCCAGAAGGGCTTCGGAGAGCTGGGGAAGCTGTTGGATTTCCGCATTGGCCGGCAGTTTCAGGGGATCCCCCTTGATGGAGCGGATCGCAACCGTCGGAATCGGGGATGCAGCCGTCTCGGTCTTGAACGTTTCGATGGCCGTCACGGCCAGGGTTTCTTCATCGACCCTTTCCAGCCAGTCCTTCGCTTCTTTCAGGAAAGCCGCTTCGTTCTGGAAGAATCCCGGCTTCAGCACGATGTCGGGGTTGACTCCACCTTCATGACCCGGCACGAAAACCAGGTGGTATCCGTCCGGATGTTTCCGGGACGCGATTCCGAGCATCTGCGGGCGGGTCAGCTCGACCCGGTTGACCCGGACGACCGTTTCGGCACGCGCGTTGCTGAAAAGCGTTGTCCGGAAGGTTTCGAAATTCCGGAAGTCCTTGTAGTTGACCCAATGCCCAAGTTCGTCAATGAACGTGTCCAGACCCTTCAGGGTCGGAACGTTCCGGAAGAAATCCGGGGCGTTGTCCGAGTAATAGAGAAGGTCCCCGGCTCTCGAAAATCCGATGTGCCAGGAATCGGAAGGGATTTCCGACGCGGGGGTCGATAGGGCGTCCGAAATGCCGGGCGGAGAGACGCGGGGTTTTTCCCTTTCGACGAACGGGTGGCAGGCGGCGAGGAGGTCCATCCTGGCTCCTTTAAAATTCGCGGGAATCCCCGAGTCTGAACGTCCCGAACCGGACCGGGATGTCGGGAACCGAGGACGCCCTGCACCGGCCTCCCCCGCCCCCTGAGTCCGTGATCATAAATAAATTTTATTTTTTGAACAAATTATATTTTATTTTTTTGGAAATTTATTTTTAGACTATAGCATATATTATCAAGACATAAGATTAAAATCTAAATAAAATTCGATCACGTACGTTCCGATTCCTATCCTTCCTGGCTGTCCGGCGAAACGCCCGGACCCTGAAAATGGAGATGCGAGCCACTTATGGCCGGGAGCTCCCCTGGGTTGCGGAGGGCGGATTGAGAGAACCGACCGTTTTTATAAGAGTCTCCCAGAACCGGGCTTCGACGGGTCCGGCTTTGGCTTCGATCTCCCCCAGAGCCCGGAAGTCCATATAGGGGGCCTCGAGGATATCGCCGGATTTCTTGTCCCAGACGGTCTTCTCGATGCCCAGTTCCTGGATCTCCCGCCGGCCCTTGAGGTAATTCGAGAGCCATGCGTTCCGTTCCGCGTCGCTCGAAAAGGCGGCGTTCCTTTCCAGGACGTTCCACCGGATCGCCAGGATCCGGTCCGCAAGGAACACGGCCCCCGACAGGTCCACGGTCGTGTCCGGGAGAACATCCCCGTTTTTGGCCCGGAGCGTTTTTCTTTGACGTGCCGTCAGCACGCCCTGCAAGGACTTCAATCCCTCTACAAAGGTGCCGGCCTCGTCGCCTTCCAGCGAACCGATGAGTTCGTTCAGGCGTGAGAGCCGTGCGATGTCGACGCTCGGGGAGGCGACCATCGCCTCGAAATGCTGGACGAGGAAAAGGTCTCTGGCGTCCATCGGAATCAGGCGATCCCGCGTTCGGGTCAGGATCTCCTTCAGCTTCGCCTTCTGGGCGACCGACAGGTTCAGTCCGGTTTTACGGTCGAAGTAGAGTTCCGCGTGGCATTTCATAACCCGCAGGAATCGGTTTCCGGGGGTGACGGCCAGTCGTTTGGAGCGTTCCTTGCCCTGGACACCGATCCAGCCCTTTGTTTGGGCCGGAACGACCCAGGTGGTCAGGGACCGGACGTCCATGGCGTCGTAGGCCACCCCTTCCGGAGTCCGCGAGGCCGCTCCGGCGGAGGTTGCGATGATGAGCGAGCCCAGAAGGACTCCCGTGCCCAGAAGCCTCGAATGTTTCCTGAAGGTGTTTTTGCCGGATGCGGTCATGGCGCTCCTCCCTGGTGCGTGACAGGTTCATGGTTATGAGACGTGGTCCGGGCGACGGTAATCCCGTGTCGTGTCCGTCCGTGTTCGGATCTTTTGATAGTATGCCATGTTCGGACCGGACTTTTGACCGGGGCGGGTCGTTCCGAAGAGACCTTCAGATGATGCGACAAACGAAGGTTCTGACGGGAAGCGGTCGCATTCACCGTCTTTTTTGGTAAAATGGGCTTCGAGGTTCAGGGATATTCACTATTCGATCGATACAGGGAGAACCGGAAAAAATGAAAAGATCCCTCTTCGGAACCGATGGAATTCGCGGCATGGCCAACGCCGAGCCCATAACGGGGGAGACGGCGTTCCGGCTCGGCCGTGCCGCGGCGTATCTCTTCAAGCGTTACAAGGGAGAGCATACCGTCGTGATCGGGAAGGACACCCGGATTTCGGGGTACATGCTCGAACATGCGCTGACCTCCGGAATCTGCTCGATGGGGGTTAACGTGATCCTGGTCGGCCCGTTCACCACGCCGGGAATCGCGTTTTTGACCCGGGCGCTCCGGACCGATGCGGGGATCATGATCTCGGCCAGCCACAACCCCTATATGGACAACGGAATCAAGTTCTTTTCCTCCGAGGGGTCCAAGCTTCCGGACGAGATTGAATTCCGGATCGAGGAGCTGGTCCTGGGAAGCGAAATCGACGGTATCCGCCCGACCGGGGACCAGATCGGAAAGGTCGAGCGCCTGTCTGGGGCCGAGGGGCGCTATATCGAATTCATCAAAAACACGATCCCCAGGAAACAAAAATTCGACGGCATGCACATCGTCATGGACCTCGCGAACGGAGGGGGCTACCGGGTCGCTCCCATGGCGCTGCGGGAACTCGGGGCCCAGGTGACGGCCATCGGGAATACACCGAACGGAACCAACATCAACGAGAACTGCGGGGCGCTCCATCCGGAGGAGCTCGCCCGTAAAGTCGTGGAATCGGGGGCCCACCTCGGGGTGGGGCTCGACGGCGACGCCGACCGAGCCGTCTTTGTCACCGGTTCCGGGCGCGTGCTTGACGGGGACACGATCATGGCGATCGTCGCGCGCCACCTGAAGAAAAAGGACCACCTGAAGGACGACACCCTCGTGACGACCGTGATGAGCAACCAGGGGCTCGACCTGGCCATGGAAAAGGAAGGAATCAGGGTCCGGAAGACCAAGGTGGGGGACCGGTACGTACTGGAGGAACTTGAGGTCCACAACCTCTCCTTCGGAGGGGAGCAGTCGGGCCACCTGATCTTCCGGGACTTCCACACGACGGGGGACGGTCTCATGACCACCGTCCAGCTTCTCTCGATCCTGGCCGAGGACGGGAGGTCGCTGGACGAGGCGGCTTCCCACTATGTCCCTTTCCCCCAGATCCTTAAGACCGTTCGGGTCGCCCGCAAAGTTCCCCTGGAAGAACTGAAGCGCGTGGAGAAGGTTTCCCGGCGGATCGAGAAGGACCTGCTTCCCGTCCGCGGGCGGGTGCTCCTTCGATATTCGGGTACGGAAACGGCTCTCAGGATCATGATCGAGGGTCCCGATGCCCGCCAGATCGAACAGTACACCGACGAACTTATCGCGGCGGTCTCGGAGGATTTCGACGAGATGTCCCGCTGACGGACGGATCGCCCAGGATTCTCGAAAAAAGCGCCTTCGCGTTCCTGGGTTCGCTCCTCTTCCTGTTTTTCCCATATTTTCCCATGTGCCTTTCCCTGTTCCTTGTCCCGTTCCTTGCAGCGACCCGGAAATCCCGGCGGATACTGGGTCTTCCGGAGCCTTTGTGGTGGGTGTCGGCGGGTTTTGCCTGGACATTTTTTTGGGTGGGTTTCCCGAACCCTTCCCTCGCGACCGGAAGCGGTGAACGGGTCGTCCGCGGATGCCTGACCCAGGACGCCGAGCAAGGCCCGAGGATGGAATGGGTCGTCCTGGCGGCCGAAATCGACGGCAGTTCGCACGGGACCGTCCGTATCGGAATTCCCGGGTCTCGCCTTGCGGAGAGTCTCGGTCAGGGAGATTGCCTGACGGTGACGGCGACCCTCGGACCGTACCCCGGAGAATCCTCCGTCCACATGTTCGGAAACGGGTTCCTCCCGATCGACCTCGAAGGGATTCTCCGCCCGTGGGACCGGTTGTCGGTTTCGAAGGCCCGGACGTCCGGAATCACGATGGATCGCCTGTTTTCCGGCGCCCGCAAGACCCTTTCCGGGCGTTTCGAACGCCTGTTTTCCCCGGACGTCGCGGGCACCCTTTCCGCCATGGTCCTTTCCGACACGTCCCGTCTTTCCCCCGAACTGACCCAGACGTTCCGGTCCAGCGGGGTCTTCCACCTCCTCTCGGTCTCCGGAGAGCATATGGCTCTCCTGGGAACGTTTGTCACGGGAGTCGTTTTTCTTCTGCTCGGGTTGGTTCCCGACGTGACGCTCAGGCAGGTATACGTCCGGGTCCCTGTCGGAGGGATTTTGGGCATACTGGTCCTCTTGGTCATGGGGCTCTACCTGGGTCTCATCGGAGCACCCCTGCCCGCCCAGAGGGCCTTTCTCGGGCTGGCGCTCTTTTTCGTTGCCCGGACGGTTCGGCCCGCCTGGTCCTGGAACGATGTGTTCGGCCTTTCAGTGCTCGTCCTGATGTGCGCGGATCCCCTGGCGCCCCTGTCTTTGTCCTTCGATCTCTCACTCTCGGCCCTCATGGGCCTCGTGTTCTACCTGGACCGGACGTCGCGCGCCAAGGCCGAGTCCGGCGGTGAGGAATATCAAGGGAACCGGGAGCGGTTTCGGGAGGCCTTCAGGGCGGGAGTCTTCATCACCGCAACGACGAGCCCGCTCTTGTGGCTTTGCTTCCGGCAGTTCGACTGGGTGGGAATCGTGTCGAACGGGATCGTGGTCCCGTTGGCGGGTGACATTCTTCTTCCGGCGGGGTTCGTGTATGCGGGGATCCTGGGGTTCTTTCCCCACGGATGGATCCTTCCGACGGAGATTCTCGAAGCGCTCGGGCGTTCCGTCCTGGGGTTGGTGACCTTCTTTTCACGGCTTCCTCACGGGCAGATCCCCATGCCGGCCCTTTCCCCGGCCGCCTTCATCACCCTGTGGGGGGCGATCGGATCCCTTCTGGGGAGGAATGCGAGCGTAAAACAAGGGACGGTCCTGCTTTCTGCGACCGCGATTCTGGTTCTGGTCGCCTTGACCGAGGGGCAGCCGAAATCCCTCGTCCCGGACCGGGCCCTGGGGCCGGGGGTACAGGCCAAATGGATTCCCTCATATGACGTCCGGACGGAAGCGAATAATGTGAAATGGATGTTGGGGATCTAGCGAAGCCCGGAAGACGTCTCCGGGCCGTGGAACAGGCGATAGACCCTGAAGCCGAGGTTATGGAAACCGTTTTCCGTATGTTTGTCGGCACGGGATTCCCGAAGGTTTTCTATGGTCTTGCGGATGCGTTCCTTCCCGAATTCCGCCACATTCGGACGGTTTTCCGGCCCCTGCCCGGGGTCCTGGATCACGATGAAGCGCCGTCGCCCGCCGTCTTCCTCGTTCAGTTCCAGAACTGCCTGGGCGGTTGTGCAGGTTCCCCCGAAAAAATCGAGGACGATCCTTTCCCCGGGTTCCCCCGGGGGGGACATCCAGGAGATGAGGTCCTTTACGAGCCGCGTGGGCTTTGGGAAGTCGAAGACCGCCGCGCCGAACAGCTTTTTCAGTTCCCGCGTTCCTTCGGAGGTCGTCACCCGGTCGTAGTAGGACACCGGGGTTTTCCGCCGCTGCCGGCCGTCCAGGATCAATCGCTGTTTCGTGTGGATCGTCCATTCCCCCCGGCGATTTTTACGGAAGACGATTTCGTCTTTTCGTTTCTTCAGAGTGCTTTCGCTCCATCGCCATTGGTGGGTGGGACAGGGGATCCATGTCCCGTCCGGCGCCTCGATCCGGTAGGCGAGGTTCGGTCGGGGAGAATGGCCCGTCCCGGATTTGGCGAGGGGGATAAGTTTGTACGGACCGAATTCGTCCTTCAGAAGATACTCCTCCACCATTTCGGAGGTGAGGGGTTCGGAAAACGGGGGGAGCGTCCGGATGTTCCGCGCATAGATCACGACGTATTCGGTCTGGGGGATGACATGCCGATGGCCCCGGCCCCGGACGACTTTTTTTCTCCACACGACGGTCGACACGTGGTTGTGGGGACCGAAAATCTCGTCCAGAAGGATCCGGAGATGGTGGACCGACCGGTCGTCGATGCTGACGAAGAGGGCGCCTTCCGGCCCCAGGAGACGGTGCGCCAGGATGAGCCGGGGATACATGAGGGAGAGCCAGGGCGAAGGGTCGCGGTCGCTCCGTGCGGCGTCGCCGGTGTAGGGCGTTCCTTCCAGACCTTCCGGACGGGAAGCCCGGACCCGTTCGAAATATCGGTCTTCGAAGGCGATCATCTGTCCCGTGTTGTAGGGGGGATCGATATAGATCGCCGATACGGTGTCCCGGAATTCCTTGTGGAGGAACTTCAGGACCGAGATGTTGTCCCCTTCGAAGAAGAGGTGGGGTGCCCGTTCGAACGCAACGGACTGGGCCTTGACGGGTTCGGGGGATTCCGGGGCCGTTTCGGCCAGGATCCGGAGCGCGTCCTCTTTCCCTTTCCAGGTCAGGGAGAAACGGTCGGGAGCCCGATCCATGTCACCCCTGTCCCCCATATTCAGGAGCCCCATCCGGCCGCGCCGGTTCCCGACTCGCGAATGGCAGGGGGTTCAGAAAAAGGTTGACAGTCCCGAGAGGCGGGAGATATAGTCGAAACATGGACCCGGACGTGTTCAAGATCGGCACCGAACGGGACTTTTGAATCGTTTCGGAGAAGGAAGCGACCCGCTTTCTCCCGGCATCCGGAACCCTTTCCGGAAAGGAACCGTTTCGAACCAGACGGGCTCTTTCCGTGGAAAGAGAGATCGATCATGACGTCCGCTCTTGGCAGCACATTTCTGGTCTTCGCTCTTTTCTTCGCCCTGGCTTTGGTCCTGATACCCCGAAGGGCTGCCGTCCGTGTCCCCGCGGTTCCGAGACCCCTCCGCCGGTCCGGACGTCGGCGTCCGACAGGCTGATCCGGCTCTTCTCCGATCCGGCCCTCGTTACTCGCGCAGTCCAACAACCTGAGACTCGGGATAGTGAAGGGAAGGTGGGGACTTTTTCCCTGAAACCCCCTGGGCCTTGACCCGACGGCGTGCGGCCTCCCGTTTCATCTTTTCCATGATCAGGTGGGTTTTGGCAGGATCGGGGCGATCGACGTTGACGTAGGTGAACGGATATCGGGCGAGCTGAACGATGTCGAAGAGGGCACCAAGACCGACGCCGTCACCGAAGAGGGCCGTCACCGAACCCTTGATCGGGCTGTCGCCGCACGCCGTGTCGAAAGAGCGGGTGATATAGAACCAGTGGTAGCATTTGGGGTACCGGCGTTCGACCCCGTTGTACTCCAGGAACCCCGAATTGATCATGTGCACCGTTTTCCGGGTGCGCACCGTCAGGCGCGTTTCGGTCCCCTTTTTCACCGGCGCGAGCTCCGCTTCGATATGGATGCCCGGATGGGTTTTCTGGAGGCCCATAAGAATCGTCCGCGTCTCCTCGGGGTCCGTGGGAACCGTTCCGGTTTCCGAGTAAGGCTTCTCCGGCGCGATGGTGGCGCAAGAAGCCGCGAGGAAAAGGGCGAGCATGAAAGGGAGACGAAAACCCAACGTCCTCCCATGTCCTGCAATCATCGTCGACCTTCGTCTTTTACGGGGACATCGAATTCCCCGACGTTTTTAGCCTTCGAAACCGCCCCAAATCCGGGTTTCGGCCCATGGAAACACTTTCTCACTGGTCTCTTTTGTAACCGAACAACGCTTGAAAGGCAACCGGATCCGGGATCCGGGGAGGAGGTTTCAATGAGCATTGCGCCCGACGCCGACGTTTTCGACGAAATCGTCCGGAAGTGGGAGAAGCCCGAACAGGCCGTCATCCCTCTTCTCCATCACTGCATGGAAGGGAAGCATTACATTTCGGACAGGGATATCGAACACGTGGCCCGGGCCACGGGGCTTTCGACCTCCGAGGTGCTGGGCATCGGAACGTTCTACCAGCATTTTTCCTTTAGTCCGATGGGAAAGCACGTCATCTGGGTTTGCCTGACCACCCCGTGCCTCTTCCAGGGAGGGACCCAACTGCTCGAAAGGTTCTCACGGGAGCTCGGCATCGGTCTCGAGGAAACCACACCGGACGGGCAGTTCACGATCCGTCCCGCCCAGTGTCTTGGGCATTGCGCGGGACCTCCCTGCTTCATGGTGGACGAGGACGTCCACACCGACGTGGCTTTGGACGACATTTCCCGGGTTCTGGACGAGTACCGGCACGACCGCACAGTCCAGTCGATCTATCCCGCGGGTCCCCCCATCAAAGGGGAGACCATGGCATTCGGAGGGCTCGCGTCCGATGTTACCCTGGACTTCGACGCGTACCGAAAACGCGGAGGCTACCAGGCATTCGAAAAAGTCGTGAAGTCGATGACGCGCGAAGAGGTCCGGGAGGAGATCAAGAAATCGGGACTTGCCGGTCGAGGCGGTGGAGACTTCCCGACCTACCGCAAGATCGAGGCGGTCATGAACCATCCCAACCGGCCCCATTATCTGGCCTGTAACGCCGACGAGGGCGAACCGGGCACGTTCAAGGACCGGTACATCATGGAACGGGATCCCCACAGCCTGATCGAGGGGATGCTGATCGCCGCGTACACCATCGACGCCCCATTGAGCTACATCTATATCCGGGCGGAGTATCCCCACGCATTCCGGATACTCGAAAAGGCCATCCGGGAAGCGGAAGAGCACAATTTCATGGGGGATAACATCCTGGGAGCCGGCTTCTCCCACACGATGCGGGTTTACCGGGGCGCCGGGGCCTATATCTGCGGCGAAGAGACTTCCATGATCAACAGCCTGGAGGGAAAACGGGGGTATCCCCGGAACAAACCCCCAAGGATCTCCGACGTCGGTCTCTGGGACAAGCCGAGCGAGGTCCAGAACGTCGAGACGCTGGCGAATATCCCCGAGATCATCCGTAAAGGCGGGGAATGGTATTACAACCTGGGAAACCCCAAAAGCCCGGGGTCCAAGCTTTTCTGCCTGTCGGGCCATATCCAGAAACCCGGACTCTACGAGGTCCCGCTTGGGCTTTCCCTCAGGGACCTGATCTATGACCTGGGCGGGGGGATCCCGAACGGAAGGACGCTCAAGGCGCTCCTTCCGGCCGGATCGGCGAGCAAGCTCCTTTTGCCGGAACATCTCGACCTGTCCCTTGACTATCCCTCCATCGCCAAGGTGGGTGCGTTCCTGGGATCGGCGTCGGTGATCGTGATCGACGATTCGGTGTGCATGGTGGATCTGGCCTACTGGATCGCCGCGTTCTCGCACCACGAGTCGTGCGGCCAATGCACGCCTTGCCGGGACGGTACGGAGAACGTGTACGAGATCCTCATCAAGATCCTGCAGGGGGAAGGCAAGCCCGAATATCTGGACCTGATCAAGAACATCGGGGGCTACATGCGGGAAGCGTCGATCTGCGGACTGGGGACGACGGCCCCGAACATTCCCCTCTCATCGATCGCGTTTTTTGAAGAGGAATGGCACGAGCATATCATCAACCATCGTTGCGCCCTGAATGTCTGCCCGATGGACAGGGCGCCGCTCATGTTTCCACCGAGGAGGTCGCGAGGTTTCCTGGGAGGCGTTCCCCTCCTGAATGTCGCGAAACCCTGACCCTTCCCTTGAATTGGGCCGTGGATTCTGGTATCACTCTTGCGGGCCGTTAGCTCAGCTGGCAGAGCAGCTGACTCTTAATCAGCGGGTCCGGAGTTCGATCCTCCGACGGCCCACCATATTCCTCTATGACTTAAATTCCCTCCCGACTCTAAAAATCCCTCGGTATAAGGCCCATACAACTCCGGAATCGGATCGGGGGACTTTTTCTGTTCGACAGCGCGTCGACGTTTCCCGACTTTGTCTCTTTCATCGGGGCCGTCGCGATTCCGGCCCGGACCTCTCCTTTCCGGCTGCGGGGTTTGAAAGGGGTCTCCTCTGTCATGCGTCCACCGATTTTCCCGTACACATACACGTTATCGAAAAAGATCAGCTTCGCACGGGCCCTTTTGCACGACTCGATCGCGTTGTGCATGATGCGTGGCCATTCGTCTTTCCAGATCTCCGCGTTGTACTCTAACCCGACAAGAAGATAGACGATCGTCGACCCCGGGACGGCTTCCGTCGTTTGGGCAAGGTCCAAAAGATCGGGGAAAACGCTCTGGACAGGGGCGGGAACATTCTGAACCCTCCGGCTCACCAGACGGATTTGCTCCCCTTTTTTGGAGAGTTCCCCCAACAGTTCGTCCCCGATTGCGCCTCCCGCTCCCAGTACAGTGTGCATCGCATCCTCCGTTTTTTGACCGGCGCCCGGATGCGGGTCCGGCGCCATACCAACCGATCATCCGGAGGTTATCATAAACGGAAAAGGGGATCCTTTTGAGTTGAAACGCACTTCCCCGGTCTGAACCTTGGAGGATCATGGAGTCGGGGGAACAGTCCTTTCAATCTCAAGTAATGCATTTTTCCTGTCCAGCCCCCCCGCGTATCCCACCAGGGATCCGTTCGACCCGATGACCCGGTGACAGGGAACGAGCAGCATGACAGGATTCCTTGCGACGGCCGATGCCACGGCCCGGGTGAAACGATCGTTTTTTCCCATGAGATGGGCCATCTCCCGGTAGGAAACCGTATTCCCGTAGGGGATTCCCTGGAGGATTTCCCAGACCCGTTTCTGAAACGGGGTTCCGGAGGGGGCGACGGGAACGGTGAAGATGCGGCGTCGTCCGGACAGGTACTCTCCGATCTGGTGCTGGGCCAAGGCAAGGAAAGGATTCTCGGGCGCAAGGGTCCAGTCGGGGCCGATGGAGGGGAAATTCTTGCCGCCGGAAAACGAGACCCGGGTGACGTGGTCGTTTTCCGCAACGACGAGGATCGATCCGAGAGGCGTACCGAACTGTCCGTAGAGAATACTCATGTCGTCTCCTCGAGCGATCGCCAGAGGGCCATCGCGGCGTAGGCCCTCCAGGGGCGCCAATGTTCCGCGATCTCCAGCACGCGGCGCGGAGAACGCTCGTTCAAGGCTTTCATGATTCCGTGGTCGGTGTGAGGAAACGCGTCCGGCCAGGCCATCGCCCGCATGGCGATATACTGAGCGGTCCATTCCCCGATCCCGTGAAGGGACCTGAGGGTTTGCATCTCTTTATCCACGTCCGGAACGGGAGAGAGCGCGATCGTTCCGCAGGCGCGGGCGGAGGCCAAGCCCAGGATCGCCCGGACCCGCGATCCGAAGATTCCAATCCCGGCCAGGTCCCGGGGATCCAGCGCCGCGATCCGCTCCGGCCGGGGGAACGTCCGGGAGATCTCCGGATACGGGGTGTCGACGGGTTCCCCGAACGCTTCGATCAGTCGTCCGGCGAGCGTGCGCGCTCCCCGGACGGAAATCTGCTGGCCCAAGACCGCCCGGACGGCCATCTCGAATCCGTCGAAGACCCCGGGAACACGAAGGCCCGGTTCACGGTCCCCCAGCGGACCCAGAGCGATCCGGACCACGTCGGGACGGCATTCGATGTCGAAGAGGCGGCGCACACGTCCGAGAACACGGGAAACGACCGGAGCGAGTGACCCGGACAGGGTGAGACGGAGGACGTTTTTGCCTGCCGGGCGTTCGACGGAAAGCCAGCCCGAATGGAGAATCCGTTCGTTCGGAACGAGAACGGAGCGACGGTACGCGTTGCCGGCGACGTCCTCGACCCCCTTCAGGGCCCTGTTCCCGAGGAAATCGAGGATCGCTTCCCACGCGTAGGGGGGACGAAACCCGAGTTCGAAGACGAGCGCGACCGGGTGCGGGTTTCCCGACGAACGGCGTATCGCGGTCGGAGTCGTCTTGTACCGGTCGCGGAAGAGTTCGTTCAAGCGGCGGACGCTCCCGAATCCCGCCGTCATGGCCACGTCGAGGACGGAAAGATCGCTTCCCGCCAGCAGTCGCCGGGCGAGCAGAAGTTTTTGCGTCTGGGCGTACCGGCCCGGGGATACACCGAACGTTTTGGAAAAAACGCGCCGCAGATGCCGGTCGGACACGCCAAGGCTTCCGGCGAGCCGTTCCATGGACCGATCGACCGTCCCCTCTTCCTCGATCGCGTGGGCTGCGATCGAGGCCAGACGTGCGACCCGGTCGACGGATGCATTGCCCGGAGCTTCTTCCGGACGGCACCTGAGGCAGGGTCTGAATCCGTCCGTCTCGGCCGCGGCCGCACTCGGGAAAAAACGGCAATTCTCCTTTTTCGGCTTTCGGACGGGGCAGACGGGCCGGCAGTATATCCCTGTCGTCGAGACGCCGACGAAGATCCTTCCGTCGAAGCGGGGGTCCCGGGAAAGAAGCGCCGAATAGGAGGTATCGCGGTCGGGTGTCATGGGGACTAAGGATAACGCGATTCGCGGCGCGTTTCACGCGGTTTTCGGACATGGAATTCCCCATCCCGGAATCCCGGTCCCGTGACTGTCCGAAGACCGGAGTTCCCATCGGGCGAAGGCTCAAGTACATTTATGCTATCAAAACGGAACCTTCGCGAGACATTCCCCTGCCTTCCTTAGAGATCTGAGCCGGAGACACGCCATGGAATGGAAAGGGCTGGAAAAGGCCGACGCCCTCCGCCTCCTCGCCGAGGACGGGGAAAACCTCCTCCCCCAGGACCGTCCTCCCTCCGTCTTTTCCCGTGCGATGAAGATCCTTTCTGAGCCGATGTTTCTTCTCCTTTTGGGAGGGGGCGGGCTCTATCTTCTTCTGGGAGACCCATCCGAAGGGTTCTTCCTCCTGTCGTTCGTCATCGTCGTGATCCTCATGACCTTCGTTCAGGAACAGAAAACCGAGCGCGCCCTGGAAGCCCTGCGCAACTTATCGTCTCCGCAGGCGATGGTCGTCCGTGGGGGGATACGGATCATGATCCCTTCGAAGGACGTCGTGCGGGGAGATATCCTTGTCCTCGAAGAAGGGGTCCGGGTCCCGGCCGATGCGCGCCTTCTCGAGGGCCGGCTCGAAGTCGACGAATCGCTCCTGACCGGAGAGTCGGCTCCGGTCGCCAAGGTCCCCGGTCAGGATACGCTGCCGTTCGGCCGGCCGGGCGAGAACACGATTCCCTTCGTCTATGCCGGGACGACCGTGACCAGCGGCGAGGCCATCTCGAGGGTCGAAGCCACGGGGGAGCGGACGGCCGTCGGTGCCATCGGGCGGAGCCTGGCCCGGCTCGAGGCCGGGAAGTCCCTTCTGGAGGCTTCTTCGCTCCGGTTCGTACGGATTTTTTCCGTAGTGGGGGTCTGCCTGGCTGTGGGGGATTTCCTTTTGAGCCGGTTCTGGGCCGGCAAAGGGATTCTCGAGAGTCTTCTCGCCGGATTGGCCCTCGCGATGGCGGTGCTCCCGGAGGAGATTCCGGTCATTCTGACGATTTTCCTGGCCCTGGGGTCCTGGAGGCTTTCCAGGACCCATGTGCTGAGCCGCCGGTTCTCCGCGGTCGAGACGCTGGGATCGATCACGGTCCTGGCCGTGGACAAGACCGGAACCTTGACCCAGAACCGGATGGTCCTGTCGGAGATCGCCGTCCGGGGGCGGGAGTACCGACCGGGAGAAGGGGAGGCGTTTCCGGAAGAGTTTCACGAGACGGTCGAGTTCGCGGTCCTCGCCACTCCGCGTTTTCCCTCGGATCCGATGGAACAGGCGCTTGTCGGGTTCGGACAATCGTATCTCGTGGGGACGGAACATCTCCACGAGACATGGAAAGCCGTGAGGGTCTATGGCCTCGAGCCTCCGGTCCTCGCGATGGCGCGGGCCTATCCCGCGGAATCTCCTGAAAAGGTCCTCTTCGCCACCAAGGGATCCCCGGAATCGGTCCTCGACCTGTGCCACGTCCCGCAGGCAGAGTTCGGGGAGGTGATGTCCCAGGTCGACAGGATGGCCCGGCAGGGGTACCGGGTCCTGGGAGTTGCCCGGGGGACCTGGCCATCGCTTGCGTTGCCGGAAATTCTCCACGACGTTCCCTTCGCCTTCCTGGGGCTTCTGGGGTTTTGCGACCCACCGAGAAAAGACGCGGGCGAGGCGGTGAGGGAGTGCGTCGGGGCGGGAATCCGAGTCGTCATGATGACCGGGGACTACCCCGAGACCGCCCGGGCCATCGCCCGAGACGTCGGGATCCCGGACTCCGACGTCGTCACGGGTACGGAAATCGATTCCCTGTCCGATCCGGTCTTGAAGGCCCGCCTGGTCCGAACATCGGTGTGCGCCCGGCTCCTGCCCGAGCAAAAGCTCAGGCTTGTCCGTCTGTTGAGAGAGAACGGCGAGATCGTCGCCGTGACGGGGGACGGGGTGAACGACGCCCCGGCGCTGAAGGCCGCCCAGATCGGCATCGCGATGGGAGGGAGGGGAACCGATGTCGCCCGGCAGTCTGCGGCGCTGGTTCTCTTGAACGACAGCTTCAGGAGTCTGGTGGGCGGGATCCGGCTGGGACGACTGATCTTCGAAAATCTTTCGAGCGCGCTCCGGTTCGCCCTGGCCGTTCATATTCCCCTGGTCGGGCTCAGCCTGTTTCCCTTGTTGTACAAGGGGACCCTGATTCTCGCCCCTCTCCACATCGTTCTTCTCCAGCTGATCATCGATCCCGCCTGTTCGCTTCTTTTCGAATCGGAGCCCGCCCGGCGGGACCTCATGAAAGACCCTCCGAGATCTCCGGACAGGACGCCGTTCGGATGGCGATCGCTTGAAGTCGCACTGTGGCAGGGACTTGGAGTCACCGGGATCCTTCTGGGAGGGTTCGTTCTTTTCCATGCCCTGGGGTGGCCGTTGGACAGAGTCCGTGCCGTGCTGTTCCTGGCGCTCGTCCTGACGGTCCTTCTCCTCATCCTGGCCAACAGGACGCCGGGGGCGCCCAAAGGGAAAGGAAAACCCCCGGAAAACCCGGTTACTATCCGCCTCTTCATCGCCGTTCCCCTGTTTTTGGCCCTTTTTTACACGATTCCCTTCCTCAGGAACCGGATGGGATGGGGAGCCCTGCCACCGGCTTCCCTTCTATCGATCCTCGCACCGGTTCTCGGGCTTGTCCTTATGGTGGGTCTCGCGCTCTGGGGGATACGGGCGATCAGGGGCGAAGGGGCACGAAGCGGACGTGTCTGAGGGAGACGTAAAGAGTCTTGCCGAATTCGGCGCCGGAGAGGATTTTCATTGTCCCGAGGACGGGGTCGACCGACATTGCCGACGTGTTGGGCGTAAGGGTGATGATTTGGCCGCTCTGGATCATTTCCCTCGCTTTCATCAGTCCGGACGGATCCGAGACCGTGAGTTCCCAGAGGTGCATCGTGCCGGGGTCGCTTGAAGCAAAAATACCGTATCCCTCGTCCACGTGGAGGTAGCCGACAGTCCCTTTTCGAGGTGGGTCGGGCTTCGATCGGACGGGGGTCAGGCTTCCCCCCATGAAAATGTTTTGAACGGGATAGCTGACGAAGACCAAAATTACGGCCAATACGAGAATAACGAGAAGAAACGGGCCCTTTCCCACTTTGCGGGACGGGAGAAACGCCGGTTTCACGGTGTCGGGGTCTCATCGAAACGCGAAGGAAGGATAGGCACTCGTCCCCCAAGCCCAAAGGTTTTCCCGTTCGTCTTTCCTTCCCGGGTCGGGCCCGGACCCCTGTTTAATTCAATACCCTGTCCCGCCGCCGTAACCCCCGTCGTCCGAATCGTCCGATGAGCCCGACCCCCCCGAAGGCGATTGCGAAGATCCGTTTTTTTTCTCGTCGGACGAGGGGGGAGGGGAGGATTGTTGGGAGGGAGACATATTCTGGTTCTGGGAAGGAGAGGGGGTGGCGTTCTGGTTCGATCCGTTCGAAGATCCGTTGTCGTACATGTCGCCCGACCCCGTATTGTCGGCGGCGAACAGGACCGGGGCGGGGGAGAAAACGACGGCGGCCAGGAAGGCCAGCGAAAGAAAACGATGCTTTTTCATAGAACGGCTCCTTGAAAGGCTCCCTGGATACGGGAAAAGCCCTTCCGTGACAAGGCTGTGCATGTCCTGCGATTGAGAGCGATACGGAAAAACCCGATGATTCACTATACCCCCGTTTCGGGGGAGGGGAACGGCAGGTTCCGGAGGATGCGCTTGAAGCATCCGGCGGGAAAAAGGCGGCTCGGGAAAAAGGCTGGCCGGGAAGGGTCCCGGCGTTGCCCGGACCCTGTCGGCGGTTTATAGGGGGGCCTCAGAAGTCGATGGCACCCATCTTGCCGTTCTGGAAGTCGGCAATGGCCTGGCGAATCTCGTCTTCCGTGTTCATGACGAACGGGCCATAGCGGACGACCGGTTCGTTCAGCGGAATGCCGGCCAGAAGGAGAAAATTCAAAGGAGCCCTGGCCTCCGCCGGATTCTCGAGGATCACCGAGTCCGCGTCGTTTTCGAAGATCACCATCTGATGGTCGGTCGCCTGTTTCCTCTCCGGTCCGAACCGCCCTTCCCCCGAGATGACATAGGCGAAGGCGTTGTATCGGGCGGGAATCGACTGTACGACCCGGGCGCCCGGCTTGAGCGTGAAATGCAGGAAATAGATCGGGGTCCGTGTTTCGGTCACCGCCTTTATCCCGAGCGCTTCTCCGGCGATCACCCGGACGGAGGCCGTACCTTCGGCATTTGTTCCCACCGGTATCTGGGCGCTCTCGAGTTCCTGGTAGCGAGGGCGGATCATCTTGTCCTTCCGGGGCAGGTTGACCCATACCTGGAACCCGTGTGCGGAACCCCCGACGCGGGCGAACTCGGCATCCGGCATCTCGGAATGGACGACCCCCGACCCGGCCGTCATCCATTGGACGTCCCCGGGGGTCAATTGACCGGCATGTCCGCGGGAGTCCTTGTGGCGCATATGGCCTTCCAGAAGGTAAGTCACCGTCTCGAACCCCCGGTGCGGATGGTCGGGTGCGCCGACCGCCTCGCCCGGAGAATAGTGCACCGGACCCATCTCGTCCAGGAGAAGGAACGGGTCGAATTCCCGAATCCATGAGGTCGGGAAGGGGCGGTGGACGATGAACCCGCCCCCTTCTCGGGTTTCCGTCGCGGTGATGATATGTTCGATGGTACGGGTTTTTTCCGTGGTTTTATCCATGCCGGTCACCTCTGATTTTTCGGGTCGTCCCCACGGGATCCTTCAGGATTTGAAATCGGCCCGGGAAGGCTTTGAGCAAGAATCCGGGGGACTCATTGCGTTCTTTTCCATTGTGATCCCGTTCGGTTCCGAGGGAAAGATTAGAGTGGTTCATGGGGTAACGGTAACTAAATATATTACAAAAATAAAGAGGTTGACGTTAAAGTTTTTAAAAGAGAATATATATCGCTCGACTCTCCCCGAAGTAATACTGTAATTATAATAATTATATTATAATATGTCAAGGTTTTCCGCAGAGGACCATACCCGGGAACGCTGGAAGGATTGCTGGGGTTACCGGAGGAATCGCGTGTTTACTTGACCCGGAAAAAACGGAATCGTTTCGCGAAAAATTCCGCGAATTCCAGGACATCTTCTTTAGTGAACGAGGCTTCGGGATCCTTGGGATCGTACTCTTCGATATAAAGCCCCCGTTCCCGAAGACCTTCGAGGACGTCCGCAACGTGATGCTTGGCGAAGAGCTTGTCCCCCGAGACCTCCTTCAGCGTCAGGATGTCCCCCATGGCACGCCGGTTGTCGGGGTATTCGGTGCGGACAAAGTTTTCGGCTTCGGCCCGGGACTTGAACGTGAAGTTGATGTCGTCGTTGAACGGGTCGATGACACGGAAACGTTCTTCGGGATCCATTGAGGGTTCTCCCTTTCTTGTGGGACTTGATGGACGGGCATGGATTCTTCTTTCGGAACCCGTTCAAATTTTTGGGTTCCTGGCTGCCCGTGGTCGTTCAAACGGAGGATATTATAGCGGATCGGGAAAAATATGGGGACTGACCTTGGAAAATCCAGTGTACTCAATAAAGATAGTTTGGAGGTTTTAGTGGGTGGGGACCGTCTTGACGATCCTCGTGGCGGATGATACCATCCAGCCCGCAAATCCTTTCGGTGAGCCAAGGACATTTACTCCTTTCCCTCGAATGGCCTTCCGTAGTAAAACCGGAACGATGCGGGAATAGCTCAGCGGTAGAGCATCGCCTTGCCAAGGCGAGGGTCGCGGGTTCGAATCCCGTTTCCCGCTCCAATTTTTTTTAAACCCACCCGTTAAAAATCCATCAAGAATTATCGGAAAGCGACAAGTCTTCTCTATTTCAATTTAGATCCTGTTATCGTTCTCTTTAAAATACAATATTTACTATTGAATGAGTATCTTAAAAATAATGTATATATTGATGAAAAAAATAGAGACTTTGTCTTTAGTGAAAAACAATCGCCATTTGACAACGAATCCCCGCGGTAAAAGTCGGCCAGATAGATCGGCGCCGATTCGATAGATGAATGAACGGAAATCAGCAAAACCAGGTCCAATCCGGTTTGTTTCTTGCACCGGGTGAATATGACCGTCCTGAAAACATCGCCCGGCAACATATATCTTAGGCAATTCCATCAGGGCAAAAAGTTTGAAAGTCTTAAGCCATCTCAATTCGAGATTTGTAATGTAAAAAAAGTAAAATTATTTAAATTTTATAAAATTAAATATAGTATTATTAATATTAAAATCAGTTTCAATATAGGATTATGACTTGTTTTTCTTGATTTATTTATGAAATTTATAAAAAATTTGGCCGATAAGAGAAATACGGTGAGCCCGGTTACCATTGCCTATCGTTATGGATCGGATGTTCGGTTCAAATGAGGTGCACAACAAGGGTTAAATCATGCGACGAATGACAATATTCGGGAATTCACCTTCGGGACGAACGTTTCTCCTCGGATTTCTAATAGGCATTCTTCCGTTGACGTCTGCGCCGGAGATGGCCATTGCCCTTCCCCATGGAGGCGTGATCATCAAAGGCAAAGCGACCTTGTCCTACAGCACGAACAGGCTCTATGTGGCTCAGGGCACCAAAAACGCGAGCTACGAGTGGACGTCCTATAACGTGAAGTCAGGACAGTTTGTGTATTATGCCCTTCCCACATCCGAATCCACGGCTTTGAATTTCATTTTGAGCGCCACTCCCTCATCGATCCAGGGCATTGTGAAGTCGAACGGGATCCTGTATTTCATGAATCCCAACGGTCTCATCTTCGGATCCGGGAGCGTGGTCAGCGGTGCGGGAGTGATGGCGTTCGGGGTAAAAACGCCCTGGGGCAGTCCGACCGGCTCGATCCTGAATTTGGGGAAGATTTTAGTCCAGGCGGGCGGATCCGTGATCCTCGTCGGGACATCGGTCGTGAACAGCGGGACGATTCTGGTCCCGGGCGGAACGGTTGTGCTGGCGTCGGGAACGACGGTGGTCCCAGTCTCCTCCACGGGAAGTTTTTCATTTTCGGTTGCGACCACGGGAAGCGGAACCGTCGATGATTCTGGGATCATTTCAGCAGAGACGGTCGGGAGCCGAAGCGGGTCGATCCTTTTGAAGAGCGGGATGGACTCCGGAATGATGCATCTCGCGTCGACGGCCGTTCTTGATGCGTCAGCACCGAATGGCGGGAACGGCGGTTCCATCGAGACATCGGGATCGAGGGTCGACGTTGCCGATGGCGCGGTCGTCACGACCGGGTCCCGGGTAGGGATCACCGGAATCTGGACCCTCGACCCCTCCTCTTTTTATATCGGCAAGAATTCCGGCTCGGCGAACAGCACTTCGGGAAACGTCATCGGTTATGAGGATATTTCGGGAAGCACGCTGGGAACAGATCTGGGTTCAAACAACGTCGTGATCGACAGCACGCAGGGAGCACAGGGGGCTCTCGGCAATATCTATGTGAACGATCCGGTCTCATGGAACAGTGGGAACAGCCTGACTCTGAACGCCGTCAAAAATATCGAACTCAATAATGCGATCTCCAACAGCGGGACGGGCAACATCGCATTCCATGCCGACGACATTGCGATCGGGGGGGTTGCGACCGATACAGCCGGAGGCGGAATCCCATCCGGCGTGGGTGTTGTGGCAATCAACACCGGAGGCTCTGTTGGAACGGGTGGAGCCCTTTCGATATTAACAAACCCGACCAATTTCGGGGTCGCTCTGACCGATCCCGGTACGGCGGGGGGAAATTACTCGAACAGCGGTTCTGGAACCGTGACGGCATACGATCTTCTCTCTTCCAGTTCCGACCTCTATTGGATCGACCAGAACCAGACGACTCAGGTCCTTTCCAATAATTACGCCTTGAACACTAACATTGCTTTTCCGACGGTCACCTCGGGAACCCTATCCGGCACCGATCTCGCCCAAGCCACCTTCGCCACGGAAAAAAACCTGAACACGACGGGCTATACGCAAGGGTCCTCGACCAACTCCAGCTGGCTTCGTTTCGGAAGCTCGTCCGCAAATTACTCCGGAGACTTCGACGGACAGGGGTATACGCTTTCCAATTTGACGATCTACGACGGGATCCATAGTTCCGTTGGATTTTTTGGGATCACGTCAAGTACAAGCACGATTGAAAACGTGGGAACCTCAGGAGGCAGCTTCGTAAGCAATAAAGCCGGTTCGAATGATGGCGGGCTTGCCGGGGTCATCCTCGGAACGGCCGATGACACTTTCTCCACCGGAACCGTAACCGGGGATTATAACGGTGGCGGGCTAGCAGGAGAGAGCAACGCCATGATCGAGTACTCGTATGCCACTGGGAACGTGACCGGCGGCGCCGGAGGTTCCGCCGGTGGCCTTGTGGGTTATTCCCCCACAGGCACGATCCAATTTTCTTACTCGACCGGAGACGTTTCGAACGCGACACACTCCGGGGGACTCGTGGGGTTAAACGGACACGCTATCCTGTACTCCTATTCGACCGGGAGCGCATCGGCGGGATCCTATAACGGGGGATTTGTGGGACAAGACATTGGGGGAACCTACACGAGCGACTTCTGGGACACGTCGACCAGCGGCCTGAGCACGGCACAACAAGGAGGATCTCTGACCGGCGTAACCGGGCTCTCCACAGCCCAGTTCGGTACCTCCTCGAATTTCACAGGGTGGACGACGGCCCATAGCGCCGGGTTCAATTCCTGGAACGGAGGGGCGTTTACATACAGCGCCTCCACAGACCCATGGTACATGGGATCGGTAACCACCGGAGGGTCTACGATCTCGGCCCCGATTCTCCTGGCGGTCATGCCGGCGGATACGGTCACAGCCAACAACGTCGTTTCGTCCTACACCGGAACCCCGTATTCCGGCGGCAATGGGGTGACCCAAAGTCTCACTTTTGGTGGGACCGCTTTATCCATTTCGGGGCTGTCCTATTCCGGTTCTTCTCAGGGTGCGGTCAATGACGGGACTTACGCGCTCGTACCCGGGGGGCTGAACGTTCCTGCCCCCACGTCGCAGGACAGCGTGGGATCCGTTTCCTATGTCGAGGGATTCCTGACGATTTCCGGAGGATCATCGGGCGGCGGAACCAATTCGACCCTGCAGTCCGTTCCTGTCTACCAGACTGTCTTCCCCCCTTTCGGGCCGATTGCGACTCTTAAGAATTCTCCCCAAGAGGGTGGCAATCTCCCGGATATCTTGTATTCCAGCGCTTACGGTTCTTCCTTCGAAGTTCAGGAAGTGGTATTGCCGACCGACAACGGGATTATAGACATCCGGGAGGTAAAAAAATAAGGAATGTCTGGATCCTTTCCATCCTGATTCCGGGCATCGTTCTCTGGGATGCGGTTCCTGCCATAGCCCAAATTGACGGTTGCCCCTCGACCGGCGCCCTGGGGAATGTGATGTCCGGATGCCGGAAACCGGATTTCCGGAGGCCCGAGAAGGGCACACCCAATACCACAATCCGTTTCAAAAGGGACATGCGCTTCGAGATTCGGGTTCACGAAGCCGACTGGAGAAAAGATGTCCGGAGAAACGTTGCAGCGTGGGTTGCTACGAAGGTCGCCCCTCATCCCACCTCTCTTCAATCGATCATCCTTGCAAACGAGGTTCATTCGCTTTCCATCCGTGGTTTTCCGATTGCGGGCCGTCGGACGGGAACCAGGGCTATCGCCATCGTATCCGCGAAAACACTCAACAATCTCGCGAAAGAACTTGGCAGAGCTCTTAAGAGCGGGCGTCTCGTCTACAGAGTCCACCGCGTGACCGTTATCGGGGGCAACGAACGAGAGGGCCGTTTCGTCGTCGATCATCTCCCTTTAGTTTCCGGAGGTATCCTGGATTCTCGAGATCTGTCCGACTCTCTTTACAAAATCAGCCGAGTACCAGGTTTTGCCCGGGTCGACGCGATCGTGGTCCCAGTTTCCAGATTGCGAAATGGCGCCTTCAAGAATCCTGTGACCTTCCTGATTCGCACCAAGAATGACGACTGGAGGAGGGAGATCCGGAGGGACGTCACTCTCTATGTGGCAAAACAGTCAATGGACACGACGAAATCGGCCTTCAAACGCGCGTTGGAGGAGGTGGTCGACTGGCCGGATTCCCGGTTCTGGAAGCCGCTCGGGGTCGAAATCGTCGGCGACGGGACATACCGGGTGTCGGTTCCAGTTCGGCTTCTGAACGCGATCAAACGGGCCCTTATGAAAGTTTCCGAACAAAAGGAACCTGTCCCCCCTTTCATGATCGACACGAATGAGGAGTCAACCGGGAAAGGGATGACCGAATTTACCAGACCCTCGACAGACGGCATTTCCGAACCATCTGAATCCCCGCTGAACCTCGAAAACCTATTTGTCAAAGTCACTCCGGAATCCACCTTCGAGGGATCCCAGATCGAAACCGATAACTACGGCTATGCCCCAACGGGAGCTGTGCTTTTGAACGCCACAGGGAATGCGAACAATGCCGGTATTCCCGGAGGCCTGTTTGCGATCGACGCCTCGACTTCCTTTGGGGGAATGAGTTCCGGAACGCTTTCCTACTCTTTCCCGCTCGGTCTCACCGAACGGCTCGGGGCGGACGTGATCGCCATGGACTACACTCTGGGGAACGGATTCTCTCCTTGGGGGCATGGGGCGAGTACTGTTCAGTTACAGGCCCTTGGAGTGGGCGGGAGCAATTATGGCGGAGATTTCTGGATGCGGAAGTCCTTCGTCGAGAACCCCGATGCGATGCTTGCCCTAAAAGGGACTGTTTGGGTCAAAGAGTTCCAGGACAATTACTCCCAAACGGTTCAGAACGACCGAAGCCTCATCGGGGGAACTCTGGATTTGTCGGGATTCTGGATCGCGGGTCCAGCGATACTTAGATACGATATTGCCGATACGGAATACAGTCTTGTCCAGGGGAGCGGATCCAGCCCGTTGAATCCTTTCTACAGCGATACCCAAGGGCTTACGAATTACCTGACCGGATTCGGACAGATTCAAGTAACTCTGACCCGCCATTATTCTGTCTCGCTGGAATCGGTCGATCAACAGGCCATCGGAGCTGGAGTCCTCGATCCGATGCTGCAGGCAACGATCGGAGGAGTCGCGAATGTCATGGCTCTTCCTACAGCCTCGCTGTTCGGAAACAACCTCTATGCCGGCATGTTGACCTTCACGCGGACCGATTCCGCAGGCCCGGGATTTATCGAAAGCTCCGTTTTCTTCGACGCGGCTCAGATCACGGGGATCGGTACCTACCTTGATGCAATGGGTCCAGGCGTGGAAGAGTCATGGACACAAAATCATATCTTCGCAAAAGTGGACGCGGCTATTCCTGTCGGCGTTCTTCCGGTCAGCACGCTTGGAAACAGTATTACCGCCGTCACGGGAAGCAACATCTCTCAGGGGGGCCTCCCCCTCCAGGTCTGGCTTATGCTTGGACTCAAATATTGACGCTCCTGAGGGACAATAAAAATGGATCATGACTAACCATGTATCGCAAAGAAAATGTTAATTGATCACACTCTATACCAAAGTCCTAAATCACATTGCCAAGGTGGGGGTCGCGGGTTCGAATCCCGTTTTCCGCTCCAATTTCCGAGCCCATTTCTTCCCTCGTGATCAATAGGAATCAGTGATCGAATAATTTTGGAAGTCCGGTCCTGGATGATCGGGACCGGTGTGGGTAACGAGACGTCTTTCGATCTTCGGAAGGCAAGGGAGTGCGCCGTTCGAACGGCCGGGAAGAATCGTCAGGGGGATCGGTGAGGCTCGGGGGATGCGTTCCGCTTTTTCGGGGGCCGGATCGGACTGATCTCCTCGATCTTCATCCCTTTCGGCACCAGCGATTTGTCGACCACGAACGTCCGTTTTCCCCTTCGGAATATCACGAGGGAACCGGCTTCGATCCGGCGTCCGGGTTTGCGGATCGCTTCGCGGAACATCCTGTCGTAGACCGTTCCCAACAGGATTTTCGTGCGGACCGTCCCTTCCCAGTACACCGCAAAAATCTTCAAGGGCGGGTTGATCAGGACGTACTCCCGGACGATCACCCCTCCGAGGATCGATGTGATCCGGTAGTACATGCACTGTCTTTCGTAAAACTCCGGCGGGTCGGTCAGGTTCTCTTTCGGGGTGACGCAGGGCTTGGGTGTCCCGAGGCCGGCCGACAGGGCGTTCTCGTCCCGTGAAAGGGAGGGCAGTCCTTCCCCCAGGGTTGCGTAGGAACGTTCCGGCAAAAAAACGAACGTGATGACCCCGAGAAGCGCTGCACCCCATCGAACCGTTCCCATCCCCATCCTTCTGTATCGTTGAAAAAGTGCTCCCGGGAGATCGTTGGCGAGGATCTAACCGCGATCTCCCGGAGTGGCCGGTCGCTTTGGCCCTGCCCACGTTCGCACCGATTTTTCGACCATTATGACCAGAACGTCCGAAAATCTCGATCTCGGCTCTTTTTCAGTTAAGACAAGAACGATGCATTTCGGTAAGGGTATAGAAAGTATGCCGGAAACGAAAATACGTGAGAAGGGCTGTCCGACGAAGACTCCATGCTCCTTCCGTCCTATTCCCTCATAAATTTAAAAATGAAGATAAATTGACTTTATTTTTTTACAACATCATTGTATACATATTATGTAATGGCAATCTATTCTTAAATGATAATATTTATTTATTAAATGACCTTTTTCCGATTGTGATTCCACATGAAAATCATCGCCTCCGTTCATCCTCTCATCGATGGAAAACCGTTCAAATCCGCTCCGGACGCTCTCTCCAAACTCCTTTCAGGATCTTCGGGGCTACCCCCGGCGTCCTGGCATATCGGATTCTCACGGGCCGGGAACCTTCTGTACCGGACAGACAACATGCCGGATTTCTTCCAGAATCTTTCTACAGTCGATGCCATGGACAGGTTCCTGGAAGAACTCGATCATTGGATCCAGTTCAAGGATTTGAAGAATTATGGCGATTTCCGGTCGAAGATCTTCACCAACCGCCGCATCGAAACCGTCGTCCGGGTCAACCGGCGGGATAAGGACACGCCTTTGATGATCGGCATCGCGTCGCGGAAATTTGAAGACGGCTACCACGTGGTGCTGGTTCCGGAAAAAGACGGAACGAGTGCGGATGCCGTACTCCGCCCGGGGTTCTTTTCGGAGGAATCCAAGGTCATGTCAATGATCAGTGAATGGCTCGAAAAAGTCGACGAAGAGACCCTCTCTGATGTCGCCGTCGAGGCATTTCGGCAAGAGACCGGCGACGCCGGTCTCCCGAACGTCCTGATCCGTCCCGTGACCGGATCCTCGGTGAAACTTGCGATGGAAAACGGGGCTCCAGGGACTCCTCATGTGGTCGGGGACATGGCGGCCCTGACCCGATGGTGGGGCACGGTTGTCGAGAATTCTGACAGACCTCGGAATTTCTGGATTCATACCGTCTTGAGATGCGGCCGGATTCATCCGGTCGTGATCGTGTCCGGCGATACGGATATCATCAGGAGCGTCGGTATCACGACATTCCGGAAGATCCTGACCCGGATGTCCGAGAAAATTCTCGAGTGTGCCAGGGTCTTTACATGGTCCAAGAAGTACCGTTATGCAAAATTCTGGAACGGTATCGCCGGGTACGACATCAAACAGGCAGAGTCGATCATCGAAATGATGTCCCTGGACGGAAAGCCGATGTCCGTCATCCCCATCTACGCCACGAGCCGCGACCTGAAAAGTGTGGCCCTGAAAATCCGGATCGACGAACCGTATTTCTGGGACGAGAAACACCACCAGATCTGGGTGGTCTTGAGGGATACGACCCTCGAGAATGCCGAAGTCACGGTGCGGCCGTCCTTTGTCTCCCGGATGGAAAATCTGATCGGCGTACCGATGTCCGTCGAAACGTTCGTCCTCAAATATTGTCACGACTGAAGCCGCTTGCCCGATGTCCGCTTGACAGGATCGATCCCAAACAGAACAATAGTCATTGCAGAATGTACGGGACCGACAGGGAGTTCTTTCATTCGAGGAATGAAGATCAACGACACGACAGATGCGGTGAGTGAATGGCAGCGAACAGCCAGTTCGCGGTGGCGACCCATATCCTGACGGCCCTGACCCATATATCGCGTCTGGGGACCGGGGATTCCCGCGGGGACCGGGGTCGGGTCAGCAGCGAAACGATCGCCGACAGCGTCAACACCAACCCGGTGGTCGTCCGCCGGATCGTTTCGGAGCTTGCGAAAGCCGGGCTCATCCGGAGCCATCAGGGAAAGAGGGGAGGACTCGAGCTTTCCCGCGATCCCGAAAAGATCACGCTCTACGATGTCTACCAGGCGATGGGGTGTCCGCCCGTCTTTGCCTTCAACCCCAATGAACCCAACCCCGATTGTCCCGTCAGTTCCAGGATGGTCGATGTCCTGACACCGGTCTTCTCCTACGTTCAGGAGGGGATCCAGGATCGACTCGAGAGCATTACGCTCCAGGACCTTGTTCACGAGATCGAGGAGCCCACTGCGGTCCGGTGAACGAAACCCTTTGCACTCATTGACTTTACAAGGAGGAATACATATGCGGCGAGCGCTTGTTTTGGCGGGTGTTCTTTTGATGATGGTAACGACCGGCGCCTATGCCCACCGGATGATGAAACTCAAGCTCACCAGCACCGCATTCCGGTATGGCGGCACGATCAAGAACGAAAACGTGTTTTCCGGATTCGGTTGCTCCGGCAAGAACACGTCTCCGGAACTCCGTTGGTTCCGGGTTCCCAAAGGAACGAAGAGCCTGGCGCTAACGGCCTACGACCCCGACGCCCCGACCGGTTCCGGATGGTGGCACTGGGTCGTCTATAACATTCCTCCGACCGTATCAAGTCTTCCGGCCGGTGCGGGGACTGCGGACGGTAAAGGGCTTCCTGTCGGCGCGGTCCAGGGAACCACCGATTTTGGCTCCCCCGGATACGGAGGCCCCTGTCCTCCGAAAGGGGATCGTCCGCATCACTACATTTTCACCGTCTACGCCCTGAAGACCGATAAACTGAGCGTTCCGAAAAACGCGTCTCCGGCCCTGATCGGGTATTTCATCCACGCGAACATGATCGGAAAAGGCGTGCTCGTGGGAAGGTATGGCCGCAAGAAGTAAAAGCTCCTTTATTGACGTTCAAAGCCCCTTGGCACATGTGCACCAAGGGGCTTTTTTGCTTCCCGGGCCCCGTTTTGGTTCCCTGCCGCATGGTCCTGGATCGATGGCAGATCGCTGGACAACCTTCGAAACGGAACTGTGGTGAAACAGGGTTTCTGGCAGAGAAGCCGTGATCCGGTGGACGAAGATTCAGAAGGGCGGGGGGCTGGGTTGTCCGATGATCCGGGAACGGTTCTTCAAAAGCTCAGAACGATGTCCGACTCCGACATTTCGTCCAGGAGAAACGAGGTCAGGCCCCGGGGTTCGTCGATCTCTTCGATGAGGTCTTCTTCCGCTGTGCCCAATATCGCCATGGAAGAGGTACAAGCGAAGATCCGGACGTCCCCCTGTTTCTTGGCGTCCCGGATGAGGGCCTTGAGATCGGTGAGTCCAGTCTCCTGCAACCGCATGAGGATGGTGGCTTTGTCGTTCCCGTACATCTCGGGAAGGGCGATTTTCGAGACCCGTTCGCGGGTCAGTCGGTAGACCGCCTCGTCCCGAAGCAGTACCCGCACGGACATTTCCGAGAGAGCGGCCGCCATCACGGTCGTGAAAAGATTCACGAGCGCCGTGTGGGTGCCTCTGGTTGCGATGATGCTCATCTTCACGGTTTCAGCCCGTCTTTCTTGATCAGGAGGGTCACCTGCCCTTCGACGTCCCGGACGGAGACGATTTCATGGTGGAATTTCCGCGTCCACGAATGGATCTCCCGGGACTGGAAACGGTTTGCGACGACCTCCAGGAGTTCGCCGCTCTCCATTGGAGCGAGCGTCGTCCGGATGACGCCCAGGCTCCGGCAGTCCACCGGGTTGAAATACGCGGTCACGTTCAGGATGGCCGGGGCTGTTCCGCTACCAGACGATGACACTGTCGTGCTCCTCGATCACGTCCACCGTTTCCTTTTCATCCACGACCCGGACCCCGCCCACCAGATTCTCGGGAACCAGTCCGCGTTCCTCCAGATGTTCCCGGACGACCCGGACCGTGGCCCCGTGTTCCAGCATGAACCTGACGATGCGGGAGGGGGAGGTGTTTTCACCCATGATCTCCTGTCCCAGAATTTTGGCGGAAACTGTCTGGTCCGCCACGGCGTACGTCACCGCGGAGTCTTTCAGGAGAACGCTGATTTCGAGCGGAGTGTCCACGACCCCCAGAGCGGTGGCGAAGAGATGGGGATCCACAGGCTCGAAACTCAGATAGATCGGTTTTTCGAAAACGACCAGGACTTTCTCGGCCATGTGCGGTTCCTCCTGTTGTGGATCGGTTCTGCTCCGACCCTAGCGGTATGTCGGGATTGCGATGACATGGTCGGCACCCCGGACGAATTTCCAGAGATCCCCCAGTGTCCCGACGATCGAACCGCCGATCTGATGGTTCTCGACACCCCTCTCCTGGGCGCATAGCACACAGGTCACCCAATCCATCTTCGCCCCGTGGAGTCCCACGCGCAGAAGCTGGTCGACGAACTTCCCGACATAGACATGCCTGTCACCCAGGACCTTCCGGAGCGACGGAGGCTCGTTGTGCTCGATCTGGTCCCGGTTCGTGAGAGTTACCGCTTCCTCGAAGGCGAACACATTTACTTCGATGTCCCGTTCCAAAAGCTTTTCGGCAAGCCTCAAGACCGTCGTCGGGGCTTCCCTCTGGTAGGAGCCGGTGGACAGGATGATGGCAACCTTTTGGGTCTTTTTTTTCTTCGAGCCGGGTGGTTCCGTTTTGCCCATGGGACGATCCTCCTCTTTGAAAGCCGTCAATACCAGACGATGTTGTCGAACCCTTCCGCGATGGAATCGGCCAGGAAGTCGAGGTTCGAAAACGAGATTCCCGACGCCAGGGTCTGCACCCCGCGGGCCCGGCAAGAGACGTCTTCGGCATACACTCGTGCACCCTTGTCCGAAAGGCCGTTCAGCACCTTCCCGGCCTTCGATCCGTCCCGGGCTGCGATTACCCCGTTCTCGATCAGGAAGAGGGTGACATCGTGACCTTTTGCGCGCAGCTCTTCCACAACGAGCGGAACGTATTTCCCGTTGACGTACTCCGTCAGATCCCGACTGCCCACGACGAGAAACCGCTTCATCTCTTCCCCTCCGCGATATGTTTATTTGGTAAATAAATTAGTAACCTTAAAATTAGGATACGGTCTTGAAGATGTCTCGTCAATACTTTTTTTGGGGAAGGATCCAAAATGACTGTCAGGACGGAGGGCGATAGTAGCCCCGGGGTTTCGCGGACACGGAGGTGCCTCCGTGGATCATCGACTGGAGGAAGGGCTGGTAGAACATGTACGGGAACCCGGGATCGATGGCACTGACCGAATCGAGCCGTTCGCGCATGTCATCGGGAAGGGTGAAGTCCAGGGCTTTCAGGTTGTCTTCCAATTGATTGGGTTTCGTAGCGCCGATGATGACGGTTCCTACGCCGGGCCGGGCCGATACCCAGTTGAGCGCGACCTGGGCCATGCTCCGGCCGACTTCGCCGGCCACTTTTTCAAGTTCGGCCACGATCGCCCAGTTCCGGGATGTGAATTTTTCGAACGCGGGGTTTCCGGAACCTTTCGTTTTCTCGAGACGGCCTTCGGACTGTTCCGGCCGACCGGATTGCTCCGGCCGGTATTTCCCGCTCAGGAGTCCCCCTGCCAGCGGGCTCCAGGCCATGATCCCCATGCCGAACTCCTGGGCCAGCCGGGTGAACTCGCGTTCGATATTCCGTTCGGTCAGCGAGTACTCGAGCTGAAGGGCGCAAAGTGGCTCCCATCCGCGCCATTCGGCCAGGGTTTGCGCGCGGGAGGCGTACCAGGAAGGGGTGTCGGAGAGACCCACGTAGCGGACCTTCCCCGACCGGACGAGGTCGTCGAACGTCCGCATGACTTCTTCGACCGGAGTGACCGTATCCCAGGCGTGGAGGAGGTACAGGTCGATATAATCCGTCCTGAGGCGTTTCAACGAGCCTTCGACCGCCCTCAGGATGTTTTTCCGGCCGTTTCCGCCGGCGTTCGGGTTCCCGGGCTCCGCCGAAAAACTGAACTTCGTGGTGATCACGGTCCGGTCCCGGAGTTTCCGGTCGGAGACGAACTCCCCGATCCAGGTTTCGCTCGTTCCCCCCGTGTACATATCGGCGGTGTCGAGGACATTTCCTCCCGCATCGATGAACCGGTCGAACAGGGCCTTCGCGGTGGCTTTCTCAGACCCCCAGCCCCATTCGGTCCCGAAGGTCATGGTCCCCAATGCCAAGGGGCTGATCTTTAGCCCCGTCCGTCCCAGAGTCTGATAGGCCTCGATCGACATGGCGATCCCTCCGATTGGGTTCCGAGGAGATTGAGAAGGTTTTGGTCCTTGCTCAAAAATTTTCCCATGGAACCCAATCGAAAACCAGTCCGCCCAAGAGGGGGAAAAAGGAGGTTCGGAGACCCGGAAGGCCGGTGCCGGACAGCCTTCCGGGTCTCGATCGGGGGAGTAAGGATGCGTCCTATTTCCGGGTGGGTTTTCCCGCCGCGGTGGCTTTGGGAACGGCGACGAGCTTTCCCGAGCGCACATCGTAGATGAATCCGTAGATGGGGATCGAGCCGGGGACGAGCGGATGGTTCCGGATCCGAAAGACGTCCTCGAGGACACTGTCGGCCTGGTTCCTGATCGTGAGGAAAGAGACGTATTTCCCTTCGGGAGAGCCGGGACCCTTTCCCTTGTCGGTCCAACCCTTGGCCCCGAGGTCTGCCGTCTGGAGACTCTTTTCGAGGAGGCTCCTCATGATCTCGTCGGTAAACGTCTCCATCCCGCAATCGGAATGATGGACGACGAACCACTCCTTCGTGCCCAGAAGCTTGTAGGAAATCACGAGGCTCCGGATCGCGTCGTCGCTTGCGCGTCCCCCGGCATTCCGGATGACGTGGGCGTCGCCTTCCGAGAGACCGGCCATCTTGGCCGGATCGATCCGCGCGTCCATGCAGGTCAGGATCGCAAACTGTCGTTTCGGGGGCATGGCCAGGAGTTTTTTGTCGCCGAACGTCCGGGCGTATGCCTTGTTGGCCTTTACGACTTCATCGAGGATGGCACTCACGCTTTCCCCTTTCCGGTCCGTCTGGACCTTAATCTTCCGGCCGGGAGGACACTCCTCCCCGGCGGTTTCCGGATAAGAGCTTCGCGATCTTGCGATTTCTCCTTATCGAACCCGGTATCCGAATTTTACCATCGTTTCGATGGGGTGTCCGGGATTTATGAATTGTTCTGCGCTTGGGGCGGCCAGGGAAGGATCCAGGCCTGGTCTTTCGCTGTTTAAGAAAAAGACGGATGGTGGCGTGTATTAGAACGCGTACCGAATTCCCAGTATCAGCGGCACCGACCAGGTATCGGAAACCTGTGAGACATTTCCGGGAGGGGTGCCCAGTGAGGTTGTGATGCCGGTTGGAGCCGTCTCGTACGAAATATCGGCTTCCAGGAATACGCCCATCGCCGGAGAGAGGGGGAAGAGGGCTCCTGTCCCCAGCATCCATGAGTAGCCTGCCTGGGCATTCACCCCGGTGTAAGTATTATAGGACGCCCCGAATGTGGCGTTGAGGTAGGGCAGGAGATGCGTCCCCGGAATGCGCGGAAGGTAGTAGTTTCCACCAAGCCCTATTATCGTATGGGTATTCTGCGAAAAATCGCTTTGCTGTACGGTCAGGTAGGCAAGAAGCGAGGGAAAAAGCATTTTTCCGGCACGGATTCCCCAGACCGGCGCCGTTCCAAAATCATACGGAACGGTTTCTCCGGTCGTCGTGGCATAGGAACCCGAAAGTGAGGTATCCCCCCCCAGGAAGCCTTCGATGACAAATCCTGTCGCCGGAATGATCCCAGGCTCCAAAGCGGGCTCGGCGGCCTGCGTTTTTTTTGACGGAGTCTCGTCCTTCGCATTCATGGACCCGTTCATGGAGTCGGCCCGGACGGCCATTTCCGGGACCAGGAAAATGGCGGAACATGAAAATACCGCTGACAGCATGAGTATCGCCATAAGGCGTCGAATCGATCGTTTCACAGTGAGCCCTTTCGTTCGCGCTTGATGAAACGTAACGTAATGGATCGAGTAGGTTGAAACCACGTTTCCATTTCCCGTCAGAACATCCACATGAATCCTGTCAGGACCTTGAAGTCCGGATTCAGGGCCGGAGAGGACGGAGTCGATCCCGGCTGGTTCCAGTAAACGAATTTGTCCGCATTGGCAAAGATCATGAGGTTTGGAGTCGATTTCGGCATGATCTGGAATCCCATGCCCACCGAGTCTTCGAAGTTTTCGGTCGCGGGGATGGGTCCTGCAGGGATGGTCTGGCCGTCCTGAACATAGGGATTGATCTGAAGGTTGGCCGAGTTGTACTGGATATAATCTCCGGCGCTGATCCAGATCTCGGGCAAGTGGCTGTGGAGGCCGGTCAGGCGGTATTCGACCTGGTAGTCGGTATTCAGGACGTTCCCGGGTTGCGTACCAAGATTGTTGGGCAATTCGAATGAATATAGCGCATCCCCGATGGTCATCCACCGGCCGTTTGAAAATGTGTGCATCGCTTCGATCCCGAAGGTCAGCTCATAGCCTCCGGCTCCCGTAAGGGTACTCGTAATATTCTGGTTGTTGAACGCCTGAAGGGTGGGAGAGGTGGGCAAATGGACGCCCTGGACCAGGACAATCCGGGTCGACCCGGAAAAAGTGTTCCGGTCGTAGATGTTGAGGAGATTGGCAATCCAGAGATCCCCGGGAACTGCGACAAAGCCTGCATTGTTGTTTCCAAGGCCGGCGGAATAACCGGGACTGCCCGTACCGGAAGCGTTTGCGTTCCAGTTCCAGCGGTAGTAGAAGGGTTCGGTCACTTGAAGCATCCATTTTTTTGTCACCAGGGCCTGTAGGGTGTTTTCCTGGGTCAGAAGGGCCTGGGACCCCCCGACATGGGAGTATCCGGCCTGTACCTGGCTGCCGGCAATCCAGATGTCGGAATAGTTCATGCGCCAGGAAAACATCACGTCGCTGGTCCAGAACATGGCGGCGTCCATGCCCATGTGTTCGAGGCAGAACACGCAGGCATCCGCGTTTTTTGGGATAGCAACCAGGAGGAGAAAAAAAAGAGAGATAAGGATCGAGAAGCGAATTTTTCGGGCTTTTTGCCCTGTCGGAAAAGTCTTCTTCATGTCTGTTTCCCTCAAAATGACGATCCGAAGACCGGTCTCCCGAGACCCCGGACGTTATGCCGGAATCGTGGTGCGAAAAGGGGAAGGTCGTGCAATCGGACGGTGACGATCGGGTCGGCCGATGCCGCGATCGTTCCGGAATGCCGCACGGCAAGGCGGAACGCGTACACCGGTTTTTACGGGGGTGGATGACCTAGGATCTGATGGGCGGAGGGATCGGGACGGACAGTGCGATGGTCTTGAATCCGGACGGGGCCCGGTGCCAGCGGTTTCGCAAGCCTACAGGTACCGGACGGGTGTCGGAGGAGAGGAACGGCCATTGGTCCTGGGCCGCGTGCAGGCGGGCCGAACCATGGTGGCAGGTGATGAGGGTCTGAGACCCGGAACGGTATCCGGCGGGGTGGCAGTCGTCCAGATCCCGGGCATTTCGGGAGAACAGATCCGAATGGGGATCCGACAGGAGCCTGACGGTCGGGAGCTTTGTCTGGAACGATTCCGGTAGGCTTACGGGCGTGAAACGGAGATTCGGAGCAGAGGGTGCGGCGAAAGAAGGGATGGAAACCGACAAAGCCAGGATCAGTCCCAGAAGCGCCGTCAGGAGATACCATCCCCGTCCGGACCCATGGGACGATCCCCCTTCCGTCAAGGGAAATTCCGAAATGATCGTGGAGCGGTATCCCACGCGAACAACTCCTTCCCGGGAGACTGAAACACACCGAGGACTCTAACAGGAACGAAATCAGCCGTCAACGATGATCCGGAGGAGCAAATCTTCGTGAAAAACGGCTTCGAGGTTGTTGCCATGGACGACTTCAATTCCCGCATGCGGATGTGGCTTATCTCCAATGCCGCGTCGGCTCTTATGTCGATAATGATCGATAAAGACGAAGGGGCCGAGCGCGATTTGCTGTTCCTCCTGAGGTAGCTGGTAGCGCGCGACGGAGCAGCATGTCGCCATCATTGATGACGACACGCGCGGGTAGAATCTTGGTAACTAAACGGTCCATATTATTTCCTATCCAACATATTTTTCTTCTCTTCAATTCGTATTAGATTCATCGATAAACTTCGGATCGGACGCATGAGCCCCGTTACAATATGGCTTGTTTTCAGA
>DAHUYM010000013.1 GCA_027315205.1 Leptospirillum sp. | reverse complement strand
GAACACCACGATATACGGTACGCCCACCTGACGGGCCAGAAGAATGTGCTCCCGCGTCTGTGGCATCGGTCCGTCCGCCGCCGACACCACAAGGATCGCTCCGTCCATCTGCGCCGCTCCCGTGATCATGTTCTTCACGTAGTCCGCGTGCCCGGGACAATCCACGTGCGCATAATGCCGCTTCTCCGTCTGGTACTCCACGTGCGCGATCGCGATCGTGATCCCCCGCTCCCGCTCTTCCGGCGCCTTGTCGATCTGGTCGTACGCCAGAAACTCCGCCATCTTCTTCGCCGCCAGCACCCGCGTGATCGCCGCCGTCAACGTCGTCTTCCCGTGGTCCACGTGCCCGATCGTCCCAATGTTCAGGTGCGGCTTCGTTCGTTCAAATTTCGCTTTGGACATCCATGCCTCCATAACGACGCGAAGAGTATTGAAGATCACGGGCAGCACGAAACCCCGAAATAAGGATCGTCTTCAAAAAACCTGGAGCCCTTGACCGGGATTGAACCGGTGACCTCATCCTTACCAAGGATGTGCTCTACCGACTGAGCTACAAGGGCAATCCCCTTGAATCAGACAGGCGAAGCCCTGGAGCGGGAAACGGGATTCGAACCCGCGACATCCAGCTTGGAAGGCTGGCGCTCTACCGCTGAGCTATTCCCGCAAAATGAATCGTGGCTGCCACTCCAGTTGGTGGGGAGGGGAGGATTCGAACCTCCGAAGCCGTCTGGCGACAGATTTACAGTCTGTTCCCTTTGTCCACTCGGGAACCTCCCCCAGAAGATTCTGGACCGATCGCCGAGATGTCGCCCTTCCGAGATGAACGGGAGTCAATCTGTCGACAAAAGCCCATTTTATGCTCAAAAACAAAAGGGAATTATATTCTTGGGCGGTTACCTTGTCAACTAAAGTGTCGGGGTCGTGTCTCGTTTTGAAGTTGATCCGGCGTTGCGTCAGCTGGCCGAAAATGTGCCGTGTCCCTCGATCACAATGCCACGACTGAACGTGAGGACTTCGGCACGATCCATCCCATTCTGATTTTTATACACAATGACAAGCGTGTTGGTACCCTGGTAGACCTTGGTCACTTGGAAGCGAAGATCCGGATTCTGAGCTAATGCCGCCGTCCAGTAGCGGCGAAGCGCATCCTTCCCCTTTACGATGCTGTCCTCAGAAAAGCCGATCTGTTCTGCGACCGGCGATGTGAAAACGGCATCCTCGCGGAAGTGTTTCAAAATCGCCTCCACGTCTCGCCGGTTCCATGCAGCCTCCCACTTTTGGCTGAATTCAATCGCGTTTACTTTTTCGATCATCGATGCGTATCTCCTTCTCCAGTCTGGTCTTCCCTGTCGGGACAGCCCATGTTTTAGCCAAACTTACGAGAACGGACATCGGGACGCGAGACGCGTATCCGATTTCAAGCTGAGACATTGCCGTTTCGGGGATTGGACCCAAAGCACCTGACAGGGATCCTCGGGTCCGGTTCGGGGTGAAGGGAATGAAGCGACCTTGAGTTTACCTAAGGTTTACTGTTAAGGAAGACGGACGAGTCTCTTCCACCATGTCATCCCCACAGCCTAGGATCGAATTCATCCGTCTTTCGAAAGCCCCCGAAATCATGCCAATGAACAAACCATGCTGGTGTCCCGACACGATAAAGAGTCGGCAGAATCATCCGGATCCGAGACAGTGGGATACCTGCCCTCCATCATATCGGGAGCTCAGGATTTTACTGAAGACGTCCCGACGGATTTGATCGCGGAAAGGAAAAAATAGAGGGACTTCTGGACTTCGGGGTCTCGGATGAGCTGAAAGATCCCCCCCCATCCCGGCGTCATTTCGGGATACCTCACGTTTCGGAATGCATAGGCGACATTCCCCTGCCATGCCACAGCCTGATCGGCGATGACCGTAACCCGCTCGATCAGGGTATCGGTCAAAAGCCTCCGAATGGCGGTGACCGCTCCCACGAGTTCGGGAATTGTCTCCAGTCCGCCGTTCTCCTTCAGCCGGTTTGCCATGTCGACCAGTTCGGCGACGGGAAGCCTGTCGAACCTATCCATCAGGTCTCCGGCCCTCTCCATCTGGGTGGCCACCCTTTCGACCAATGTGTCGACGCCCAGATTTTGAATGGCTTTCACCGCACCTCCGATCTCCGCAAGGGCGGCTATTCCACCGCTCTTCTCCATCAGGGGGAGGAGGTCCAGGAGGTGGTCCACGGCGGCCGCATTTTTTTCTAGCTTCTCGAGCACACCCAGAACACCGGGCTGAGTCAATCGATCGAGGACTTGTAACGTCTTTTCCAGCGTCTCTGAAATCCGTTCCACCATCGTATTGGTCTGGATATCCCAGAGGGCTTTCGTGGCAACATTGATTTCCCGAACGGTCTCGAGCCGGGAAAGGATATCGCCCAGGAGAGCCGTAATATCCGGTTCGCTCAATTTCTGGGCCAGAGCGTTCTGGCCCTTTCCTTCTGCCATGGTGCCTCCCGTCTAGAGAATACCCCGCGCCGTCAACCAATAGAGCCGGTTGTACGAAAGCTTCAGCCAGTGGACTGCCGATGTCGGCGGCGGGGGAGATGGAGGCGTGGTGTAGTTGAACGTGATGTACGTCGCCTGGTTACGGCCTGTTTCGATAAAGCAATACACTTTACCGTCGTAAACATGTGCCGGCTTTTCCCCGTGAAGGACCGAAATCGCGTTTTCGACCAGGATGTCGGCCGAAAAATGAGCCGTAGATCCGGCTTTGGAAACTGGAAGATTGGTCGTATCCCCGACGACGAACACGTTTTCGCTTCCTTCCATCAGGAGGGTCTGCTTGTTCGTCGGGATCCAGCCTCCCTCTCCCAGGCCCGAATCCAGGACGACTTTCGAGCCCCGGTGGGGGGGGATCGAAATCAGAAGATCGAAAGGCACCGCAGAACCTTCGAGACTGTGGAGGATCTTTTTCTCCTTGTCGACTTCCTTCATGTTGAAAAAGGTCTCCGACTTGATTCCCCGCTCCTCGAAAACAGGCCCGGCCCACTGGGCCACGGCAGGGATCGTATGGAGTGCCCCGACGGGGTAGGTGTACATCACTTCGGACTTTTCCCTGACACCCTTTTTCCTGAGGTAGTCTTCCAACATCAGGGTGACTTCCAGGGGTGCCACGGGACATTTGTGAGGGACACCCATCGCCACGACGATTTTTCCGCCCTGGAACGATCTCAGCGCTTCACGGAGCTTAATTGCCCCTTCTTCGGTATAGAACCAATGCCCGGCCTCGGGAAGACCGGGGATCAGGTCAGGACGGGGAACCGATCCCGTCGCGATGATCAGAACGTCGTAGGGATACTCCGTCTTCGATTCGGCGACAAGCTTCTGGCCCTTGACGTCGATCTGGGAGACGGGGTCTACCACGAACCGGACCAGCGGGTCGAGAAGCGACCTTTGGGAACGTTTCAGCTCTTCAGGGCGGACGAGATCGAAAGGGATATATAGCCAGCCCGGCTGGTATACGTGCGTCTCCGTATTTCCGACCATGGTCAAGGACACTGCTCCCGATTTCAGCTCCCCCGGAATCTTCCTGGCAATCTGGTTCGCCACAATCGTACCGGCGATACCGCTTCCGAGTATGACTACCTTTTTACTCATGGACGCCCCCTTTGTAACCGGCCTTCGCTCGAGAATCCGGCCGGGAAAAATCTCGGAAACCCAAAAATCTGGTTGGTGAAAAAGTCAAAATTAAGGTACCTTAGGGAAAATCGAACGGTACCGTTCCCGGACACGTCAATCAAGGGAGACTCGCGTGCCCCTAAGTTTCGCTCCGGTCGAACAGGAAACATCGAAGACAGCTATCCGCATTCGTCACATGGATGCTCGGCACAGGGTGCGAGAGGCGGGATTTGAACCCGCACGGAGTTTCCCCCGCCAGATCCTAAGTCTGGTGCGTCTGCCATTTCGCCACTCTCGCTTTACCCGAAATGGTGACATTTTAACTGAAAATTCTCAACACCGAAAATGAATCCCGTCCTATCGATAGGCCTTTCCCGCTTCCGGATTTCATCACGGTCCACGGGATTATGGGTCCCGGCAGGAACCCTCGTACTGGTCGAGACGACCGCTTCTCTCCGTCCGCCGACCTTTGACACCCCCCTTTTCCATTTTCCGTTTTTGGCCTTTATCCATGCGCTGGCCCTTCTGGTCCTTCTCCCTTATTTGGGGTTCGAACCACTGTTCAAAAGCATTACCGGACGGATCGGAGCAGCCCTCTGCCTTTCCGGGGGCCTGACTTTGGTTCTCGGATTTCTCTTCATTCCCCGGAGCCTGGTTTCGGCACAAGCCGGACTCATGACAACGCTCGGCTTCCTCCTTCTATTCAATGTTCACCGGACCAACCAAGGAGCGCTGTTCAAACCCGTGTTTTACGCCCTCATCTTGACCGGGATCACCGGGACAATGCTCGGCTTGACGCTCGCCAGGCAAGCGATCGATCCCATCCCTTTCAGCGGTATCGAGATCCACGTCCTTCTGGGGCTGGCCTTCACCATGACAGCGTTTCTCAGGATCCGGACCTCCCTTCCCGATACGCCTTGGCACGGAGCTTCGGCCCTGTTGTTCGGGTCCGCGCTGGTTCTTCTATTTTCCCTCGAGCTAACACGCAAGAGCGGTATCCTGACGGCTTTGAGCCTCGCGCTTCTCATCATCTCTCTCAAAGGCGTTTCTCCGTCCGTTGAAGGATCCCGTCCCCTATGGATCCTTGGCCTTGCGGTGGCGGCCGTTCTCTCTCCCGTCTGGGACTTCGGGGCCGGGCCAATGCTTTCCCTGTTCGTGCTGGCATGGCTCTATGTGCTCATCCAGGGAATTTTCTCGAAGATGGGAGAACGGTTGCTGGGATTTGCGGGATCCTTGTCTCTTCTGGCGGGGCTTTTTACGGGCAATCCATGGGTCATGGCCGCCGGAGCCTCACTCCATGCTATCGCAGTCGGGAAATGGACACTTACAGGAAGATCGAACGGGAGGGGTGTTCGGGGAGGAGTGGGGAATCAGGAAGACATAAGGGAGGGGTCTTCTTCCACCCCGTTCTCCCAAACTTCGACATCGTAAGGGTGTGCCCTGAGGATCCGGCACTGGACGACCGAACCCGCCGGAGCCTGTCCGGAAAGGACGAGCGCTTCACCGTCGATGCCGTCGGGAGCCATGGAAGGGAGCCGGCCTGAGAGGACCAGCGGAGATTGCTCGGAGGGACCTTCGATCAGGACCGGAACGGTTTTCCCGATCCACTCCTGTTTCAGGGCCAGGGCGATGTCCTTCTGCAATCCCATAAGTACCGTCCTCCGGCGGTTCTTCTCACGGGCGGGGATCTGGCCTTCCATGTCGAAGGATGGGGTTCCTTCCTCCCTGGAAAAGGGAAAGACCCCCAGGTTATCCATCCGGGCCCAACGAACGAATTCTGAGAGTTCCTCAAAATCCTCCTGTGTCTCCCCGGGAAACCCCACGATGAAGGTTGTCCTGAGCGCGATATCGGGCATCGCCTCCCGGATCCGGTCGATCAGGCGTTTTGTGGAATCCCTGTTTCCGGGCCGGTTCATTCTTTTCAGCACGTTTCCGGCGACATGCTGGAGCGGTATGTCCAGGTACTTCACAACGGTCGGGGCATTCTTCATCACGTCGAGGAGCCGATCCGTGACCAGGGTCGGATACGCGTACAAAAGCCGAATCCATGGGATCCGGCCTATCCTGTCGATCTCCTCGAGGAGTTTGGCCAACCCCTCTGTTTCGCCGAGATCGGTTCCGTAACGGGTCAGGTCCTGCGCGATCAGTGTCAGTTCCACGACCCCCTCTCCGCCCAGTTGCCTCACCTCCTCCAAGAGGCTCTCGCGGGTTCGGCTGACCTGAAGGCCCCGGGAAAGGGGGATCGCACAGAAAGTACACGTATGGTCACACCCTTCCGCGACCTTCAGGTAGGCCCGATGGGACGGCGTCAATCGCTTCGGCCGGAACGGAATCGCGCGGGGATCGATGAGAGGGAGCGCCGTGGGTGCACCGGGAACATTCCACGAAGAGAGCCGGTCTCCGATCGTCGACTCTTCGAGGGGGGACAGGAGAAAGTCGACCTCGGGGATCAACCCGGGCAGCTGTTCCCGATAGCGGGACACGAGGCATCCCGTACCGACAAGGACCTTGGCCTTCCCTTCCTCCTTGAACCGCGCCATTTCAAGCAGAGTGTCGACGGATTCCCGACGGGCATCCGTCACGAAACTGCATGTGTTGACGACGATGACCTCGGCACTCTCGGTATCCGGAACGATCCGGAATCCTTTTTCCTCGAGCGCCCGGATCATGTTTTCCGTGTCGACGAGATTCTTGGGGCACCCCAGGCTGACGATGCTTACGGTCTTTTCAGTCAGGGGTTCTTTTTCCCCATGCCCGGAACCGACTGCAACAGAAATCGCACCCAGGGATGACGCCCCGCTGTTGTCAGGATGCATATGGCAAACCCTTGCCCTCTCCGGTATGATTGTCCCGCACCGGGATGTCTTCGCAGAATTGCGCGGCGCATGGAAAGGAACGGGAAATGAAAACACTTTTTTTCATTGTACTCTTAGTTCTCCTGGGACTTGGATATATGCTTCTCCAGAGCGGCAGGGACGAAGTGCAAATGAAGAAGATGCAAAAACAGCTGTCCGGAATCGAATCCCAGCTTCGCCAGGGGAAGGCCGAAGCGCTCCATTCTCTCTCGATCGTGCGGACATCCCTCGACCTTCACTTGGCCGAGACCGCCGTGGAAGACGCCACACGGGACATCCTAGACCGAAACTTCGGACAGGCCGAGACCGCCATCAAGTCGGCTTTGGGAAGCCTGAAGAACGCTTCGGAAAAAAATCCGGCCCTTCCGGATTTGACGGATCTGAAAGGTCAACTACGTCAGGCGTTGGAACAGGCCCAAAAAATGGATAACACGGCAACGCGTACCTTGAACGAGGCCGACCGGCAGATTCGTCGACTGATCGAAGGACAATCGCACTGACCGGCCCTATGCCTGAACCTCGTCTCCCCGCACTCGCTTGAAGATCCCCTGATAAGGAACGTCGGGGTTGTTCATGACGATAATCTGAACGAGCTCCCACCCCTCATCCCCGATAAAATTCAGCTGGTTCTCCACCTGTTCCCGACTGATTCCGAAAACCCTGTACTCCCAAGCCGGCATCGATCAACCCTCTCCGGTCGATCCTTCAGCCTTGGGTTCTGAAGAAGACATGCCCTTGCTCAACCGTACTTTCTTCTGGTAGGCGCGGCGCAGGGCTCTCTTTAATCTCTTCAGTCCGGGATCCCGTTTTTGTGTTTCGGAATCCATCCCTTTCTTCAACTCTGCCCGTTTTGTCTTCAGCTTGTCCATCCGACCCGACAGACCATCAATCGCCTTCCGAATTTCCATGACCGCTTCCCCCATCTCGTTTGAATCAATTATTTCCGGACGACAAAAGCTTCGCCCAGGGACGTCTTCAATTCACGCGCATAATCCCTTGCCTTGTCGATGGAGTCGAACGAACCTATTCGGACTCGGTAAAGAGTCCCTCTCCCATAGGCCGCCTTTACAATATGGGCATCCGGGTACCGGCTCACCCTGGCCAGATATTGTCGTGCTTCCTCCCCGGACGAGAACGACCCCACCTGAACCTCGAAGATACCCCGTTCGATCTGGGGTACGGCAGCTTCAGGGCCCGTTAGGACCGTCAACTCCACCGGTGCTGTACCGGTTCCCAACATTCCGATGTCCTTCGCGGCTCTCCAGGAAAGATCGATGATGCGACCTTCCACGAACGGGCCCCGATCGTTGATCGTCACGTCGACCGTTTCATTGTTCCTCAAATTCCGGACCCGGACCCGTGTTCCCAGGGGAAGGGTCCGATGAGCTCCCGTAAGCCCGTCTTTACGAAACGTTTCACCGCTTGCTGTCGGTTTTCCGTAGAACGTGGGCCCGTACCAGGAAGCGATCCCGGTCTCTTTTCCGTCTTTCAGTGGCTCTTCAGGGTACTGGTTTCCCCCCCACGACGGACGCGACAATCCGTAATGGTCCGGGGAAGACCTTCCCCATTGGGATCCGCCACCCAGAGAGGAACAGGCTCCCGATGCGAAGAATATCAAAGCCAGTGCTGCAATCCGGAAATACGGTCTCTTCATCCTTCGGTCGCAGGGTTGTTGTCCGTGGTTCTTCGTATCTTCCGGAAATCCAGCCAGACGTCCAGAACTCCCACGACCCCCAGCATGATGAGGATCAAGGGTTGAAGAAGAATGAACGTGGCCGAAAGAATCCAGAACAGGATGCCGAAACCCCGTCCTTTCGCATAGGAAACGATCACTCCGGCCCCCTGGCCGACATAGAGGGTTCCCACCGCCAGAAACGTGTTGATTCCCAGAACCCTCGACATCTGGTTCGGGATCGCTATCAAAGCCAACCCTCCGATAAGCACGAAGATCGAGGGGTCCCAAAGATGCCATTTGTCGACCCCCCGGCTCACCGGGAGAGCCGCTTTCCTTGAGAGAAGTCCTTCGACCGTGGAAACGAGGACCAGGGCGGTCAGCAGTACCGTGGCGACACCGATTCCAGGAAGCACCGTTATGAACGACTTGAACAGTTCAGGTTCCATCCCGAGAAGAATCTTCCGGTCCGCGACCGGGAGGGATGCCGGGGAATGCTTCAGGTACAGCCGGAACACCTGGTCGAACGCAAGGTAAAGCTGTTTTTGGACCTCATCGAAAATCCGGCCCTGGGTCTTGAAATAAAAGAACGCCAGGATGAACGACGAAAATCCGATGATCTGACCCGATATGGCCGCCAGGGAGAAATTGAACGATTTGTGTCGCCGAACCAGTTCCCCGGCAAGGACTCCCGACAAACCGGCCCAAGCCATATAAAGGAGAAGCCCCAGAGGATTGTGGGAGAGGATTTCGACAACGAGGCCGGCCAGGACCATCGCCCCGACTCCCAACTGGTAACGGTGATAGGCCACCTGGGCCAGAGCCAGGGGCACTCCCGCAAAAAGGGCGACGAACAATCCAGCGCGAGGGAATACGAAGATCCCCATGAAAAGGGCCGCAGAACTCGATAGGGATAGGAGTAGCGCTCCGAAGGGGAACGAGATATTCAGATCTACTTTTCCTCGGAAAAGGCGAAGAATGCCACATTCCGTCCCTGTTTGATCGCCGCGGCCAGATGGCGCTGGTGCCGGGCGCAGTTTCCGGAAAGCCGTCTCGGAATGATCTTGCCCCGTTCGGTCAAGAAACCCTTTAAAGAGGCAATATCCTTAAAATCGATCGTCGATTTCTCCGAACAAAATCGGCAAATTTTCTTTCTCTGGAACGAACGTGCCGGTGAACTCATGATTACATTCCTTTCGATGTGACGCGTGTGAACCCGATTACGATACCCTTCAGGTCAATTTGCTCGGTAAAGATTTAAAAGGGGATCTCTCCCTCGGAGCCCGACTCGGGCGAAAACCCCTGGAACCCCGATTCCTCCTCAGGAAGATTCGCTCCGCCCGTTCCGCCGCTTTTACGGGGGGGCCCCACGAAGGTGATCGTCTGGGCGACGACTTCAATCTTGCTTCTTTTCTGTCCTTCCTGTTCCCAACGCCGTTGCTGCAACCGGCCGTCAACGAGAACGGGGGCTCCTTTTTCAAGATAATTCTTGACCAGGTCGGCCTGTTTACCGAACGTGACGATGTCGACGAACGTGACGTCGTCGCGGGTTTCATTCTCCTGTCGGAAACGATTGTTGATCGCGATCGTGAACGTCGCAACCGGTGCCCCTTCCCGCGTAAAGCGTACCTCGGGATCACGGGTCAGGTTTCCCATCAGGATGACTTTATTGTAATTGCTCAAACGGCTTCCCCTTCTCCGGAGCCTTTCGCCGATTCCCCGCGTTCTTCCGGACGCTCTTCAGAAGAGGCGTTGGTCGCCGGGAGAACGAGCTTTTCCTTGCGAACGATCATGCTTTTGATGACGCGCTCGTCCAGGCGGGCCAAACGGTCGATATCCGCAATGTCGGACGTGTTCTTCATCTCGAGATAGAGAATCACATAATCCGCCCGTCTTTCCTTTTTGAGTTCGTAGGAAAGCCTTTTCTTTCCCAGCTTCTGTACATGGTGCACGGTTCCTCCCGACTGGACGACCTGTTTCAGGAAGCGGTCGAGAACGGTGGCGGCTTCCTCGTCGCTGAGCTGGGACTTGATCAGGAGAACGCATTCATAAAATGCCATGACAAACCTTTCCCGGGCAACGGCCCGTTATACGTGGAACCGGAAATACACGACATCGCCGTCCTGGATGACATACTCCTTGCCTTCAAGCCGGAGAAGTCCTTTTTCCTTCACCAGCTTCTCTGTGCCGAGACGGTCGATATCCTCGAATTTCATGACCTCGGCCCGGATAAAACCACGCTCTATGTCCGAATGGATCTTCCCGGCCGCTTGGGGAGCCGGGGTTCCCTGGGGAACGGTCCATGCCCGCACCTCATCTTCTCCGGCGGTCAGGAAAGTCACGAGATTCAATGTTTTATAACCCATTCTGACAAGTCTTTCCAGTCCCGATTCCTTTAGGCCCATCTCCTCGAGAAACGTTCTTCGATCGGGCTCGGGTAGGGCCGCGATCTCGGCCTCGAGCCGTCCTGAAATCGTCAGGAGGTCCCCGTGGCGGGTTCCGACGGCTTCTTTCAGTTGCAGGAACTGGGGGGAAGCGAGGTCTCCAGGCCCCTCGGAAACGTTTGCGACATAAAGAACGGGTTTCTGGGTCAAAAGCCCCAGGCTTTTACGAAAAACAGCGGTCGCTTCCACAACCGGAAAAAGGCGCGCCGGCTTTCCCAATTCAAGATGCGCCCTGATCTCTTCCATCAGATCGCGCTGAGTCTGGAACTCTTTCGACCCTGTCTTCGCGGCCTTTTCGGTCTTCGACAGACGGCTCGACAGGGTGTTCAAATCTGACAGGACCAGTTCGGTCTCGATAACTTCAAGGTCGGATACCGGATCAATCTTTCCGTGTACATGAACGATGTCGGGATCTTCAAAAACCCTGACAACCTGGATGATCGCATCGACGTTACGTATATGCCCCAGGAACTGGTTGCCGAGACCCTCGCCTTCGCTCGCTCCACGGACCAATCCGGCAATATCGACGATTTCCATGAACGTCGGGGTCGTCTTCTTGGGATGATAGAGCTCGGTCAGCCTTTCAAGACGCTGGTCCGGAACCGGAACAACCCCCACATGGGGGTCGATCGTGCAAAACGGGAAATTGGCCACTTGGGCGTTTCCCGAGGTCAGCGCATTGAAAAGAGTGGACTTGCCGACATTGGGCAATCCCACGATACCGCATTGAAATCCCAAAGATTCTCCGTTTATGGCGGGATTCGCCGTTCAATGGCACCAATGGTCGAACATCGAAAAAAACGGGTCCCTAAGTCTGCCAATCGCTTCGCGTTCTTCCGGCTTGAAGGAACCGAGAACATAGTCGGAGACGGGTGTCCCGTCCAGGGGTCTTCCGATACCGATCCGGATCCGGGCAAAATTTCCCGAACCCAGATAGGCGATCATCGAAGACAATCCCTTCTGCCCTCCCGAAGCGCCTTTCTCGCGAAACCGGATGGTCCCGACAGGGAGGTCGAGGTCGTCCGACAGCACGAGAAGATCGTCCGGAAGATGGACCCCACGCTTTTTGAGCCATGGAACGATCAAACCGGACAGGTTCATGTACGTCTGGGGGAACACCAGTAGAAGGCGCGACCCCTTCCACTCTCCTTCACCCCACCGCACGGGATCCTTCTCCCGGTCGAGGGGGATCGAAAGCCGTTCGGACAAGGAGTCCAGGAAAAGCTTGCCGGCATTGTGCCGGGTTTTCTGGTATTCGGCACCGGGATTCCCCAAGCCGACAATCGCCCGAAGTGCCATCTCCGGAAGGACTGGACGCTATTTCTTCGCGGACTCGGCAGGTTCCGGAGCCGGAGCTGATTCCACCGCCGCGACAGGTTCGGGCTCGGCCCTGGGAGGCATGATATGGATCAGGACCGTTTCGGGACTTTCGAGGATCTTGAGTCCGATCACCGGAGGAATATCCCGGACGTGATACGACTGGTTCATGTCGAGGTGCGAGACGTCGACCTTGATGTGATCGGGCATGTCTGCCGGAAGCGCTTCGACCAGCACCTCGCGAACATTGTGTTCCATGACGCCGCCCTGCTTGACGGACACAGGAATGTTGCCCACGACTTCGACGGGAACCTTGTTCCGGACGAGGTCCTTTTCCGAAAGCTCAAAAAAGTCCAAGTGAAGGATACGGCCGGTAATGGGGTCCCTCTGGACGTCACGGATCAGTGCAAGCCGCCGGCCGGTTTCGTCTTTCAACCCCGCGATCTCGATCTGAAAGATCGCATGGCTTCCCGCGTGCGTTTGAAAGGCTTTCTGAACGTGGCTGAGCTGGAGAGTGATGGGGGTCGATTTCCCCTTTCCGTACAACACGGCGGGAACGTGGCCTTCCCTTCGCAACGTACGGGCCACTCCCTTTCCGTTTCCAGACCGGTATTCCGCCTTTAGTTCTTGATTCTTCATGGATACTCCCTTCGCATCAACTCCCTAGGCATGAGCTTAAATAAACAGTGAACTGACCGATTCCTCTTCATGAATCCTCTTGATGGCTTCCCCCAGAAGGGGGGCCACGGAATAGATCCGGATCTTTCGACAGACGTCTTCCTTCCCACGCAAAGGGATGGAATCCGTCACGATCACCTCGTCCAAAACCGATTTGTTCAGTCGCTCGAGTGCCGGGCCCGAAAGCACGGCATGGGTCGCGACCGCGATGACACGCTTGGCGCCAGCTTCCAGGGCGGCGGCAGCCCCCTGCGTGATCGTTCCCGCCGTATCGATCATATCGTCCAGGATAACTGCGGTTCGACCTGTCACATCTCCGATGAGGTTCATCACCTGTGACTGATTTGGACCTTCCCGACGCTTGTCGATGATGGCCAGAGGTGACTGGAGCCGTTTCGCAAAAGCCCTCGTCCTTTCGACGCCGCCGGCATCCGGAGAAACCAGGACAAGTTTTTCCTCGGCGATCTTCCGAAGCGGCTCGAGCAAGACGGGCGTCCCATGCAGATGATCGACGGGTATGTTGAAGAACCCTTGCAACTGGCCGGTATGGAGATCCAGAGTGAGGACCCGGGTCGCACCTGCCGTCGTGATCAGGTCCGCAACGAGCTTCGCGGTGATGGGAACCCGGGGCTGATCCTTACGGTCCTGCCGCGCATACGCATAATACGGGAGAACCGCCGTGATGCGTTGGGCGGAAGCTCTTTTTAGTGCGTCCAGCATGACCAGCAGTTCCATGAGATTGTTATTCACCGGGTCGGAAAGCGACTGGATGACGAATACGTCGCTGCCACGAACATTCTCGTCGACCCTGACCCGAATTTCGCCGTCCGAAAAAGATGAAACCGTCGCCTCGCCGAGTCGGACGCCAAGATATCGGCAGATTTCCAGTGCTACGGGAATATTGGCATTGCCTGAAAATATTTTGACTGGCCGCAAACCGGACTCCAGAGGTTCGCCGTACGCCTATCGGCCGGCAAGATCGGTCAAGATGGCTGGGGCGCCAGGATTCGAACCTGGGAATGCGAGATCCAAAATCTCGTGACTTGCCGCTTGTCGACGCCCCAATACCGTTACAGCTTACCGTCAGTTCATGGGGCAAACGGGGACGAATCGAGCGTGTGAAAAACGCCAGCCCAGCCGCCCAGATGTTCCACGATCTCCTGTCGAACCCTTTCTGCTGCCTGAATTTCAGAAAAAATTCCAAAAAAACTGGGGCCGGAACCGCTCATGAGGGCGAACTCCGCACCTCCGCCCTGGAGGCAACCCTTCGCTTTCCCCAGAACGGGATGCATATCAATAGTCACCCGTTCGAGATCGTTTTTCCGGAATCCATCTGACAAAAGACTATTAATTCTATGGATACATTCACCCTCTGTCAATAAAGGCACCGGCTTTGCATCGAGTTTTTGATAGACATCCCGCGTGGAGACGGTGAACCCAGGGTTCCAGACAAGGACGATACGGTCGGAGAACGGCGGAAGAGGCCGGATCCGTTCCCCTCTTCCGAAAGCGGCAGAATGGGGAGATCCCAGGAAGAAAGGGACATCGCTTCCAAGTTTCCCGGCCAAGGTTTCGAGGGCTTCCCGGTTCAGGGGTGATCCCGAAAGGGAATTCGCGGCCCACAAGGCCCCTGCCGCATTGCCGGATCCCCCTCCCAATCCTGCTCCGACCGGAATTCTCTTTTCCAGATCCGCCACAAAGACAGGTCGGGACTTGGGGGAGCCGAGACTCCCGGAAGACGCCTCCCGGAAAAGCCGAAACGCCTTCAGGACAAGGTTGTCATCCGGAACACCGTCGATCGCCCGGCCGGAAAGGGTCAGACTGTCGGATCTTTCTCCACCGTCACCCGTTCGAACGGTCATCCTGTCGGAAAGGCTGATCATGACCATTTCCGTCAGAATCTCGTGATATCCGTCTCCCCGCTTTCCAAGAACCCTGAGAAAGAGATTGATCTTGGAAGGGGTCTCGAACGAAAGGACTTTCACCCGGCAGCCACCGTACCGAGACGCGAGGACTCCTTCCCCAAAGACATATGATCCCGGATCCACTCCCAGAACCCGACGCCATCGGAGGGCACCAGTTCGACGCGACGCTGCAGGTCTCGGGACAGTTCACCGACCGAGCTGTCATCAAGGAAAACGTCCGTGTCGGTCCGGACAGCGATCTGGGGGACGAGAAGCGTCGTGTCTCCCGCCAACCTGGCCTCCCGGACCGCTTTCTGGATGTCTCTCCCGGCAAGAAGTCCGGCGACGGTCACCGAATGGCCGAAGAATCCGTTTTCGACTTCGAGAACGGAAAACACGTCTTTCCACAGTGGAGAATCGAGGACCAGCCTGTTGACCAGACGGTTGAGATACGGAGCGAACGCCGTACCGGTGACAAGTGCGAAACGGAACCCCGCTACTGCTTCTCCCGAAGGGACAAAAACGGACCGAACCCGGTTTCCCGCCCGTTTCCATTGGTTCTGGAACAGTGGTACAAGGCCGACTCCGTTCCCCAACTGAGGAAGGGATCCGTACCTCTTCACCGAGGGAAAGGACCGACCGGCGATCACGAACCACTCGTCCGCCGGAAATACGAAAGGATCGTCCCATTTTTCCAGAAAGGGCCTCTGAAACTCATCGATTCTCGCGATCATTCTCCGTGCAAAACTTCTGTCGATCGGATCGATGGAGGGGAGATCGCCGCGATGCTGGGTCAGGCCGACTGGAACGATTGCGAGAGACGAGACCCCGGGATACCGGGAGGAAAGGTCCTCGATGGATCTCTCAAGGACATCGCCATCGTTGACCCCAGGGGTGATCACGATCTGGGTGTGGAGCCGGATTCCCCCTGAGGCCAGCCGATCGATCATTTCAAGAACGTCGGGCGCTCGGTCGTTTCTGAGGAGCCGTTTTCTCACGCCCGGATCCGTGGCATGAACGGAGATATAGAGAGGAGAGAGTTTCTGTTCAAGGATCCGCTCATAATCCCGGTTCGAAAGGTTGGTCAGTGTGATGAAATTCCCGTACAGGAAGCTGTAACGGTAATCCTCGTCCCGGATATAAAGGGTTTGCCGCTGGCCTTCGGGCATCTGATCCACGAAACAGAAGTCGCATTTATTGGGACACCTTTTGATCGGCGGAGGATCGACCACAAGACCCAGCCGTTCATCCGGATCCTTTTCGAATGCGATCTCGATCGTCCCTTCCGCCCGGGATTCGACGGCGAGAACCACTTCGCCGTCCGCCTGGTAGAAGTCCAGATCGATCAGATCCCTCAACGGATTTCCGTTTATCGAGAGGATCCGATCTCCCGGGCAGAGTCCCGCTTCGGCTGCCAGGCTTCCCGAAACCACATCCTTGATTACAATTCCCTGTCCCATCATGGGTCCTTTCAGCTCTTGTGCTCCTGGAACCAGGCGATCCCACGGGAAACATAGAACACACCCGAAACAACGGCGAAGGCCACGGCCAAATCTCCCATCGGGGTGATCCAGGCCGTCCTCGAGTAACCTGCGTACCAGAGAAGCACAAGAAAAAGATAAATGATTTCCGACAACGTCGTCACTTTTCCCCAAAAATGGGGGCGTATCGGAATAGGGGTGTCGACCCACTTCAAGAGAACGACCCCCGACACGACGATGATATCCCGGCTGACCAGGACAATCGCGACCCAGAGGGGCACCATGCCCGTGAATGCTGTGACTGTGACGGCCGACGAAAGAAAAATCTTATCGGCGATGGGATCGAGCAAGGTCCCAAGCATCGTCTTCTGATTCAGGATACGGGCAATCGCCCCGTCCAGGGCGTCGGAAACCCCCCCGATCATGAAAATCCAGAACGCCAGGCGAAGTTTTCCGTAAAGGACCACACCCACGAACACGGGGGTCAGAAGGATCCGGAACAATGTTAGGGCATTCGGAATGTTGACCCTGGAAACGTACATCAATAGCCCTTTCGCTCGAGCTCCCGGACCCGGTCGCGAATCCAGCCGGACCCGAACCCGTCGCGAATCGCCTGGCGGCCGATACGGGCTTCCAGGATCGGGTCCCTGAGGGCGCCGAAGGCCACCATCAAATCCCGGTATAACGGTTCGCTCGCATACCCCTGGGACAACCATCGCCTCGCCTGGCGGCTCATGATGGCCCAGTGACCTTCCTGCTCCTGACGGTATAGCCATGCATGGCGTTCCATGAGGGAACGCCGCCTTCTTCCGCCCCTGAACTCCTTGTCCCACCACCGGTCCGCCGAAATCGTCTTTCCGGAAATCACGTAGGCCCCATAAACGGCCCCCGCCAACCGGTCGCCTATTTCTCCGGGATGTCGAACGAGATATCTCTCGGCCAGGGAAAGGCCCTCGTCCGGGTGGCCCCGGGTTATTCTGTCCTCGATCACCCTGGCCCAAAGCGATTCGCTGTCCGGAAGCCGTACCAGGCCTTTGTACAGAATCGTCCTGGCCGATCTCGGATGATTTTCAGACCGTTCGAGCCGGACCGCATCAAGCACAAAGCGAACATCGAAGTTCCCGGCCCCGATCGTGCGATACACCAGCCTCCGGGCCTTGTCCGTCCGTCCGGCGGCCCACAGAGCTTTCAGGTACATGAGGTTGAACAAGGGCGTCTTTGCGACCGAAGCGTCGCCCTCCCATCTTTGCCCCATCAGGACGGCCTGATCCACCTGCCCCTGGTTCAGGTATTGTTCGAGGGCTCTTCCGGGATCTTTATCGGGACCTGTCGTTCGGGGCCCGCTGGCAGAGGCGATGGGGGAGAAAAAGTTTTCCATCATGCGGTCGATCAGGGCTTGCAAGGACGCGTGCATTGCCGGCCCCAGGGAAAAATCTCCCGAAAGCGTTTGCTTGAGTTTGGGGGGGGAAATCGTCCAAAGGTTCAGAACCAGGGACCCACGCGTCGGGGAATCGGACCGGACCGTCGCCGTCATCAGGAAACGGGCCTTGAGCAGCTTCGCACGATCCAGGGCACAAGGGACGTCGGGGCATGGTAAAGGGGACCGGACGGATTCTGTCACCTTCGTCAAAGCCTGGTTTAATCGGGCCCCGTAAAGAACCTTCGCATTCCCTGACTCCGCGAGAATCCTGTCTCCCACGTAGGCGTCCCAGACGGAACGTTCCTTCATGAGATGGGTGGGGTCAAAGACTCCGGGAAAAACGCCGACTCCGGAGTATCGCGCCGGGAGAGGCGGAGCACCGGCGCAACCTGCAAGGATGCCTGCCAACACGAAGGCACGCATCCATCGTCCCCTTCCTTTTCCCAATACGGAAAGGCCGTGATACAATGAGCGCCCAAAACGGCGAACGTTCGCCACGTACCACCTATCCGTCCCATCGACTGGATTGATGAGCATCCCATGCCTGAAACCGGACCGAAAACTCTTTCCCGAAAATGGGTTCAATGGAGCCTGATCCTTCTGATTCTCGCTCTTGTGGTCATTTCCGCGTTCTCGAGACTGGCAGGATTGTATTATCTGAAAGGCCTGAAAACCGAATCCGCCACCTACCGGTTCCCCGAAGGCCGACAGTCCGTCGCGGGGGTGTCGGTCCGGCTGGAATTCGTTAGACCTGACACCCCGTACTTCAGTGCGATCCTCGATACCGATTATACGATCGTCCTTGTGCATATCCGGAATACAGGGTTAACCTTTTTCGATTACCAGCCCATGGACTTTTTCCTGGAACTTCCGGACAAGCACGTCTTCCGGCCTTTCGACCGCGAGGAGTTGCTCGAATCCCTTACGACCGGGCTCCTCGGCACCGTCATGGCTCCCGCGTCGATGACCCGGATTAACCAGACCCGGAAACTTGTCAGGATGACCTACTTGCCCTCTGCACGGCTTTTTCCGGGATACGAGCGAACCGGGATCCTGGCGTTTCCGCACATTCAGGGGTTCCCTTCCACGTTCGGCATTCGCCTCACACAACTTTCGCTCGGAGGAAAACCGATCGTGCCCATCCTGTTCAAGGCGGTTCGGGTCGACAAATCCCCGCAAACCCATTCCTAGGTTGCGGGAATCAGGCGGATAGAGGCGGGTCCGACTCCTTGCGCAAGGAGTCGGTTCTCATGACGCGGGGGGGCTGATGCTCGTTGATGGTCTCTTCAGTGATCAGAACCTCCAGCACATTCTGAACAGAAGGAATCTCATACATCAAGTCCAGCATGACTTCTTCCAAGATTGACCGGAGACCGCGGGCTCCCGTCTTCTGTATGAACGCCTTGTGGGCGATGGCTTTCAGCGCGCCATCAGTCAGCTTCAACCGAACCTTCTCCAGCGAGAACAATTTTTCGAACTGCTTGACGAGGGCATTTTTTGGTTCCGTGAGGATCCGGTAAAACGCTTCCTCGTCAAGATCGTCAAGAACAGCCATGACCGGAAACCTGCCGACAAACTCGGGAATGAGACCGTACTTGAGGAGATCATCCGGACGGGCCCTGGCGAGGAGTTCGCCGGTTTTCTTCCGGTCCTCGGGAGTCCGGATCTCGGCGCCAAACCCGAGGTTCTTGCTCGATATCCGCTGGGCGATGATGTTGTCCAGCCCGATGAAAGCGCCTCCGCAGATGAAAAGGATGTTCGTCGTATCGACCTGGATGAATTCCTGGTGCGGGTGCTTGCGGCCCCCCTGGGGAGGAACATTGGCGACCGTTCCTTCGACCAGTTTCAAAAGGGCCTGCTGCACGCCTTCCCCGGAAACATCGCGGGTGATGGAAGGATTTTCGGACTTTCGGCTGATCTTATCGATCTCGTCGATATAGACGATCCCCCGCTCGGCCTTCTCGACATCGTAGTCGGCCGCCTGGAGAAGTTTCAGGATGATGTTTTCGACATCCTCCCCAACGTACCCTGCCTCCGTCAGCGTCGTGGCATCGGCGATCGCGAACGGGACCTCCAGAATGCGGGCAAGCGTTTGCGCAAGAAGAGTTTTTCCCGTCCCGGTAGGCCCGATCATCAGGATGTTTCCCTTCTGGAGCTCCACGTCGTCCGAGATCAGGTTGGCATTGATCCTCTTGTAATGGTTATAGACGGCAACGGAGAGAACTTTCTTGGCCTTTTCCTGGCCGATCACATACTGATCCAGGATCCGGTTGATCTCGGCGGGTTTCAGAACCGGGCTCGAAGTGGCTTCCCTGTCGTCTTCCCATGTTTCGGAGATGATGGCCGAACACTGCTCGACACATTCGTCGCAGATGAACACACCCGGTCCGGACACCATGCGACGGACATCTTCCCGATTCTTTCCGCAAAAAGAGCATCGCACCGAATTTTCGCTCTTGTCCTTCCGATCCCGACCTGCCATTTGTCTCTCCCGTGTTACCGGTTCGTCACGCGTTATTCCCCTTTGCCCGGAGTTCCCGTCACCAGGGGATGGTTGGTGATCACAGAGTCCACCAAACCATAGGTTTTTGCTTCTTCCGCTGAAAGGAAAAAATCCCGCTCCGTATCCTGGGCCACCTTGTGAACCGGCTGTCCTGTGTGCTTCGAGAGAATTTCGTTTAAATGCGCCTTGAGCTTCAGGATTTCCCGGGCATGGATCTCGATTTCCGTCGCCTGTCCCTGGATCCCTCCCAAAGGCTGGTGGATCATGATACGCGCATTGGGGAGCGCAAACCGCTTGCCTGCGGCTCCGGAAGCCAGCAGGAACGCACCCATGCTCGCAGCCTGTCCGACACAGATCGTCGAAACGTCCGGCTTGATGTATTGTATCGTATCGTAGATCGCAAGTCCTGCCGTCACGACGCCACCCGGAGAATTGATGTAGAGATTGATATCCTTCGACGCGTCCTCCGCTTCGAGGAACAGGAGTTGTGCAATGACCAGGTTCGCGACGGTATCATCGATCGCGGTTCCCAGGAAAATGATCCGGTCTTTCAGGAGCCTCGAATAAATATCGTACGCGCGCTCTCCCCGGTTTGTCTGTTCCACGACCATCGGTATCAGCATTCAAAAGCTCCTCTCACTCGTTCGCATCCATAGTCTTGGGGGATTCCTCTTTGGCGGTTTCGCCGGAAGGGGCGGGCCGGGTGGGCGCCTTTTTCCCGAACCGGCTCATTCCGGCTTTCTCAAGATACCCACCTTCGCCGAAATAGAGTTCGCTGGCGCCGAACTGCGATTCCCGGAGCATCATTTCCTCGATCTTGATCCTTCGGGCGCTCTGATTCGCGGTGGACAGGGCTTCACGGTCCACCGTCTGAGACGGGGCCTTTCCCTGGGACCTGAGGATTTCCCGGTATTCCTGTGAAAGGACCTCCCAGTCGGGCTCGATCTTCTCGCGTTCTATCAGATCGTCCAAGACCAGCTGCCAGATGAAAATCTGGCGATATTCCTCCCGTTCGGCATCGTTTTTGATACCCAGGCGGGAGAACTCCCTCAACAGGCGCTTCTCCGGTACGGGGATCCCCCACGACGCCAGAACTTCACGTCGGAGTTCCTTTCTTTTCCGTTCCAGGACTTTCAGGATTTTCTGCCCGAGGAGCCCCTTGACGACATCCGCCTTCAGGTCCTCCACTGTCTTATCGGTCGAACCCTCCTCTCCGGAAAAGACCTTGAGGACGAGTTCTTCCGCCGTCAGCGGAATTCGGCGCTGGATCTCGAGAATCAAGAGTTCGGCCGGCAGGACCTCCACCCGGGTTCCCTGTCCGGGCTCCCCGCTCGGGATATTGAGAGGCAGGGTCGCGGTGACGGGTTCCCCGACCTTTTTTCCCAGAAGCGCCTGGGTGAACGCGTCCGGAACCTGCTCCCCGCCCACCTCAGAAACTTGCTCGGATTCGAAGGTTTCCTTTGTTTCGGGGTGGTCGAGGTGGATCCGGAAACGAACGAAGTCGGACGGCTCCACAACGGCGTCAGGTAACAGGTCTTCCCGAAACTGGTTGGAAAGCATGACCTTCAGCCGTTCGATTTCCTCGGCGACCTCCACGTCACCGACAACCAGTTCCTCTTCGGGCGTCAGGCTCACCCCGAAAGGCTTGGTCCCCTCCGGAAGGCTGAATACTTCCATCTCGCCGGACACCCGTATCCCTTCCTCTTCCGAGCGGGAGTCGAGCGCGACCGGGCCTGGCTGGAGATGGACGACCGTTCCGGAGGCCTTCCGAAAAAGGTCGGAGTACGCGGAATCCAGGAGATCTTCCAGAACCTCCTTGTGGATCGAATCGAGAAGTTCCTTGTTCCTTCGCACCACGGACTCGGGCACATGTCCCGGTCGATAGCCCGGGACGCGGAGCTTGGCATTGACGGTGCGGATCTTGCCCTTTACCTTCTCCCGGACCTCATCCGCTGAGAGAGCAATCGTGAATGACTTTAGAATACCGGTTCCCTTGTCGATCTGAACATCCATCAAATCCGTTGTCCTTTTCTCACGCATGCGATCCATGAAAAGTCGAACTCCCAAAATTCCGAATTTTTTTATTATATGGGAACATGCCGTCCGAGATAAAGGTCCGCATCAATGGACCGCACCGTACCAGAGAGCCTTGAATTTGTCCCATGCCGTGAGCGGCTGAAAGGACGTCCCCGAGATCGTCCGCACAATCTTTTTTTCCAGTTCACTGCGCCTGCCGATCCCCCTGAACACCCGTTCCCGTACCGGGACGACGAGGGGGTTCGACGTATTCCAGACCAGGGTCATTTCGTCCGCAAGCCGATGGAGGGACTCCGTGACGGGGCGACGAAACCTTTCGTACCCTTTAAGCAGGTCCGGATTCCGGGCGCCCCCATTCAAGAACCCGGAAAGGATCGGGGCCAGTACCCTGGCATCCTCCATGGCCTGGTTACGTCCCTGCGCAACGTGGGGATTCATGGCGTGCGCCGCATCTCCGAGGAGGACCACCCTGCCGTCCGTCCAGTTTCCGAGAGAGACCTTCATCACCCTCATTTCTGGAACAGCGGTCACATCGGTAAGTCCCGAAGCCTCCAAATGGTTTCCCAGGCCGGGAATCCAGCCTTCGATCTCGTCTAAAAACCCTTTTGTCCCGCGGCTATCGAAAACGTGCCTGTCCCCGTTTTTCAGCATGTACAAAAAATATCGTCGGGTCGGAGAAACCGAGAACACGAAAAAGATTTTTCCCCGACCGATGAAATAGCGGCCTTCAGGTTCGAGGAGAAAAGGGGGTGCGTCGGACGGAAGATCGAACGACCAGGAAAGGTAGGAGTCTTTGTAGGTCATGACTTTTCCGGGAAAGCGTCCGTTTTCCCGAACCCCGGAACGGCGCCCGTCGTCAGCTACCAGGACTGACGAACGGGCGGTCCGGATCCCTTGGGCGTCCTCCCACTCCACCGTGATCCCCTCAGCCCCGGACCTGTGCGACCTGTACCGGCACCCGAACTTGAACACGACCCCGGGATCCGCCTTCAGGCGATCCGCCATGATCCCGTCCAACAGGTGGGGCTCGAGAGAGACGGCGTATGGGAAACGTCCTCCGAGACTGTCGTAACGGGAACGCATGAGCAGGTTCCCTTTTCCGTCCAGGAAACGAAACGATTCATTCCGGTAATGGGGAAGCGACCACAGCTCTTCGAGAAGATCGAGTTCCTCCAGGATCCCAAGACCCAGAGGCTGGATCAGCTCACCCCTCCGGATGGGCCCAATGCCCATACGGGGGTCAAGAACGAGGATCCGGTGTCCACGACCGGCAAGGTACGATGCCAGCGTGAGACCTCCGGCCCCGGCCCCGGAGATGATGATATCCCATTCTAAGGACCGTTCTCCCGTCATCAGGAAGGCTCTCCGGAGCAGAGCGCCAAGCCGTCCAGGATAGAGTACCGGAGCGTCCGGTACCGGGAGAGGTCCGGACGCTCCGGTCTCGGCCAGAGGTCTGGGGCGAGAGCATTGGAAATCCGCCCGGAAAGTGAGTCTGCGGCTTCTCGGAACGCCTCTTCGGCATCAAACCCGACATCCGTAACAGAACCCCGGCTATCCCAGAGAAGGGTTTCCTCCTGCCCAAGAACCGACGCTTTATAGCGGATCCGCATTTCCACGACGACGGTACCGCCTGGAAGCGTATGTTCCCGGGAACTGGAAGAGAGCCGGACGAACAAGGTCGCGGTCCGGAGACCGTCTAAGCCTCCGGGGTCGTCCGCCGATGCCAGCAGATAGCCTTTTTTGACAAGCGCGCGCTCCAGCGTTTTTTTTACCGACGCCGCCATATGGATTCCCTGAGCTTGGACCCGGATTCTCAGGCGATGAAGGTATCTCGAATCTTCCTGAAGGATCGCGACCCGGCTCCGGACCCGGGACAGGATCTTGTTCAGACTGCCGGTGTAAGGACGGCTTTCGTCGCTGCCCGCTTCCAACCCCATGTCGATACGGCTTCCCGATGTGAAATTCGGCACTTGCCGGATCCGACACACGGTCATCCCTCTCCGGTCCGTTTCCGGACAGTCGTACAAGAGCTTTCGCCTGGCGAGTTCCCTCTGGAACCGTTCGAGGTCGGAGGTCCAAACGATGGCCGTCCAGCGGATCGGAATTTTTCGGACCCCCCCCTGTCCCCGCTGGTACAGGGGAATGGGAGGAAACGGATCATGGTCCGGACGGGGTCGGATTTCCAGCACCGGTCGGACATGGGAAAGAGGTACCGGGCCTTTCCCCGTCGAAAACGTCGCCGAAAGGGGAAGGTTGAAAGCCCGAAAGGGACCCGTACGGATCGGGATCGGGATGGGGACGGACGGGATCGGAGCGACGTTGACGGTCGCGAGAAATTGCGCCCGGAGATCGCTCTCTCCAAGGTAGATATCGTTCATGAGCCTCGATTCCCCTCCGGAAAAGGATCGGAAGGAGTGAATCCGACGGAAAGCTGCCCGGTTTTGCGCCAGGAAGACTAGAACCGAAAATCCGTTTTTTCGGGCGATCGCGGCATTCAGGCGGACATGGGTCCGGTCGATCCGGCGCAAAAGCGTCCTGTCCTGGACAGAATAGCGTTTTCTCAAAGAGGGGATCAGATCGGCAGGGACTTTCACGAGTACCCACACATGGCTTTCAAGAAAGAACGGGTTGTCCGGGTCGGTCTTTTTCGCGTATCCCCAGCGGTCGATGACAAGAAGGGGACCCTTTTTCGCTTTCATCCCATGCATCCATCCGAGAATCAGGCGTTCCCTCTCGGCTGCGGACAAGCGGACCTGGAACGTCCTGAAACGCTCGGCCAAAAACACGGCTACCCGCTTTTCCGCACTTTTGGCGGCCTGAAGGTCACCCCCTGCAGACACACCTTCCCTCACGAGATAAAAAAAGGAACTGGAGGGACCCGGGGGGTGGCGGACCCAGACCGGCTCTCTGGGATCGGATTGCCAGATCCTGTCGGAAGGGACGGGCGATGCCAGATGGGCGCATGCGGAAAAAGCGATTCCGATGGTCACAAAGAGGAATGCCCGTGCGCATTTCTTGATCAATCGCACACCCCGGCGGAATCCGCTCCGCCGGACGGAAACGCGGGCGACATATAGTCCAAAGGGCATCGTTTGGTCAATGGAGTCATCACGGATCGATCCGGACCCGCCTCAGGGCCGACCCAGAAATTCCGCCAGGGCGTCAGGGCCGTCCGTCCCCGCGGTATAGGAAAGTGGATCGGGCCGATTCCCGGGTGCGGAAAGGAAAGGTGTGATATAGGACCAGGCCTTTTCGACCTCGTCATTGCGCGCGAACAAGGTCGAATCACCGATCATCGCATCCTGGAGAAGGCGCTCATAGGCGTCCGGGGGAGACCCTTGATAGGATTTTTCGTAGGAGAAATCCATATCTGCAGGATCGATATGAAGCTGTGCCGAAGGACGCTTGAGTCCGAAACGGAACGATATTCCTTCATTGGGCTGTATGCGGATCGTCAGGGAATTCGGGACACGGTCTTCACAATGGGCGAGCCGGAAGATCGCGAACGGGTATTCCCGGAAATGGAGCGTGATCTCGGTCGCCTTCCGCGACATCCGCTTCCCGGCGATCAGGTAGAAGGGGACTTCCGCCCATCTCCAGTTCTGGACTTCAATGCGCATCGCGACAAACGTTTCGACCCTCGAATCCGGGGCGACCTTAGGTTCTTCCCGATATCCCGCTACCGGGATCCCGTCGATCTTACCGGGCGCATATTGTCCTCTCAGGATATTGGCCTCGATCTCGTCCTTCGACAAAGGCTTGAGCGATCGGAGCACCTTAACCTTTTCGTCCCGGATCGAATCCGCCTCAAATGCGACGGGGGGTTCCATCGCCGTGAGGGCCATCACCTGGAACAAATGGCTCTGGACCATGTCCCGAAGGATCCCTGCCTCTTCAAAATACCCTCCTCTTCCCTCCATTCCAAGGCTTTCCGACACCCGGATCTCGACCCTCGAGACATGGGTCCGATTCCAGAGGGATCCGAAAACGGGGTTGGCCAGCCGGAAGACCAGGATGTTCTGGACGGTTTCCTTGCCCAGGTAATGATCGATCCGGAAAACCTGTTCTTCCCGAAAGACGTTCAGAAGGTCCGTGTTCAGAAGGATGGCGCTCTCCAGGTCCCGGCCGAAGGGCTTCTCGACGATCACACGGGAAAACGGGGGCGTTCCCTCGCCCTGCTCCCGGGGCGTTGAAAGGCCCATCGCACCCAACTGGCGAATGATGGGTATGAAGTAACTGGGTTGTGTGGCCAGGTAATACAGGGCATTTCCCCGGGTATCGGACCGGACGGAATCATCGTTCAGGAAGGAACGGATACCGTAGTAGGTCTTGGGATCGTCGAAATCCCCGGCTTGGTAGAAAATGCGGGACAGAAACGCATGGAACGAACCTTCGTCGCGGGTGCCGATTCGGGAGAAGGTCCGGATCCCATCCGCGAGTTCCTCGCGGAATTCCTGGTGCGTCTTCGACCGCCGGGCCACGCCCAGGATCCTGGAATGAGTGTTGAACCACCCCTCGGCCCACAGGTCGTAAAGGGCGGGGACCAGCTTTCTGCGGGTCAGGTCCCCCGAACCACCGAAAATGACCAGCGTCAGGGGGGGAGTCTCTTTGGGATCCATCGCTCTTCTCTCCAGTTGAGGATCTTCGATCCCGGATGTCGATCAGTTCGGAGAGGTTTTCCCTTCACCGAGGATTCGGTGGCCTCCGAACTCGTTCCTGAGAGCCGCGATCACCTTGTTCGAGAACAGGTCCCCCTGGCGCGACGCGAATCGTTCCATCAGGGCGAATGTCAGTGAAGGGGCGAAAACACCATACTCGATCGCGGCTTCGGCCGTCCAGCGTCCTTCCCCTGAATCCTCCACGTACCCCCGGATGCCCTCGAGGCTCGGGTTTTCCCCGAGCGTGCGTTCCAGGAGCTCAAGGAGCCAGGAGCGGACCACAGAACCCTGGTTCCACAGAAACGAGATCGCATGAAGATCCAGATCGTAGGGTCCGTTCTTCAGGAGGTCGAACCCTTCGCCGTAGGCCTGCAGGAGGGCGTATTCGATCCCGTTATGCACCATTTTCACGAAATGCCCCGATCCGGAGGGACCCACGTGGCGGTAACCATCGGTAGGCGCCAGTGTCCGGAACACCGGTTCGAGGGCGGCGAACGCGTCTTCCGGACCGCCGACCATCAGGCAGTACCCTACCTCGAGGCCCCAGATCCCGCCGCTCGTTCCGCAATCCACATAGGCTACATGGCTATCGGAAACCTTTTTCGCCCGTCGAATCGTGTCCGTGTACCGGGAGTTTCCACCATCGATCAGGGTATCCCCCTGTCGCAGAAGGGGCAAAATCCGCTCGATCGCCGCGTCGACCGGGGGACCGGAAGGGATCATAAGCCAGACGTGGGCCGGACCTCCGGTTTCCCTCAAGCCCTTCACCAACGATTCAAAGTCCTCCGCTCCCTTCATCCCTTCCCTCTCGAGTCCTTGCCGGACGCCCGCATTCGGATCGTAGCCCACAACCCTGTGGCCTCCCTTCAAAAGGCGGCGCACCATATTCGCACCCATCCGGCCAAGCCCCACCATACCGATCATCACAGGCAACTCCTAATGACCTAAAAGGTTCTATTCCGTCCAGGACAAAGTCATCCGCTCCAGAAGCTCCTGGGCTTCCCGGATCCCGGCGAAGCGGATCTCGCCTATGGGGAATTTTCGCGTTTCAAGGGCTTCGTAGTCCCCCAGCTGCTGGGCCCGCTTCAGAACGGAAAAACTGAACGACTCTCCGGGAATTGGGAGATCGATAGCGTCTTTCGCCGAAACCTGGAGAAAGATGCCCACGGGTTTCCCTCCCTTGTGCAACTGCCCCGTGGAGTGAAGGAACCTGGGGCCGAATCCGAAGGTCACGGGAATCCGGAAACGGTGCGTCAGGCATTCTTTGAAGAGGAACATACGCCGTTCCCATTCTTCATCGGGGGTCAGATAGGCCATGACCGCGGCGTATCCACCCCCTCGTCGGGACTTGAAGAGAGCATCGACGAACGACCGGAGAACCTCCTCTCCCGTCCCCTTCACCCCGTCGGGAAGATCGAAGTGGTTCCCGAACAGCGCCGCTTCCTTCAGCGTCCCCCAGGGACGATGCGTCACACCCTCGTCCGGTTTTTCCCAGACGGCCGGACCGATTTTTTCGAACCGAGCCAACAGCCTCTCGGTATTGGCCTTGCTTTCGGCGACATTGGGTTCGTCGAACGGATTTATTTCAAGGACGGTTCCCGAAAGGGCGACCGCCACCATCCAGTGGAAGAACGCGCCGAACAGGTCTTCCTTCGCCGGGAGCGAGATCGAGAACAGGGGTTGGCCTTTCGCCTCCCACAGGGCGGCCTGTTCCATGAGACCGATGTCCGGACCCTCGGACCAATCGATGGTCACGAGCATCCGGTCGTTCGAGGCCAGGAGGTCGCCCGTTTCCCCGATGGAGAACTCCACGACGGGCACCAGCCCCTTGCCGCTCTTTCCAGTGCTTTCCGCGATCAATTGCTCGAGCCATAATCCGAACGAGCGGAAAGGACCCGAAGGGACGAGCGTCACCTTGTCCTTCCCCTTCTTCCAGACTGCACCCAGGAAAGCGCCCAGGAAAAGCCCCGGGCTCGGAACCTTCCCGGAAAGCGAGTCGGAGACGGCCCGGGAGGCCTTCTCGATAGCCGTTTCGAGACCCTCCCTTCCCAGGAGAATGGCTACGGCGACCAGACCGAACATCGAGAGCGCCGAATAGCGCCCGCCGATGTCGGGCGGATTCGTGAAAACCCGTCCGAAGCCGTCGTTCCTGGCTTCCTGTTCGAGAACGGTCCCCGGGTCGGTAATCGCCCAGAAGAACGACCCGATGTCGGGAACCCCCTTTTTCTCCAGGAGTGACCGAAAATACTGGTAGAGGGCCCGGATCTCCCGGGTCTTCCCGGACTTGCTCGCGACGACGATCCGGATCGGAGGAGTCTCCCCGCCTTCCCCGCCGAGACCCACCCGGTCCGCGATCCGGAAGATCGTTTCCGGATCGGTGCTGTCCAAGACATGCAAACGGGTATCCTGCCCTTTGAAGAGATCGGACAGAACCTGCGGACAGAGACTCGATCCCCCCATCCCGATCCAGACGACGTCCTTGATTCCCCGGTTCCGGATCTCGTCGGCGGCGGCGATCAGTTCGTTTTTGCGCCTCTTCATCTCGTCCACGACCGTCACCCATCCCAGCCGGTTCGCGACGATCTCCCTGTCGCCCGGGAAAAGTGCGGCGTCTTTTCGCGCCAGCTTTTCGAGGACGTTTTCCTTTTTCCAGGACTCGGCAAGGGAGATCACGGCATCGCTCCACTCCCCTGTTCCGGTCGACAGGAAATACACGCTCCCTCCCGACGGCACCAGGGACCGGGCCTTGTCCTTCAGAGCCTTCGTCAGCGTTTCGAACGACTGGTCGAAGGCTTTGACCCCGTCGGCGACGAGGCGGGCAAAAACATCCTCCATCCGGATCCCGTAGCGCTCAAGGGCCCGGAAAAGTTCCCGAGAAACTGGCTGCGCAGGGGATGCCTGCAAAAAACCCGGGGCGACGGCGACCGATCCATGGTCGACATAAGCGTTCAGGGTCTGGGCGGGCAAGGTGTTGACCGTTTCGGGCGCGATCAGGCCGTCGACGTACATCACGTCGGAATACTTGGGATTCTTCGTTCCTGTGGATGCCCAAAGCGGCCTCTGGACATGCGCTCCTTTGGCACGAAGTGCGGAGAAGCGGTCCCCGTGGAAGATCTCCTGAAAAATCTCGTAGACGACACGCGAGTTGGCGATACCTGCTTTCCCCATGAGACCGGAAAGTTCCTGACGTTCCACTTCGGGAAGACCGGTGAGGATCTCCCCGATCCGATTGTCGATCAGGGTGTCGATCCGGCTCACGAACACACTGGCGACACTCCGGATCTCGCCCGGGTCACCCCCGGACTGCACCCATCGCTCGAGACCCCGCACATACGACATCGCGCATTCACGATAAGCGTCCGGAGAAAACAGGAGCGTAACGTTGATCGACAAGCCCGACGCGGTCAACTCTTCGATGGCCTGCATCCCTTCCGGGGTCCCGGGGATCTTGACCAGGAGGTTCGACCGGTCGACCAGCCGGTGGAGGAGCTTGGCTTCGCTGATCGATTCTTCCGTCTTGTGCGCAAGGAGGGGATTCACTTCGATCGATACGAACCCGTCGTTCCCCTCGCGACTCCGGTAGACCGGGAGAAAAAAATCGCACGCCCTCCGGATGTCGCGAACCATGAGAACCCGGATGATCTGCCCCGGGGAATACCCTCTCCGGGCCAGGAAAGCAATTTCGGGGTCGTAGGACTGGCTTCCGTTGATGGCTTTTTCAAAGATTGTCGGGTTTGATGTCATCCCCTGGATCCCGACAACCGAGATCAGTCGTTCAAGTTCCCCCGAATCCATCAATTCCCGGCTGATGCTGTCCAGCCAAAGGCTTTGTCCCAGGGCGGCAAGTTGTTTTACGCGGTCCGCTCCGGGGCCCGCGTTCGATTTGGAATGTGTCGGCATGGCGGCACCCTCCCTTTAGTTTTAAGAGTTATAGGGCCCAGTCCGGCCAGCGTTCCCCGATTTTCTTCAATATGGCGGCAGGGGTGAACCCGAACGCTTCCATCAACCGTTCATAGGGGGCCGATGCCCCGAACGTGCTCATTCCGATCACGAGATCGCCGGGAGAGGCGTACGGGTACCAGCTCAACGGGATAGCCGCCTCGACGAACACCTTGGGCAAACCGGGCGGCAGGATCTGTTCCCGGTAGGAACGATCCTGCCGGTCCAACCGGTTCGTCGAAGGCATCGAAACGAGACGGCTCCCGATTCCGGCGGCATCGAGGCGCCCCTGGACCTCCCAGAGGAGACCCAGTTCGGAACCCGAGGCAATGAGGACCAGCCGGGGCCCCTTTCCGGTGTCCCGAACGACATACGCCCCTTTTTTGACACCTTCGCGCACGGTTTCGGGCGGCACATTGAGGGTCGGGACGTTCTGGCGGGTCAGGACCAGGCACGCCGGTCCGGAACAATCCTCGAGGATGATCGCCATGGCGGCGAGGGTTTCGTTCGCGTCCCCCGGACGGTAGACGGTCATCCCCGGAATGACCCGGAGCGCCGGAAGATGCTCGACCGGCTGATGGGTAGGACCGTCTTCCCCCAGTCCGATGCTGTCGTGGGTCAGGATATAGATGACCGGAAGGCCCATCAGGGCGGAGAGCCGCATCGCCCCCCTCATGTAATCGGTGAAGACGAGGAACGTCCCGCCGTACGGTCGGACAAGGCCGGTCAGGGCCATGCCGTTCATCATGGAGGCCATGGCGTGCTCCCGGACGCCGAAATGGAGGTTCCTGCCGGTGGGCGAGGATTCCTGGGAGTCGGTCTCCCCCTTGATAAGCGTATTGTTGGAGGGGGCCAGGTCGGCGGAACCCCCCCAAAGTCCGGGAAGCTCTTTTGACGCTTCCTGGAGGACCTCCCCGAACGCTTTCCGGGTCGCCATCCCCTTGGGGTCCGGAGGAAATGCAGGAAACCCTTTCAGAACTGGTCCCCCGAGGGTTTTTCCGGCGGTCCATTTCTGGAAAAGCTCTCCCAGGTCCGGATAGAGCGTCTCGTAGGAACTTACCCTATTCCGCCATTCATCCTGGTCCCGGGCTTTGAGATCGGCGAGTTTCCCGAAATGCTCCCGGACGTCGTCCGGCACCAGGAATGAAGGTTCTATGGGCCACCCGAGATTCTTCTTCGTGTTCAAGACCTCTTCCACTCCGAAGGCGCTCCCGTGCGCGTGGGCCGAATCCTGGTATTTCGGACTTCCGTATCCGATGTGGGTTCTAATCGAGATGAACTTTGGACAATCCCGTTCCGTCTCCATCTGAAGCTCCGGCCGGGTCGCCCAGCGGAGCGCCTCGCGGACGGCGTCGAGGTCGTTCCCGTCGGGAAGGATCCGAACCGCCCATCCGAGGGCCCGATACCGGTCGGGAGCCTGTTCGGTAAAAGCGAGGGAGGTGGAACCGTCAATCGTGATATGGTTGTTGTCGTACAGGACGATCAGATTCGAAAGTCCCTGGTGGCCGGCAAAGGAGGACGCTTCGTTCGAAACGCCTTCCATCATGTCCCCGTCCCCTGCGACCACGAAAACCCGGGGGTCGAGGAGGACGAGATCGGGCTTGTTGAAGATTCCCCCGACGTGCCGGAATGCCAGAGCCATGCCGACGGCATTCGAGATCCCCTGGCCGAGGGGGCCTGTCGTCGTTTCGATACCGGGCGTATGCCCATGCTCCGGGTGGCCTGGAGTCCGGCTTCCCCATTGTCTGAACTGCCGGAGATCCTCGATCCCGAGATCGAACCCGAAAAGGTGAAGCAGGCTGTATTGCAGCATCGACGCATGCCCGGCGGAAAGAACGAACCGGTCCCGGTCGACCCAGTGGGGATCCTTCGGATTGAACCTCAGGAATTCGGACCACAGGACATAGGCCGGCGCCGCAAACCCCATGGGGGTTCCCGGATGGCCGGAGTTGGCCTTCTGGACAGCATCCAGCGAAAGCATGCGGATCGTATTGATCGACCGCTCGACGACAGAATCCATTTCGATTCCTTTCCATAAATTTAGCCTTGCGTGACTCGTCTAAAATCTATGCCCGCGGCGTTTACGGAGACTCCCGGAGTGTGATCCGGTCCAGCGCAGAATCGTGCGCGGCACGGTCGACCCAGAACTCCGGGACGCGGTCTTTTTCAAAGTGAAGGGTCATGAGATCCTGCACAGGGCAGGGATAAAGTTCCACAAGGATTTTTTTCAAGATCGCCCTCTTCCGTTCCCCCGTACAGACGAACACGAGACGGCGGGACCGGGCAAGGAGGCGATAGCTCAGGGTCAACCGGGCCATCCGACCGGGCGTTTCCGGAACCGAAAGAACAAGTTTCCGGTGTTCCAGTTCGGCGGCCGATCCGGGGAAGAGGCTGGCCGTGTGTCCGTCGTCCCCAACGCCGAGGAAGCCCCAGTCGAATTCGGGCGGATGGGGTCCGGGATCGCGAAAGAGTTCCAGAAGCCGATGTTCGAAGCGAAGGGCTTCTTTTTCGGGCAACGGAGATTCCCCCCGCATCCGTTCCAGGTTGGCGTCCGGGAAACCCGCCCTGCGGACCAGCGTCTCCCGGATCATCCGGTCGTTGCTGTCGGAGTCGGTGGGAGGCACCATCCGCTCGTCGCTCGGAACCCATAAGATCCTGTTCTTCCGGGCGGGAGGCCAGGAAGAGAGGATCCGTCCGATTTCTTCATAAAGGGAACGGGGAGTCTGCCCGCCGGAGAGAATTACATAGAAGGTTTCCCGGTCGCCTACGATCGGCAAAAGGGTCTCCAGGAACATCCGGGCCCCTTTTTTCGCCAGGATTTCTTCGTCTTCGAACAGCCGGATCCGGGGAACGCGGACATCCAGGCGTTCGCGTGCAGGGGGCATCATCGAGTCCTCTCTTCGTGCTGAACGGTAAATCCAGCCCTGTCCTTCTTCGCTCAGACGAACCGATCCGCCCTTATGCCAGCTTCCAGTGCGGCTCCAAATAGCGGCGTCGCTTCGTCCATGAGAACCCTGACGGGAATTTTTTCCAGAAGGGACCGGTATCGTCCCTTCTGGGCGACGCGAGAAAGAAAAGGCTCGCACTGAAGGAACGGAAGAACCTTGCCGGGGATGCCCCCGCCCAGAAAAACCCCTCCCGTCGCCAACCCCTTCAAGGCCATGTTGCCGACTTCCTGGGCGAGGATCAAGGAAAAAAGCGTCAGGGTCCGCACGGCCAACTTCGACTGTCCTTCGAGTGCCGCGGCGGAAATCCGGGCGGGAAGATCCTCTTCGGGAATATTGGGCGACAGGAGGGGTTCGATGGAACCGTCGCGGGTCAGGAACCGTAAGATATGGACCAGACCCGGCCCCGAAAGGATCCGCTCCACGCTCACGTGGGGATATGTCTTCCACAGGTACTCCAGAAGGAGCGCCTGTTCGCGATCGAAGGGCGCCCAGTCCGCATGCCCCCCCTCGGAAGGAAGGGGTCGGAAGAACGTTCCGTCCCGCAACAGGAACGCTTCGCCCAGCCCGGTACCCGGGGCGACCAGCACCCCGTTCCCCCCGGGATCCGGGATTCCTTCCCGGAGCGTGGCAAAGTCCTCCGGGGCAACAAGGTTGATTCCCCACCCCATGGCCACCAGATCGTTGATGAGGCGAACCGATCCCTGTGCCCAGCCGAAAAAAGACGCGATCTCGTCGGCATCAATCGTCCACGGGAGATTCGTCGTCTCCGAACGGCTTCCGATCACCGGACCCGCGACACCGAAGGTGGCCACGCTGACGGGCATACCCCCGAGATCTGAGGCATGGGCCTTCAGAAATTCCGCGAGGATCGGAACCAACCCTTCGTAATCACAGCTCTTGTATCGGCCGGAGACGACCGGGACCGGCGGGTTTTTCCGTCCCCCGTTCGCGACTCCGAGATCGGAGGGACGGAAAAGCCCGACGGCCGTTTTGGTGCCTCCGATATCTCCGGCCAGAACCCAGTGGCCCACTGTCCCTCCTCATGATTCGATCGAACGGGGGCAATTCACGTCCCGATGGTATTCCGGCCTGCTTCCCCTTCCTTGACAGTCTTTCCACAGGAGCCCTAATATCAAGGATAAGATTTTTGTACGGGATTGTCATTCGTTTCTGGCGAATGAGCGTTTGTTCAAAATCAAGCGAAGGAAGCTACCCCATGTCGATATCGCTCCACCAGGCCGTGAAGGTCGGTTCCTACCTCTTCCGACAGAAGCTGATGGGAAAAAAACGATTTCCCCTCGTCCTCATGCTGGAACCCCTTTTCCGCTGCAACCTCGAATGCGCGGGCTGCGGCAAGATCCAGTACCCCGAAGAGATACTGAACCGTCGCCTTTCGCCGGAGCAATGCTTCAAGGCGGTGGACGAATGCGGGGCTCCTGTCGTCACGATCGCCGGCGGCGAACCCCTGATCCATTCCGAAATAGAGACGATCGTCGACGGGATCGTCAAGCGGAAAAAATTCGTCTACTTGTGCACCAACGCCATTCTGCTGGAAAAGAACCTTTCCCGCCTAAAACCCTCGCCCTACCTCACTCTTTCCATCCACCTCGACGGATTGAAGGAAGAACACGACCACCTCGTGTGCCGGGACGGCATATTCGACGTTGCGGTCCGGGCGATAAAGACCGCGAAGGCAAAAGGTTTCCGGGTCACGACCAATACGACCGTCTTCGAGGGGGAAGACCCGGGCAGCCTCCACCGGTTCTTCGATTTCGTCACGGACCTCAAGGTCGACGGAATGATGATCTCTCCCGGCTATTCGTACGCCTGGGCCCCGGACCAGGAACACTTCCTCAAGAAAGAGCGGACGCAGGCTCTGTTCCGGCAGCTCTTGGCCCCGATGAAGGATCGGGACAACCCCCGTCCCTGGAACTTCAACCACAGTCCGTTCTACCTGGAGTTTCTCGAAGGGGGACGCGACTACGATTGCACGCCCTGGGGAAACCCCAACTACTCCGTCCTTGGATGGCAGAAACCGTGTTACCTTTTAAACGACGGGTATGCCGAATCCTTCCAGGAACTTATGGAACACACCGAATGGGAGAAGTACGGCCACAAAAGCGGAAACCCGCGGTGCCAGGACTGCATGGTCCATTGCGGGTTCGAACCGACCGCCGTCTCCGACGCCACTTCGAGCCTCAAAAATACCATCCGATCCGTGCAGAGCCTTCTTCCTGCCGGGTGACCGGTCCGGATTTCTACGCGAGCTCCCTGGAAGCCGGAGGGTGATCGATCCATGAAAGCGGTTCTGCTCCGGCGACCCGGCTCACGAGAAGAACTTGCCGTTTCGGACGTTCCCGAGCCCAGACTTCCTTCTCCCCGCCACCTTCTTATCCGCGTCCATGCTGCCGGGCTGAATCCCGTCGACTACAAATTGCGCCAAATCGGAACCTTTTATCCCGAAATGCTTCCCGCCATCCTGGGTTGCGACGGGGCGGGAACGGTCGAGGCAGTCGGCTCCTCCGTCACCCGATTCCGTCCGGGAGATCCCGTGTTTTTCATGAACGGAGGGATCGGGGACGAACCAGGGACCTATGCCGAATGGACGACGGTTCCCGAATTTTCCGTGGCATTAAAGCCCCCGAGCCTTTCGATGGAAGAGGCCGCCGCTCTTCCCATCGCCCTCATCACGGCATGGGAGTCCCTGGACCGGCCCGGCCCCTTTCCTCCGGGAACGCCGGTTCTCGTCCATGCGGGAGCGGGAGGCGTCGGTCACATCGCCCTCCAGCTCGCCCGGAACAAAGGAATGACCGTCATCACAACCGTCCGGGGTCCCGAAAAGCAGATTTTTGCCTTCGGAGACGGCGCCCATTACGTGATCGACCCGGACCGGTCGGATTTCGTGGAGGAGACCCGCCGGCTCACAGGAGGCCGGGGAGCCGGACTCGTCCTTGACACGATCGGAGGCGATGTCTTTTGCAGATCCTTCGAAGCGACGCGTCTTTATGGGCATATCTCGACGCTTCTCGAAAAAGCCTGCGACGGACCGGCCATCGCGATCGCCAAACGGATGAACCTTTCCGTCCACTTCGTCCTTATTCTCTCTCCCACCCTTCTGGGAATTGAGTCCGAACGGGTCCGCCAGACCCGCATCCTCGAGGCGGGAGCCCATCTTTGCGCGACGGGAGGCCTCAGGGTCCGGATCGCACAGACGTTTCCCATGAAAGATATCGCGGACGCCCACGCCGCCCTGGAAACCGGCCATACGGCCGGGAAAATCGTCCTGGCGATCCGCTGACCGATGGCCACTTATGTCGTGGGGGATCTCCACGGTCACATCCATCTTCTCGAACCCCTCCTTAAAAAAGTCCGGTTCGACCCCTCCCAAGACCTCCTCTACTCCGTGGGCGACATTGTCGACAGGGGTTCGGATACCGGCGCCCTGCTCGACTACCTGTACGACGGCTCCCGCGCGGGATGGTTTTATCCGATCCTGGGAAACCACGAGGAACTCCTTCTGTCCTACCGGGAAAAACCGGACCGGTTCAAGGACGTCTACCTCGACCCGGGGTTCGGCGGACGCATCACGTTAAATGCTCTCGATCGCACGCCGCGCGCGCAGGAGATCCTCGACTGGATCGCCACCTGGCCCATGACGGTCGAAGTCGAAGGCCACATCCTTGTCCATGCGGGACTGCCCAGGGTCCAGGGAAGCTCCTGGGGAGACGCCGAACTCTGCACGACACGCGTGGATCCGGACACCGGCTTCCATCAGTGCCTCTGGTTCAGGATCCCGGATCTCTATCCTTCGTTCGATCAGAAAATCGTGGTCTCGGGACATAACATGGTTTCCCAGGCCCAGTTCTACAGGGAAGGCATCCTCCTGATCGACACGGGCGGATACCGGACCGGGGCGTTGACCCTCTACCGGATCGAGGACCGGACCCTGCACTCCGGGGAAGGACGTCCCCGGCTGGGGTAGAAGGTACGCCATACCGGCCCATACTGGCATGGAAAGGCGAATCTCGGGCGAAAGGACCAAAAAATATCTTGAACCCCTTGCATCGGAAATTCTTGTTTGCTATCTTTAACGCATAAAGGGGATTAAAAAGGTTTAGATCCTCTTCCAAATGAAGTCTTGACGGCGATGGGGTTCGCCCGAACCGCACACGGTCTCGAAGACCGGCGTGATGATGACCCCTACTCAAACCGAGTAGGGGGTATTACATGTTTTTTGACGACACCAACCCGATCGCCCTGGTCATTCTTTCGTTTCTTTTTCTTCCCTTTCTCATCCTGAGGTCCATTCGATCCACAAAAGACCCATCCCTGACCCCTCGGGGATCCCTCCTCGTTTTGTGCGTCTTCCTGGTGGTGCTGGTCTATTTCGAATCGTCCTTCCAGTGGCCCCGGTTCACGCTTCGTCCCCCATCGTATTTCGTCGTGAGTCCATCGTGAAGCCCCTGGCGATGCGTCTCGAAATCCTGAAATGGCGCACGAATCCCTGGTTCGTCCTCGCGACCGTCGTTCTCGGCGTGGGGATGCCCCTGGCAGATACGACCATTACCAATGTCGGCCGGTATTTCATCGTCGGGGGACTCGGGATCACCCCCTACGAGACAGGGTGGCTGACGGCAGGTTACAGTCTCGCCCTGGCCGTGGGGATTCCTTTGTCCCACCGGCTCCGGGGTTATCTGGAAGAACGGGACCTGTACAGTCTTTCGCTCCTGGTGTTCATGGCCGGATCGCTTGTCATGGCCCTGTCGGACACCTTCGCCGAAGCGATGGCGGCCCGCGGTCTCGAAGGCCTGGCCGGAGGGATTCTCCTCCCCCTCGCCCCGGTTCTGATCCAGGAATCCTTCCCCCAGGACAAGCAGACCCTGGCCCTTTCCCTCTTTTCCCTCTCGGGGGGCGTATGGGTCACGCTGGGACCGACGATCGGGGGACTCCTGATCGACAACATCGGGTGGCGGTGGGCGTTCGGGGTCAACATCCCTATCGGATGCCTCGCCATGCTCCTGGCCCAGGCGTTTCTCAAGAATCATCCGCGGCAGGATCCCCGGAGGTTCGACGGGGCGGGCTTCCTTCTTTTTGCCGTGTCCCGGGGGTTACTTTTCACGGGATACATGTCGGCTGAATGGTACGGATGGCATTCGGACCGGATCTTCGTTCTCTTTTCGGGGGGGACCCTGGTATTCTTTCTTTTCTGGATCTGGTCCGTCCTGTATCCGGACCCCATCCTTCCTCCCGAAGTGTTGAGGAATCCGATGTTTGCGGTCCTTCTCCTGGTCGTGTTCCTCCAGTTCACCGCGAGCTTCGGACGGCTTTACCTTTTGGCGCCCTTTCTCGAACGGAACTACCACTTCCAGGCACACCACGCCGGAACCCTGGTCGCTGTCGGAGCCGTGGCGGAGTTCCTCGTGTCCCTGTCCTTCCTCGTCGTCCGCTTCCTCGAGGGGAAGTGGGGCTATGTGCTTGCGGGAGGAGCCCTTCTCGTCGCGATCGCGAACATGGACTACCTCGTTCTCCCGGCAAATGATTTTAATTTGTCCTTCACCGTCGGATCCCAGCTGATCTTCGGAGCAGGCCTTGCCTTGACCCAGGTAGCGCTTCCCAGTCTCGTACAATCGTTACAGCCCCAAAAGCTGATCCGGGCCTCCACCACCTTTATCCTCGTAGTCCAGTTTTTGGGAGGAGCATGGGGAACAATGATTTCCCGCCACCTGCTCCTCCACATCACCCCCGACTTTTATCAGGCCCTGGCCCAGACGTCGAGCCCTGAGGCTTCCCTTTCTTCAATAAGTCTCTATGTCAAGCTGGCCCAGGCCTTCACCTACAACGTGGTCTTCTTTGGACTGGGACTACTGGGACTCGCGGCGGCCCTTCTGTCCCTTTTGCTTGTTCCTTTTGTCCGGAACGCCGCCAATCGCCTGAGATCCGCACGGCGAAACAAACCGGTCCCGGCCCGGAACCTTGTCGCCGACACGAAAAGAGCGTCCGGGATCATGGGACCTACGGAGGAAACAACGTGAATTCGAACGATACGAACGACGTGAAACCGGGAAGGACAAGATGGAAGGGTGTCCCGGGCTGGCGGGCCGTGCTTCCGCTTCTGGGGCTCCTGTTGA
>DAHUYM010000012.1 GCA_027315205.1 Leptospirillum sp. | reverse complement strand
TCCCATTGATGTGATTCGGACTCCGGGCGTATTCATTCTGACCGTGATGGACCCGGAAATGCCTGTCGAATCCCAGGTCGACCAGGCCGTCGTACCCTCTCCATCCGTCCGTGTGAATCAGGCTCTCCGGATCGGCCTTGCCACGGATCACCGCCTGGAGAACCGCCTTGCTCGCATTGGGGACGATTTCCGTGTACACCCGATCGCCGCGCTTCAGAAGCCCGAAGACGATCGTTTTTCCACCGGCGCCACGGCCTCTCTTTCCCCGGATCCGGTGCGGACCGAAGTAGGACTCGTCGGCTTCCAGGGTTCCGGCCAGCGGAGACTCCCGTTCACAGGCTTGTGCGAGCCGTTGTCGGATCCGGAGGAAGATCGCATTGACGGTGCGGACCGAAAGCCCGGTGAAGGCTGACGTTTCGGTCGCCGTCAGGTCCAGTGCGAAGCATCGCACGAGATGGCGGAATCTCGCCTCGGAGATTTTCGAAAACGTGAAATAACGATTCTTTCGGTCCATATTGGAAGAGTAGCGATTTTTCCTTCGCTTTTCTTCCTAAGACCCTCTGTTTTTATGCCGACAGAGAAAATCCAAGCCCATATTCCATTCCCGATTTTGATATAACAGCGACATTCCCGAAACATCTTTCTTTCATTGTAAGTCCGTGCCTCCAGACTTAGGGACAGAACCGGACGATGCCAATCGATGATGAGAGAAGGGAACTTTGATGAGCGATATGACAGAGGGATTTGCGGCCCTGATCGATGTGATTCCCTATTTGGAAAAAGCGAATGCAGTATTCGACCAATCCAGCGAACAGGAAATTGCCGAAAAAATCCAGGAGTTCCGGCAATGGTTGCTCGACATCCTCGACGAATGGTCGGCCCATGAGGTGGATCCCCAGGAATGACCCGCTGGAATTAGACCGAGTGACAAGGAAACCGGATATCGAAAGTCCCTAGAAATAGGTTTCGATGACATGGGCTCCCGCGCACCGGACCACTTCGAGGGAAAGGCTTAATCCCTTGACCCTGACGATCTGGACGAGCTTGTGCCAAACATCGGGGTTCCTCATGTTCTCCAGAAGTTCGTAACCCGAAAGCGTAAGCGATTGGGCGACACACGCGTCCTGCCCGATTCCCGAAACGGGGGTGTCTTCCCTGGCGAATCCCTCGCGTATCAGAAGACGGATATGGTGTGCGGCAAAGTCACGTTCATGCGCAGGAAACGCGTCCGGCCCTACTTTTTCAGTCTCGCTTTCCTTTGCCTCGATCCGTATCAGGATCGCCCGGATCAGGTCCCAGTCCAGCCTCATGGAATGTCTCCTTCATTTTTTACATAGGATTATGGAAAAAGAAACCGGGCCCGGAGAACCGGGCCCGGAAACACGTGTGTCGTCGCTAGGAGGCCATCAGAACGGAAAAATCAATGGGATTGCCCCTCTCCCCCATGGTCATGATGGTCGTCGGGAAAATGGAACATGTCCATGAGGTCTCCGATGGCCGGCCCGTTGACCGGGACGTAAGGATTCCCGTCATGTGCGACCGGATTGGGAAAGTTGTCCCGGCTCCGGCGTGTCAAGGCCGGGAGGCTCCAGTTTCGTTCGATGAACTTGAGAAGGGAGACGTGGTCGTAGTAGGTGTGGATCACGCGGCCGCCCTCCGAGAAAGGAGAGATGACGAGAAGAGGAACCCGGGCACCGTCCCCGAAAAAGTCCAGGGGCTGGATGTACCCTGAATCGTAGTATCCGCCGGACTCGTCGACCGTCACGAAAATCGCCGTGTCTTTCCAGTATGTGCTGTCATGAACCGTGTCCACCACCTTCTGCACGAATCCTTCGAGGAGGCCGGGTTTCCCGGAGGCGGGATGGCCGTCCAGAAGTCCGTCCGGTTTTACGATGGAAATGGAAGGAAGCGTTTTGTTTCCGATCGCATTGTAAAAGTCCGACAACCCCTGGATGTTCTTGATAAGCGGCGTCGTCATGATGGATGTGGCGTATTGGAACGGATTGCAGATATTGCAATATTCGGCGGTTCTCGGCGTTCCTGCGTGGAATCCTTCCCCGTAGTAGGCCCACGAAATGTGGTAGTCGAAGAGCTCGTCTCCGATCGTCTTCACCGTCGACGGCGGGATATAGAATCCGGATGTCCTCAGGGAACCGTCCCGGTGATAACCCGGATTGTAGTTGTTCAATAAGTAGAAGCGATCCGGTTCGCACCTGGGATTGGGGCTGGCCGGAAGATCGTTCAGGTAGGAGACGATCGGCAGAACGCCCGGCTGGAAAGAATCCGAACAGTTCACGAAGGATCCTCCGCTGTACCCGTCCTGGGTATACCAGTCGTCGGTCCCCTTCAGTGGGTCGGGATTCTCGATTTGCAAGGTCGGGGGAGTTTCCGGACGGCCTTTCCCGTCGGAATACCAGTCCGCGTCGCCGGTCCCTAGCATCACGTGATTGGCTCCGGTGCCGCCCATAACAGCTTGGTGGTAATTGTCCGACAGGGCAAAATGATCCGCGAGCCATTTAAAATAAGGCGCATCCCCCGTCGCCATGTTATAGAACCCCATCTGAACCGATCCTTGGTCGGTGGACTGGTCCGTGAACGGTGAGGGCGGGGAGGTTCCGCTTCCGCCGGTTCCCGTCTGGACGGCGACCCAGGTGTAGAGGTCGTGGGCGCAGCCGCTCGGATTGGCCGCCGTGATGTTCGATGCGGTGCAGCGGGATTGTTGCCACATCTGGAAAAACCGGTGGACCGGGTCTCCCGTGTAGGAATCGTAAGGTACATAGTGTGTGATCTGGTATGGCCCGTTAGGAAGACCGCTCGGGAAACGTGTGTCGGGAACGTTATTGGGCTCGCCCGTGCCGCCCGTCTGGAGGAGGGATTCCTGGGCGGATTCCAGTCCGGGGTCGGGGAAGAGCGACGGTGTGGCGACGGCCCATGGAACGCTGGGTGCGTAAGTGGTATTCGGGACCGGAAGGACCATGTAAGGGGGCGTAATCATCGGATTCAACTGATAGGTGACCAAGTCCTGCGCGGTATCCTGTCGAGCGGCATCGAAATTGGGTCCCGGCATTCCCTTCTCGGTGACGATGCCCTCCGAGAGGAGATTCATGACGGTTTGCCCGTCCGCAGGCTCATAGGTTGCGAACAGGTTGTCGAAAGACCGATTTTCCCCGATCACGATAATCACGTGCCGGATCGGAGTGGTCGTGCGGATCCCTTTACTGTCCTTGGAATGCGAGCCGTTGTCGTCGCCCCAGGCAACGGCGATCGGCGACAGGGCCGCGTTAAAGACCATGAAGAACGAGATTGCCCAAGATAGAAAACCCCATCTTTTCAGGCGTTTCATCGTACTCTCCTTTTAATTGGGTTGGATGGGAAGCTGTTTGGGGAGTGACACGGCAAGACTAGCGATCGGTCGTTTCACGGGGTTAAAGGGCAGGTCATGGAAGAATGATTGACGTGTCCAGATCCGGTCAAATTCCGGTTAAGTCTGTCATCAGCAAACACATTCTTTCGTGACGATCTTTTCGGAGAAACGTGTCGGGCGGTGGAAGGGGTTGTCGAGGCATCCGATCGGGTTCACAATAATGAGGGGGGTCACACTTCGTGAGTGCTGGGATCCCCGGTATCGGGAGGGAAGATGACCGATCGCGGGAGCGGGAAGACGGGAAGACCATTCTGGAGTCGTCATCGTGTTTTCATGACGGGGGTATCGCTTGGAGTAGGGGCTATCCTTTCCGGGTGCGCTCCGACTGTTGCCCTCCGGTTTCATCCGGACCAGTTGTCCCCCGGTCCTGTGAATTATGCGTCCCGACTTCATTACCGGTTTGGATTTGTTCCGTTCAAGGACGAGCGGTATGTTCCGATGGGCAGCGGCGATTACCTGCTGATCGGATGGGGGACGGGAACCGGGACCCTTGAAACCCGGACCAATGTTTCCCGTTTCGTGACCGGGAGTTTTGTCCGGTCGTTCCGGCACCTGGGAATTCTCGCCCGGACCGTCTCGATAAAAGGGCTCGAAAGCCCTGGCGACCTGGAAAAGCATCTTGGGATGGTCGCAAGCAACTATCCCGACGTCCGCTATCTCGTGATGGGGGAGATCCAGGACTTCCAGTTCCAGATCTCGCATCCGCGGTTGAGCGTGGGCACGGAATTTTCACTCCTCGCCACGGACGTCGCCTGGATCAAATGCCAGGAACGCATTACGCTGCAGGTCTTCTCCGCCAGTTCCGGAAAGTCGGTCGGTACCTTCACCTCGGAGGTGTATACGGTCAAGAAAACCCGGGGAAAAAGCCAGTCGGAATTTATCCGGGAAGCCGAAAGGACGCTGGATCACAATCTGGCAGGGGTTGTCATGAAAGCGGTCGCGAATATCGACGCGATCCTTCAGAATGCCCCACCGTAGACTCCCTCACCAGCACGAGTTCGCCACAGGAATCATATGGTTCCGGAATGGTCCGGCGGTTCGATCTGGAAGACTTTCTTCAAGAACGCATCGGCGTCGATTTTTTCCCCTGCCAGCGCCATCGCCAGGAGTTCGCTCCCGATGATGTCTGGCGAGAGGATCATGTCCGGCTTGACCGTCCGGATGCGGGGGATGTTGAGCCGGTCGTGAACCGATACGACCGTTTTGGCTGTTGATCCCAGCTCCCGGACCGCCAGCACCACAAAGGCATTCTCTCCGTCGTTCTCCAGGAAGGAAAGGATCGCCGCCGCATCCATCGCGCCCGCTTTCCTGAGGGTCTCCGTATCCATGGGGTCCCCTACGACCTGGTCCGCATCATTCCAGGGCGGTTTCGTGAGTTCATGGTCCACCAGCATCGTGACGGGGAGATTGCGCCGGACGAGTTCCTGGTAGGCATTATGGGCCAGGCTTCCCGCTCCGATCAGAATATAGTGTTTTTTTCGGTTCATCTTTTTCTTCCCTCCCGTGATGAGCCGCAGGACCCGCTCGTTGGCGAGCGGAATTATGACGGCCGAAATCGACGTCGTGAACACCGTTATGCCCAATAGGATCAGGGAAACGACAAAAATACGGGCATCGTCCGTTCTGGGGAGGATGTCCCCGTACCCGACCGTCGTCATGGTCACGACCGAGAAGTAGAGGGCGGTCATCAGGTTCCGGACGGGAGGGGAAAACCCATTACCCAGGAGATACGTTCCGAAGACGCCATATCCAAAGAGAAAAACGACGCTGACCAGGGAGAAAAGGGTCCCCGTGGCGAGACTCGACCGCGAAAACGTTCGCCGGAAGACAAAGAGGCCGGTGAGAAGAGCCGCGTCGAACCAGGTTGCCGGTCCGAACCGGTCCGTCTGCTGGGTGAGGAGAATCAAAAGGGAAGCCGTCGACAGAATGAATCCCACGGTCCAGGCGAAGCGCGATTTCATGAGAAGGCCGATCGACATCAGGATTTCGATCGTTCCGATGACGACATGGGGCATGCCCGAAAACGTGTGGAACACGTCCGGAAGATGGCGGAAATCTTCCACCGGGCCCATGGCCAGGTATTGCTGGCGGATCATCCGGATATGGTCGAATACGGGAAGGACGTTTCGTCCCCCCAGAATAAGCATTCCTGCGGCCAAAGGGAGTTGCGGGAACCAGGATTTGCCTCTTGCTTGACGGGTCAGGGACGAAAGGCGCACCCGGAGGGATTCCAGGATAAACCGGAAGGACATTTTACTTTTGTTCCCGGCGGTTTGAGCCTGGCGACTTCCCCTTGCCCCTTGTTCTTTCTTTTCCCGAAGCGGGCTCGGTTCGGGAGGGTTTGGTGTCTTCAATCGACCCCTTCCTTTCGTACACACATGCCCGCATGGGACATGCGCTCAGGGGGGATTGTGCCGGTTTCCGAGGGAGAAGTGAAGAGCCGGCGCCCCGGATCGAATCATCGGGAAACGGACGGACACAGGTGACAATCGGAGGTTTGCAGCGGGGAAATGCCCTCGAGAATATGGGCCGCGATCGCTGCTATGGGTTACCGGGGGTGGCTAAGGATTGGGGAAGTGTTTTACAGAATCGAAGAGGGAAAACCAAAGGCATAATCAATCCCCAGAAGGTAAGGATCTTTCCCCTTCTGGGGATTTGTTATGCCCGCGGGGTACGAAGGGACAACCGATTCTTTTTCACGTGGAACATGACTAATGTAATAAGAAGTCCCGAGGCAAAAAGCACCACGGTGGAAGGTTCCGGAACCCCGGTCGGAGGAATGACCTGGGCGTAGTTGACCGAAAGGTCTTCGACCCCGAAGTAACCGGTGGATGGAGCCTGGAGACTGATGGTCTGGAGGAAGGTTCCGGTAATGCTCCACTCGCTTAGGGATTGGTTAGAGAAATTCGACGTCCAGAAATTCGTGCCGTCGAAGGCGATGCCCGTCGAATCGAGGGGATTGCTGATCAGGGCGCTGGTGAGAAGGGTTCCACTTGTGCTGTAGACGTCGTAGGGAACGGGGGTTCCGCCGCAGCACCCGTCCCAGCGGTTCGAAATCAGTTTTCCGTTGAAATATTCGAGTCCGTCGCAAAAACCGGTGCAGTTCGAAAGGGAAATCGTGTTCAGAAGCGTCCCGGTCGGCGTGTACTGGTATGCATGATTTGTTCCGGAATAATCCGCGACCCAGAAGTTTTTCCCGTCGTAGGCGATCGCGGACAGGCCGGAAGAGCCCGACACTGAGAACGCGATCCCTTCGCTGGCCCCGGTCGTCGCATTCATCATGTAAACGTTGTTGCTGCCCGAATTGGTGAGGTAGAGGGTATTCCCGACCTGAACGACGCCCCGGCCGTTCCAGTAGGTGTCGAAGGTCGAATTGGGGCTGAACTGGTGCATCAACTGGCCTGCCGTGAAGCTTCCGCAGGTCGATAGACACCATTCGTCGACCGTACCGTTACCGAATGCCGCATTGTCTCCCCAGATCGTCCCGACCTCCACGGCCCCCGCGGATCGGCTTCCCATGCACAAAAAGGAAACGACCAGGGAGAGAACCAGGATTCCCATCCAGATGGTTCCGGAACCGGGAGATGTAAGAGATCTTTTCTGTAATTTCTCAAGTGACGGAATCATACATTCTCCTTTCGAATTCTCATGAACAGCAGATATGCCAAAACCCGATTCGAATGCCCCTTTTCGGACATCCCGCAGTAATGGAACAAGCAATTTTTGGTCCAGAGACTTTTTTCAGAAAGATTAAATAAATGAATTTGATTTTAATTGTCCAGTTTAGGCAAATGATTTTACATCTGATAAATATTTATTACAGATTTATGAACTTAATTCTTTATTTTTCAGTACTAGTTAAAGTTGATCTGTAATCACTATCGATTTAATGAGTTCATGACATGAACATACAATTAGAAAATATCCAGTTAGATAAAGGAAATATTGATGAATCGAATATAAATAACAATGATGTATTTTGAACCTTTTACACCGATGAAAAAGGAAAATTTTCGATGGAAAGTCGTTCCGCGGAGCGCTTCCGTGAGGGAAAAAGGATATGAAAACAAGATCTCCTGCGGTTTCCGGACCGTTTTTTGTGATACGGATCACATGGCTCTTTGACCCCAATCATCTACGAAAGGAGCAGAGTCTGTTAAAAACGAGTACATGCTGGAGTTTTCAACAGCAGAAACCTATTGAGATCCGAAAGGGTCGGGAGTGGTTGTCATGGAAAAGAATGTTCTGACCTCTGAGGAGATCCAGGATCTCCTGTCTTGGGAATTTTCGGAGCAAAACGAGATAAAGGATCGTCCCGAGCTTTCTTCGAAAGGTTTTGTCAGCAGTATCGGCCCTGTGAGCGTAGAGGAGAAGGGCGGGGAGCCAGAAGAAGGTTTTGGAAGATCCCGGAAAAGGAAAGAGGCCGATCCAGAAGTGAAAAAGGTGGATTTTTTCCGGGATGTCCTCAATGCACTGGGAGAGGCGATCATCACGACGGACCGGAACGGGAGGATTCTTTTCCAGAATGCCGTTGCCAAGGCCCTTCTCGACCAATCCCTCGGGAAGATCTGGAAAAAACCGTTCGAGATCGCTGTGTGCCTGCTCGACAGGACCGGGCAAGAACAGGTCGAAAGCCCGGTCCAGCGGTGCCTGGCCGAGGAGTGTCTGATTCCCCTAACCCCCAATACCATTCTTCGCCGCCCGGACGGGTCGACCATCGCCATCGAAGGATCGGTCTCCCCGATTTTCCATCCGAAAGGCCTGATGGAAGGGGTCGTCGTCAATTTCCACGTCGCAAGGCCCAAAACGAGGACTCCAGTGGCTCCGGGAACCCGCCCGGTCCAGGGGGAGCCTGCCGCCAGGACATCCGGGTTTGGTACGTGAATGGTTCCTCCCGCCTGTAACCCCTGAAAGTCCCGCCGATCCTATCACTCGCGTCGGAAAGGAAGACCCCCGCTCCTTTCCGACATCCTTCCCGAAACACCCCGTCAGAACCGTTCGGCGAGAAACTGCTTCACGAATCCGCGCCTGCGGATATCGAGAGGGACGATCAGGATATTGATGCCCGTCAGTTTTTTCGCGATGCGTTCCGCAGTGGATTCGAATCCCGGCTTCCACGCAGACTGCCCCAGGATCAACTGGTCGGGATGGATCTCGAGCGCCCGCCGGATCAGGCTTTCGACCCAGTCGGCACCTTCGTCGATCCGGAAATCCCCCCCAAGGGAACAAGCGAGCTTTTCGTGCTGGGCGATGTTCCCCGTGTTCCCGGGTTTCCCGCGCGGCCGGATTGTCAGGACCTGGAGGAGCATCCCGAGACGTTCGGATAGGCGTCCCCCCCGGCGGATCAGGGTCGCGTCCTCCGGTCGGTCGGACACCGCGACAAGCACGACTCCCCCCCGCCTGGCCCGTGAAAATCGGCCCTCGGTCGATTCGGCGATCCGTTTCATGGCCAGTTCCCTTAGGGCGGTGAGATTCTCCGTCGTGAAGAAATTCTCGAGGGCACGGGGAACGGTGTCCTGAGGGTAGATTTTCCCTTCCCTGAGTCGCTCACGGAGGGCTTCGGGGGTCAGGTCGACGAGCACGATTTCGTTGGCTCCCAGGACGACCGAATCCGGGACTGTTTCCTGGACCCTGATCCCCGTCTTGAACGAGATGAGGTCGTTCAGGCTCTCGAGGTGCTGGACGTTCAAGGTGGACGTGACGTCGATCCCGGCTTCGAGAAGGTCCAGAATATCTTCGTACCGTTTTTCGTGTGTACTTCCCGGAGGATTTGTGTGGGCGAGCTCGTCGACCAAGGCCAGTCCGGGTTTCCTTCGAATAACGGCATCCACGTCCAGTTCTTCCAGAAAGAACCCTTTGTGCCGGATCCTCTTTCGGGGAACCGACTCGAGTCCTTCGGACAATGCGATCGTTTCAGGCCTCCGGTGGCTTTCGAGATACCCGATGACGACATCCCTCCGACCCGCCGCTTTCAGCTCCTGGGCTTCCTTCAGCATGGCGTAGGTTTTGCCGATTCCGGCCGACGCTCCGAGAAAAATCTTGAAATGGGCCTTTGTCCTCGGAGACTCAAAAGGAAGCGAAGGATGCGGCAGTGCAGGTCCATGTATTTTCTCCCCCGTCGCGAGAAGCCGTATTTCCACGTCGATGATGGAAAAATGTCGGAGAAGGGACCGGACCAGAGACCGTCTCCACGGGTATTCCGGATTGAAGTGGCCCAGGATGACCTGAGTCGCCTTGATCTTCTGGATATGCCTCCAGAGCGCGAACCCGATCCTTCGGCTGTAGAGAATCGTCAATGTTCCTCCCTCGTCCTCCGAAAGTCTCGCCATGAGCGTTTTCGCGGCATGCTCCATGGGATGGGGACGTCCGAAGAAAGGGATTTTCCTCAGGTGGACGACGAACAGCTCGCCTCCCAGCCGACGTGCGAGCTGGCCTCCGTACCCTATGAGCTGTCGGATCGACTCGGTGCGGTCGGACGTCACCACCAGAATGCGTTCTCCCACGCCGTGTCCCTCTCCCTGTTCGATCAGGACCCGGTCGAGCAGGCGCGCCATGAAGTTCAGGGTGATCTCGCGGAGTTTGATCAAGTTGGCTTCGCGGTACGTCGTTTTCAGGGCGTGGCGGGCTTGGGAAGGGGGCAGGACCGACCCTTCCCGGATCCGATTTTGGAGAGCGGACGGGGAAATGTCGACAAGGACGACCTCGTCGGACTCCCTCAGGACGTCGGCCGGCACGGTTTCGCTTACGGGAACACCCAGTATCCCGGAAATGACCGGAGACAGTTCGGCGATGTGAAGAGAGTTCAGGGTCGCGATGACGCTGATCCCGGCATCCAGGATCTCGCACACGTCCTGGATCCTCCGGGCATGCCTGAGCCCGGGGGCATTGGAGTGGGCGAGCTCGTCGACGAACACCGTCGCGGGCTTTCGGGAAAGGATGGCGTCCGTGTCCATCTCTTCCACGATGAGTCCGTTCCGGTCGATCCGGAGGGCAGGGATCCGTTCGAGGTCCCGTATCAGGCCGGAAATCCCCGGTCGCGACTTGTTCTCGATCCATCCGAGGACCGCGTCGACCCCCCGTTCCTTTATGGCCCTCAGGTCCAGGAGCGCGCGGTGGGTCTTCCCGACTCCCGGCGCCCAACCGAGATAGATCTTGAGGCGCCCTTTCCCGGCTTTCAGGATCGTTTCAAGAATCGCTTCTGCGTTTCGGGTGTTCTCGTCCATTTCCGATCCCCGCGAGTTCGCCGGTTGCGCCGACCGGGATTTGCGGAGTCTCCCCCATCCCGATCCTTTTTTGTCTGAAACAGTACGTCCCTTCCTTTATAAGTGGTGATACCGGAACCGTCAATGAAGGACCCTCGGCCGAATGGCCGATTGCGGGACCACAAGAAGGGGCCGTAGAGTATGTTCCGAACATGCGGGCGAAGGTACCTATTGCATTCGTCCAGGGCAAACCGGGAGGGAATTCGCATATGGTCATGGGAACGTTCATTGGCAGAGAGATCATCCTTCCGGCAACGAAGAGAGCCTTCCAGATGCTTAAACCCCGTTTTCTGGCCAAGAACCCGGTCATGTTCGTCGTCGAGGTCGGGAGCCTTATCACGACCCTCATCATGTTCCGCGACGGGGCGACCCACGATCCGGATTTTTCCTTCACCGCCGGGATCACGGCATGGCTTTGGCTGACCCTCCTGTTCGCCAATTTTTCCGAGGCCCTCGCGGAGGCTCAGGGGAAGGCCCAGGCCGCGAGTCTCCGGAGCAGCCGGCAGGATCTCGTGGCCCGGCTGCTCGAAGGCGAGACCAGCCGGTTTGTCCCGGGCGACCAGCTCAGGAAAGGGGACCTTATCCGGATTGTCGCCGGTGAGATGGTTCCCGGGGACGGGGAGATCGAAAAAGGGGCCGCGAGTCTGGACGAATCGGCGATCACGGGCGAGTCGGCCCCGGTCATCCGGGAGGCCGGCGGGGACCGGACAGGGGTTACGGCCGGGACGAAAGTCCTGGCCGGAGAGGTCACGGTCCGTATCTCGACCGATCCCGGACATACGTTCATCGACCGGATGATCGGGCTTGTGGAAGGGGCGACCCGCCAGAAATCCCCGAACGAGATCGCGCTCACGATCCTCCTGGTCGGGCTCACTCTGATTTTTCTCATCGTCGTCGCAAGTCTCCCCGCCATGGCGTCCTATTCGGGGTCGCCCCAGTCCCCCACCGTCCTGATCGCCCTACTGGTCTGCCTGATCCCCACGACGATCGCGGGTCTTCTTCCCGCCATCGGAATCGCCGGCATATTCCGTGCGTTCAAGGCCAATGTTGTGGCGAAGTCCGGAAAGGCGATCGAAGTTGCCGGAGACGTCGACGTCCTGCTCCTCGACAAGACCGGCACGATCACGTTCGGAAACCGACAGGCCTTCGGGTTCCACCCGGCCTTAAACGTGACGGAACGGGCCCTGGCCGAGGCGGCCTGGATTTCTTCGCTCTCGGACGAGACCCCCGAAGGGAAAAGCATCGCCGAACTTTCCCGGAACCGGTTTTCTTTCGGGGATCCACCCGCCGATTGCTCGTATGTTCCCTATACGCCACAGTTGCGGATGAGCGGGGTGGATTCGAAAACGAAATCGGTCCGGAAGGGGGCGTCGGACGCGATCGAGACGTTCGTCGGTTCCCCTCTTCCGGAAGATGTGTCCCGGATCATCGCGGAGATCGGAAATTCGGGAGGTACGCCATTGGTTGTCGCCGAAAACCGGACGGTCCTTGGCGTCGTGCACTTGAAGGACATCGTCAAGCCCGGGCTCCCTGAGCGGTTCCGCCGACTCCGGAAGATGGGGATCCAGTCGATCATGATCACCGGGGACAATCCCCTGACGGCTGCTGCCATCGCGAAAGAGGCGGGTCTCGACGACTTTTTCGCCCAGGCCCGCCCCGAAGAAAAGATGAACCTGATAAGAAAAGAGCAGGAGAAGGGCCGGCTCGTGGCGATGTCGGGAGACGGGACGAACGATGCGCCTTCGCTCGCGCAGGCCGACGTCGCCCTCGTCATGAATTCGGGGACGCAGGTGGCCAAGGAAGCCGGGAACATGGTCGACCTGGACTCTGACCCGACGAAAGTGATCGGGGTGGTCGAGATCGGAAAGCAGCTCCTGATTACGCGGGGAGCGCTCACGACTTTTTCGGTCGCGAACGATGTCGCGAAATACTTCGCGATCCTGCCGGCCATGTTCGTCGCCGCCTACCCGTCCCTGTCCGCCCTGAACGTGATGCACCTTGCGACGCCAAAGTCGGCGGTGATGTCGGCGATCATCTTCAATGCCGTCATCATTCCGCTCCTCATTCCCCTGGCGCTCCGGGGGGTGCGTTACCGGCCGATCGGGGCGACCCGTTTGCTGGCGGTCAATCTTCTCGTGTACGGGGTCGGGGGAATCATCGCCCCTTTCGTGGGGATCAAGCTGATCGATATGGGGCTTTCCGCCCTTCACGCGTTCTAGACCGGGAGGATCAAGGGTGGATTACGCAGTGTACCTGGTTGTGGGGATCGTCATTTACGGAGCCCTGTTCGGCTTCGTCTCGTTTCTCGAGCGGATCTAGGGCCGGTGGGGAGGATTGTCGGATGACCGTCTGGATCGTGCTGGGGATCGTTACGCTCTTGTTGGCCGTCTATCTCATGGTCGCGCTTCTGAAGCCGGAGACATTCTGATATGACCTATCACAGCATTTCCCAGATGATCGTTTTCTTCCTGGTGGCGGGACTGTCCGCTCCTTTGGTGGGACGTTACCTGGCCTGGATCTACGAGGGAAAAGACACAGCGGTCGAACGGGGCACCTACCGTTACCTGGGGATCGATCCCGATTCGGAGATGACCTGGAAAACATACGGACAGACGCTCCTCGCCTCGAATGCGCTCTGTTTCCTCATCGGATTCATGGTCCTGTGGTTCCAGGGATCCCTTCCGTTCAATCCCCGGCATCTCCCCTCCCTTTCCGCGCCGGTCGCGTTCAACACCGCCGCGAGTTTCGTGACCAACACGAACTGGCAGGCCTACGCAGGCGAGGCCCAGCTTTCGAACTTGAGCCAGATGATTTCGATCACCTTCCTCATGTTCGTGGGAGCCGCCACGGGATTTTCTGCCCTTATGGCGATCCTCCGGGGGTTCGTCCGGTCGCGGGGGGCGACGGTCGGAAATTTCTGGAAAGATTTTTTCCGGTTCCTGTATCGGGCTTTTCTCCCGGCCTGCGCCCTGATGGCCCTGATCCTCGTCGAACAGGGGGTACCCCAGACCCTCAAGGAAATCCGGACCCTCCATCCGGTCGACGGGGGGACCCAGACGCTGGTGCTGGGTCCCGTCGCCGCGCTGGAATCGGTCAAGAATCTGGGGACGAACGGGGGCGGTTTCTACAACGCGAACGCGGCCCATCCGTTCGAAAACCCGACCCCGCTTGCGAACATGATCGAGATGTTCGGGATGCTCACCTTCACGTTTTCCCTCCCGTTCCTGTTCGGAAGGCTACTGAAACGCTCACGGCAGGCGTTGGCTTTTTTCGCGGTAATCTGGATCCTCTACGCCGGAGGGTACGGGCTCATGCAGTACAGTGAACAGAGTATTGCGCCCGCCATAGCCTCGATGGGCGTTGGTTCTCCTGTGTCGGAGGCCATGACGCCGGGGAATATGGAAGGCAAGGAGACCCGGTTCGGAATCACCCAGACAAGCCTGTTTTCCAACACGACGATCGCCGCGACCACGGGGGCGGTTGATGCGGCGATGGACAGTCTGAACCCCATCGGGATCGGCGTCGCCCTCTTTCACATGTTCCTGAACGAGGAGCCTGGCGGGAAAGGGGTCGGTTTTGCAGGATTCCTGAAGGAAGCGGTCCTGGCGATTTTCCTCGCGGGATTGATGGTGGGGCGCACGCCGGAGTTCCTGGGGAAGAAAATAGAGCCCCGCGAGGTCAAGCTGGCCATGCTCTCGTCCCTCGTCACGCCAGTTCTGGTCCTGGGACTGACCGGTCTGGCCCTTCTTCTCCCGGCGGGAAAAGCGGGGATCGACAATCCGGGTCCCCACGGATTTTCCGAGGTGCTCTACGGTTATGCGTCCGGAAATGCCAACAACGGGTCCGCAATGGGCGGACTGGCTGCGTCGAGTCCTTTCTACGCCGTCTCGATCGGAATCGAGATGCTGTTCGGCCGGTATCTTCCTCTCTTGCCGCTCCTGGCGCTGGCGGGATCCCTGGTCCGAAAGCCGATCCATCCGAGGACCGCGGGGACCTTCGAAACCGATGGTTTCCTGTTCGTGGTGCTGATGCTGGGGTTCATGGTCGTCGTGACAGCCCTGACCTTCCTTCCTGCCATGACCCTTGGCCCCATCGTCGAACATATGTTCATGAGGACGGGCGGGGCGTTCTGAACCCCTTTCCGTCTTTTGGGAGAGCGTGATGAAACTTCTTTCCGTGTCGGCAAAATTCGCTTTGTTCCTTGTCCTTCTGTGCGGAATAGGCTACCCCGTACTCATGACGGGGGTCGCCCAGGTCCTCTTTCCCATACCGGCCAATGGAAGCCTGATCGTGAAAAACGGGGTACCGGTTGCCTCGTCCCTGATCGGCCAGAACTTCACGCGAAAAGACGAATTCCATCCGCGTCCTTCGGCGACCCCTGGCCCGGACGGGAATGGTTCCGTCCCCTACGATGCGGCCTTCTCCTCGCCGTCGAACCTGGGTCCGACCACCAAGTCGTATCTTTCGGGCGTCAAACAGGCCGTTGACCAATACCGGTCGGAGAATCACCTGTCTTCCGGCGAGACGGTCCCGGACGACGCGGTGACGGCGTCGGGTTCCGGGCTCGATCCGGACATCGGCCTCGACAACGCCATGTACCAGGTCCGGCGAATCGCCGCCGAACGGAAGATCCCCAAGGAGACCCTGAAACGGCTGGTCCGGGAGACGGCCACCCCTCCCCAGTTCGGATTCCTGGGGCCCTGGCGGGTCAACGTCGTAAAGCTGAACCTGGCCCTGGACCTTCTTTCGGCGACGGCGATCCGGCCCCATGGCGGATAGCGTCCGGATCCGTTTTCAATCCCCCGCCTGGCGAATCGGTTAGAATGAAATCCGGAGGGTGCCCGGAAAGAAGCGGAGCGACCCGCGGTTCCGGGCTCCCGGCCGAAAGGACGGGAATTCCATGCATCGGTTGTACAAAACCATAGGACGTTTTCGGCGCGGAGTCTTTACGGGCGAAACGGACTCGGCTCCGGCCATCGTCTCTCTGAGTCTCGTGATCCTGACGGGCGTGTTCGCCCTGGACCTGGTCACCCCACAGACGCTGATCGTTTCGATCCTCCTGAACGTTTCCATCACCATGACCGGTCTTTTGGCCAGCCGACGGACCTCGGTCCTGATGTTGATTCTCTGCCTCCTCGCGAACGGGATTGCCGGTTTCATCGACGCACGCCGGGAAGGGTTCGTCAGTGCGATTGCCGTCTGGGACCGGGTTTTTTCGGGATTTTCATTCGTTCTGGTCTGGGCCTTGTCCCGGTTCATCCGGCAGAATGCGACCCGAAAGGGGCAGATCCTCGCGATCCAGGCCCGCTCCCGGAGAGAATACCTGATCCGCAAGTCCCTTGGGGAACTGGTCGCCCGGACCGAAATCCCCGATCTCATCCGCGTCGCGGCCGAACAGTTCCGTTCGACCTGCCGTGCCCGCGCCGTCGTCGTGAAAGGGGTCGCAGACGACCGGTTCGCCGAACCGACGGTGTGCGTTCCCGAATCGGATATCTGGTCATGGCCGTCGGGTGAGCCTATACCGGGCGGATTGAAGCTCCGGATCGACCGACCCGACCCGGCGCCGTTCTGGGCCACTCAGTTGAGTCTGAGACCGTTCGTCGATTTTAATCGTGCCGACCGGGTCGCGGCCGGATGGGTCCGGTTGGTTCCGGAAGCGGCTTTTCCTCCCCGCCCGACCGCTCTCGTGTTTTTCATGATCGATCCCGAGGAGGACGGAGCCCTTTCGCTGTTCTCGGAACTTCTCCCGCTCCTGGAGGAGATGCTCAACCGAAGTGTCCTCGCGCGGAACCTGATGGAAAAGAACCGTATCCTGAGCATGCGGAACGACGTGATCCGCGACCTGGTATACGCCGTGTCCCACGATATCCGTACGCCCCTGGTGGCGAACACCCTGAACATGAAGCTGGCGAAGGAGGGGGCCTGGGGCGAGCTTCCCGCCCCTTACCTGAACATCCTGGACCATGCCGTGGTGTCCAACGAGGCCCTTCTGAAGCTGGCGAACGACCTTCTGCTTCTCACCCGCTACGAACTGAACGAAATACCCCCCGCAAGGCAGCCCGTCGACCTCGAACGTCTCTTGAAGAGTGTGGTGGAGGAACTCGGGCCACTCTTCCGGGCCAAGGGCCTGGTTCCTGTGGTGTGCGCCGATCCGTTCACCGTATCGGGGGATCCGGGGGGGCTCAAACGCCTGGTCTGGAATCTCCTGGACAACGCGATCCGCTGGTCTCCCCATGGAGGAACGGTCCGGATCACCCTCCAGGGAAGGGAAGGACAGGCGATCCTTGAGATCGCGGACGAAGGGGCCGGAGTGGCTCCGGAAATCCGTCCCCAGCTGTTCAAACGGTTCGGGGGACTGCAGCGGGGCGGAGGAGTGGGACTTGGGCTTTACATCGCGAACCAGATCGTCCGCCGGCACGGAGGCGTTCTCTCGTACCGGTACGACAGGGGAAGCCATTTCGTTGTTTCGATTCCTTCCGCCTGGAACAGCGGCCCATCCGATAAGGACGGGGGATCGGCATGAGACCTCCGCGACGGATCCTTCTCGTCGAGGATCATGCCCTCCTCAGGGCCTCGATCGCCGCGCTCCTGTCGAAGGAAAAAGATCTCGTCCTGGCCGGACAGGCGTCTTCCGCAAATGAGGCGCTCGCGTTCCTCGATGCGAACGGGGTCGACGTGGCGGTGGTCGATATCGGGCTCCCGGACACCGACGGGATCCGTCTGACCCAGACGATCAAGTCCCGGTGGACGGGCATCCATGTTCTCATGCTGACGGTCCACGATCTCGAGGAAGAGATCTTTTCCGCTTTTTCTTCGGGGGCCGAAGGATACTGTCTCAAATCCGATGATCCGACCGCCCTCCTCGTGGGAATCCGTGCCGTCTCCCTGGGTTCGCTCTATATCGACCCCCGGATTGCCCACCTCGCCGTCCGACGTTTCGGGGCGGGGAAAACGGGAGAAGAATCGCCCCTGACTCCCCGGGAAACGGAGGTCCTCGACCTGATCGTCGCGGGACGTTCCAACAAGGAAATCTGCGCCAAGCTCGGCATCAGCATGAGTACCACCAAAGTCCACATCCAGAACATCCTCCAGAAGCTTGCGGTTCCGACCCGAACCCACGCCGCCGTCGAAGCGATCCGGCGCGGGTTCGTCTGATCCTGTCCCGGTAAGGATTTCCTGGCCTTCATTCGGGATCGTGATCCTTTTTCAGGTTGTATCGGTTCGAACGTAAACTGTGGGTCCGGGAATATCGCGACCGCCCGGGGTTCAGTCGTGACTTTCGACGCCGGCATCCTCTGCCCGGACTTTGGAAAGGGCGGACCAGTCGAGGTTCTCGTATCCCCGGTGCAACCCTGACATGAATCCGTTCCGGACGAGATCCGCGAGAGGCAGGGGGATGTCGAGCTTCGCCGCGGCGGTGGCGACAAGGTTGATGTCCTTGAGTCCCAGGCGCATCCGGAACCCGGCCGGCTCGAACGCCTCTTCCGCCATCAGGGTTCCGTAATTCCGGATGACCGGGGACCGATAGAGCGCCGTGTCGAGTATCTCGACCATGAGGGCCGGCGACAGGTCGACCCGCCGGGACAGGGCCAGGGTTTCGGCGAGCGTCTCGAGGATGCCTCCGAGCGTGAAGTTTCCCAGGATCTTGACCCAGTTCGCTTTCCAGGGTTCATCACCGACCCGGAAGACCTCCGAGCCGATCGCCCTGAAAAGGGGTTCGAGCCGGTCCAGGACCCGGGCCGGGCCGGCCGTCACGATGGTCAGCGTGGCCGCCTTGGCCCTGTCGGGCAGTCCGAAGACCGGGGCGGCGACCAGTATCTGACCCTTCTCCGCATGCCGGCGGGCCAGCTGTTCCACGAATCCGGGGGAGAGGGTGCTAAACGAGATGTGAATCCCCCCAGGCGGCAAATTCTCGATCACGCCGCCCGGACCTTCCGCGACCGTCCGGACCGCTTCGTCGTCTGAAAGAAGGGTCGCCGCGATTCCGCGCCCCGACACGGCCTCCCCGACGGACGGAGCGATCTTCGCGCCAAAATGGACCAAGGGCTCGGCACGTTCTATGGAGCGGTTCGTGACGGAAAGATCCCATCCGTTCTTGAGGAGATTTTCGGCGATCGGAAAACCCATGTTCCCGGTGCCGATCCATGCGACTTGCTCCGCCATGATCGCGTTTCCCTTTCTTGTCCGGAGTTCCGTGGTTATCCCTGTCCTGCCCGCTTTGAAAGACGCTGGAGGTCCCTGACGATCTGGTCGGCATGCCGTTCGGGGTCCACGTCAAGGTACCGCTTCGCGATGATGCCACTGGGATCGATCAGGAAGGTATATCGGTGATCCAGGTCCATGAATCCTCCCGCCGCTCCGTAGGATTTTGCGATTGTTCCGGTGTGGTCGGCCAGGAGGGGAAACGGGATATGGTATTTCCGGGCGAACTTTTCCTGTTTCCCCCGGGTGTCCATACTGACCCCGACGACGGTGGCCCCGAATCCGTGGAGCTTCATGATCCCGTCCCGGAATGCGCAGGCTTCCTTGGTGCACCCCGGCGTGTCGGCCTTCGGGAAGAAATAAAGGACAAGCCAGTGTTTCCGGTAGTCGGCCAGGGTGTGGATCAGGCCGTCCTGGTCCATTCCCTTGAAGTTCGGGGCCGGCTGGCCGGCGGTGGGAATGGGTGCCGAGGCTTTCAGGTGGTCGTTCAAGGCGAGGAGGAAAAAGGAAATCCCCATGCCCGCGAACAGAAGGCTGAATATTTTTTGTTTTTTCATCGCCGGGTCCCTTCGATGTCTGAGTGAACGATGAGAGCGGGGTGTCCTGCTCATTTTCTCACAGGATTTTTCCCAGATAAACGAAATCTTCTCCCCGTCCGGATTCCCCGGGGGTGCATGATAAAATTCACTGAGGGGGATCAAGGCGATGCAAGAGCGAAGTGTCACGGCAAAGGGCGAAAAAGGGGACAGGACTCCCGTCCGGGCGCCCCGGGATCCGGGGGGACAGTTACGTCCCGTCGGGCCCCCGGAACGGTTCCGGGAAGAAATGGCGGCGCTTTTCCGGAAATGGTGGCGTCTGGCGGAAAAAACGTCCGACCGTACGGGTCCGGGTCCTGTTCACCGGCTTCGACGATCCTGCCGGCGGATGGAAGGGATTCTTCTTCTCGTTTTGCACACTTCCCGCCGGGACGCCGGTCGCCGGGTCCTGCCGCTCTTCGGGAAAGCCCTGCGGCTTTCCCGGTCGCTCAGAAACAGGGATGTCCTTTTGAAGATCGCGCGGGCCGAAGGGATTCCGGTACGGGATTTGCCGAATTCGAGACGCCGTTCCGGACGATTCCGGAGGGGGATCCGACGGATCCGGGGCCGGATGGGAAAAGCGTGGCGCAAGAACGTTGAACCCTATCTGGACGAGACCGTCTGGGTTGAGGGGTTGTCCGGAGCCCGAAATGAAGAAGAACGGCAGATACGCCTGAAAGCCGAAATCATGCGCCTTCGCCTTGCGATCGAGACCTGGCGGGCCGATCCCGCCCGGTCGTTCGAACCGGTCCATCGGATCCGGCTCGCCATGAAGGCCCTCGATGCCCAATGGAAAATGGCGGATTGCCTCTGGCCCCGCCCGGCTTTACGGGATTCGGCGGAGGGGCAGTTGAAACGGATCCTGAGAAAATTGGGCAGGATGAGCGATCTCGAAACCCTCCGCCGGGCTTTTCTCAAAAAGAAAAAGCTGTCGGCCCGGGGGGCGTCCTGTCTCCGTTCGATCCCGCCCCGTCAGGAACGGATCTCCCTGAGTTTCCTGTCCACTGGAGGGACGGCCGCTCAATGATCTTCGGGGAGCCCCAGGCGGATGGCTTCCTTCATGATGCAGCGGTCCATGACGATTGTGACGCCCGCGTCCTTCGCTTTCCTGTACCCTTCCGGACTTCGGATTCCCTCCTGGACCCAGATCCGGGGGATCCCTTTCCGGAGAGCCTCTTCGACGACGATGGGGACGTCTTCGGCTTTCCGGAATATGACACAAAGGTCCGGCGTGTCGGGAAGGGCTTCGATGCTCGGATAGCATGTGGTGCGGCCGACTTCGGAAAGGGCAGGGTTGACGGGGTAAACGGTGAAACCGTGGCCGGAGAGGTAGCTCGACACCGTGAGGCTGGGGCGGCCGAGCCGGTCCGAAATGCCTACGACCGCGACCGTTCGGCATCCGGAGAGGATGCTGGAGAGGGTGTCGTCGGATACGGGATAGGGAGAGTCGGACATGCTTCGGAGGGCTCCTGGGAGTTCTTGTCCGGTTGAGTTTGCGGCCCTGCCGCCGCCGTCTTTTCGTGCTATGATGGACGAAATTTCCATGGGAAACAAGCACGTTTCCAAGTCATGGATTCTCCGGAACGGAGGCAAAAACCAGGTTCATATGGAAGGCGCCGGAATGAGGGAAGAAAACCTGGCCGGGGAATGGCTCAGGGTGGCGGACGTCTGTAACGGGTGCCGGAGGTGTTTCCGTCTCTGCCCTTCCTTCGACACTCTGTTCTCCCTCCTGGACCAGCCGGCGATCGACGGTGTGCCCGAACGGCTCCCGGCCGGTTCCCTCGACCGGACTCTCGAAGGGTGCAACTATTGCAAGCTCTGTTTCAACCACTGCCCGTACTGTCCGCCGCATGCGTACATGCTGGACTTCCCGTCCCTCATGCTCCGTGCCAAGGCGAACCGGTTCGCCCGGGGCGAGGTCCGGATTTCCGAACGCCTGATGGAGGAGACCGACCGGCTGGGACGACTGGGGACCCGTTTTTCGGGCATGGTGAACGCCGCCCTCAAGAACGCGATCTCCCGCCGGATCGCGCAATCCTTTCTGGGCCTGCATGCCCGCGCCCCGATTCTACCCTACGCCCACCAGACGTTCGAGGAACGGTACCGGGAACGGGCCCGTCCACACCCGTTGCCCTCCCGGGACATCGGGGACGAAAAGGTGGTCCTGTTCGCCACATGTCTTGGAAATTACCAGGATCCCGATCTCCCGGAAAGTGTCCTGAAGATCCTGGAACACCAGGGGATTCCCGTCGTTTTTCCGGGGTCTGTCTGCTGCGGAATGCCCCACCTGGACACCGGGAACCTTTCCGGGTTCCGGGAAAGCGCCGAACGCGTGCTGAAAATGTATGGTCCCTATGTCCGTGAGGGATACAAACTGGTTGCGCCCGTCCCGACATGCACCATGACTCTCAAGAAAGAATACGCCCAGCATGCGCCCGAGGTGGCTCTCGGGACACTGGCCGGCGCGACATGGGATTTCTTCCAGTACCTGAATCATCTCAAAAATCGCAATCTCCTGCGGACCGATTTCAAGAGGGGTGCGGGCCGCATCGCTTACCACGTCCCCTGCCATCTCCGGGACCAGAACATCGGGGCTCCGGTCCGGGAGATCCTGAACCTGCTCCCGGACACCCGGGTGACCCCCTATGAAATGTGTTCCGGGCATGGGGGAACGTGGGGGGTCCAGGTCGCGCATTTCCCGGACGCCCTGAAACGGGCGGAAAAGACGGCGGCCGGCATGGCGGAAGGAACGGCCGACCGGTGGATTTCCGATTGCCCGCTGGCGGGGGGGGCGATCGGTGCTGCAGCGGGGCGGATCGTCGAACATCCCGCGGTTTTGCTTCGCCAGGCGTATGGATTGTGACCCCTTTACGAACCGGGTGCCGGAATCTCCCCTGCGTTGGACCGGTGCCCCGGACATACCGTACTTTTAGGAAAGGACTCTGAAAAGATGAAGAAGATCGCGGTTTCGGAACTGATTCCGAACGCCGAATACGAAAAGCGACGGGCCGAGTTTCGCTCCCGGGTCATTACCTTGAAGAAGCACCGGGCGATCAACCTCGGCCCCCTGGTCCGACTGGTGTTCGAAAACCGGGAAACCGTCCTGTTCCAGATCCAGGAAATGCTGTTCGTCGAACGACAGACGGACGAATCAAAGCGGGAAGAGGAGGTCCGGGTCTATAACGACATGGTTCCCGGAAACGGGGAGCTCAAGGCGACCCTGATGATCGAGATCACCGAGGAAGACCGCATTCGTGAAACGCTCGAGCACTTGAAAGGACTGGATCGTGGACCCTACATCCACATCGTCTTCGGAAACGACCGTGTCACCGCCCAGTTCGAGCCCGACCGGTCGACGGAGGAAAAGCTCAGCTCTGTCCATTACGTGACATTCGGGTTTTCTCCCGAAGTCCGGAGGCATTTTCTGGAGAGAAAACCGACCGACAGGGTCATGCTCCTGTCCGACCATCCAAGGTATTCGGCCATGGCCCCCCTTTCGGGAGAGATGATCGAAAGCCTAAAGCAAGACCTCCGCGATGACCCGTAAGCCGGCCTTCTTCGACAGCGACAACCAGATGCCGCTCAGGCCCGGCGTAGTCCAGGCCGTAACTGATGGTCTGGCTCTCGAGGCCAACGCGATGAGCCGGTCCCGCCGGGGCCTCCGGGCAAAGGAGCGGCTCGAAAAGGCCCGCGAAACCCTTGCGGGGATCTTTGGGGCGCATCCTGCCGAAGTGGTCTTTACCTCCAGCGCTTCCGAAGCCAATACCTGGGCCATCGAGCGGACCGTCATGCGAAAGGGCGCCTCCCCGAGGGGAATGAGGGTCTCCCCCCTGGAGCACGTGTCGGTCCTGAATGCGGCCCGGACCCGGGGCGTCGAGGAAGGGATTCCGGTCGGCATGATCCCGTTGCTTTCCGACGGGACCGTCGACCTCGACCGGTTTGAACGCGAGCTTCCGGAACCCCCCTTTCTCGTTTCCGTCCAGTGGGCCAACCCCGAAGTGGGCCTCGTTCAGCCCATCGACCCCATCGGCCGGATCGTGCGGGAAAGGGGAGGGGTTCTCCATGTCGATTTCGTGGCGGCGGCATCCTCGGTCCGGATCCGGCTGGACGAACACCCCATTGACCTTCTTAGCGTCTCTTCGGGCCGGATGGGTGGGCCTCCCGGTATCGCCGCCCTGGTTGTTCGCAGGGGGATTCGGATTTCTCCCCTGATCGAGGGAGGAGCCCAGGAGGGCGGGCGCCGGGGAGGGTCGGTTCCGGTGTTCCTTGCGCAAGGATGGGAGGCCGCCCTTCGCCACTGGGACCAATTCCAGGCAGAAGAGGCGAGCCGGCTCCACTCGTTGACCGGCCATGTCGAGAATTGGACTGCCGAACGCCTGGAAGACGTCGAGATTGCGGCCAAGAACGGTCCACGGATTCCCGGCATCCTGAATCTTCTGGTGCACGGGATCGACGGGCAGGCGGCCCTCTCGAGGCTCGATTCTGTAGGGATCGAAGTCGGGACCGGGTCTTCGTGCTCTTCGGACTCCCTCAAGGTCTCCCATGTCCTGACCGCACTCGGTGTTCCCCCGGTTGTCGGACAGGGATCGGTCGTCCTGACCATGGGCTGGGAAACGAACCGGGGAGACGTCGACCGGTTTTGCGAGCGTTTCCCCGAGGTTTTGGACGACCTCAGGAGACTCGCTCCCACGATGCGGGGGAAGGGCGGGGAATGAATATCACGATCGTCGGCGGTACGGGTTTTGTCGGCCGGGCTCTTATCGGGCAATGGGAGAGGTTTTCCCCCGGGGGCTGGATCCGGGTCCTTTCCCGCCGAAAACCCGGGAAGCCGCTTCCCGCCAACGCGGAATGGCTTGCCGGCTCCATCATGGACCCCGAATCGCTCTCGCGGGCACTGGAAGGGGCAGATGCGGTTTTTCACCTGACCGGCATTCTGGCCGAAACCCGGACACAGACTTATGAGAAGATCCATGTCGAAGGCACCCGGAATCTTATAGAACGGGCCAAGGCTCTGGGCGTCCGGAGGGCGGTCTACGTCAGTGCGATCGGGGCATCGCGGGACGCCGTATCCCGTTACCATCGCACGAAATTCCAGGCGGAGGACCTTTTCCGTTGGTCCGGACTGGATGTGACGACGTTTCGCCCGAGCGTGATTTTCGGTCCGGGGGACCGGTTCGTTTCGCTCTTCGCCGCGATGGGAAAGAAATTCCACGTGCTTCCGGTCATCGGGCCGGGGACGAATCGAATCCACCCTGTCTATGTCGGGGATCTCGCCCGAGCCATGGCCCTTTCGGCGGAACGTCCGGAAACCATCGGCAGGACATACTCGATCGGGGGACCCAGGATCTATACTTACAGGGAACTGATGGAAACGTTCATCGCTTCCCTGCACCTGAAGGCACTCATCCTTCCCCAGCCCCCGGCTCTCCTGGGGCTTGGGGCCACTCTTCAGGAATGGATCCTTCCGGTGCCGTTTCTGACGCGCGAGATGATCAAGATGGCCCTGGAAGACAACATCGCCATGCCGAACGATCTTTCTCTCTCGTTCAACCTGAATCCCATGGGCCTCGAAGCGTATCTCGAATCGGACCTTTACCGTCGTCCGGCACCCTGAAAAGCCCGTCCGCGGCGTTCTTTTGTCGCTCCGTCTTGAGTCACCCGATCCTTTGGGTTACAATCAACAGAGGTTCGAAACCCCAGGAGGTTCCACATGTCTGAAACACAAGAAAAAGTTATGATAAAAGCCTATCTGAAGCCGACCTGCGGCTGGTCCAACGGCGTCCGGGCGGTTCTCCGGAAATACAATCTTCCGTTCGAGGATGTGGATGTCATTTCCAATCCCGTGGCCTATATGGAAATGGTCCAGAAATCCCACCAGCGCCTTTCTCCCTGCGTTGAAATCGACGGCGTGATGCTGGCCGATGTCAGCGGAGAGGAAGTGGAGGGATACCTCATCCAGAAAGGGCTGGTAAAGCCGGTCGATTCGTCGGATTCCACTCCGATCAACCAGGGTTGTCCAACCCACTGAGGATTTGCGGGGCAGCGGTTTTCCGCTTTGACCCCGGTCCGATAATGCATAAGGGGAAGTTCGTTGAACCAAGCCGCACGCATTCAATCTGTCAAAACGGCCGCTCAGGTCACGGCCCTTTCCGGGGTTCGCGTTCTCGGAGTTCTGCTTCTCGGCCTGTGGGTGCCCCTGACGGTGTATCTTCTTCTTTTCGCACCGCTTCCGATGGTGCATGATGCCGTCCATCCCGTGCGGCACGCCTTCAGTTTCATCATGTGCCACTGAGGAAGAGGCGCCTGTAGCTCAAGCGGACAGAGCAACAGCCTTCTAAGCTGTGGGTTGACCGTTCGAGTCGGTCCAGGCGCGCCATTTTCAGAGACATCCGGGTTCCCCCCCTCCTGCTCGGCCTTTTTAGATGAACGAACCAATTATAGAGACCGTCTTTTGTGAAGGCTTCGGTACTTTCGCTCTCCTTTTATGCCTATTATGCCTAGCTGATCTTCATTCCCGCTCTGAAATCCCATGAACATCGGTTACAATCGGAATGATAAGAACGTCTTCATGCCGACCGGGACGGAAGGCCTGCGTCCATAGGGTATTGACCTGGGACCGGCGCTCGACAACCCTGTAGAAACCTTCATTCCAGGAGGAAAAATGGCTTCCGATCAACCCACCGAAGTCGTTGTCGTCGATATCCGGATGCGGTTCGCGTCCATGGTGATCTTTATGGTCAAGTGGGTCGTTGCATCGATTCCCGCCCTTATCATTCTGTTCATTCTGGGCATGATCGGGAGCGCGCTCTTTGCCGGTTTTTTTGGCTGGCAGGGAAGGATGATGCACGGGACGGGGTATTTCTAGGGATCGGCTGGGTGTTGCAAGGTCCTCTGAAACCGTTAGGACCCGTCTCGCAATGTGATTAAGGATATTTTCAAGATGTATGTGTCCCGGGGAAATCGTTCACGTCAGAATTTCGGAAGGCGAAGAGTTGTAAAGAAATGATGCAAGGGAGCGTCAGAGAATTTTACACCCGTTAGGAAATTTTTCTTTTTAAATATCCATTACAGACGGATTTTTGGTCCTCGAAATCCATGTCGCGATGATCCAGACGCCATTTTCATGAGTGCAAAACCACGCCATTTCTGTAAGTCCCCATGTTTTGTATCCCGGCATCCCCCAAGAGCGATCCTCTTTTATTCATTGAAATGGCATTGGCATGCTAAATGCATTAGTAAAGTCGCATCAGAAGTATTGGGATTCCATTTGGAACAGGAGGCTGAATATGACAAGTGTCGTGAAAAAGATGGTTTTCACCGGGGTTATGGCGGGCTGGATGGTGGCCATGTCGATAGGAATCGCCCATGCGACCTACTATACCAATACCTTTCAGGTGAGCGTCTGGAATGGAAACACGACCACGAAATACGCCACGTTGCCCACGCCGTCGGCAACCCCGTTTGCGACTTTTACCTATTCGGGACCGATCGATTTTGTCAACGAAAATGGCCAAAGCGGTACCAACACATTCGGGGAGTTCTTTGGATCCCATTCCGGCGGGATTTCGAATTTCACGAGCGCAGACACGTTTACCCAGTTTCTCGATACGACGATGAGCACACCCGGGGAAACGTATAATTCTTATCTTGCGTTCAACTTTAACTTTAATGGTACGGGGACAGTGTCGGTCACCCACGATGATGGTGCGAGTCTTTACAATGCCAATGGGTCGCTGTTCACATCTCCCGGTCCGACTTCGGCGATCACTTCGACGGCGTTCGTACCGTTCATTTCCGGGTCTGGAAACGTGGAGCCGCTGACTCTGGTCTATGTCGAGTCGAATGGTGCTCCGGCGGTCCTGACAATGACGGCGACTCCCGAGCCTTCTACCTGGCTTCTTTTTGCAACCGGGTTGGCCGGTTTGTTGTTCTTCGGCAAGAAAAAAATGTCCTTTCGGAACGTGAAGAACCAGATCTGAAAAGATCTGGGCTTTGCATCAGAATCGTATATTTCTTTTGAAAACAGGGCGGCTTTCGGTTAGGCGGGTTGCAGGTCACCTCCACTCCTAATGGATTGTCATCGGCGAATAGCGCTGAGACCCATTCAGGAATGCCTGAACGAAAGTTGCCCTTTTTTTCTGGGCTTGTCCATTCCGGGTTTCGCTGGCATCGGTGATCGATCCGAACGGATCGAATCGGTCCCCAGCCATGTCTCAGATCGTCTTCCGTTCCCTCTGTACCCGCTTGTATGTCTTGAAGAGCCGATTCACGAATTCCTTCTTTTTTGAGCCAGCCGCTATTTCCCGATCACTCTTCTGCCTGCATAGGGAAATCAAAGGATATCAAAAAAGACGTCTCGTGCCTGTGGTTCGTGAATACGGGTGTAAATATTTGATGTCATTCGTCAGTGGATTATACACTTGGTGCCATTGCCAAAATGTCGCTTGAGCGCAGAAATCGACTCCCGTGAAACGAAGTTTCTTGAGATATCTCTTTCTCTGAGAACCGTCCCGTTCGTTTTGATTCTGGCATAAGAAATGCTTGAATTATTTTAGAAGGCGATCAAAAAAACCTGATTTTTGAATGAGGAGATTATCCATGAATTTATTCAGAAAAGCCCTTTTTTCCGGGTTTCTTGTCGGGCTCATGTCCGTCGTGTCTTTGGGCGTGGCGCATGCAACTTATTACAGCAACACTTTTGGCGTAGAAGTGTGGTCTGGACCCGGGACCACCGATACGGCCAATCGAGCCAGTCAGCCAAAAAAACCCCTTTTTGCGAATTTTCTGTATACTGGCCCAATCGATTTCGTCAACAACAATGGCCAAAACGGATCGAATACGTTTCTGGACTTCTTCGGATCCAAGACTTCCGGGATTTCAAGGTATTCAGGAACCGTTTCCCTGAGTTCATTTCTGGGGACGACAATGAGCACCCCCGGATTCAACGATAATTCTTATCTTGAATTTTTATTCGTCTATTCCGGTTCGGGAGCGAACGTATCCGTAACGCATGACGACGGGGCATCGCTCTATTATACCACCGATCATGGTACCGTGCCCGTGTTCGAGTCTCCCAGCCCCACATCCGCCATCACGACCACAGGGTTCCTCCCCGGGACGAGTACAGTTGAGTTTGTCGGACTTATCTACGTCGAGTCGAACGGCGCACCAGCGGTTCTGACGATGACGATGACGCCTGAACCGTCCACGTGGCTTCTTTTTGCGACGGGTCTCGCGGGGTTGCTTTATTTCGGTAGAAAGAAATTGGTTGTCATGAACGCAGCAAGCCGGATTTGACTCACAAATTCAGATTCCGGTTTGTGTGGTGAACCCGTTAACGATGGTGAAAAGGGCACCCTGACAACTAGGGGCTGCGGGAGTCGATCCCCATGGGTAAACGGACTGCCCAGTTTTTTAAACTGCGCGGACCGGACCAGGTGATGATACCCATAAGCGGCAAGCCCTTTTCTCATCGGGGTATAAAGCGCGGACTAGGATTGCCCTGATCTTGGTCTATAGCCAGACCTGTCCAAAACTTCCCACTTGAAGCCATGAGTTCTGGTCGTTTTGGGTTCCCACCGAACCGTGTTCCTCCTTGTTTCGCTCCTCTGATCAATTATTGAAAGACGCACGCATCTCATGTATCATCAAACGCTGCTCTAGCTCTGTTCTGGAGCTGTTTTTCCCATCGACATGCCGAAGTGGTGGAATGGTAGACACGCTAGGTTCAGGGTCTAGTGAGGGCAACCTCGTGCGGGTTCGAGTCCCGCCTTCGGCACCAAGTATTTAAGCCACTCTCTGAAAAAAATCCAAAATAATTCTTGATTTCCAAGGTCGAATTTTCCACAGTGACGCGTAAAAACTGGGGAAAACACCATGGCGATCATCCGAAAAAACCAGTCAGAAAATTTGGAAGTCCAGATAAGAAAAAAGTGCCCACATCGCACACATCTATATCGGGACATGGAAAAAGACAAAACTGGGAAACAGGGTTCTGGCGACACTGCAGGAAAAGGACTTTGCCGAGTACCATGCCAAAGACTGAAATCAGTATCCCCGACAGAGCCGTCAGGCACGAACTGGCTCTTGTTGTCCCATCTATTTATCATCGCATCAAAAGAATGGGGGATGGGCGGAATGATCAAGAGTGAAGAGTTTCGAGATTTCAGTCAATCCACCAGAGAGATTATCGATCCAGAGTTGAACGACTTCAGGATGCCAGTAAATGAGTCTGGATTCGGGAATTTCAGGACCGGCAGAAGAGTATGCGGGGATTTGAGGAAAGGGACCTGAAGAATTCCCCGGGTCATTCCCAAAATCATTGCCAGATCTTGGTATGTAAGTAGTTATTGGGTCATCAAGCAAATACAACCGAAATATGACCCGTTTCTCCAGAGTGCTCTTCTTTTTTGACCACTATCTCGACATCGAGTCCCAGTCTTGTCAGGCATTCGATCATTTTGGTCTGAGAAATCCCACGGAAATGCCCTCTAAGCATATTGGAAATCTTGGGTTGGGGCATTTCTAAAATCTTGGCGGCCTCAACCTGGGTCAGTTTCCGTTTTGTCATGACTTCGGCAATTCGAGATACGAGACGAGCCTTGACTAGCATTTCCTCTGCATCCGGAACTCCGAGATCGGCGTAGACATTTCCCGAACTCTTTTCAAATGCGGGCTCTTCCTCTGCATGGTTCATCGCTTGATTCCTTTATGCTGAAGTTCGATTTGTCTTAATCTTTGTCTGATCAGATCGCTATCCTGTTTAGGGGTTGCGATTCCCTTGTGGGATTTTTTTTGGAAACAATGCAGCACATATACTGCAGACGGAAAGCGAACCGTGTATATGGCCCGGAATGTGCCATCGGCATCGCTCTCAACCACTTCCAGAATGTCTGCTGCCCCAAAGCCGGCAAGGGGTTTGGCCTGAGGATGCTTTTGGCCTGTTTGGGCCAGGAAAAGGGCAAATCCAAATTCATCGATCACGTTCTTCGGCATGGACATGAGATCTTTCTTGGACGATCCCACCCAGTGGAGGGGTTTCACGCCGGGGACTTTTTTCATACCTGGATTATACCTATTAAGATATAAAAGTCAAGCCGCAAGAGTGACAATTTTTCCCACGCTCGAATGCTGAAGCAGATTAAATTATGTTCCATGCACATTAATTCAGAATGGCTTTGGTGCAGGAAATATTATTTACGCATGGCTTAGAAAGGGGCGGTTTTAGATTCAGGGTCTAGTGAGGGCAACCTCGTGCGGGTTCGAGTCCCGCCTTCGGCACCAACCATAATTCAGTTTCCCCGCTACGAACTTGCGAACAGATCCAAAACCGATCGTCGACCCTCGTCACCTTACATGAACCATTCCCGTCCGTTTCTCTAGCACGAGCCCCCCATCTTTAGATCTTCGTAACCATGCCATTCCAGTTCTCTTGACCCTTTATTGCTGTTCCGCCTCCCGATCGCAGTGGGGTTCTTCAGAATTCTTTGATTTCCCCGTGACACGCCTTCACTAATCTCACACGCCGTTGGCGTTAGTAACCCGGACTCCCTAAAAATTCAACCTTTTGGAGCTATGCGATGAAAATCCTTCCCATAAAGGAGAGCAGGGGACGTGTGTTTCCCTGGACCCTTGCTGTCCTCGTTTTTGTCCTGGAACCGTTTCTGCCGACTGTCGTTCTGGCCGACCCCGTGACGGCTTCCCCATCCGGAGTATCTTCGAAGAGTGTTCCGACCTCGACACTGTACGGGATCATCCGGTCCTCGAAGGACGGTAAGCCCCTGTCCGACGTTCCGGTCACGATCACCGACCGGAAAACGGGGGTATCGATCCAGGAAAAGACCAGCACGCAGGGGGGGTATATCTTCACGTCCCTTCCGCCGGGCGACTATGTCATCAATGCCGGAGGGGAAAAGTTTTCCCAGGAAAGAAAGGAAGGTCTGCTGAAAGAAGGAACCGTTGGAGAAATCGATTTCAGAGTGACACCTCTTTCGGCAGGCTTGTCCGATATCGTCGGGATGGTGTACCAGCAACAGGGACACACCCGGCAGGCGGTTTCGGTGGGAATCAGGATCAAGAATACGAAAACGGGTGAAATCTACACCGTGCACTCGAACTCAAAAGGCCAGTATGCGCTGGACGAGATCCCTGCCGGGCGATATTTCATGCAGGTAACGAAACGGGGCTTCAAGCCTGTCACGGTGACACTTGATGTCACGGGTAAAACCCGACAGGATATCGCTCTCGAAATTAACCGCATGGCCCAAGCCGAGATCAGCGCCGAAGGCGACAAGAAGATACGGGATACGACCGGTGCCATTTCCATCGTCGACCAGAAGAAATTCCAACAGAACCTGACGACCGGGGCAGTCTACACACTCATGCAGAACACGCCCGGTATCGAATACTTCTCGCGCTCCGGCAGCCAGGGGATCTCAGGCGGAATGAACTACATGTCCTGCCGCGGATACACGGTCGGAGGAGCGAACACGACGACCACCGGTACGGCCGGCATCGAAGTCTCGATCGACGGGGTTCCGATGAACATTGAAGCGGACGGCGGCGAGATTTACGATCTGGGCATCATGAATACCGATATCAAGTCGGCCACGGTCGAAAGAGGTGTGACAACCTCCCGGCAGACAGGAAACTACGCCGCAGGGTGCGCGATCGATTTCCATCTGATCGAACCGACCCAGGACGCCTACCAGACCATCAACAGCGGCGGCGGATCCTACGGGCTTTATTACGCGAGCTATGTCAACAATTCCGGAATCAGTCCGGATACGAACGTCGGCGCGTACAACGATTTCACCATCCTTAACCAGGACGGGTTCAGGGAGTTCACGCCCCTTACCGAATATCAATATTACGGGAACCTGACCAAATATCTGAACAACGGGAAAATCTATTTTCTCGCCACGGCGAACTACAAGAACTACGACCGGGGGGCATCCGTTTCCCTTGCCAACTATAATTCCCAGGGTCCTTCGTTCAATGGCGGCGCCAGCTATTCCAACCCCTCGAATCCCGGGACGACTCCCAACGCCCCGTTCTACAAGAACTGGGATTACGCCCGGTTTATGCTGGACCTGGGGTTCAAGGACCAGATCACCCCGTCCATCCGGATCAAGAATTCCCTTTACGCCAATGTGGAACCACGGGGAGACACAAGCATGCCGGCGGGGTTCGGATCCTGCAACAACGGCACGTGTACTCCCGGATCATCGAGCAGCACGTCCCTGTACCAGTCCATCAATCCGAACTTCAGCAACCAGTTGGGGTATCAGTTCCTGCAGAACTACTATCAGGCCGAAGGATTCAAGACCGGGGACATTGCCGAGGTCAAATTCAAACTCTTTAAAAACGACAATGTCTACCTGGGCATGAAGGGCCAGTACGCCACCTACCACTACTACACCGATCCCATGTTTTCGAACAACATTGTCGGGGGTACCGTCAATGCCATCTATTCCCAGACATCGATCGTCGGATATCTTGAAGACCATTACCGTCCCGTGAAACAGGTGCTTCTGAATGCGGGTTTCCGGGTGGCGAGCATCGCACAGTACTTTAACGATCAGGTTCCCGCGGACCAATGGAGCCTGTTTACCGGTGGCGGTACGTATACCGGGGGAGGCGGAGTCGGCGTGAGCAACGGAGCCGCGATGCTGATCCCCATGCCTCACGTGGGGTTGAATATCTACCCGAGCGACCACTGGAAGCTTTATGTCAACGGAGGAGAGTCCTTCGCGCCCCCCGCGATCTTCGCATACAAGGGGTTCGCTCCGGGTCAGCTGGTTGGGGGAGTCACCCCCGAGACCGTGTGGGACCTGAGCGTCGGAGCACGATACAGCACTGAAAAAAGCTTTGCCTCCCTGGATGTGTTCAGCGACTACATCTCGAACATGCCCGTCGCGCTTCCCTTTACCTCAGGCACTACGACATACACCCAGTATGAAAATGTCGGCCAGGCCCGGCAGCAGGGGATCGAAGCAGAAGGAAAGTACGATTTCGGCTACGGATTCACCGGGTCGGCCAATTTCACGTATCTATACGGGATACTCGGAAATACCCCGAACGGGACGTTGAATTTTGCGGGGGACATGGTTCCATTTATTCCTCTCGACATGGGGAACCTCGCGATCTCTTACGATCACGGCCCCTATCACATCACGATCGACGAGAGGTACACGGGCATGATGAACGTCGTCGACTTTTCCGGTGGAGTCTCCGGTACCGACAATCCCCAGCAGACCGTCCCCGGCTATTTCACGACGGACCTTTATGCATCGTATGACCTGCCGGTGGCCAAGGGCTGGTACAAGTCGGCGAGTCTCTATGCCGACGCCTATAACCTCTTCAACACCAATTACTACAATCCCGCGGGACTGGAACCTTCGAATGCGACGGGCTCGAATATCGAAACCCTCTTCGTGTATCCGGGAGAACCCGTCAATCTGTTTGCCGGAGTCAAGTTCACGTTCTAGTTTTTTCGAGCTAAAACATCTCTTGTCGAAGGGACCGGCTTCCCGATCCGCTGGGAGGCCGCCCCGGACAGAGATCCTCCTATCTCCCCCCCTTCGTTTTCACACGTCCCCGACGTTTCGGATCATTCCCTTTCCTTAAGGATTTTTCTCCCTTTCATGGGCGGAGGCATACACGGTGCCCCCAACCGGGGAGATGACACTTCTCTGGGAATAGACTCGAATGTCATTGACAAAAAAATTCAAAAGAAATAATTTATATATAGAGTTATAAATTATTTTTCATGTGATCCTATAATGAAACTGCGTTCATGATTGCTTTCTCGCAAGTGCGATCAATCCTCTGTTCTTGAATCGGTCTCCGGTGGTCGGAGCATTATCGTTTCCTGATTTCGATGACGCTGTTTCAGCCGTCGAGACCCCGGAACGCATGAGGAGCCCTCACATGACCATGTCCGGATCGTATGATATCCGGCTCGTCCTCCTTTCGGTCTTTATCGCCGTCATGGCATCCTATACGGCGTTCAGTCTCGCCGTGCGCATCGCGGGCACGACCGGAAAGGCGCGATTCTTATGGCTTTCGGGCGGTGCCTGTGCGATGGGAATCGGCATTTGGTCGATGCATTTCATCGGCATGCTGGCGTTCAGCCTTCCGGTCCCGATCACCTATAACACCGGGATCACCTTTCTTTCCCTCATGATCGCGATCAGCGTTTCCGGTTTTGCGCTCTATATTGTCAGCGGGAGAAACCTAGGACTGTTCCGCCTTTTGGCCGGAAGTTCGCTCATGGGCCTCGGCGTTGCGTCGATGCATTACACGGGCATGCAGGCCATGAACATGAGCATGAAGATCCGGTATGATCCTGTGTTGTTCGCGTCGTCGATCGTCATCGCCATCGTCGCTTCCATCGTGGCTCTCCGCATCGTCTTTTCCCTGAACCAGGCAACGAACGGCAACCTCCAGAAGAAAAAGATCCTGAGTGCCGTCGTCATGGGGATCGCCATCACCGGGATGCATTATACGGGGATGGCCGCAGCCCGCTTCCCTTCCGACATGAACGGGGTCGGAACGGAACCGATCGACACGACCTGGCTGGCGGGAACAATCGGACTCGCCACGTTCATGATTTTGACCATCACGCTGATTCTGTCTCTCGTGGATTCCCATCTGGCCTCCCGGACGGCGGGGCTCGTGAGATCCCTCAAGGCCGCCAACGAACGGTTGCATTATCTGGCTCTTCACGACGGCCTGACAAAACTGCCAAACCGGACGCTCCTGGAGGACAGGGTCGAACAGGCCATCCGGCACGCCAACATGGCGTCCGGAAGTTTCCCTCTCATCTTCCTGGACCTCGACCGTTTCAAGCGTGTCAACGATTCGATGGGACATCATGCGGGAGACAAGCTCCTCCGTGACGTAGCCGCCTGTCTGTCCGAACCGCTGAAACCCGACGATACGGTCTCGAGAATCGGAGGGGACGAGTTTGTCATCGTTCTGCATGACCCGGGGGATCCCCGGAAAGTGCACGAAATCGTTCAGCGTTTACGGGACTGCCTCTCCAGGGCGTTTACGATCAACGACCAGCCGGTGATCATTTCGGCCAGCTTCGGGATCAGTATGTACCCGAACGACGGAACGACGTTCCGCGCTCTCCTCGTCAATGCGGACAGCGCGATGTACCACGCCAAGAGCAAAGGACCCAACAATATCGAATTTTTTTCGGCGGCAATGAATGCCAACGCGAACCTCCGGATCGAGATGGAAAACGAACTCAGGAGGGCTCTCGAAAATGATGAATTCGTACTCCACTACCAACCGAAAGTCACGATACGGACAGGATGCATCGAGTCGGTGGAAGCCCTCGTCAGATGGGAGCACCCGGTAAGGGGTCTTCTTCTCCCTCACGATTTTATTCCGTTGGCCGAGGATACAGGGTTGATCGTGCCTTTGGGTGCCTGGGTCATACAGCAGGCATGCCGGGAAGCCAGGCAGTGGCAAAATGCGGGACTTCCCCGCTTTCGTGTCGCAGTCAATATTTCCGCGGTCCAGTTTCTGCAGAAGGACTTGTCGGACGTTATTATGGGGGTGCTTAGGGAGACTGGGCTCGACCCCGATTGCCTCGATCTTGAAATTACGGAATCATTGCTTATGCACGATCCGGAAGGTGCCATGAAAACGCTGTCCCGGATTCGTTCGAACGGGGTCCACGTGTCGATCGACGACTTCGGGACAGGGTACTCGAGTTTAGCGTATTTGAAACAATTTCCTCTCGACAAGTTGAAGATCGATCGGTCCTTTATCGCAGAAATCGACAAGAACCCGAACGATGCGGCGATTGTCCGAACCATCATTACTCTGGGACACAGTCTCAACCTCCAGGTCATCGCCGAAGGGGTCGAGACAACGGACCAGTTCACGATCCTCAAAGATTTGGATTGTGACGCGTACCAGGGGTTTTACATGACGCGACCGCTTCCTTCGGACCAACTGGCGGAACTTTTGAAAAACGATCTAAAAGGATGTCGATAACGCCAAATAAGCGAAGCGGTGGTATGGTCTCCCCCGTGCTCCCCACTGGCCATGCGTTCGAGGTATATCCAACCTTCTCCCCCTTCCGTGCCCACCTGACCGACCGTGCCGTTCCCCCGGGAAGAACTCCCTGACAAGAACTTCTTAATAATTTTTTGACCACGCGTTCACATTCGGCGTTTATCGTCTTCAAAATGAGTTGAGCCGACTTTTTGCATACCGTTCCCGTTGACGGCACGCCAAATTTCCTTACCCTGATTCTGTTCAGATCTGAATGCAAAGGATTTTCCGGAGTCGGATATGGGCAGGGAAATCGAAAAAAACCCCGAATCCGTTGTGACGCCTTCCTTGCTCTTCTGCGGAAACGACGAGCCGCTATTTTGCGATCCGGAACTGACAGGGCTCAATGTAAAGGTCCTTGCCACCCGGGACCCGGAGGATATCAACGACATCCTGTACCAGCAATACATGGGAAAACACGATCTCCGAATCATTGTCGTCGACCTGGATTCGGAACGGTTCGACGGGTTCGGCCTGATCCGTTCGATCCGGAAGAGGCCGGCATGGAAAACCATTCCCATTCTGGCGATCCTGGCGAAAGACGATGTCAGTCGAAAAATTCAGGTTTTGGAAGAGGGAGCCGACGGCTACCTTATAAAGCCCTTTGGCGTCAGGGAGTTCGTTTCCAGGCTCAGGGCTCTTCAAAGGCGCTTTGAAACCGGCAAAGAGGTTGTTCCTCCGGTTCCGGAGCTCACGGACGAAGGGATCGTATTTTATCGGGCGACCTGTTCGATCCTCTGCAAGGGGCAGATGATCCGGCTTACGCCCATCGAATTCCAGATCCTGTCCTGCCTTGTGGTGAACAGGGGAAAGGTGGTCCGCAAATCCGACCTCATCCGGGAGATCTGGAAAAGGCGTGCGGAGAAAATCAGCGACAACAATGTCGCAGTCCATGTCTATGCGCTCAGGAAAAAGATCGAACGCTCCACAAAAGGCGCGATGTCCATCAAAACTCTCTGGCGTGTGGGATACCGCTTCACTGAAGCCCGGGATGAAACATTCAAACACACAAAAGCCTTTGGTAGGGGAGAAAAATGACTCTTTTCCATTTTCTGATGAACGGCGGTCCGATCATGTATATCCTGATACCCATGTCGGTCATCGCTTTGGCTGTCGGAATCGAACGGGTGTTCGTCCTTGCCCGGGAGAAGAGCGGAACCGCGTGGGTCCTCACGTCGATGAGGAACAGCCTCCGGGAAAATCGGCATGACAAGACCGCCCTTCGTCACGTGATGAACCACGACAGAAAGATCAACCGTCTGGTGGTCGGATCGATCCTCGCCTATTTTCAGAAAGCCCGTTGGGAACCCAGGGATCTTCCCCATGTCCTCGAAGCGGAAATCCTCTCCGAAGGAAAACGTCTGAAAGACCGGATGTGGGCGCTCGACACCATGATCACGATGGCGCCTCTCTTGGGACTCCTCGGTACGATCATGGGAATCATTTCTTCCTTTCACGTCATGTCGATCTCCGGACTCGGCAAGCCCGCGGAAATCACCGGAGGGGTCGCTCAGGCTCTGATCGCCACCGCCACCGGTCTCGTGATCGCCATCGTCGCGCTTCTCTTCTATAACCTGTCCAACTCGGTTATTCGGGGGATCCACAACGACCTGGAAGCGATCGCGCGTTTTATCCTTGTGAGCCAGGACGAAAATGCCGTTCAGGATGCGTCTCGGGAGCATCCGGGGAACGGGAACGGGAAAAAGCAGGGTCTGGTCGGTGCTGCGACGGCCTGACGGAAATTGAGACAGGGGAACGCCTCCATGAAACTTTTTCTCTCCCAGGAACACGAAGAGCGGGCCAGGATCGAAATCATACCGATGATCGACATCATGTTTTTCCTGCTGGTCGTCTTTATCTTCATCTCGCTCTCCCTCATCAAGCTCAACGCCATGTCCCTGAATCTTCCGAAAGCATCGGCGCGACCGATGACTATCAAGACCCGGATGGTTGACATCGCAATCGAGAAGGACGGGACCCTCTTTTTCAAGGGAGCCCCGGTTTCCCGGGCCGACCTCAGGAAAAACCTCGAAAGCCTTCCCAAAGGCCCGGACGTCAAATACGAAGTCATTGTGAGCGGGGACCGGAAAACCCGCCTCCAAAGGCTCGTGGACGTCCTCGATCTGGTCAACATGGAAGGGTTCTCGAATCTGGCTATCCGCACCGACAAAGAAGGCGATCCCTGACGTATGAGACCGTCGCGTTTTTCCGCATTCGTTCTTGTGATCGCATTGATCGAGATGGTCGTTCTCGGTCTGGTCCGGATCGATACGAGCCCCGCACAGACGAAAAATAACGAACCCATCCGCGTGACACTCGTGCCAAAACAGCCCAGGAACAATGCGCCGAAACCCCTCGAAAAGCCCAAAGTCGTCCGTCGGAAGCTTTCCCACCCGACGCGTCGGGCCAAGCCCGTGGCCGTCCTTCCCAAAGCCACCGACGAATCGAAGAACCTTCTGGTAGCATCGGCCGGTTCGGTCACCCGCATGGAATGGGGGGAGGCGGCTCCGGCGTCCGGGGATCCCAAAGGCTACACCCCCCCGGTTCTCCTTACCCGGGTCGATACCGATTCCCTGTATACGATGCGAATGAAGTCCCAGGAAGAAGAAGGGGATGTCGTCATCGAGGTCTGGGTCGATAAACGGGGATTCATTTCCCGGTCGAAAGTGGTCGTAAGTTCGGTTTACGACGACATCGACCGGATTGCGACGGGACTCTTAAAAACGCTCCGGTTCGAACCGGCCCATTACCACGGGCAGGCGGTCGAAGGGGAGTTCCAGTTGAACTTCCGGTTCCGTATCAGACATACTTGACAGGCAGGCGGGTCCGGACGTTCCTGTCCGGTTTTTCCTTTCGGTCCTTCCGAATCCAACCCCAATCCGAACAGATGCGAAACCTTCTCGGGCGAGATGGCGTTTTCCCGCGTTGAGGGACTCCCCTCCGTCCGGACGATGCCATCGGGTCGAAGCTCTTCCCGGAGGAACGAACGATCGACACCGCACCTTCGAACGATCTGTTTTCCTTTTTCAGGAAACATCGCTCGGCCAGTTTTCTGATCGTCCTTGTCCTGGCGTTCCTGGGAGGACTCCGGGCTCTCGACATCCCGATCGCACTGTATCCGTCCATCGATTTCCCGAGGGTGTCGGTGATCGTCGAAACCCCCGATGTGCCGTTCGGGGAAATGGAAAGCCGGATCACGCGTCCCGTGGGGATCGCGCTCCGCGGCGTGAGGGGCGTCGTCGACGTCCGCTCGAACACCTCGAGGGGATCGGCGGAGTTTTTTGTCCGGTTCTCATGGAAATCCCGGATGTCGCTGGCCGTCTCCCGGGTCAACCAGGCCCTGGGCCGTCTTCGGAACATACTGCCGCCCGGAACCACGCTCCGGTCCCTCAGGATGTATCCTTCCGATACCCCGATCCTGGGTCTCTCCCTTTCAAGCCCCACGACCTCCCTTGCCGATCTGACCGAAGTGGCCCGTTACCGTGTCGTGCCCTTCCTGTCCAATCTTCCCGGCGTCTGGAAGGTCGAGGTGGTCGGGGCCAAGACCCGCGAATACCATGTCGAAGTCGATCCGTACAAATTGGCCGGAACCAACCAGAAACTCGTCGATGTCATATCCGCGCTCCGCCGTCAGAACCGGATCGGTGTCGTCGGTCGTGTCACCCAGTTCCACCGGATGAAGATCCTCGAGGTCAACAACAAGCTGGCGTCGAAGCGCGATCTTGAGCGGATTTTCATCGCATCGCCGTCGGGGGTGTCCATTCCCCTTCGGGAAATCGCTGCCATCCGGTCCGGAATCCGGCCGCTCGACAGGCAGGTCCGGGTCGCGGCCGACGGCAGGCCTGCCGTCCTGGTCAATGTGTTCCGTTCCCACGGCGAAAACACGATCTCCATCCGGAGCGCATTGTTCGGACAATGGAATGGGTTTCTCCGCCTTCTCCCGCCGGACACGAAGGTCGGGGTGTTCTACGATCAGGGAGAACTCATAAAGGCCGCGACCACCCATGTCGTCATCGCGCTCCTGATCGGGCTCCTCTCCGCCCTGGCCATCGTTGCCCTCCTTCTCCGGAAAATCCGACCGGTCCTCCTGATGTCCGTCCTGATCCCCGCCATTCTCTGTATCACCCTGGGAGTGCTCGCCTCCTTCGGACAGTCGCTGAACCTCATGACCCTGGGCGGAATCGCCGCCGGGGTGGGTCTGGTGATCGACGATTTTATCGTCATCGTCGAAGGGGGGCGGGAAAAGGCCCGTATCGTCCGTCTCCTGAAGCCCTTTCTTTTTTCGGGACTGATCACGATCGTCGCGATTTTTCCCCTTTTCGGGATCGGGAACGTCGTCGGGGCGTTCTTTCATCCGCTGGCGACGACGTTCGTCATCCTTCTCGCCGTATCGCTCCTGGTCAATACCTTCGTGACGCCCTATTACCTGGACGGTGCGGACGTGGAAGGGGAGACAAAAGAGAGCGACTGGAGAAAAAGAGGATTCGACGCTCTCGTCCGGCATCGGCGGATCGGCCTGGCAGGGACCGTCGTACTGGGATCGGTGTTCGTGCTCTACCTCCACCATTCCGTCTCGACGAACTTCATGCCCCGGATGGACGAGGGGGCCTTCGTCATGGACTTCCATTCTCCACCGGGAACGTCGCTCGGGGACACGGACCGGATGATCACCCGCGTCGAGAAACATATCCTGACGCTTTCCGGCGTCGTCGCGACCTCCAGGAGGCTCGGAATGGAAATGGGATTCTTCATCACGGAACCCAACAAGGGCGATATCGTCGTCCGTCTTTCGGATGCCCGGAGGGAGTCGGTTTTTGTCACCATGCAACGGTTGAGAGGGTGGGTTCGGGAAAACGAGCCGGAACTCACCGTCGATTTTGCCCAGATTCTCGAAGACAGCCTGGGGGATCTCATCGGGGTCGAGGCCCCCATCATCGTACAGCTCCACGGTTCGGACCGGAGCGAACTCCTCCGGTGGGGCCGAATCGTCGAAGCGCGCATGAAGGGTCTTCTGGGACTTGTCGACGTCGCCCTCGCCGTGCGTCCCCTGGCTCCGGCCCAGGACATAAATGTTCACAGGCAAGTGGCTTCACTCTACGGGCTGACGCCCGACGGGGTCATCCGGGAGACCCGGACGGCTCTCCTGGGGACGAGTGCCACGACCATCCTCGAAAACGACATTCCCGTCAATGTCCGGGTCCTGTATCCTTCCCAGTACGGGCAGGACAAGCTCGCTCTCGAACGCCTGCCCATCGAGACCGCGAATGGTCTCGTCCCCCTTGCCCAGATCGCCGCATGGGCCGACCTTCCGGACCAGTACGAACTCGAGGACCTGAACGCAGCGCCTCTCCTCGCGGTCAAGGCGCGGCAGACCGGCCGAAACCTGGGACGGGAAATCGGACTTCTGAAGGCGGATCTGGCCACGATTCCCCTTCCGAAATCCCTTTGGGTGACGTACGGGGGGTACTATACCCAGCAGCAGAAAAGCTTTTTCGATCTCAGTAAAGCCCTGTACGGGTCATTGGTCTTGATCTTTGCCGTCTTGTATGCCTATTTTGGGGCATGGAAGGTCCCGGCGGCGGTCTTCGTCTCCGCACTCTTTGCGGTCCTGGCCGGACTTGCCACCCTGACTCTGTTTCACCGTTCCCTGAATATCGCGTCTTTTGTGGGACTCATTCTGGTGGTCGGTATCGCCGCGGAGAACGGTCTCCTTGTCGGGGACCGGTTCTCGGGGCTTGCCGGTTCGGTCTCCGACCGTCTCCGGGGTGCGGTACGGGATCGTCTCCTTCCCCTCGTCATGACCCACCTGGCGAATTTTGTCGCCCTGCTGCCGCTGGGAATTGGTCCGGGAGCGGGTCTCGACATGGAAAAGTCGCTAGCCGTGGCGGTCATGGGCGGGCTTTTGGGCTCGTTTTTCGCATCGGTCGTTCTTATTCCCCTGTTACTTGCTTCCCTTTACCCTTCGGGAGTGTCCGGGCATCCGGAGGCTCTCCCATGATTGAAAGGGTCCCCGTGTCCGCAATGTCCCTGCCGTTTCCTGCCGGACCAAAAAGAACGTGGCTTCCGGCTCTTTTTTTCCTGTGCGCGGTCCTGGGCTCGTGCAGCCGGGAGAAAACTCCTGCAAACCCCCCTGTCGAACCTCCCCAGGATCGAAGCGTCCGCACTGTTCCCGTCGAAAAGGGGTCGATCCCCTCATTCAGGACGATTCCCGGCCGGATCACGTTCGATCCTTCCCGCTACAAGAGGGTCATGGCCCGCGTTTCGGCGATCTCGACAGTCGAGCTTCGCCGGTTTCCGGGGGATTCGGTCCGGAAAGGACAGGTGGTTGCGGTTCTCAAGAGTCCCGAATTCCTGACCGCGGAAACGGAGGTCATAAGCGTCCTGAAGGACCGGGGCCCCCAGGACAGCTCTTCCGGAACCCTCCTGTCGATGGCGGAGGAAAAGCTTCGATACCTCGGGGCGAGCCGAGAAGAGATCTCACGGCTCGTCGCGACCCGCAAACCTTCCGCCCGTTACGAAGTGCGCTCTCCGATCGACGGGACGATCGTGAAGACGGGAGAGATCGAGGGGAGCCAGGTGCACCCTGGGGATGTCCTGTTCGAGGTGTCCGATCTCCATCACCTCTGGGTCAAGGCATTCATCTATCCCGGCGAGGAAAGTCATGTTCTCAAGGGAAGCCGGGTTTTCATCCAGACGATCCATCGTCCGGTCCGCCGGGTTCCGGCGGTCGTCGACCAGGTTTACCCGATGGTGGATCGCAGGACGCGGACGATCCCGATCCGGATCAACCTTCCCAATCCGGACCTCACGTTCGAGCCGGACCTCTGGGTCTCGGTCCTGGTCCCGGAAGCGGCCGGCCGGTCCGGGCCGTTTTTCCTCGTTCCCACACGGGCGATCTTCGAGAACGGGCAAGGGACCCCAAGGGTCATTGTGGCGGGAGGCGTGTCCGGGTACCGGATCGTCGATATAAAGGTTGCCGGAATCGATGGGGAGAAGAGTATGGTCCGGGGGGATTTCCATGACGGCGACCGGGTCGTGACAGACGGGCTGGAACGCCTTAAGGCCCGCCTGTCGGAGAAGACCGTGCCTTGACGGTTTCTTTCCGGGCTGCCGGATAAGCCCCGGGTTCGGGGGGGTGAGTTTTCGTGTGTCCGGCAAGAAGCCGGGTTGGTACATAACGCGTTCTGTACAGGATTCAGACCCCCCAAAAAAAAGTATTACAGAAACTCCTTCCGCTTTTCATTTCCCGGAACGAAAGAGACCGCTACTGATTTTCTACTATTTGAGTCAGAATTAGTAATTGAACCGTGCATGATCGCATGTCCAAGCAGAGATTCTTGTTGATAAATAAGGATTTCCGCGACGCCAACTTCCTGAACGACGAAGGAAGATCGATGACGTTGCCCTTACCGGCCCCGAAGATAGAGACAATGCTCAAGACGTTCGATTTCAGATTTTTTTTGAATCGACCAGAAACTTTGTCCCCCCTCGTGGAAGGCAAGTACCTGCACTGGGACGATCTCCGGCATCGCGTTCCGCCGCCCGGCCGCCCGGAATGACACTCGAAATCTGGTGGCTCACGATAAAGCTGAGGCGATTTTCCCAGTATCGATCTCTTCCACTGCTGCTGGATAAACAGGGCACCCCGTTCGTTTTCGGAATGCCAAAACCCGTTCTGGAGGCTTTGCACCAACATCGACAAGGATGCATCCGGAACCGTCGCGATGGCTTTCCCGCACACAGGACAACAGGATCGTGACACGTATTTAGTGCGGTCTCTTATAGAGGAGGCGATCTCTTCGAGTCAACTGGAAGGGGCTTCCACGACACGGAGAATCGCTATTGAAATGTTCCGGGAAAGTCGCAAACCCCAGAGTGTCGGGGAAAAAATGAAAATATCGCCCGAACGGAAACCGCCAGTACAGTCGGTGATCTTTAATGGTTCTGGCAATTCGGAATGACCTCCAGGTGAAGGATTTCAAGACGCCCGTTCCACCGCTATCGGCGTCGGAGAAAAGGGGAAGACGTCCGGGGAAACAAGCGTTTCGGATTCCCGGACCGTGATTTCTCCGGAGGCCAGTGCCGTCGCGATCTCGTTGGTCCGGAGGAGACTTTTTTCGATGGTCTCGCGGATTGTTTCGAGAGCGTCGCTTTCCCGGCACCGGTTGGGAAAGACGAGCGGAGGGGAGCAGACGAAGTAGGCCCGCCCGAAGGGGAGGGGGATCCGGAACTTGTCCCAGCTTCCCAGCACTTTGGCCTTAGAATAGTCGACAGACAGGAGATAGAGGGGTTTCCCCGAACGGGAGGCCAGGTAGGCGACCCCTTCCTTGACGCAGTAGATGGGGCCCTTGGGACCGTCCGGGGTGAAGACGACGGAACAGTCGCCGCATGCGGACAATCGGATCAGTTCCTTGAGAGCGGCCGTCCCTCCGCGGGAAGAGGAGCCACGAACGCTCAGGATGCCGAACCATTTGAGGAGGGCTGCGATCAGCTCCCCGTCGCGGGATTGGGACACGATGAGCTTGATCTCCCCGCTCTTGCCGAAATAGACGAACGGCATGAACAGCCCCTGGTTGTGCCAGAAGGCGATCAGGACCCGCTCTCCTTTCCTGAGGCGGTTCCTGTATTCATGAAAGCCTATATAGGTGCAGAGATTCGAGGCTTTCAGAAGGCGAACGAAAAGGGATACGACGAACGAAGCGACATTCAGTCCCGGGGATTGGCCCATCAGGACGGCTTGCCCGCGAAGAGCCCGAAGCCCGCACGGCTTTTTTTTTGGAAAAGTCCGGCTTTTTTGAACCGATTCGTGGGGGCCATGCGCTTCTCTCCCGCTTCCAAGAACTCGTTTAGAATGATCCGGGCGGTTCCCGTACCGGAATCCTTCCCCTCTGACGCGGATTTTCAGGAGTTCGGAGAGAGGGAAACCAGGGGGCGAAGATCTGGAACGGGTCCGTACACGCATGAAAGAACGCTTTTTCTGCGATGCGACGGGGGGAGGTTCGAACGGGGACGGGGGACCGGACCCGGAGTCACTCTAGCACAGGACAGGATGCCGAAGATACCCGGGGACTTGAGAGATGGCCGGGAAAGGATATCATAAAGGGACCTTCGAACACGCCGGGAGAATTCGGCCGCTTCATCCAATGCAGGGAAAACGATCAGGAGGAGTGCGAGTGGACAAGGGAATGGCGGTCATCGGTGTCTTCGGATACATCGTGCTGGTGATCGGCTACATTATCGCCTCCACATATCTTTCACCGAAAAAAAGGACGATATTCCATGTTCTTTTCGGGTTCCTGACCGCCTTTATCCTTGTCGGCATCGTCCTCAGGGGCCTGGGCATTCTTTCGGGGCCAAGGGTCGTCCAGGTGGTCCTCCTGTCCATGGGGGTGACGGCGACCCTGATGATCGCTCTTTTTCTCTATTATCGAAAAAAAGGGGGTTTTCCAGGACTTTCGATCGGATCCTCTCCGAAAATGGTCGCGCATCCGGGTTCCGGAGCGTCCGTTCCGGCCCGACCCGACGCGATCGGGAAAAGCGGTCGTGAGGAAATGGACGAAATCCTCCCCGAGACGATCTATTCCCTGGACACGATCTTTTCGGAAGGGTTTTCCGTCCTCCTGTACGGACCGACCGGGTCGGGAAAGACCTTCGGGATCGTCTTCGACCATCTGAAGAAGCTCGAA
>DAHUYM010000011.1 GCA_027315205.1 Leptospirillum sp. | reverse complement strand
TCCCGATTGTGCGTGACGTTTTGGAACGGCTTCTAGGCCGTCTTCTCCTTTTTCGCCCCGGGTACGGCGTCAGAAGGCATCGCCCTCCGGAGGATGGACTCCAGGAGACACCACCGGGTCAGTGAGGACTGCAAAAGGTTCGCTCCCACGAACGCCGTCAGCCAAAGCCAATAGGGCGACTGGAAGTGGGCCAGAAGAAGGCTCGCCAGGATCACAGTCCCGGCAAATCCGCGAATCACGCGTTCGATCTTCATGTTCAATCTCCTTAACAAGTTATGTTCTCGATGTTATCCCTTTCGGGACACCCGTTTCGCTCCGCCCGTCACGTTTTGGGAGAGGACCACGCGCTCTCTTCCACCCTCTTGATCAGGAGCGGCACCACGAAAAGCGTCAAGAGCGTCGACACGACCGACCCCGACAGGAGCGATATCGCCATCCCCCGGAAAATGGGGTCGTCCAGAATGACGAACGAACCCGCGATAAGCGCCAGTGCCGTCAGAAGGATAGGACGGGTCCGGACGGCGCCGGCTTCCAGGATCGCCCGGTCGATGCCGATACCTTCCGCGCGCTTCTTGTGGAGAAAATCGACCAGAAGGATCGAGTTCCGGACCATGATCCCCCCGAGGGCGATGAATCCGATCATCGACGTCGCCGTGAAATTGGAGCCGAACAGGAGGTGCCCCGGTATGACGCCGATCAATGCCAGGGGGATCGGACTCATGAGGATCAGGGGCGTCACGAAGCTCTCGAATTCGGCGACGATCAGGAGATAGATCAGGACGATGGCCGCGGCGAACGCGATCCCCATGTCCCGGAAGGTGATGAACGTGACGTGCCATTCCCCTCCCCACCGGACGGAAAGCTCCCTCCCGGAGAAAGGATACCCCCAGAAGTACGCCCGGACCGGCACATGGATCGACCGGGCGTCCTTCTCCACGGCCCGGGAGAGGTCGACCGCCGCATAGACAGGGCTCCGGTTCGACCCGATCGTGTTGCCGACCACATACTCGACGGGCCTCTGATTTTTCCGGTACAGCGTCGCGGGCGCCGTCGTCCGTTCCACGTGGACCAGGGTCCGGACGGGAACGAGACGTCCGTCACGGCCTCTCACGGAGATCGTGTTCAGGTTGTGGATGTCCGAACGCACGGTTCTGGGGTATTCGATCGACAGGGGAACGTACCCCATGCCGGAGTCCGTGTGCAGGACGCCGGACACCCCGTGGAGACCGAAGGAGAGGGCCATGGCGATCTGGGAGGTCGAAACGCCCGAAAGGGCCGCCTTTTCCTGGTCGACTGCGATCCGGTAGAGGGTCTGCGGGGCCTCGATCGAACTGTCGACGTCCACGACGCCTGGCGTCTTCAGGAATACGTTCTCGACTCATTTCGCCTCCCGGTCGATCTCCGTACGGTCCTTGCCGTAGACTTCGGCCACGATCGGAGAGAACACCGGAGGCCCGGGCGGGACCTCCACCACCTTGATGCGGGCTCCGAGCCTCCGGGCCACGGGAAACAGGGCGCGGTCCAGGCTTTCTGCGATCGTGTGGCTCTGGAGCGACCGCTCGTCCTTGGGAAGGAGGTTGATATGGATATCCCCGGCGCGGTTCCCGGCCCGCAGGTAGTAATGCCGCACCAGGCCGTTGAAATCGAACGGAGAGGCGGTACCGACGTAGACCTGGTCGCTTTCGACGCTTGGGTTCGACAGGATCACCGCCTCGAGCTCCCGCGCGACCCGCGCGGTTCCCTCGAGCGTGGTCCCGGCCGGCATGTCGATGACCACGTCGACTTCGCTCTTGTTGTCGAACGGAAGCATCTTCAGAAGAACCGACCGGGAGTAGAAAAAGCCCATGACCCCGACCGTCAGCACGACGACCGTTCCCAGGAAGAGGTTCTGGCGAAGGGGGGAATCGAGGAGAGGGCGCATGAGGGCCTGGTAGGCGTGCCGTACGAACCTGTCGACCCTTCCCGTGAACGGGTTTTTGTGCTCCCCCGGCGGGATCAGGCGTACGGCGAAATAGGGGGCGACGACCAATGCGACGAACAGGGATCCGATCATCGCCATCGAGGCGTTGACCGGGATCGGCCGCATGTAGGGACCCATGAGCCCGGTCACGAACGCCATGGGGAGAAGGGCCCCGATCACCGTGAAGGTCGCCAGGATCGTCGGATTCCCTACCTCGTTCACGGCGAAGATCGCCCGGTCGGCCAAGGTCTCGGGTCCGGTCCGCCCTCGAAGCAGATGGAAATGCCGGAAAATGTTCTCCACGACGACGATCGCGTCGTCGACCAGGATCCCGATCGAGAAGATCAGCGCGAACAGGGTCACCCGGTTGACCGTGTATCCGATGAGCATCGAGAAAAAGAGCGTCAGCGCGAGCGTCACCGGGATCGCGACCGCCACGACGCCGGTCTCCCGGATACCGAGTGCGAGACCGATCAGGACAATCACGGCGACCGTCGCGATCACGAGGTGCTTCAGGAGATCGTTGGCCTTCTCGTCGGCCGTATGTCCGTAGTTTCGGGTCACGGACCAGTGCACGTCGGACGGGAGAAGCTTTCCGGACAGGTCCTTCGTCTTCTCGAGAAGACGGTTCGTCACGTCGACCGCGTTGGTCCCCTTTTTCTTCGCGACGGCCACCGTGACGGCGGTGAAGCTTCCCGGACGTTTCACCGACGGGCCGAACCCGACCCACACATAATGGGAAATGGCCGCGGGTCCGTCCCGTATCCGGGCCACGTCGCCCAGGCGCACCGGGCGGTTTCCGTAGACGCCGATCACAAGGTTCCGGACTTCGGAAGCCCGGGTCAGGGATCCTTCCAGCGAAACCCTGAACGAGACGTTCGCCCGGTCGAAACGGCCCAGGTCGAGGCTTCGGTTCGAACCCTCGAGAACCCGCGTGACGTCGAGGATCGAGAGCCCGTGCGCCTTCAGGGCCGAAGGATCCAGGACGATCCTTAAAGAGCGCTTCCGGCCACCGATGACCGTGACGTCGGAAGTCCCCGGCAGGCGCTCGTAGCGTGTGGCCATCCTCCGGGCGAGCCGGGTGAGGACGTAGTCGGATTCTTTGGCCGAATAGAGCGTCACCGAGAAGACCGGCACGCTGTTGATGTCCTTGGGCTTCACCAGGACGGGACCGACGCCGGCGGGAAGATACGCCCGGCTTTTCATGACTTCCGAGTAGACTTTGACGAGGCTCGTGTCCATCGACTCCCCGACATGGAACCGGACGGTGACCACCGAGGTTCCCTGCCAAGACGAGGAATAGACGGTCTTGACCCCCTTCAGACGGCTCAGGTGCCGTTCGAGCGGAGCCGCGGCGGTCCGTTCGATCTCCCGGGGTGAAGCGCCCGGATAGTTCAGGAAGATATCCATCATCGGGACCCGTATCTGGGGATCTTCTTCGCGGGGGGTGCCCACGACGGCCGTAAACCCCAGGAGAAGGGCCACGATGACGAAAATCGGCGTCAGCTTGGAACGGATGAACCGTTTCGAAAGGGTTCCCGCCAGTCCGAGGCGGACCTCCTGTCCTCCCGTCCTGTCGGGCCCGTCCGGGCCTCCGGCCTGCGCCCCGTCCGTCATTGCCGCTCTTCGATCCGGACGGAAACCCCGTTCGCGAGTGTCCCGGAGGGCCCGACCACCACGTCCTCGCCGGCCGAAAGCCCGGAGAGGATTTCCGTCCGTCCGTCGAGTGTCCGGCCGGTCCGCACGTACCGAAGGTAGGCCTTGCCGCCCGTGACCACATACACTTCCCTGAGGCCGTCGCTGTCGACGACCGACGCCGAAGGAACGAAGAGGGCGGTCTCGCGCCCGATGGGAACCTCGAGGGTTCCGAACAGACCGGACCACACGTGCGGGACGGCATCGGCCAGGTCGGCCTTGACCGTCACGGTGTGGGACTCGGGATCGGACTGGCTCGAGCGTTCCCGGACCACGGTCTTGTAGCCCCGGACCGCCCCGTCCTTCCGGACGGCGAAGACGAGTTTCTGTCCCGGCTTGACCGAGGAAGCCCACCGGTCCGGAACGTGGGCGACGACCTGGAACCCTCCCATTTGCACGATCCGGAAGATCGGAGTTCCCACAACCACCGTATCCCCCTGGCGGACGAATTTCCGGGTGATGCTCCCGGCGAACGGGGCAGAAACGCGCGTATGGCCGAGCACCGCATGGGCGCGCTTGGCATCGGCTTGGGCCACGTCGAGGGCCCTTCGTGCGGCGTCCCATTCCGCCTTCGTGGCGCTCTGGCTCTTGTACAGCGTATCGATCCTGAGAAACACCTTCTCCGATTCGGAGGCCACGGCGTCTGCGGCTTCGGCCGAGGCCGCCTCGGTGCCCCCGGAGATCTCGGCCAGGACCGTCCCTGCCGGGACGTTCTGCCCCAGGCGCGCCGTCATCCGGAAGACCCGCCCCATGACCAGGCTTTTGACCGTCGCCTCGTGCCGGCCCTGGACCACGCCGGTCACGTACGACGTCCTGTCGGCGTTCTCCGAACGCACGGGGGCTACCCGGACCGTTTCGGAAGACGTCCCTGTCCCGGCTTTTTTCGACGGGTCCTTTCCGTGGCAGGCCGTAACACCGATGGCCAAGGCGACACCGCACAGAACCAGAAAGAACGGACCGACCCCAAAAGTTCGCTTCATCGGAAACCTCGCCTTTCCTAACGGAACAACGGGGCGCCGCGGGACAGGGTCCCCGTCGCCCAAAGAAGATCGACTGCCGACTCGTCCATCCGGTATCGGTCCCGGAGCGTCTTGAGTTTCGCTTCCCGATAGCGCGCTTCGGACCGGAGGAGCCGGGACACGGTTTCGAGACCGACCTGATAGCGGGACCGTATGATGCGGAGTGCTTCCTCCGCCTGGCTCACCCGTTCGGTATCCGCCGAAAGGGACCGCGCGGCGATCGCGGCCGTCGCCAGACTCTTCGAGACCTCGTAGTGAAGGGTCCGGAGGAGATCTTCCCGGCGGTATTCGGCCATCCTGAGACGCAGGCGGGCACGGCTTCTCCGCTCAGAGTCCCCAAAACCGCTGAAGAGGTCCCAGGAGACCTGTCCGATTGCGGTGAACGACTGCTGACCCCAGGCGCTGAGCCCCTGGTTGTATTCGTTGTAGATCCCCTGGACCGCGACGTGCGGAAGGAATCCCGAGAGCGCCTGGCTCACCTGCTGGTCCCGTGCCCGGACCTCTTCCTTGACGGCCAGGTAATCCGGCCTCCGGGCCAGAGCCTCGTCCAGAAGCGTCCGCTCGCCCTTCGCGGAGAGCCCCGACAGTACGGCGGGGACCCCTCCCTCGAAAAGGGCGGGAGGGGCCAGTAGAATGCCCTTTCCGAGGGGTCTTCCGACCAGGCGGGAGAGTTCCAGGCGGGAAAGCGTGGCCCGTTTTTCGGCCTCCAGAACCAAGATGGCCATGTGCGATTCGTGGACCCGGGCCCTGAGGTACTCGGACTTCAAAAGCGAGCCGGCCTCCCAGCGGTGCCGGGCGATATCCCGGTCGGACTGGGCAGCGACCAGTTCGCGGCGCACGACCCGGATCTCGCGTTCGGCGAAGATCACGCCGAGATAAGCCCTGGTGACCCGGGAAATCAGGGTCTGGCGTTTCCAGTCCTTCTCGTTTCGGGCCCCTGTTTCACGCCGTTTGGCAGCCTTCAGTCCGAAAAACCGGTTCCCTCCGTCGAAAATCGTCTCGGAAAGCGATGCGGCGAAACCGAACGTCTGGGTATAGGTCGGATTGTTCAGACTGTTGACGTTCGAAAGGGTCGCGCCCTTGACGATCCCTTCGTTCAGGAGAATTCCGAACGCCGTGAGGGGATTGTTGGTATTGATGTACGTTTCGCTGACGGCGAGCGACGGCAGGTAGGAGCCCAGTGCCTGGATCCGCTCGCTTTTCCGGATTCCGGTTTCGAGACGGGCCCGGTTCCATTCCGGGCTGGATTCGAGGGCCCAGTCGAGAGCCTGGGGAAGGGTCAGTCCCCAGGACGGGGCGGGGAGCAGGGTGAAAACACCAAGGATTCCCAAGGCCGCCGCCCGGCACCATTCTCTTGGCCGGCTGCCCCCTCTTTTCCACGTCCCGCGCGTCATCGGAAGTTCCTTTTCCTAAGGCTTCGAGGTCCGGGTCGGACGGTCCCGGCAGAAGAGTTCCTCCATCAGAGCGAGGAAGTCCAGGATCCGCCGGTCGTCGATCCCGTAGAACACCTGGTGTCCCGCCCGACGGGATACGATGATGTCCCGGTCCTTGAGGAGCGCCAGGTGCTGGGAGAGGTTGGACTGGCTGATGCCGAGCTCCTTCGCCAGGCCGTTGACGCTTTGTTCCCCCCTGGACAAGGCCAGTATGAGCTTGAGCCGTATCGCATGGCCGAGGATCCTGAGGCACCGGGCCCCCGAATCAAAGTCTTTCCCCTGGGCGGTTTTCTTAAATTCTATTTTCATAATATTATAATTATATAATATTTAAACCCTGTCAATCCCCCTATACGAGCCGCGTCCCACGCCGTCCCACGCCGGTCCGTTTGCTTTTGCCGGTTTCAGAGAGTAGATTAGGGCGTCCGCACGTTCCACTCCAACGTTCACCCGACGACCCATTTCAGAAAGGCTTCCGTGTGGCTCAGACCAAGAAGGGCACCACTCTCCTCATCCTGTTCCTCTTCATGGGGGCCGCCCTCGGATCGGTGCTGACCCTCATCTTCAACCTGTTCGTTCCTTCGGGACCCCTGGCGCACCTTTTCCTGGCGCACGTGACCATCGGCTCCGCCGACCCGGTAACACTGAAACTGATCCTCCTCGACCTCTCCTTCGGACTACGTCTGCATATCAATCTCCTGAACATCCTGGGCATGGTCCTGGGGTTCTACATCTACCAGAACTCCTGAGCGCCACGGAGGGGGGATCCCCCTTCAGGGAGCGGACTTCCTTTTCCTGTTCCTGCGGGGAGAGGCGATCCGGATCTTTTTCCCGTCCGGATCCCTGCCGCGGTTCCGGAGAATGTCCCTGTAATAGGCGGCCTTCTCGAACTCCAGGGAAGACGCGGCCTTCTCCATGAGCCCCCGGATCTCCGCATCCGACAGGGCCTCATCCTCACCCGGCCGGGCGGTGTCCGGGACCGGGATCTCGGGCCCTTCGACGTAGTCCCCTTCGGAGACGGCATAGAGGCTTTCGGGAATGTCCTTCGTGATCCCGACCGGGACGATGCCGTGGACCCGGTTGTACTCGAGCTGGATCAACCGGCGCCGGTTGGTCTCGTCGATCGCCTCCCGCATCGATCCGGTCATGGTGTCGGCATAGAAGATGACCCGGCCCCGGATGTTCCTGGCCGCGCGGCCCGATGTCTGGATCAACGACCTCCGGGAACGGAGGAACCCTTCTTTGTCGGCATCCAGTATCGCGACCAGCCCCACTTCCGGAAGGTCCAGCCCTTCCCTCAGAAGGTTGATGCCCACCAGGACGTCGAACTCCCCGAGCCTGAGGTCCCTCAGGATCTCCATCCGCTCGAGCGTGTCGATTTCCGAGTGGAGATAACGGACCCGGATGCCCCGCTCCTCCATGTAGTCGGTCAGGTTTTCCGCCATTTTCTTCGTCAGCGTGGTGACGAGGACCCGGTCCCCGAGGGCGACGACGCCCCGGATCTCCTCCAGGAGGTGGTCCACCTGGTGGGTCGCCGGATGGATCGCGATCTCCGGGTCGCACAGACCCGTCGGCCGGATCACCTGCTCCACCGTCACGCCGTCCGACATCCTGAGTTCGTAAGGTCCGGGCGTTGCCGAAACGTAGATCGCCTGGCGCACGACCTCCTCGAATTCCGGAAACTTGAGGGGGCGGTTGTCGAAGGCGGACGGAAGCCGAAAACCATACTCCACGAGGCTCACCTTCCGGGAATGGTCCCCGTGGTACATCCCCCCCACCTGAGGAACGGCCACGTGGCTTTCGTCGACCAGAACCAGAAACTCCTCAGGGAAATAATCGAACAGGGTGGGCGGAGGATCCCCGGGAGCCCGGCCGGACAGATGGCGCGAGTAGTTTTCGATCCCGTGGCAGTAACCGATCTCACGGATCATCTCGAGGTCGAACAGGGTCCTCTGCTCGATGCGCTGGGCTTCGATGAGTTTTCCGGCGCTCCGGAACTGGCGGATCCGGTCGAGGAGTTCCTCCTCGATGCCGTTCAGGGCCGTTTCCAGCTGGTCGGGCGGAAGGATGTAGTGGGTTCCGGGGTAGATGATGATGGACGGGACGACGGAGAGTTCGTGGCCGGTCAGGGGGTCCATCTCCCGGATCCGCTCCACCTCGTCTCCGAACAGCTCGATCCGGATGGCACGGTCCTCGTAGGAGGCCGGGATGATGTCGATCACGTCGCCCCGGACCCGGAACGTCCCGCGCTTCAGCTCGATGTCGTTTCTCTGGTACTGGATGGTCACGAGCCGTTCGATGAGCTTTTCCCGCCGGACGACCTGTCCGCGCTCGAGGTACAGGTGCATTTTCTGGTAGGAGTCGGGAGATCCCAGGCCGTAGATACAGGACACCGAGGCCACCACGACGGTGTCCCGCCTATCGAGGAGCGCCGACGTCGCGGAATGGCGCATCCGGTCGATCAGATCGTTGATCGCCGAGTCCTTCTCGATGTAGGTGTCGGTCGACGGGATGTAGGCTTCGGGCTGGTAGTAGTCGTAATAGCTCACGAAGTACTCGACCCGGTTCTCGGGGAAGAACGTCTTGAACTCCCGGTAGAGCTGGGCCGCCAGGGTCTTGTTCGGGGCAAGGACGAGGGAGGGTTTCTGGACCCTCCCGATGACGCTCGCCATCGTGAAGGTCTTACCCGACCCGGTGACCCCAAGGAGCGTCTGGTGCGACCTACCGGCCATCACTCCGTCGGAGAGGACGTCGATCGCGCGGGCCTGGTCGCCGGACGGACGGAACTCCGTGGACATCCGGAATGTGCCTTCCCTGGGGGACGACCGCGCCGACAGGCTCAACCGGTCTTCTGGACTCATCGGATATCGCCCCCCTACCGGCCGGTGCCCCAAGACATCACGAGAATCCCGGCCAGGATGATCGCGGCTCCGAACCAGTCCTGCCGGTCGGGGCGAAAGTGGTCGAAGGACATGCCCCAAAAAATCGAGAGGAGGACGAAGACCCCCCCGTACGCGGCATAGGCGCGCCCGAACGGGTACGGGGACAGGGTCGCGGCCGCTCCGTAGCCGGCCAGCATGACGGCGCCCGCGATCCCGTACCACCAAGGCTGGTGCTCCCTGAGCCACCGCCAGACAAGGAACCCGCCTCCGACCTCGAGAACCCCCGCCACGAGAAAGACCGCGAACGCGCGGCCCAGATCGGGTCCCGCCGCCTTGAAAACCGAAAGCAATTCCTTCAAGATGAGTCTCCTTCTGGCATTGTTGCCTGTTCCTCTCCGGAGCCACGGGGCCCGGACCGTTCGAACCGATTGGAGACGCGTCCATGTTTCACGACCCGGTCTGCTCCCGCCCGATCACGAAACTGAAAAACGCCCGGGCGGTCCGCATCCTCGAAGGCCGGATCCAGTACTTCGACACCCCGGAATGCGCCGAGGCGTTCGACCGGTCGCCCTCCTCCTACTCCCTGGACACGGGAAGGAAGTTCACCGCGGGAGTCATGGGTTCCGCTTCGGGGGACCTTTCCGATTCCCAGAGATCCCTGGCCTACCGGCTCGGCCAGGAACTGGCCAAGAGGAAGCTGGGGCTCATCACCGGAGCCTGTCCGGGACTTCCCCACGAAGCGGTGCGGGGGTTCAAGGCGATCGGGGGACTGGCCGTCGGGATCTCCCCCGCCCTTTCGGAACAGGAACACATGGACCGGTACCAATCCCCGAACGATCTCTACGACATGATCATCTTCACCGGTTCCGGACTGATGGGCCGGGAGGTGATCAACATCCGGTCGAGCGACGTCGTCGTCATCCTGGGAGGCCATTCCGGGACGCTGGGCGAGTTTTCCATCGCCTACGACGAGGGAAAGCTGATCGGGGTCCTGGAAGGCACGGGAGGCATCACGGAAATCCTGCCCTCCATCGTCGAAAAAATCCAGAAGGCGACGGGAAGCGCCCTGGTCTACGACAAGGACCCCGGAACCCTCCTGGACCGGCTCCTCGACTACTACACCCGCGTCCATTTCCAGAAGCCTTCGGTGTTCGCGGGCTAGCCCCGTCCGGGTTCCCCGGGATTCCCGAGAAACGACGAAAGCCCCTCCTTCTCCCGCTCCCACACCAGGGTCCTGAGTTCGATCGTCTCGAGGGCCTGGTCGATCGTCCTCTTCGCCCCTTCCAGCGGATGCTCGCCGAAGAACGCCCGGACCCGCTCCCGGTCCGCCTCCGACCGGAATTCTGCCGAAACGCTCCGGACCAGCCGCTGGAGGGCGAACCCTCCCGCCTCGTAACGGTGCCGGAAGGTGTCGAACCGTTCCGTGAAAAACGTCCACGCGAGTTCCCGGCCGTGTGGATTTGCCGCGACCTGCGAGACCACGCCGACCGTGTCCTGGATCCGCACGAGATCGGACAGGGACAGCTCGAGGGTTTCGCGAAGCAGCGCCGCATCGCCGAAACTGGCGAGGGCCGACAGGTACCGGTTCTTTTCCTCCTGGCTCCCCGCTTTCCCGGCGAGGCCGACAAAGGTCCGGTGGAGTCCCGCGTCCCCGCGTCGGGCGACCGTCCGGAACACCGCGAGCCTGAGATCGGGAGGCAGGGATTTCCGGTCGGACAGGAACCGGTCGAAACGGCGGCACGCTTCGTCGAGGATGCCCCGATCCCCGGAAATCCCCAGGGTCACGAGAAGGAGCGATCGAAGGAGCCTCTCCTGATGGCCCTCCCCTTCGGGAATCTCCCACCCGGCCCGGTCGAACGCGGGCCGGCACAGCCGTGCGACGAACGCCGCCAGGAGGTCCCACCCGGCCCCGAACGCCATCAGCCCGTCGATCCAGTCGAGATTACCGACAATGTCGGCCCAGACCGTGTAGCGGCGTTCCGACCGGAAGGCCCTGAGGGCCTCGAGGTAGTCCTTCAAGGGTGCGAGCCCCGAGCGGCCCAGCGCGAACAGGTCGTTCTCGATCCCCAGACGGTCGGATGCGGACAGGACGCCCGCACGGACGTCGCCAAGGAGCTCGTCCCGCATCGGGTCGGGATAGAGGACCCGGTAGAACCCGACATGGCCGACGTTCAAGTTGCGCCAGCGCCCCCCTCCGGCAGGGCGGGGGAGGTCCGCCGTCCTCCCGTTCATGAGGAAGGACTGCGCTTCCCCCTTGTCGTCGGAGAGGTTCATCATCACGTTCCAGGCCGGCGCGTCTTTTTTGGACAGAGCCTCGCCCATGAGCGCCGGATGGACGAAGAACGGCACCTGCCGAAGGACCGGGGACGGACCGTCGCCGGCCAGGAGGACCGGATATCCGGTCTGCCGGGTCCAGCTTTCCATGATCGTGCGCACGTCTTGGCCCGAAGACCGGCCCAGGGCGTTCCAGAGATCCGCCGTCGACGCGTTCTGGTAGGCGTATTTCGAGAGGTACTCCGAAATCCCCTTCCGGAACGTTTCCGGACCCAGGAACCTCTCCAGCATGCGGATCAGGCTCCCTCCCTTCATGTAGGAGATCGCGTCGAAGATCTCGTTGATCTCGTGGGGGTTCCGGACCTCGACTTCGATCGGGTGGGAACTCCGAAGGGCGTCGAGATCCATCGCCTCGACCATGTCCTCGGCTTCGAAGAGCTCCCACATGCCCCATTCGGGAAACAGGTGGTCAACCGCCTTCACTTCCATCCAGGAGGCGAACCCTTCGTTGAGCCAGAGATCGTCCCACCAGGCCATCGTGACCAGGTCCCCGAACCATTGGTGCGCCATCTCGTGGGCCACGACGATCGCCACCCTCTGGAGCGTCCGTGCCGAAGACTCCCCCGCCGGCACGAGGAGAGCGGTTTCCCGGTAGGTCAGGACCCCCCAGTTCTCCATGGCCCCCGCGGCGAAATCCGGGATCGCCACGAGATCCATCTTGGGTAACGGGTACGAAATGCCGAAATAGCTGTTGTACCAGGGAAGGAGCCTGATCGCGATATCCCGGGCGAAAATTCCCTCTTCCCGGCGGCCCGGAGTCGTCCAGACGGCCACGTCGACCCCCTCGGGGGTCCGTCCCGCGACGCACTCGAACCGCCCGACGGTGAGGTGGAGGAGGTAGGTCGACATCCGGGGCGTGACCCGGAACGCCACGTCTTTGCGTCCGTCCCGGAGAACCTCCTCCGATTCGATGGGCATGTTCGACAGCGCGACGAGGGGGGCGGGTATCCGGGCCGTCAGCCGGAAGGTCGCCTTGACCGAAGGCTCGTCCCAGCACGGGAACGCCCTGCGGGCATCGGTCGCCTCGAACTGGGTGGTGGCGATGACCTCCGTCGACCCGTCGGGCCCCGTGAAGGTGCTCCGGTAGAACCCGGCCAACAGGTCGTTCAGCGTCCCCGCGAACCGGATGCGGAGCACCGCTTTCGATTCGGCCTCGAACAGGCGCGATCCCCGGAGGATCACCCGTTCGTGTTCGGAATCCATTTCGGCTCGGAGGGGGAAGTCGAACCCGTCGATCTCGGCCGCCGCTTCGAGGATCTTCAGATCCACGGAGTTCAGGACGAACTCGAGGGTGTCCCGGTAGATGTCGACCGTAATCCGGACCTCTCCCTCGAACCGCGACGTTTCAGGGTCGGGGGCCAGAAGGAGTTCGTAATGTTCGGGGCGGATATCGCGGGGAAGCTGGTAGAGAGAGAGATCGGGACTCATCGGGGGGTTCGGTCCTTTCGTCTGGGTGGCCGGAGGGAAGGGGTCATGGGCTAGAGGATCGACCGGAGGCCTTTTTCGATTTCCGATGCCGGATGCGCGCCGATCAGGCGACCGGCCACCGATCCGTCCTTCACGAACAGGAGGAGCGGAATGCTCTTCGCTTCCATCCGGGCGGCGGTACGGGGGTTTTCGTCGACATTCAGCTTGGCAACCCGAAGAAGGCCATGGTACTTTCGGGACAAATCCTCGAGGACCGGGGCGATCGTCCGGCAGGGGCCGCACCAGGGCGCCCACAGGTCCAGAAGGACCGGAAGCGGCGATTCCATCACGACCCTTTCGAACGTCGCATCGGTCACCGGTACGGGGGGTTCCGGAAACAGGGGCGCCCCGCACTTTCCGCATTTCGCCCCGCGGTTGTCCCGGCCCTCGACCAGCCGGTTGGGCGTTTGGCAAACGAGGCACAGAACAGGAGGCTTCATGCAAGAGACCCTTTCGAATGCGTCAACTCCGCGGAAAAACTCGTTCCCCGGTCGTCACTCCCTACATCTTAATCGGAACGCGGGAGACCGACAAGTCTGCCCGGAGTCGAGGTCCCGGTGGAACGCGGCCGGACGGGCGGTCGCCATTGTCGCCCTCTCGCTCGTCCCGGGCCTCTTCCCGGGAACGGCCTCTGCCCTGCCTCCCATGGGAGACCACTATTCCCCCCGGGAAAACCTCGAGTCGATCGACATCCGGATCCTGGAAAGCGCCCGGCGCACGATCGATATCGCGATGTACGCCTTCACCGATCGCGCCCTGGGCGACGTGCTCCTGAAAGAGGCCGGGAAAGGGGTCAGGATCCGCATCTACCGGGACAAGACCCAGATCCACGACCGGGGGGACCGGATGCACGCGTTCCTGGGACAGAAGAACATCGCATTCCGAATCAAGGGAAACGGCCCCCGGAACATCATGCACCTGAAGGCGTACGTGGTCGACGGGACGATCCTCCGGACCGGATCCGCAAACTGGTCCCCCGTGGGCGAAGGGGCGTTCCACTGCAACCGCCATCCCGTCTCCTGCCGAACCGGGCGTCTCCAGCAGGACAACAACCTGTTCCTGACGGAGGACCCGGGACAGGCGAGGCGGTTCGAAAAAACCTTCGAACGGCTCTGGAACCGGGGGTCGAACGTCAAGGACCCCGAGTCTTTCGTCCGGGACCAGTCGCAACGACATTCACGGCGGAGGCGTCATGAACACCACCGCTCCATGTACTGACCGGGTCGCAGTCCGCGGGACGCCGGCCCGGGGCCGGACCGGCATCCGGGGGTTCCTTCCGGGACTCTTGCTGATCCTGGCGGCGGGGGTCCTCGCCCTTCCGGTGCCCGCCCGGGGTGACGACGACATCAACGCGGGATGCGATTCCCTCTATTCCTCCCGGGCCGGAAACCACACCGCCTGGGACTTTTTCTCGCACCCGTGTCCTCCCGAACCGGATGAAAACACCCCCGTCGTCCTGCCGGGGGTGGGAGTGACCTTCAAGGGGATCTGGGGGGTTCCGACGCTTTCGAACCCCCTGGGTTTCCCGGTCTCCCAGTACAACCCCATCCTGAACAACCAAGTCGCAAACGGGTACGGCGGAGGGCTTGAAATCACGGGATGGCTCTCCCCGAACCTGGCGCTCCGGTTCCAGTTCGGACTCCTCAACTTCCCCGGTCAGCCGGGTTTTTCGACCTTCCAGGTGATGCCGGTGACTCTGGGCGCCGAAGTCCGTCTCCTGGGAACCCGGAGCGTGTTTCTTTACGTGGCGGGGGACGGAGGCATCGCGATCAACGGGCAGAACACCGCCAACATCTTTACCGGAACGGCGGGCTCCCCCTATGTGCAGGCGGGGATCGGACTGAACGTCTATTTCCTCGAGCTCGAGGCCGATTACGCGGCCGTGGCCTCTCCCCTTGGGGGGCTATCTCACACCAACCCCTTCTTCTTTCTCCCCCTTTCGATCGGGATCCATCTCTAGGGGAAGGGGGGGTGACCCGTCGGGGACCGGAGGCTCGAGAACCATCCGGTACGGGTCGTTCGAAAGGATGGGGACGAAAAAGAGCCCAAAACCGATGGCCATCAGGATCCCGCCCCCGACCTGCCGGAACGACAGGGGCTCCCCCAGGATGAAGTACGCCCCCAGGGCCGTCACGAGGGGCTGCGCATTCGACCAGAGACTGGCCTGGGTGGGCCCCAGTACGCGGATCGCCGCATTCCAGAGGAAATAGGCGAGGAAAAGGGCCAGGAAGATCGAATAGAGAAGCGCGACGATAACGGTTTCGGTACGATCGGCAGGCGGCAGGAGGATCTCGCCCGGATTCATGAGCGACAGTCCCGCCCCCCCGATCACGATCGGCAGGAAGGTCACCTGGCCGATGGTAAGGTTCGAGACCAGCCTCCGGACCAGGAGAGTCTGGCAGACGAACAGGAAGAGGCACAGGAACGCCCAGGCGAATCCGTTGCCGCCGAGGTGCGACGCGGGACCCCACGGACGCGACAGAAGGAACCCCGTCCCCAGGACGACGAAGATCATTCCGAACCACTGGACCGGAAGAAAGACCTCTTCCTTGCGGAGCCGCCGGACGACCCCGACCAGTATCGGGCCCAGGGAGAGGATCATGACGAGAGGAAGCGGGTCCATGAGCGCGACGGCTTTCAGGAAAGACCACTGGTACCAGACGATCGAAAGAAGGCCCAGGGCGAAGAGTTCGACCCACTGGCGGAGGGGGATGTTCCGGAACAGGCGGTAGAACGGGGGAAGGACCAGGAGGAACAGGGAGGCCCAGAAGAAGCGCAGCGTCAGGTACCGGCCCGGGGAAATCAGTCTCAGGGGGTGGAAAAGGACGATATAATGGAACCCCCAGATGACGATGACTGTCCCGATGGCAAGGGCACCGGAAACGGCCCTACGAAACTCCAACAGTTCACCTTCTTCCCGTGACATGCCCGGGCACATCCGCCCTCTCCTTCCGGCTTTTTCGATCGCACCGGACGGGCTTCCCCGAAATCGTTCTGTCCCGATGAGCTACTAACATCCTCTCGGACCCGCCGGATTGTCAACCGGGACCCCTTCCGGGACATCGGGGACTCCCCCATATCCATTCTGGGAAGAAAGACCCGGGGGCGGTAAGGATGTCCGTCACACTTCCCCGGCCCCGGCCCTCCGTTGTACCATGAACGGGACAGACGCACAGGACCCACCCGACCTGAAACCCGGAGCCACCCCCGATGACGGACATCCTTACCCCGAAACCCCACGCCAGGCCCGTTCCCGTCTGGGAGCCGGGACTTCGGATCTGGCACTGGTCGAACGCACTGGTCGTCCTCCTTCTTTTCGAAACGTACCTGCTCTTCGACTGGCACAAGGAGCTCGGGTTCTCGAAAGATACGACGACCCTTTTCCAGAAAGCCCACATCGTCCTGGGCTGGGTCTTCGTCGCCCTCTTTCTCTCGCGGGTCCGCCTCCTGTTCAGGGGGGACACGTTCAGCCGCCTGCCCGATCTTCTTCCCAAGACCCAGGGCCGACCGCTCTGGACCGCAATCCGCCAGGACGCCAAAAACCACCTCTTGTCCATGGCCGGACAGTCCCAGTCCCCCGAACCTGTCCGCGAACCCGGCCACGATCCGGTGGCCCGGCTTCTCTACCTGGCCCTTTTCGCCGTCGTCTTTCCGCTCCAGATCGTGACCGGCATCCTGTGGTCCTCCCTCAAGTGGGGGTATTGGCCGCTTCCGTTTCTCCACGCCCTTCCGAACCCGACGGGGCACAACCTGAAGGAGATTCTTTCCGACATCCACGCCACGGGGATGTACGTCATCGCGGGCTTCTTCGTGCTGCACATCGGGGGGGTCGTGACCGACGAAATCCGTCACCGCTCGGGCATCCTTTCCGCCATGATCCACGGCACCAAAACGCTCGGGCCCGCCGAGATCGACACCTATCGGGAACGAAAGGGAAAAGACGGACCGGCTTCCAAAGGCTCCTCCTCTCCGGGGCCCGGGCTTGACACAATGTGATATTTGCCGGAAACTAGCTAAAATTCCCTATCATGTTCTTTTTTGAACTTTTTAGATGTAAGGGATCTCCGGAAGACATTCCCCGGGACCGTCGTCCCCTGTGTTGGAGGACTCCATGCGGCGAAGAGTTCCAACGACCATCGTCCGTCCCTTCCCTGTCCTCCCGCCCGCCCGATTTCCCGGACCCGGACCGCGTCAGGGGACCCCGTTTCCGTGAAACCGTTGCACGCCTACCGGGAGGAAACCCTCCGGATCGCGGAGAGCCTGTCGCTCGACGCCCGCGATTTCGAATCCCGAAAAGAATTCCTGAACTTTTCCGAAAACGACGTGCGTCTCCTGTCGGAACTTTCGCTCTCGCTCAGGAACGACGCGAAGGATTTCGTCAATATCCTTCACGACCGGATCGACCGGTTCCCGGAAACCCGCTCCGTCCTGGGGAAATCCTCCTCGATCGGATGGCTCAGGCAACGGCATGCCGAATATTTCGCCGAGATGACCGAAGGCGACTACGGCATGGAATACGTCCAGAACCGGCTCGCGGTGGGCCTGGCACACCAGAAGATCGGCCTTAAGCCGAAATGGTATCTCGGCTCCTTCTCCCTGTTCCTGGAATGGATCATCCCCCGGATCCTGGAGAAGGAGAACGGAAACCTGGAAAAAGCCGTTCCGACGATCCTGGCCGTCGTCAAGATTTCGCTTTTGGACGCGGGGCTCGCCCTCGACGCCTACTTCCAGGCGGACAAGGCGATGCTGGACCTCCTGTCCCGTGTCTTCGAAACCGACGTCGAGGTGGTCTGGATCATGGATACCGAAGGACGGATCCTGCATGCGAACCGGACCGGCGAACGGATTATCGGATGGGACCCTGAAGCCCTCCGGGGACACAGCATGGGGGAGTACCTGGCTCCGGGTCCGGAAATGGCGGAGGATGTCTTCGCGGCCATCGGAGACCATGCCCGCCGGTCGGGATCCTGGGAAGGCGAACTCTCGTTCGTCCGGAAGGACGGGACCGAGTTCCCGGCATGGGGAACGCTGAACACGGTCCAGGACGCGAGAGGGACGGTTACCCAGTTCATCGTCGAGTTCCGCGACCGGACCCGGGAGAAAGCGATACAGGACGAACTCGACCGCCGCACCGAGGATCTCCTCCGGTCCAACCGGGACCTCGAGCAGTTCGCCTATGTCGCGTCCCACGATCTCCAGGAGCCTCTCCGGATGGTCACGAGCTATACCCAGCTCCTGGCCCGCCGGTACAAGGGACAACTGTCCGCCGAAGCCGACGAGTTCATCGGGTTCGCCGTCGACGGGGCGATCCGGATGCAGTCCCTGATCAACGCGCTCCTGGCCTATTCGAGGGTCGGGACCCGCGGGAAGGAGCACGTCGTCCTCGAAAGCCGGACCGCGTTCGAACAGGCCTGCGCCAACCTCAGGATGGCCATCGAGGAAGCCGGCGCCGAAGTAATCGCGGGACCGCTTCCGACAGTCACCGGAGACCCCGTGCAGCTCATGCAGCTTTTCCAGAACCTCATCGGGAACGCGCTCAAATTCCGCAACGCGGGCCACCCTCCCCGGATCGCGGTTACGGCCGAGCGCCTGGGAGAGTCCTGGGAATTCACCGTCTCCGACAACGGCATCGGGATCGATCCCCGCTTCTGGGAACGGATCTTCGTCATCTTCCAGCGTCTCCACAGCCGGGAAGAATTTCCCGGGACGGGCATCGGCCTCGCGATGTGCAAGAAAATCGTCGAGCGCCACGGAGGACGGATCCGGGTCGAATCCGAGCCCGGGAACGGTTCCCGGTTCATTTTCACGTTGCATGCCGGGTCCGCGGGCCTGGGCGGGCCGGCACCCAAGGAGGGATCGACATGAAACTCAAGGATACAGGGAGATCTGCGGAGTTTCTTCTGGTCGAAGACAATCCGGGGGACGTCCGGCTGACCCGGGAGGCCCTTCTGGAAAGCAAGGTCCGCAACAACCTCTCAGTCGCGGAGGACGGGGAGGAGGCCCTCAAGTTCCTCCGCAGGGAATCCCCGTACGGGAACGCCCCCCGGCCCGACATCATCCTCCTGGACCTGAACCTGCCCAAGAAGGACGGCCGGGAAGTCCTGTCGGAGATCAAGTCCGACCCCGCCCTCAGGAGGATCCCTGTCGTCGTGATCACCTCTTCGGAGGCCGAGCAGGACATCCTCCAGACGTACGACCTTCACGTGAACTGCTATGTCACCAAGCCCGTGGACCTGGACCAGTTCATCAAAGTGGTCCGGTCGATCGAGGACTTCTGGCTGACGATCGTCCGGCTGCCCTCGGAGGACGGGGTCGACCAATGAACCCCCAGACACCGGTCCGGGTCCTGATGGTGGAGGACAACCCCGGGGACGTCACCCTCGCCCGCGAAATGCTGAGAAGCATCGGCGAGGAACGGATCGAGCTCCTGACTGCCAACCGCGTCAGGGTTGCCCTCGAGATCCTCGCGGAAACCCGGGTGGACGCCGTTCTCCTGGATCTCTCCCTTCCGGACGAACACGGACTCGAAACCCTGAAAAAGCTCAGAAACGGCAACGAAACGGTCCCGATCGTGGTCCTGTCGGGACACGAAGACGAACAGACGGCGTTCTCGGCCCTCCAGAACGGGGCGCAGGACTTCCTGGTCAAGGGGACCATCACCGGACACCTCCTGACCCGTTCGATCTTCTATGCCATCACCCGCAAGGAGATGGAGTCCCAGTTGCAGCACATGGCGTTCCACGACGCCCTGACGGGTTTGCCCAACCGCAAGCTCTTCTACGAACAGATGCACCGTTCGATCGAGTGGGCCGACAGGTTCCGGAAACAGATGGCCCTTGTCTCCATCGACCTGGACAACTTCAAGGCCGTCAACGAATCCTTCGGACACGTGGCGGGGGACTCCCTTTTGCGGCAGGTGGCCCATCGGATGCGCCAGGCGGTCCGTAAAACCGATACTGTGGCGCGCATGGGGAGCGACGAGTTCGTCGTGATCTTCGAAAACGTCACGAATCCCCACGACCTCTCCGAAATCGTCCGGAAATTCATCAACGATCTCACCGTCGGGTATTCGCTTCCCCCCGACCCGGTCACCATATCGTTCAGCGTGGGAATCAGCCTGTATCCCCTTGACGGATCGAGGGAGGAAGAACTGATCCGGAAGGCAGACCGGGCCATGCATCAGGCGAAGGAGAACGGCCCCAACCAGTTCCGGTTCTACAACTCCGCGATGGAACAGGAGGAAAAATCCCGCCGGAGAATCCGCAACGCCCTGTCCGGGGCCATGGAAAAAGGGGAACTTTATCTTTGCTACCAGCCGAAGGTCAATCTCCGGACCGGGAAGGTCCTGGGGTTCGAGGCGCTGGTGCGATGGCAGGATCCGGAACTGGGGCTCAGGCTCCCGAACCAGTTCCTTCCGGACATCCAGGGCACAGAAACGGTCGTCGAACTGGGGGACTGGGTCCTGGGCGAAGCGATCGCCCAGATGGAACGCTGGGTCGCGAAGGGACTCGATCTTCCGGTGAGCGTCAACGTCGACGTCCTCCAGCTCAAGAAACCCGACTTCATCGGGAAGCTCGAGAACCTACTGGTAGCCCACCCGTCCGTGCTCCCCTCGAACCTCGAGCTCGAGATCCTCGAAACAACCGCCATGGAGGAGTTCCACGTGATGCGGGAGATCCTCGAAGCCGTCCACGCCCAAGGCGTGCGCCTCGCGCTCGACGACTTCGGGACCGGGTATTCCTCCCTCTCGCATCTGAAAAACCTTCCGGTGGACACGCTCAAGATCGACCAGAGTTTCGTCATCAGCATGATGGAGCGGCGCGAGGACATGGCCATCATCGAATCCATATCGAGCCTTGGGAAGATCTTCAACATCGAGGTCATCGCCGAAGGGCTCGAACGCCGGGAGTGCGGGATCATGCTCGTGCGCCTGGGCTGCGAGCAGGCCCAGGGTTTCGCGATCGCGCAACCCATGCCGGCCGACGAAATCCCCGGGTGGATCCGTCGCTGGAAACACGAATCCGACTGGCTGGGCACGACGAACCGGCAATGGGAGTTCCCCGACGAGACACTCTTGGCGACACAGGTCGCCCACCTGAACTGGATCCAGGATCTCGTAGCCCGGATCGGGGGACCGGCATCAGGTTCGCAGGGCCGGAAAGGGGACAACGATCCCCAGGAATGTCCCGTACTCGCGTGGTTCGAGAAACGGGGGAAGATAGAATATGGCCATCTGCCGGCGTTCGTCGAGCTGAAAAACCTCTACCACGAGATCCGGTCGACCGGGAATCGCCTCCTGGAAGGCCACCTCAAGAACGATCCTGCGGAAACCGAGACGCATTACCGGAAAATCCTGGGCCTCAAGGACCACCTCCTCCAGAAATACGCCGAGCTTCAGAAAGAGCGGATCCTGACTGCACTCGTCGCCCGTCCCCCTTCCTGACCCTGTCTTTGACCCTGGCGTCCTAGCGATTGGTCCAGTCGATATCGAGGCAGAACACGCGAAGTCCGGCGTCCCGTTCGTCCGCCAGCGAGAGCGTCCGGCACATGTGCGCTCCCGTGGCCGAAAGATACGGCGAGGAAAGATAGACGCGCCCGGGTTTTCGGAGGGCTTCCCGGAAGTAGGTCCTCCTCGACCAGTCAGCTTTCTCCGTCTGGGCGAGCGGCAAAAACCGGAGGTCCTGGACCAGCCCGTGCCCGGGCTTGCTCTGGTTTGCCCCCACCTGGCATCCGGATCCGTCGAGGACGAAGTACCGGACGACGGACGGGAATTCGAAGAACACCGGAAGGAGCTTCTCCTCGATTTCGTCTTCCCGGACGGTGAAGATGATGTCCCGGAACTGTCCCATGAGCCTCGAGATCTCGATGGGCTCCCGGTCCTTCTTCTCCACCAGACGGTGGGCATCCAGGATGTTAAGGAGCGTCGGCGGTGTCTCGATATGGGCGGTCTCCTCGGGCCTCCCGAAATAAAAACCCTGGACGAAGTCGATGTCCGTTTCGAGGACGAGCATCGCCTCTTCCTCGGTTTCGATTCCCTCCATCAAAACCAGGGACCCGGACGTGCGCGTCAACGACACGATTTCGGGAAGTACCCTCCGGATGTCTTTCCTCAGCACGGAGTTGACGACCATCAGCCGGTCGAGTTTCACGAACTCCGGTTTCAGTGTCCATATCCGGTCGAAGTTCGAGAGCCCCGCCCCGAAATCGTCCACCGCGATCAGACACCCGATTCCCCGGTAATAACCGACGGCTTCCTCGAGCCGGGCCGTGTCCGGGATTCCGCTCTCCACGATCTCGACGACGACCTGGTGCCCGGGAACTCCCGTTACCTTCAGGAGCCCCCCGAAGTAGGTGCCGTATTTTCGTCCCCGGGACGCGACGTCGGGAGAGATGTTCAGGAAAAGCCATACGGGCAGGGTCTTGTAAGGCTGGAAATTCAGGAGATGGACCGCCCGCACGAGGCGGTCGAGGAACACGGCCTCCTCCTCTGAACGCGCCATCTTGAAGAGTTCTCCGGGAAAGACGATGTTCCCGTCCGGAGACCGGCCCCTCACCAGGGCCTCGAAGCCGACGGCCCTTTTCTGGGGCAATCCGTAGATCGGCTGGAAAACGCTTTCGATCCGGATTCCTTTCCACTGGACAAAAGGGCGGCCTTCGCGAAGGGATATATGGGAGAGAACCTCATCAAGCCCGATGGAAGTCAATGCGGCGATCCTTTCCTGGAATCCTCTTCCTTACAAGGAAAAAGTATGATGCAATAAAGACTCCGGAAATCCCGGATCAAGAGAAAGGACCCGATCATGTCCCACCAAGCCCGGTTCCGGGTGACCAAAATGACCTGCCAGAATTGCGTACGGCACGTCACGAACGCTCTTTCCGCTCTTCCGGGCGTGTCCCGGGTGGATGTCTCCCTGGAAACGGGAACCGCCACGATCCAATCCGACGCACCGGTCGCCCTCGAAACCGTCCGGGCGGCCCTCGCAGGCGAGGGCTACGGGGCCGAAAGCGGGGAAGAGCCTGCGAGTCCGGTCTTCCATGAAAAAACCCCGCCGGCGGAGGAGCCTTCCTCCGGATCCCCCGTCGTCCCCGACACCGGACTCCGCCGGGCGGCCTTCGGTGTCGAGGGCATGCACTGCGCGACCTGCGTCTTCACGATCGAACGGGCCCTCAAAAAGGAAGACGGCGTCGGTCGGGTCAATGTCAACCTGGCCACACAGACCTGCGACCTGACCTTCGATCCGCGCCAGGTTTCCCTCGACCGGATTTTTTCCGTCGTCCGGGAGGCCGGCTACACCCCGAAACCCTCCTCGTCGGAAGAGTCCCGCAGGGAGTTCCGGAAGGAACTCCGGGGATTTCTGGCGACCGGAGTCCTCGGGATCCCTCTTCTCCTGCTCCCGGCATCGGCTCCGTCCGGCGTTTTCCTCGTCGTGTCCCTCGCACTTCAGGTCGTCGGGGGCGGAACCTTCTACAGGGGGGCCTGGAACGCGCTCCGGAACGCGTCCGCCGACATGGACACCCTGGTCGCCCTCGGCACGACCGCCGCATTCGCGTACAGCCTCTTCCATATCCTGGGATACACCCCCGAATCGATGTTCATGACGCAGGCGCTTCTCCTCCTTTTCATCCGGTTCGGGAAACTCCTGGAAGCCTGGGTCAGGCAGAGGGCGCGGGCGCTCCTCGGGGAATCCCTGTCGCTGCTCCCCGAGACCGTGACGGTCATATCCCCGGGGAAGGTCGGGACCCGGGCGGTTCCCCTTTCGGAGGTGTCCCCCGGCACCCGGGTCCTCGTTTCCAACGGAGAAAGGATCCCGGCGGACGGAACCCTGGAAGGGGACGGGACCTGGATCGACCTCTCCCTCGTCACCGGCGAATCGGTCCCCGTCCGGGTCGAACGGGGCGGAGAGCTGATCGGAGGGACCGTCAACGCCGGATCCCCGATCGAGATGACCGTGACGGCGTCGGGACGGGAGACCTTTCTCTCCAGGCTCGTTTCCATGATCCAGGAAGCCCAGGGGGACAAGCCCCCCATCCAGCGCCTCGCGGACCGGGTGGCGTCCCTCTTCGTCCCCGGAGTGATCGGAGCGTCGATGGCGGCCTTCGGCCTCTTCGAGCTCTTCACCGGAGACCACCGCCTTTCGGTCATGGCCCTGGTCGGGGTCCTGGTCGTCGCCTGTCCCTGCGCCCTGGGCCTCGCCACACCCACGGCCGTCCTGGTCGGTACGGCCAGAGCCCTGAAACGGGGCGTTCTCTTCAAACGGGGCGAGGTCCTCGAAACGTTTTCGAAAACCACCGTCGTCGCATTCGACAAGACGGGGACCCTGACCCTGGGGACCCTTTCGGAGACGACCTGGATACCGGCCCGTCCGGAGGAGCCGGCCGACCCCCTCCTGAACGGCAGGATCTCCTACATGGCACGGCATTCCCGGCATCCCGCGAGCCGTGCGCTGGCCGAAAACGTGTCCGGCGACGGCGCACCCGAAGAAAGCGCCCGGCTCGAAGAGATCCCCGGGAAAGGGATCTCGGCCGAGTTTCGGGGGAACAGGCCGGCCTCGATCAGGATCGGGAGCCTTGCCTATCTGGCCGGGGAAGGAATCCCGGTCCCGGACCCGGGACCGGAGACCGGCATGGTCGTCGGCGTCGGGGAAAACAAAACGTTCCGGGGCCTGTTCCGGTTGGTCGACAGGGAACGGTCCGAAGCCCCGGCCGTGACCCGGTACTTCCGGGACCGGGGAATCCGGGTCGCCCTTCTTTCGGGGGACCGGCGCGAAGAAGCGCTTCGCATCGCCCGGATATCCGGTATCGCCGAAGAGGATGTCTTCGCCCCGATGTCCCCGGCCGAAAAACGGACCCGGATCCAGAACTGGCAAAGGGAAGGTCAGATCGTCTCCATGGTGGGGGACGGCATCAACGACGCCGCGTCCCTCGCACAGGCGGACATCGGCATTTCCATGACCAATGCGGCCGGTCTGGCGCAGGACAAAGGGAACATTCTTCTTCTCGGAAACACCCTCGAACTGCTGGTCACCGCCCACGAAGCCTCCCTCGCAACCATGGACAAAATACGGCAGAACCTCGGCTGGGCCTTCCTGTACAACATCGTCGGCATCCCGATGGCCGGGGGCGTCCTCTATCCTTTCTGGCACATCTTCATCCCTCCTTATGTGTCCGGACTGGCCATGGCCCTGTCTTCGGTCCTCGTGGTCACCAACTCGATGCTCCTGTCGTTCCCGGCACCCGGGATCCCACAAACGCGGGCGAACGGTTCCGTGTAAAAAAAAGGGGGGCTCTCGGCCCCCCCCCTCGAAATTCCGCATATCGGCTTCAGTCGCCCAATACGGGTTTTCTGTTCCCTTCGCCGTAGAAAGCGTAGGCTTCCTCCCCGTGAACGGCGTCGTCCCCGATTTCCAGGGTCTGCTCGTCCATGCGGAGCGGCGTGATGAAAGAGATGAGCTTCAGGATCACGTAGGTCACAATGATGTTCAGGCCGATGATGAACCCGGCGCCGATGAGCTGGAGAACCTCCTGGTGCGGGTTTCCGTAGAACCAGCCTCCGGGATTGGACAGGCCGTACGCCTTGCAGAGGGTCGGGGTGGCCAGGATACCGGTCAGGATCCCGCCCAGAAGGCCCGCCACGCCGTGGGTGTGGAACACGCCCAGGGTGTCGTCGACCTTTTTGAAGAGAATGAATCTCTTTCCGACGATGTTCATCGAAATCCACGGAATGCTTCCCGAGCACACGCCGATGATGATGGCGCCCAGTCCGTTCACCACGCCCGCAGCCGGGGTGATGGCCACCAGTCCCGTGATCATCCCCTGGACGGCCCCGATCACCGAGGGTTTCTTGAAATACATGACGTCCAGGACAGTCCAGACGATCAGGCTCACGGCCGTCGCGATATTCGTATTCAGGACGGCGACGCCCGCATCCGCGTTGGCGGCATAGGGATCGCCCCCGTTGAACCCGTCCCAGCCGAGCCACAGAAGACCCGCGCCGATCAGGGTGACGAGAATGTTGTTGGGAAGAAAGCTCTCCCGGTCACGCTGCAGTCTCGGTCCCACCACCCATGCCGCGATGAGGCCTGCGAACCCGGCGGAAAGATGGATCACGTATCCGCCGGAATAGTCGATGACGCCCATCTGGGCCAGCCAACCTCCGCCCCACAGGCTGAAAGCGCCGATCACGTACGAACCGGTCAGCCAGAGCGGAACGAACAGCATCCACGCCTTGAAACTCATCCGGCCCAGGACGGAGCCGGCCAGGATGATGAGCGTGATGGCGGCGAACACGAACTGGAAAAACACCATGGTGGCCATCGGAAAGTTCGCCGTGGCCTGAGCCGCGGGAATGGTCGCCTGGGACAGTTCATAGGCTCCCGAAAACACCGGCTTGGGCGTCCCCACAAACGAATACATCTGGGGACCGAACCCCATGTTGTACCCCCAGAGCACCCATACCACGAGAACGGCGGCAAACGCGTAAAGGGCCATAAACGCCGAGTTCACCGCCCATTTTTTCTTGACGATGCCTCCGTAAAGAGCCACAAGACCGGGTACGCTCTGGATACCGACAATCGTCGCCGCTGTCAGCTGCCAGGCGTTGTCCCCGGAATTCAACCAGTTTCCTGCCATTTTCCTCTCCTTATCAAGGCTTGATTATCGTCTTCAGCGATCCGAAGCCGTTTATGCGCACTATGATGGATTTAAAGAGCATCGTCCCCGGTTTCACCGGTCCGGATCCGGACGGCCTGCGAAACATCGTCGACAAAGATTTTTCCGTCCCCGATGGACCCGGTCATCGCCGCACGACGAATGGCTTCGATGACGGGAGGCACCTTGGCGTCCGGAACGACGATTTCCACCTTGATCTTTGCCAGGAACTCCACGACAAATTCGGCACCCCGATACTGTTCCGTATGCCCTTTCTGCCGACCGTACCCTTTCACTTCCGTCACGGTCATCCCGTAGATACCGAGCGCCGTAACCGCGTCCTTAACGGCCTCAAGCTTATATGGCTTGATGATGGCTTCGATCTTTTTCATAACGCCCCTCTTCCTGAAGAATTCCGGTTCATGACTCCTTTTAACGTTTTAGGTTACGGATTTCGCCGTCTTGGCCGAACCTACCCCGACATTCCTTCCGCCTTCGCTGATGGGGCTGCCTCCACCGCTTCCGAAGGCCGGAGCAAAAACTTCCGGATACCCCCACATTTTGTGTTCGCTGATATCCAGACCTTCCATCTCTTCGCGTTCGCTGACGCGGATCCCGATCGTCACCTTCAGAACGAAGAAAACCGCCAGGGACGTCAGGAAAACATACGCGAAAGCCGAACTCACGCCTTCGATCTGGACAACCAGCTGGTGGTAGCCCCCTCCGTAGAACAGGCCGGGGGATCCGACAGCCAGGAGCTTGACCCGGTCCGGGGTCGCGAAGAGGCCGTTGGCGAGCGTTCCCCAAATGCCGGCCATCCCGTGGACGGAAACCGCCCCCACCGGATCATCGATACGTATCTTGTCGATCATGAGAACACCGAAAACCGCGATCACTCCGGCCACGGCTCCGATCACCACGGACGCCCAGGGGTCGACAAAGGCGCACGTGGCCGTAATCGCGACCAGGGCCGCGATCGCACCGTTCGCCACCATGCTCATATCCGGAGCGCCGAGGACCTTCCACGCCATGAACATCGCGGCCAAGGCTCCCGATGCGGCGGCAAGGTTGGTCGTCATCGCGATATACGAGAAATACCCGACCGACGGGGATGTCGCCATCAGCGTCGACCCGGGGTTGAATCCGAACCATCCCAGCCAGAGGATCAGCGTCCCCAGGACCACGAAAGGGATATTGTGGCCCACGATGGCGTTGGACTTTCCGTCCTTTCCGTATTTTCCGATCCGGGGCCCGAGAAGGATCGCACCGGCCAAGGCCGCGGCCGCCCCCTGAAGGTGGACGACCGTCGAACCCGCGAAGTCCTGCATGCCCAGGGTCGAAAGCCAGCCGCCGCCCCAGATCCAGTGCCCCACGACAGGGTAGATCACTGCGGAGAAGATCACTCCGAAGATGATATAGATCGAAAACTTGGTCCGTTCCGCCATGCCTCCCCAGACGATCGCCAGAGACACCGCGCAGAAGACGACCTCGAACAGGTATTTGGCAGGCAGGGGAACGTCGCTGAAGGATAACGAGCTGAACACGGCATTGACGTCCGCATCCGCAACGTTAAGCCCCCATCCCGATGTGCCGACAAGGGCATTCCCGGTGCCGAAGCAGATGGCGAACCCGACGGCCCAGAACACCAGGGAGGCGATGGAGTAGATGACAAGGTTCTTGACGGCGATATGCCCGGCATTCTTGGCCCGGGTCAGTCCCGCCTCCAAAAACGCGAATCCCGCCTGCATGAACATCACCAGCACTCCGGCGACCACGGTCCAGACCGTATCGGAGGCGATCGCCGCCGGTGTGGGTCCGGCCGCCGCCAACGCCAGACCTGGCGAAGCGAGGACCAGAAAAACGCCCCATTTCAATGGCCGGAGTGACATCATTCGTTTCATTGGACTATCTCCTCAAGGGAAGAGCCGTTCGGATCGCCACCCTCAATCGCGTGGCACTTGACGGGCGGGAGAGGCCCTCCTCCCCCGCGCCGAAGGTATGACCGTCCTAGAACATATACGTCAGTTCGAGTTCGAAGGTGTTCATGTTGTATTGTCCGGCTCCGTGATTTCCGACGTCCGTCGAACCCGTCACGTTTCCGCCATTGGTATTGAATATGGCCTGGCTCGCGTTGTCATGACGGTATTCGATCCGGCTCATGACGTTCGGCATGAAGTTCCACTGGAAATCGATCGACTCGTCATTGATCGCCGTCGGTACGTTCGTGGCGGTCATGAACCCGTCCGGATCGAAATAGACTTCGTACCGGGCCACGACGTCCATCGTGTCCGAGATGTCGTACCGGACGAAGTTTTCACTGGAGTACCAGGTCGCCGGGGCATTGGGGGACGTCGCGCCGTTGTTGGCAGCACCCTGCGCCTGCCAGCCGTAGGAGTCGTCCGTAACCAGCCACCAGTGATCGATCGGACCCACCTCCACGACAAACGCCCCGTAGTTCCTCCAGGTGGGGACGTTTTCAACCGTGTCTGTCCCATAACCTGCTGAGCCTCCTCCAAACAGACCTCCCCCGAAGATGGGATAGTTGTTCCGGAACTGGGGACCCAGAAGAGCGGTGAAATTCAGGTTGAGCCAGGAGACGGGATTCCCGACATACGAAAGTTCGAGATCCTGGAAGTAACTCCCCTGGTCGTTCTGGAAACTCGTGTTCCAGCCGTTGTTCAGGCCAAAGTAGAGGTTCGTCGTTCCGTTCGGCGCGTAATGGAACCGGACGCCGGTATGGGTATAGGCTCCGAGAAAGAAGGTGTATCCCAGGGAGGCCATCCAGTTCCCGTAAGGCTGGATCACTTCGAAGTTCGCCAGGGTCTGGTACTGTCCGGCGAACATCTCGAGTTCCTTGTTCGTATCCGGAACGAACAAGTTGATATAGGCTTCTTCCAGCCAGAAGAGCGACCAGGGCATGGAACCCGTATTTCCGCTCGTCGTTCCCTTGATTCCAAAATAACCGGGTGTGAAGTTCTGACCGGACGCCATGGCGCCGGGTCCGAAGTCGGTCCGGAGCACGAATCCGATGCCGTCGTCGTCCGGCCGCCAGATTTTCAGCTGGGCCATGTTGACGTTGAACGAATTCGCCCCGTAGTCGTAGGCTCGGTAGTTCGTATAGCTGGCGTCGGTCGGGTTATATTGGGCGTAGGTATCGATGAAGCCCTTCATATGAATATTCATCGTCGGAAGAATAAGATCGGATGGAGCGGGCGCGGCAGGGGCAGGCGCCGGGGTGGCCGCCGCGGGAGCCGGGGCCGTCGTCGTCGCCGGTGGGTTCTGGTCGGCCAGCGCGTTGTTCGGAGATGTCATTAAAAGGGGTCCCCCGGACAGGACCGTGGCTAGAGTCAGCCCCATCAGTCGCCGGAGAAAGCGATTTTGCTTTGCTTCCATGTCTTCTCCTTAAAAATAATGTTAAAGAAGATGAAACTCAGTTTCTGGGAGTGCCCAGCGCACTCAAATCGTGAATGCAGTCCGAGTCAAGATCCATTGGCCGGTTGGCCGACGGAAAACCAGCGCGTTTCGCCAGATGACTGAGAAATGCAGCGAGAAATTTCACCGGGAGCGATCCCGGATCTCATCAATGAGTATTAAAAGGGGCTTTCTCGGCGGAGAGAGTTCGGAACAGCGTCGTTCCGGAAGGGAAGCCTGGTACGTACAAACCAATCATTGAATGATCAGTCGCGTTCTTATATCAATTTCGATGCCAGGGACGGAATCGCCGGTCGGGGAGCCGAAAGCGGTCCGGGAACCTTCCCGTCGGAAACCCGTCGAAGCCTCAGGAATGACAAAAATGTCATTCCTGTTTGTCGCGTGACAGACAATTATGTATTTTTTAAGGAAGGGCCCTCTATGATTTCGATCGCCCACCTCCATCCGATCGTCGTCCATTTCACCGTGGCCCTGGGGGTTCTCTGGACATTCCGGCAATTTTATTCGAAGGCCGGCAGGGCCGGAGAAAGGGTAACGCGCGACGCCCTGCTCGAACTTCTCCTGGTCGCCGCGATCGTGGCGATTTCAACCGGGTGGCTGGCCCTGGCCTGGGACAAGGCCCATCAATTCCCCGGGACCCGCTTCATATCCGGATGGGTTCACGAAACTCTGGCCCTCGTGTTCGCGGGCGGGCTGTGGTTCCGTTTCCGAAGGGCCTCCGACGGGACTTGGCGGCATCGCTGGCTCTATGACGGATGCCTGCTGATCCTCCTCCTGGGCACGGCGATGACGGGCGAGAACCTGGTTTTCCACTGGGGAGCCGGGACAGTCCACCCCGCTTCTGGGCCTTCCTGAGGAACGGCCCGGCGGCCGTCAGGAGGAAAGGGCCCTGTCGAGATCCCTGACGAGGTCCGTCAGGCCTTCCAGCCCCACGGACATCCGGAGGAGACCCGGCGTAACCCCGGATGACAGCCGGTCCGCTTCCGACAAAAGGCGGTGGCTCATCGACCACGGATGCTCGATCAGGCTTCCCGGATCCCCCAGACTGACGCCGATCTGGAAGATCTCGAGCCGGTTTGCCACGCGCCGGGCCTCGACGGAAGACGCGAGCTCGAAAGAGAGCATACCCCCGAAACGCCGCATTTGCCTGCGGGCCGTATCGTGGCCCGGGTGACCGGCGAGGCCCGGGTAACGGACCGAACAGACCTTCGGATGGCCGGCAAGAAAGGAGGCGATTTCCTCGGCCCTGTCGCAATGCGCCTGCATACGGATATGGAGTGTCTTGATTCCCCGGAGGATCAGCCAGGCATTGAAGGGCGACAGCGTCGCCCCGAGAAAGCTGCCTTCGTCCGAAGCCACCTTGGACACGATCTCCGCCGGGCCGGTCAGGACCCCTCCGAGGAGGTCCCCATGACCCCCCAGGTATTTCGTTGCGCTGTGGACCACGACGGACGCCCCGAAGGCGATGGGTCTCTGGAGAACGGGACTTGCGAAGGTGTTGTCGACCACGAGGGGAACGTTCGCTTCCCGGCACAGCCGCGCCAGAAGGGACAGGTCGATGATGTCCAACGTCGGGTTGGAAGGGGTTTCGACGAAGACCGCTCCGGCGTTCCCGGCCAGGAGACCCTGCATGGAGTCCGTCCAGGACGGGTCTCTCGGGTCGAACCAATGGACCGGGATGTCCCAGGGGATCAGGAACTTCTGGACGAAGGCCCGGGTCCCGATGTAGAGGTACTTCGGCACGATGACCGAACGCCCTCCTTTCGCCAGGTGGATCAGGAGCGCCGATATCGCTCCCATCCCCGAAGCGAACGCCCGTGACGCCTCCCCGCCTTCCAGCTCCGAGAGGGCCGATTCGAACTGCGCCACGGTCGGGTTTCCGCCACGGGAATAGACGAACCCCTTTTCCTCTCCCTTGAGGACACGATCCGCCGTTTCCATATCAGGGAATGTGAATGTCGATGTCTGGTAGAGGGGCGGAGTCAACGCGCGGGCGGGGTCGGATACATGTCGGACGTGGATCGCCTTCGTTTCCGGGGAAACATCCCCTGGACCTTCCTCTTTATACAGCACCGATTCTCCCTTCAATAAATATCATTAATTTTGATCGATATAAAAAAACGGATTCCAACTCGGGTTGTAACTCTTTTCAACTCGGTGAAACTGTTCCATAATCAAAAAACCACACTCATTCAGATTGCCCTAAATTATCACGAGTGCGGGGCTGCATCCCGGTTTTCCAGCATGAGGAGTTGATGTTATGGCGCGTCAAAGTCGTTCGGGGGCGACAAGCCCCGCCGCCGGTTCAAGCCGTTTTCCCGATCTGGCGCGTGAAATACTGAGAGCTTTCCGCTATGGGAGGGCCCTCTCCCTTATGACGCTCGATGCCGTCTACCCCAGGGGGGCGGCTCCAGCGTCCTCCAAGGGGGGCGACACCGTCATCGAATTCTTTATCTCGCACCTCAGGAATACCGACTTCATCCTCGAGTCCGATCCCGGCAGGCTTCTCCTCCTGCTTCCGGAAACCACCGAAGAAGGCGGAGCGATCCTGGCCCGGAGACTGCTCGACCAGTATTCGAAAGGCCCGGCGGCCACGAAGGGCCCAAACCCGGATGTCTTTGCCGGTATCAGCTCGATCGGGGTCGGCGGGCATACGGACCAGGACTTGATGGGAACCTCCAGGATCACGGGAAGGGCCGGCCAGATCACCGGACAACCGATCCTCACCCTCGAGTCCCTCCTGAACCAGACGATCACCCTCCAGGACTGGATCGCCCTCTACGCCACCCTGACGGAGAACGAGATCCTGATCATGGCCCGGGTCTTCGAACGGGTCCTGAAGGAGCCGTTCGGGTTCATGAGCAAGCTGGCCCATCAGACCGAACAGATCGCCGACCGGTTGTCTTTGGACCCGGACGACCGCGAAGCCCTTTCGTTCTGGATCTATGCCATGGACATTCCGCGTTTTGCACGTTCCGGAGGCTCCGCAGCGGCCGAGAGCCCGGTCTTCACGAGCCGGCGCCGGAAACTCCTGTACCAGAAAGGGATCGAGCTCTTCCGTCCTGTCTCGAAAACCGAAGGCCGCCAGAGCAAGACCCGATGGAATTCGAACCTGGCCCCGGCCGTATTCCGGGCCGCCGTCCGGATCCGACGATTTTTCGGAGAAGAAAAGGACTTTTCCGTACCGACCTTCCAGGCGTTCATCGAGGAATTTCCACCGCAGGAAGTCCCGACACCCGTAAAAAATCTTCTTGTCCGCACCGTGCCTTCCGATTGGGCACCGTTCCGGAAAGACCTGAGATAGAGTTCGAAAAACCTAAATCGCACGGACCCTCGGGTCGAGCCACTCTCCCAAGACATCTCCCACCAGGGTCATCCCCACCAGAAGAAACGTATAGACGAGCGTCGTCCCCATGATCAGGGGATAATCCCGGTTCATGACGGACAGGACGAACACCCGTCCGATCCCCGGGATAGCGAAGATCGATTCCACGACGAACGAACCGGTCAGAAACGAAGCCGAGAGCGGTCCGAGGATGGCGACCACGGCATTCAGCGACGGAGCCACACCATGGGCGACGACGAGCCGGAAGGACGAGATGCCCCGTCCCCTCGCCGCCTGGTAGAACGGGCTCTGGAAGGTGTCTTTCAGGGATGTCGCGAATATCCTGGCCAGATACCCGGCCGGGGCGATCGACATCGCGAGCGCCGGAAGAACGATCGAACGCCATCCTTCCCACAGGGCCGGAGGAAATAAGGGGAGCTTCACCGCAAGGAACTCGATGAGAACGGACGCCAGGAGGAACGAGGGAAGCGCGACCCAGACAGAGGTCAGGCTCCTGAGAACCGATGTCATCGGCTCTTTCGAACGGGCGATCCACAGCCCGAGCGAAAGGGCAATCACTAACGACGCGAAAAAGGCGACACTCCCCAGGGTTATCGACACGGGGAGCGCTTTCCCGATCACATCCGAAACGGAGACCCCCGGATTCTTGAATGAACTCCCCCAGTCCCCTTCGGCCGTCTTTTTCAGCGCTTCCCAATACTGCACGGGCAATGGCCGGTCGAGGTGATAATAGGACAGGAGCGTACGCATGATTTCGGGGGGCAGTTTCCGATCCCCCTGGAATGGGTTCCCAGGGGCGAGACGGGAGAGGAAGAAGGTCAGGGTGAAGACCGACCAGACGAGGATGACCGAACCGACCAACCGGTACGCGAGACGCTTCACCGGGACCACCTTTCGCCGGCGCGCTCCGCTGTCCACTGGAACGCCAGAAGGGCCAGGACGATCATCAGGGCCGGGAACGCGAGAACCCATGGGGCCAGGGGAAGGGCTTTCCATCCTTCGTTGACCAGCGTTCCCCAGCTGGATGCGGGAGGCGAGAGTCCAAGGCCGAGGAAACTGAGCGTCGATTCGCCAAGGATACCTCCCGGTATGCGGAAAAGAAGAAGGACCAGGAGAACCGGGACCAGGTTCGGAAGAAAATGCCGGGACAGAAGGCGGGCCGGGGGAACACCGATGGACCTGGCGGCTTCGAGGTAAGCCTGTTCGCGTATCTTGAGGGTTTCCGCCCGGACGACGCGCGCCACCCCCATCCAACCGCCGATGCTCAAGGCCACGATCACAGCCACGATCCCATGGCCGAGGACGAGCATCAGGATCGTCGCGATCAGGAGTTCCGGCAACGCATACCAGACCTCGAGCACCCGCATGAGGAACAGGTCAGAGAAGCCCCCTGCATACCCGGAAAAAAGACCCCAGAGCATTCCGAAGAGGGTCGAAAGAATGCCGACGGACAGGCCGATCGCAAGAGAGACGCCCGAGCCCTTGATGAGGCGGGCCAGATTGTCGCGACCCAGGAAATCGCATCCCAGAAGGTGGTTTTCCGTTCCCGGAGGTGCCAGGACGAGACGTGTATCCTGACGGACAGGATCCAGCCCCGTCACGCTTTCCGGCAGGACGGACAGGATGATGAGGATTCCCAGCAAACCGACGGCGACGATTCCCAAAGACCGCCGGAGGTTTCGAGAGGACGGGTCCGCGGTCATCCGGGTCCGGTCAGGTAGAGGTGATGACCCGGCGCGAATTCAGTATCCACCGGGCCGCTTCATGATCGGTCAAGGCCCTGTCCCCGGGAGAAACTCCCCTGCCGACGGCATCGCGGGCCAGCACGAGGGCATCGGGAAACTGGTCTTTCGCGTTGCAGACGCCTTCCCCCATGAGCAGGACAGCGACAGATCCGCCTCCGGGAGTGCTCCGGGCTTCTTCGATCGCCTGACTCATCCAGTCCGGGGGGGGGCAGGTAGCGATGAGGAAGAGCGTATCGGTCACCATGTGGACCTGCCTCCCGGCCCGAACGGGATCAGGATGTCGGCGGACCGGATCTTTTCGAGTATCTCGCTTCGTTCAATGGAGTGGATGGAAGGCGGGGGCGCATGGGACGGCGAATATCGCGAAAGGGATTCCCTGTCCGCGAAAATCCGGATATCGAGATCGTCGAACAAGGGGAAAAACTCCAGGAGTTCCGGCGGAAGGCCGATTTCTCCCGGCCGGACAGGACCGAACACACGCACGGAGGGTCCCATCAGGACCATTTCCATGCCCGGGTGAGACACGGAGAACCCTAATGCCATCCGCATCCCCTCGAAGAAACGGATGTGGGAGGACGGGGAGTCCTCCAAAAGAAAAAGGATGCGTTTCGGGAGACCCATCGACGTTCCCTCTAGACGAAAGGGAGAAAAAGGTCCGCTTCGGCTGCCTGGCGGCCCAGTTGAACCTGCGTTTCGAATCGGGCTCCGGTCGGTAGCCGGTCCGCGGTGACTCCCCGCATTTCCGAGGTCGACTGGCAGACGAGAATCGTCCCGCCTTTCTTGAGGATCGGATGGAGGGGAAAACTGTCCGGTTCGCGAAGGGAACGGGGATAGAGTCCGAGAACGGCATCGTCCATGATGAAGAGCGTAAGACGGGCTCCTTCGTCGATCATCGCGACCGAAAGCTGGACGACCGAATGGAAGAGGGTCCATTCGGGGCTCTTCAGGAGAAGGACGAGGACGTGTTTCCTATCGGGCTCCAACCGTCGCCTCCGCCTCCGCGGGACGGATCAACCGGGAGAGGGTGTCCAGGAGTGCGAGAACCCGCTTGGGCTCCGTCTCCGGGACGCCGGCAAACTGCCGGGAAACGATGACCTGGCCATCCCAGAAGAGAACCTGGTTGTACCCTTCGAGCTCCTTCAGCGCCTGGCGGAAATCCGGGTCCGAAAGAACCGGCTGGATCCCCGCGCCTTCCGGCGAACGCACGTCGAAGGGCAAACCCTCGAAAGGCACGATCGGCCCCACTTCATCTTCGAGCTTCTGGAGCTGGTCGGGCTTGGGCTTCCGGAATCCGTCCTTCTGGAGCAACACGAAACGCAGTGGCGTCGTTGTTTTCATCTGGGTCACCAGATTCAAGACGCTCACCGTGTGGTTTTCGGAGGTATGGAAGAAGATCCGGACATCGCGGCCGTCAATGTGCCCTTTGAGCCAAGGGTAAGAGGCCACATTGTCCCTACCCGCTTCTCCGTCCAGAGTTCCGGCCAACTCCCGGAAGAAGGCGAAAATTTTCTGGCGGTTCGCGAAACCATGCAGAAAAAAGGAGATCCCGACAATCGCGATCAGGCCGAAAAAGGTCAATGGAATAAAGTTGATCATGCGTTATCCTAGCATACTCGGCTTGGGGGTCTGAAAAGCATAGACAAAAAGGGCCGGCCTCCACATCGGGCAGGCCGGCCCCAGGGACTAAGGACCTATGGGCCCTTTAGCTCTTGCCCTTGTACAGGATCATTCCGCCGACGCCCACGATCCAGCCGCTGTCGGGCCCGGGGAAAGCAATGTTATACAGGTCGAGACCGGTCCCGGCCTTGACGATCGACCATGTGTTTCCGGCATCGACCGTTTTGAGAACGGCACCCATCACACCGACGGCATAGCCCGTCTTCTTGTCCAGGAACACGATCGCATGAAGATCGTTCAGCTCGCGCTCGTCACCCTCGATCGCCCGTCCCATCGGACCGCGTCCGAGACCATTCTGGATAATCCAGGAATCGCCCCCGTTGGCGGTGTACTGGATAACACCATGGGTTCCTACCGCCCAGCCCTGGTTCTGATCGGTGAAGTAGACACCATAGAGATCTTTCCCGACGGAGTTGTTTTTCTTCTGCCAGGTGTCCCCGCCGTCCTTCGTCACCAGGACGAGACCGTCCTGGCCGACGGCCCAGCCGAACTTGGGATTGGACTTCAGGAAAAAGATGTTCATGATCCACTGGGCGGTATCCGTCGACACCTTCGACCAGGTCCGGCCGCCGTTCGTCGTATGAAGGAGCGTTCCCGCAAAGCCTCCCGCCCATCCTTCACTGGCGTTCAGGAACGTCACGACAAAGAGATCGAACTTGCTCCCGGAGTCCTGTGCGGTCCAGGTGTCCCCGCCATCCTTCGTCGCCAGGATCGTGCCGTCGTTTCCGACGACCCAGCCATTGGAAGCGTCCGCAAACGAAACGGACTGGAGCCAGTGAGTGGTTCCAGAGTTTTGGGCCATCCATTGCTTCCCGGCATCCGTGGTGTGAAGGATCACCCCCGAAGCCCCCGTGACCCAGCCCTCCGTGGGGCTGATGAAAGCGAGGCCATTCAAGGGGATGCTGATTCCCAGGGTATCCCTGAACTTCCAGCCTTCGATCGTCGGGGAGGCACTTGCCCTGGCGATCGAAAGAAAGTCCCCTGCACCCGTGAATCCCGTAACGGCAAGAACCAGTCCCAGGCTCAAAAGAAACGACCGGAGGAATGGGCGGACGTTGGCACCCTGAGCGCCGTGCTTGGACTTCAAAGACACTGATTTCATGCAACCTCCCGTTTTCCCGGCTTGTCTGGTAGAAAGCGCGGGCACTTGCTATCTGTCGATCGTGAAATTAAGACCCGGTATGAGAGCGGCAGTCCTACGTCCTCCGAACATGCCCGGACAACTGCGGCACTTCGTCGGGCTTCCCCGCGGGAGAACACAAGTTGGCCAGAAAATGAAATTTTGAGTAAATGAGTGGGATTATAAGAACTGGAGGGAGCAAAGTCAACGAACGCAGGGAGGAAGGGCTCCGTCAAAAAGACCAGGGAGTTCCGGGCAACGGGGGAAGGCTTGCCCTTCCCCCGCGAACCGGACTCTCAGAAGTAATACCGGAAGCCCAAGTCGAAGTTGACGACGCTTCCCAGGAGCCCCAGACCGGTCGACGTCGACTGCCCGTCTCCGGGACCATAAAAATCAAGACTCAACGGATTCCATTGGCCGTAAAGAGCCAGCCTCGGGAGATCCTCAAGGGCGTGTTCGATGCCGACACCGGCGGAAAGCTGGAGCGCCCAGGAGGACCCTGTTCCGGCCTCGATCGCCGGCATCAGGTCGATGTTTCCATAGACCACCGTCCGCTGGGTCTCGAGGATGGCGATCATGGGTTCGGCATGCAAGGTCAACAGGAAGAGGCCGTTGGGCGACACTTCGGGCCATCCCAAACCGAAGCCCCCGTCGACGCCGAACGTCCGGTTGAACCAATAACGGGCACCGATGTACCCGACCGACGTTTCGGTCGTCGCGCCCGGAGCGATCTGGATCGGAGCCCAGGACAAACCGGCTCCGAAACGGCCGACGTTCTCGTATGTGCCGTGCCCCTGTCCGTCCGTGCTGGACGAGGCCAACGGGAGATCCTGGTTGTCGGCGGCCCGGACATCCATGGTCCGGATACTCATAAGCAATGCCAGGGACAAGAGTGCGGTAGCGCTCCACAAACAGGACCTGCGACGCATGTTGAACTTCATGATTCCTCCCTCTACCGTTAGCCGTTGAGTCCTTCAGGATCCGTCACCCAACCCGTTCCATCGAAAGGACCCGATCTTTTTTGAACACAAAATCAGCGAAATTGTGCCTTGTTTGGGCCGGGCATCCCCGTGACGGGGAAGGATTCTCTCCGTGATCACGGTCACAGGGACGCCCGTATATCATTCAGGCATTCTGGACATCCGTCAACCGGATCTCGGCAATCCGGGGAAAAACCCTGTCGGCCTCCTGCAGCATTTCCGCGGGATACGTATGGCAGACGGCGAACGTCCGCATTCCCGCTTTCCTTGCGGCCTCGACCCCCTGAAAGGAATCCTCGATCACCAGAACATGCCCCGGTTGTCCGTTAAATCCCCTTTCCTTCATACGATCGAAAGCCCGGACATACCCCTCGGGGTCGGGCTTGCCCTTTTCCGTGTCTTCGGCACTCACGATCAGGGGAAAATCCGGGAGAAGTCCCGCCCGTTCCAGGGTTCCTTCGATTTCATGCCGGAGAGCTCCGGAGACGATCCCGAGGGGATACCGTCCGCGGAGAGCGCGGATCAGCTCGGGTGCGCCGGGATAGAGCGGCAATCCGGCTTCGAGCCGTTTCCGGTATTCAAAGGCTTTTTCTGACACGAAACGCTCGAGCAGGGCTTCGGAGATTTCCGAACCCATCGATCTTCGCCAGGCGCCGGAAAAACATCCGCGGTCATCCATCCCGAGGAACTCCGCCCAATACTCCTCCTCGGTGAATTGTATCCCTTCAGGTTCGAGGATCTCCTGGAACAACTCCATATGCACCCGTTCGTCATCGATGATGACCCCGTTGAAATCGAACAGTACGGCACGAATGTTGGAATCGGACACCGTCAATCTTTCCAGGGGTTGAATGTTTGAACACCCGTCGGCTCGAAGTCGGCCACGTTTCTCGTAACGACGATCATGCCATGTACCAATGCCGTTGCGGCAATCAAGGCATCCCTATCGGATCGCGGGTCCGGAACATGCAGCTTCGCGCATTGCTGGGCAACCGCAGTATCGAACGGCAAAATGCGCCCTCGAAACGCCTTAAGAACATGTCCGTCCAACCAGGTCCGAAGAATTAGACCGTTCTTGGGGTCTCGTCGTTCGATCAGGAGAATCCCGATTTCAAGCTCCAGAATAGTGACGGCAGACAGGAACAACCCGGACGGAATAACGCTGGCCGCCCATGCCGTCACATTCTTGTCGGCCTTGCCGACTTTCGCCTTCCGTAACTCGGAAACGACATTGGTATCGAGCACGTACATCAGGACATGTCTGCCGGCCGGTGGGATTTATCGCGCAGACGCGGAGGCTCGAACTCGATATCTTCGACCCCGGGCATCGCCAGCATGTCGACGATGCTGATGAGACCACCCGTCAGCTTCTGGTAGTCCTCTATGCTCAAAAGAACGTGCGCAGGCCGACCACGATCCGTGATGAATACCGGACCCTCTTTTGCGGCCTTCTTGGCTCCGCTGGTGTCCTGATTGAACTCTCGGCTGGACAATGTCGTAATGTTCATGACCTCCTCCTTTATAATGTAGCCATGTTACTACATTATGAGATTCCGCACAAGGTCCAAGCACGCCTCTTGATTCAGACATAGCTCTTCCCCTGTCGAATTCTCCATATGGATTCCATACACTTTATGCTAGTCTTTAGCGACAACGCACACGTGAAGGAGATTTATTTTGATTCTACCCTATCGACAAATCTGGCCGAAGCTGGACCCGACCGTCTGGGTCGCCCCGTCGGCCGAGGTCATCGGCGATGTCGCGATCGGACCGGAGTCCAGCGTCTGGTTTCAGACGGTCATCCGGGGAGACGTCCACTGGATCCGGATCGGACGGCGGACCAACATCCAGGACCTCTCCGTCTGCCATGTCACCCGGGGCACGCATCCTCTCGTCATCGGAGACGAAGTAACCGTCGGACATCGCGTGATCCTTCACGGGTGCACCATCGGAAATCGGGTATTGATCGGGATGGGGTCCATCATCATGGACGGAGCCCAGATCGGGGACGATTCCATCATCGGCGCCGGCTCCCTCGTCACGGAAGGAACCCGCATCGAACCGGGAACCCTGGCGATGGGAAGCCCCGCCAAACCGAAAAGGTCGCTGACCGAAGACGAAAGAGCCTGGCTCCGGCGCTCGGCATCGAACTATGTTTCCTATCGGCTGGACTATCTCCCCTCGGAAGCGCCTGTTCATCCCTGAGAGACCAGGGTCCGGACACGTCTGCCAATCCGTGCCGGCGCTCGTTTCATCCTGGGCCTGGTCAGCCACCCCGGAGAAGATCACGAGATGAAGCTTCAGTTCCGCATACAGCCCCTGATGATCCTGATCGTCGGTCTCCTCATCGTCTGTTTCATGGGGGCCTTCGCTCTCTGGGACAACCTGCTTGTCCGGAAAGGGGTGATCTCGGCCCTCCTGAACGAAGCCCGCCTCGTCGGGCAGGAATTCGCCTTCGGAGTCGACATGCGGCACGAAGCCGACCGACTGATTTCCAATAACGGCTCGGCAAAGATCCGTCCCACGGACTTCAATCACGAAATCGCAGCCCTCAAGAGAGAAATGCACGCGGTCATCACCCTGAGACACAATGTCACCCGGCTGGACCTTCTGACCCGACACGAGGATCTTCCCCGCCTTCTTTCGAGTTCCGATGCCCGGCTGACCCTCCAGGAAACCGAAGCCCACCGGCGTGTCTTTTCCGGGACCCTGGAGTGGACGAGCATCCCGGAAGTCCGAAACAGAAAAGACTACCTCTATGTCGTGGTCCCGTTCTACCACCGGAACAGGCGCCTCGGAACGGTCGGAGTCCGGGTTTCCCTCTACGAGGCCAACACCCTGGTCCGGCTCGAACTCGAGCGTCGGATGATCCTCCTCCTGATCGAGTTCACCCTGCTGGCGGGAGCCTTGTCGCTCATCATACGCAGGCTCATCCTGAACCCCGTCTACCAGATGTCGGAAGCCATGAACCGCGTGGGGGAAGGAAACCTCGACACGAAACTTCAGCTGAAAGGGTCGCTTGAAGTCCATCATCTGGCCGAATCCTTCAATGCCATGGTGCGCATGCTGAAGGACCGGACCACGGAAATCGCGCACCTCCTGAAAACCGTTCGGGATCTGAACGACTCCCTCACCCAGAGGGTGGAGTCCGCGACCCGCGAACTCGTCCAGAAGAACGCCTCCCTGGAAGATGCGGGCCGGGAGATGTTTTTCCTTCAGCGAAAACTTTCGGAAATGGAGCGGGTTGCCGCGATCGGCGAAGGGCTCGCGATCGTGGCCCATGAGCTTGGAAACCCGCTCCATTCCATTTCCGGCCATGTCGAACTCTCGCTCGAGGAACCCGGACTGTCCCAAGGCGTCGTCAACCACCTGAAGATCGTCCAGGGACAGCTTGACCGCATGATCAACGTGATCCGGAAGTTTCTCATGATCAGCCGCCGGGAGCCCAACCGGAACGAGTCGATCTCCATCCCGTCCCTGGTCTCCGATATGCTCCAGCTTCTGGCTCCCCGGCTCGAGAAGACAGGGATCCGGGTCCGCATCCGTTTTCCGGAAACCTGTCCCCTGATCGAATCGGACAAGGACGGATTGCAGAGCGTCCTGATCAATTTTCTCGAAAACGCCTTCGACGCAACGGGACCGGGGGGAACCATCGACATCCGGGGAGACGCGGATGTCGAGTTCCTGACGCTCCACATCCAGGACAACGGGCCGGGAATTCCCGTGGAGAGCCGGGGACGCATCTTCGAGCCCTTCTACACGACAAAGCCGCATGGCACAGGGCTCGGGCTTGCGATATGCCGAAAAATCATCGATGATCTGGGCGGGGAGGTCCGGCTGGGGGACGGACCCGGAGGCCATTTCCTTATAAAAATTCCTCTGGTCCGATCGTCCAGACTTGTTTCCCAATCCCTTTCCCTTGAACACAACCCTTGATTATGGTAGGTTTCCCTATGGTCGTCGCTCAAAAAGACCCTCCTCTCTCCGTCGTGCGGGGTGAAAAAAAGCGGATCCTTGTCGTCGAAGACGACGGGGTCGCCCTGGATCTTCTGGAAGAAATCCTGAAAAGGGGCGGGTTTTCCGTTTCGGTCGCCCAGTCTTACGACGAAGCTCTCGACCGCCTCGCTTCCGACGGCATTTCCCTTATATTGACCGACCTCAAGATGCCTGGACATACGGGAATGGATTTGCTGAAGACGGTCAAGGACCACTATCCGGATCTGCCTGTCATCATCCTCACGGCCTTCGGGGACGAGCATCTTTGGGTCGAAGCCCTGTCCTCCGGTGCGGCGGAGCTTATCCCGAAGCCTTTCAAAAAACAGGAAATACTGGAAGTCGTCCAACGAATCCTGTTTCGGTCCCAGCACTGAACTGGACCGGGTTCGATCCCACCCAAACACAAATTGAAGGATGTCCCTGAACGAAGGAGATCGGGTTCCATGAAAAGATCGTTTCTAAAGCTGCTTTCCCTCGGAGGAATCGGCCTGATCGGCGTCGCAGCCGGAATCGTCCTCGCCTCTCATTTCAACTGGATGGGCAGGACGATCGCCGAATCGAACGGAGCCAACCTGACGGCCGATCCTCCTTCGATTCCAAGGGAAGCCATCGAACCCGGCCTTGCCCTCCAAAAGGCCTTCACCACGGTATCCAATGCGGTGATTCCCTCCGTCGTGAACATCTCGACAACTTCCCTGATCACCACGCATCCGAACCCCCTCTTCAACGACCCCTTTTTCCGTCAGTTCTTCGGAGCGCCGTTCGGCCCCGGAGGAACTCCGCAAAAACACGTGGAAAGGAGCCTCGGTTCGGGTTTCATCATTTCCAGGGACGGATATATCGTCACCAACTATCACGTCGTCAAGCACGCGACCAAAGTGACGGTGATGCTTTCGGACAAAACGAGCTACCGGGCCACGGTCGTCGGGAAAGACCCCATGACGGACGTCGCGGTGATCCGCATCCACCCCAAATCCCCTCTCCCGGTCATCCAGTGGGGCGAATCGCACTCTGTTTCGGTGGGGACGATCGTCCTCGCGATGGGCTCCCCCTTCGGCCTGACCCAGTCCGTCACGATGGGGATCGTTTCGGCCCTGAAACGCAGCAACATGGGAATCGAGCAGTATGAAAACTTCATTCAAACCGACGCCGCGATCAATCCGGGAAATTCGGGAGGACCGCTGGTCAATCTCGAGGGTCAGGTCATCGGGATGAACACGGCCATCTACACGACGAACGGCGGTTACGAGGGAATCGGATTCGCCATACCCGCCGACATGGTCCGGCAGGTCCTGAAGGACCTGATGACCAAAGGGAAAGTCGTCCGGGGCTGGCTTGGCGTGTCGATTCAGGATGTGACGCCGGTCATCGCGAAACAGTTCCACCTGGCGAAACGCAACGGGGTCCTCGTCAGCGACGTGCTTCCGGGCAGCCCGGCGAGCCAGGCGAAGATGAAACGGGGCGACGTGATCACCGCGCTGAACGGACAGAACGTCCTGGACACCAATGACCTGAGGCTCCGTATCTCCCAGACGACCCCGGGGACGGACGTCACGGTGACCGTCGTCCGGAACGGACACGAAAAGGACCTGACCGTAAAAGTCGGGGAACTTCCGGAGAAGCTGTCGATGATGGGAGGCCCCCGGTCTGCGCCCGACACCTCGCACCTCGACAATGTCCTGAACGGAATCGAGGTATTGGACCTTAACGGGGACATCCGGGGCCAACTGAACCTGCCAGGGTCGGTCGAAGGCGTCGTCATACAGGGCGTGGCGCCGGGAAGCCCGGCCGAAGCCACAGGCATCCGCCGCGGGGACATCATCCAAGAGATCGACCGACACCCCGTCCGCAACCTCAGGGCGTATTACGGGCTTGCCCGCCATATCGGGAAGAAAGACAACGTTCTTCTGACCATCCTCAGGGATGGGCGGCATAGCTATGTCTCCCTCTCCCCCTGAGATCGCTTCCGCTTTCTCCGATGCCGGTCGGCCCCACAGGTTCGTCCTGGGGATCGACCCCGGCCTCGCCGCGACCGGATTTGCCGTCCTGGGCGGACCTTCACTGGACCGCCTGACCGTCCGGAAGCAGGGGACGATCCGGACACCTTCCACGGAGTCGCTTTCCCGCCGGATCGGAACGATCTTCGAGCTTCTCGAGGGTATCGCGGGCGCCTTCCCCCTCTCGGGAATCGCCGTCGAAGATCACTTCAGCCGTCGCGCCTCCCCGGGAGCCGGACTCATGCTCGGACCCGTCGTGGGCGTCGTGGCCCTGCTCGCCGACCGCTCAAGGCTTCCCCTCCTCGCGATTCCTCCCAGGGAACTGAAACACAGGATCACCGGCTCGGGCGGCGCATCGAAAGAAACCGTCCAGCGCTCCCTTTCCGTCTGGCTGGGACAAGGGCTCAGGATTTCTTCCACCCATGAAGGAGACGCTCTGGGTCTTGCGTTTTTGGGTTTCAATCGACTGGACCGGACGTGATCGCGCGGCTTTGGGGACGCATTCTGGCCTGGGAGGAGGAATCGGTCGTCCTTCGGGTCCAGGATATCGGGTACAGGGTTCATCTTTCCCCCCACGCCCACCAGGTTCTGAGAAGCCGGCCCGATTCCGGCGAGGTGGTCCTATGGACCCAGTACTTCTGGAACGAGCACCAGGAAGCCCCGTTTCTCGCGGGTTTCCCGGACCCTGACGAACAGGCGCTCTTCAACGCGCTTCGAAAGGTGCCCGGGCTCGGACCGCACTCCGCACTCCGCATCCTGGCCCTGCCGGTTGCCGAATTCATCCGGATCATCCGGGAAGAAGACACGGCACGACTGAAAACCTTGAAGGGGGTCGGCGAAAAAACCGCCAGAAAAATCCTGTCCGAACTCCGGTCCGGTATGGGGGCCTTCGATCACCTGGGCGGAACCCTCTTCGAGGGTCTTCCGTCCCCAGGTGGTGCCGGGGATGCTTCCGGGATGGACCAGAAGGTCAGGGAGGTCCTGATCCGCCAGTTCGGCCACACCCCGTCCGAGGCCTACCGTCTCGTGACCGAAGCTCTCCGCCGCAATCCGTCTGTCAAGACCACCGAAGACCTGTTCAGGGAGGTTTACAGGGTTGAATCCGAATGACGTGAACCTCCTGTCCGGAGAGGCCTTTCCCGAAGACCTTCCCGAAACCAATCGCCTGAGACCCCAGACGTTCGACCAGTATGTCGGCCAGACCGAGGTGATCGAAAGCCTCAAGGTCGCCATCCAGGCGACCCTCATGCGCGGGGAACCTCTCGATCACGTTCTCCTCCACGGCCCACCGGGCCTCGGCAAGACGACTCTCGCGTCCCTGATCGCCCGGGCGCTTGCGGTCCCATTCCTTTCATCCTCGGGACCGGCCCTGGAAAAGGGAGGAGACCTCGTCGGCATCCTGACGCGCATCGCTCCCGGCACGCTTCTTTTTATCGACGAGATCCATCGCCTTCCCCGTCCGGTCGAGGAGATCCTCTACTCGGCGATGGAAGACTTCGCGATCGATGTCATTTTCGACCGGGGCGCCTCGGCCCGGACATTCCGACATCGTATCGCTCCGTTCACCCTCATCGGCGCGACGACGAGAGCGGGGCTCCTCTCTCCTCCCCTGAGAGACCGGTTCGGAATCCAGCGGGATCTCGAGTTTTACGCACCGGAAGACCTGGCGTCCATTCTCCTGAGGTCGGCGGGACTTCTCGAGATCGAAATCGAGGACTCCGCCGCGCTCGAAATCGGACGGCGGTCCAGGGGCACGCCCCGGATCGCGAACAGGCTCCTGAAAAGGGTCCGCGATTTCCTTCAGGTGCACGCCCGTGGACCGGTCACGGTGGAAATCGCCCGGAACGCGCTGAAACTCGAGGGGATCGACGACAGGGGCCTGAACAGGATCGACCGGAAATTCATCGAGACGCTCCGGACCGTCTACAATGGCGGTCCGGTCGGGATCGAAGCCATGGCCGCCACGCTTCAGATGGATCCCGACACCCTGATCGACGTGGTGGAACCGTTCCTTTTGAAGGAAGGCTACCTGGCACGGACCCCTTCGGGACGAAAGCTGACCTCCGCCGGATGGGACCTGGAGGTCGATTTCCTGGCGAACCCGGGAAAAAACGTCAGGACTCCGGCCCGGAGCCAGGAATCGTGAAGTGGTAGGTCACACCGAACGAAACCGGCAAGGTCCAGAGGGGACCGCTCGAAAGGTTGGACTGGCTGTTTGGCGTGATGGCTTTCGTGGAGATGGGACTTGCCGTATAGGCAAGGACAATCTCTCCATAAAAAGCCAGCTGGTCCGTAACGGCATAGAGGACGCCGGCACCGGCATCGACGGCAAATGAAACCGTTCCCGCATTGCCCAGACTGGTGGAAAGGTTGTTGAACGAGGGACCCAGGTCGGCAGCCAGGTAGGGAATGATCGTTTTGACCGTGGTCCTCGGATCGATCAGCGGGCTTGTCACCCCGACCAGGATCGGCATGGCGGAAAAGCCGGGGAACCCCTGGCTTCCCGAAAAGGTCTGGTAACCGATGGAAAACCGGACTCCCAGATGGGGAAGCACATAGGACCCCCACCGGACGTGAAAGTCCATGCCGATGTTTTCAAGGTCGGTGAAATTCGGGCTTGGAACCGGAGTATTGTTGAACGTACCCCCGACGGAACCCGCCAGGGGGAAATCCGGACCGCCGTCGAACGAAACGCTTTGCCAGGCAAAAGGGGATGCCTGGACCGCCGTCAGCGGGCCTGCGAGGAGAAATGCGAGCGTTACGGCAAGAACGAGGAACCTCTTCCGCGCGCGACGGACACTCCACGCTCCCTCGATTGGACGGGCGCTTGTTCTCTCTCTCATTTTGGACTCCGGAATTAGGTGGTCATGGAAGATCAAGACGGCAAAGCGACCTTGATCGTACCCGAACAGGGTCGCGGGGGTAAAGGGAAGGTCCCGGATTACGGGCAGGAAACCAAAGGAGCCCCATGAGCATCGGGAATCTGTTCTGGCTTTTTTTCATCTTCACCATGATGCAGCCGATCCTGGCCCGAAAGTTCCTTGAAATGGCCCGGGGAAGGGCGCTCCGGAACCTCGAGTCCCTCCGGGGAACCAAGGTCATCGCCCTGGTGCACCGTCAGGAGACGATGACCTTTCTCGGTTTTCCGGTCCTTCGGTACATCAACATCGAAGACTCCGAGGAAATCCTCCGGGCCATCAAGATGACCGACCCGGAAACCCCGATCGACCTCATCATCCATACACCCGGGGGACTGGTCCTGGCCGCCACCCAGATCGCCCACGCCCTGTCGAACCGGAAGGCTCCCGTCACGGTCTTCGTTCCGCATTTCGCGATGTCGGGCGGAACCCTGATCGCCCTGGCCGCCACGAAGATCGTCATGGACGAGAACGCGGTCCTGGGCCCCGTCGACCCGCAGATCGGGGAATTTCCCGCGGCCTCGATCCTGAAGGTCGTGGAGCAGAAGTCCAAGGATGAGATCGACGACAAGACCCTTATCCTGGCGGATATCGCCCAAAAGGCGATCTTCCAGCTCACTCAGTCGATCGACGGGCTCCTCCAGAAGCGGATGGATCCCGAGAAAGCTAAAACCCTGGCCAACCTTCTGGCGAGCGGCCACTTTACCCACGACTATCCGCTCACCTACGAACAGCTGAAAACGTTCGATCTTCCCGTTTCGACCGACGTTCCGGACGACGTCTACCTGTTCATGAGGCTCTTCCCCCAGGCAAAGCAGGCGGTGCCTTCGGTCAGCTACACCCCCTTCATCCCGACCCCGCCGGGCCGACCGGGAAGCGCCCGGCGATAGGTCTTCGCCATGTGAATGGATTGATATCGAAAAAATAGTGCGTTATATTTAAAATGACCATGATGACTATCATAACTATTTTTCTCGGAGATCTTAAAGATGCACTCAGATACATGGACCGTCGCCGAAGCAAAGGCAAAGTTCAGCGAAGTGATCAACCAGGCGCAATCGGAGGGTCCACAGACCATCACCAAAAACGGCCTCAAATCGGTTGTGATCGTAGCGGTCGAAGAATGGAAACGGAAAACCAACCGCACCGGGAATCTCTCAGAATTTTTCGCCGCGTCTCCGCTTCGGGGAACGGATCTGGAAATCAGGCGCATCAAGGATCGCTCACGTAAGAGTGATTTGTGAATTTTCTTCTCGATACCAACGTTATATCCGAATGGATCAAACCAAATCCCGATCCTGGGGTCGTGGCCTGGCTGGCTGAAGTGGATGAAGATCGCACCTACATCAGTGTCGTGACAATAGCCGAGCTGCGACACGGGATCGAACGCATGGTCCCGGGTCGGCGCCAGAAACGACTCAATGAATGGATACGAGAAGATTTGGTCTCCCGATTCGAAGACCGAATCCTGCCCATTGACGATGCAGTCGCTGAATCGTGGGGAAAGGTGATGGCACGATGCGAAACAGCGGGGAGATCCATGAGTGCCATGGATGCGTTTATCGCCGCGACGGCCGAGTTCAACGGGCTGACCCTCATCACGCGGAACGTGTCGGACTTCGCCTGTTCGGTCGCGTCGACCCTCAACCCATGGTCTGAGGGATCCGACCTTCCACGATCGAAACAGGAAAACTGACTCCGAAACTTCCTCCACAACACGCCTCGCGAGAATCGGCACGTGCAAAAAAATCATCAGGTCCCGGTGATGCTCCAAAAAACTTCCAGAAGAACTTCGTTTCCTGCCTCCGTTCCTGATCCTCTTAATTCTCCCCCAAACAAATCGCTGCAGAGTTCTGTCGATTTCGGCTCGGAATATGGTTTTTCCCGAAGAGGAGAGATAACTATGCTACAATAGAAATTGGTTGTTTTTTGAGGTTTTTTCCAAGCCGTTCCGAAAGGAAAAGATGAGACTTTCCCAACGTCAAAAAACGCTCATTATGGACACCCTTCTCAGGCGCTTCGGAACCGGCACGAAGGTCTATCTTTTTGGCTCCATGCTCGACGATTCGCGTACGGGAGGGGATATCGACCTTTACGTTGAACCCTCACGCATTGAAGGCAGTTTTTTGATCGAAGAGAGACGGGTCCGCCGGGAACTCGAAGCCCTCCTCTTTCGTCCGGTGGATCTCGTTCTCAAGAAACGGCGCTCCACCCTCTTCGAGGAGAGGGTCCGGGAAGAAGGCCGACTCCTGTGAAAAGACCAAAAACGCACTATGAACAAGAGTTCCTTCTTCGCCTTTCCCATATCGACCGGGCGGGAACGAACCTCGCCTTCTCCCTTGGTCTCCTTCCGCCGATCTTCCCTCTGGACAGCCCCTCTTTCGGAGG
>DAHUYM010000010.1 GCA_027315205.1 Leptospirillum sp. | reverse complement strand
CGCCGTTCTTCAACGGGTACCGGCCGCAGTTTTATTTCCGGACGACGGACGTGACGGGTGTCGTGACGTTGTCGGAAGGGGTTGAGATGGTGATGCCGGGGGACAATGTCCGGATCAAGGTGACGCTGATCACGCCGATCGCGATGGAAGACGGGCTGCGGTTCGCGATCCGTGAAGGGGGCCGGACCGTCGGTGCCGGGGTCATCACCAAGGTCATTCAGTAATACCGGAATCAGGGGCGAAGGAGAAGTCTTGGACCAGAAAATTCGCATTCGGCTCAAGGGATATGATTATCGGCTGCTCGATCAGTCACTTGTTGAGATTGTATCGACGGCTAAAAGAACGGGAGCCACAGTAAAAGGCCCGATTCCTTTGCCGACCAAGATCCAGAAATTTACGGTTTTACGGTCTCCTCACGTGGACAAGAAATCGCGCGAACAATTTGAGCGCCGGACCCACAAGAGACTCTTGGACATATTGGATCCGACTCCCGAAACGGTTGATGCTTTGATGAAGTTAGAGCTTCCGTCTGGGGTTGATGTCGAAATCAAGTTGTAGGAGTAAAGGGTGAAAACGCTTTTGGGCCGAAAACTGGGCATGACCCAGATCTATTTGGAAACCGGTCAGGCTGTTCCCGTTACGATTGTCGAGGCCGGTCCGTGTGAAGTCTTGCAGATCAAGACAAAAGAGAAGGACGGGTATACCGCTGCGCAGTTGGGTTACAGCGTTGCAACTTTGAAGTCCATGAATAAGCCCGAGCGGGCCCATCAACAGAAATATGCAAAATCGCTCTATCGTTTCGTACGGGAAGTATCTGTCGAGAATGGGGAAGTCGAGCCTGGTGCGGTCGTGACAGTGGATATTTTTAAGGAAGGTGACTCCCTGAGTGTAACGGGGCGTTCGAAGGGAAAAGGATTCGCGGGCGTGATGAAGCGCCATCACTTCAGGGGTGGCGACGCGACCCATGGTTCGATGTTCCATCGAGAGCCGGGTTCCATCGGTTCCTCGGCCTATCCATCGAGGGTTCTGAAGAATAAGAAGCTTCCTGGGCACATGGGTAACCGTCAGATCACCGTCAAGAATCTGCGTGTTGTCGCTATCAAACCCGAAGCCAATCTTCTTTTCCTCAAGGGCGCACTCCCCGGCCCAAATGGCGCTCTTGTAATTGTGAACAAGATATAACGGAGCCTTCGGAAGGAAATCATGAAAATCCAAGTATTAGCCCAGGGCGGCTCAAAGCCTGGATCTGTGGAAATCGGGGTCAAGGCCGACGATTTGGAATCACTGAATATTCCTTTGCTGCACGAGCTCGTTCAGATGCAAAGGGCGGGAGTCCGCGCTGGAACCGCGTCCACAAAGACCAGGGGTGAGGTGTCAGGGGGAGGGAGAAAGCCGTACCGCCAAAAAGGAACTGGAAGGGCGCGTCAAGGTTCTACCCGTGCGCCTCAATGGAGGGGGGGAGCGATTATCTTCGGACCTCGGCCCAGAGATTATTACTACCGCCAGCCTTCCAAGAAAATGGTATTGGGCATCCGCCATGCTCTGTGGTCCCACTTGAAAAACGATACGCTTCATATCGCCGAATCTCTTGGTGTTTCCTCCAGGAAAACGAAGGAAATCGTCTCACTTCTCCAGAAATGGAATTTCCAGCCAGGAATGGAACGGATCCTCTTGGTCGATGCGAGTTTGACGGAAGAGATGTACTATTCGTATCGGAATATTCCCGGTCTTGAGATCCTTCTGCCCCATCAAATCAATCCTTACGATCTTATACTGGCAGACAAGCTAGTGATCAGCCAGGCCGCATTTCCTCTGATTTCACGGTTTCTGGAAGGAGGGGGAGATGGATCTCTCTGATATCATCATTCGGCCGATTCAGTCTGAAAAATCGGACAATCTTCGGGAAAAAAACAGAACATATGAATTCCATGTTCGTAAAGATGCCAATAAGATCATGATCCGGCAAGCGATCGAGTCCCTCTTCAAGGTCGAAGTGGCATTTGTGCGCACGTATATCCGTAAAGGAAAAACGAAGCGTTTGGGCCGGTTCGAAAGCCAGTATCCAGATCGGAAGCGGGCAATGGTGACCCTTAAGGAAGGGCAAAAACTCGACATCTTTGAGGGAGCTTGAAAATGGCGATCAAAACATATAATCCCACTTCCCCGTCCATTCGGTACAAGACCGGATACAGCTTTGACGAGATCACCGAGGAAAAGCCGTACAAGCCGCTGACAAAGGGAAAGATTTCCTCTGGCGGCAGAAACAATCTCGGCAAATTGACTTCCCGGCATCGGGGTGGAGGGCACAAGCGTGCCTTTCGCGAGATCGACTTCCGGAGAGTCAAGGACGGGATTCCTGCCAAGGTCGAAACGATCGAATATGATCCGAACCGTTCCGCGCGTATCGCTCTCATCTGCTACAGGGATGGTTCCCGTGCCTATATCCTCGCCCCCGTTGGCTTGAATGTAAATGATATTGTCCAGTCGGGACCGGGATCCGACATCAGGCCGGGGAACGCGCTCGAGATCGCCCAGATTCCGGTTGGAACCATTGTTCACAACGTGGAGTATAAAATCGGAGGAGGTGGCAAGATCGCTCGGACGGCAGGTGCTTGTGTCCAGATCCTGGGGCGGGAAGATGATTATGTCATTCTCAAAATGCCTTCAGGAGAGATGCGCAGGGTCCACGGACGCTGCAGGGCATCCATCGGTCAGGTTGGCAATCTTGAGCACGAGAACATCTCGATCGGAAAAGCAGGACGCTCCCGATGGCTTGGGAAGAGACCCCATGTTCGGGGCGTTGCCATGAATCCTGTCGACCATCCGTTGGGCGGTGGAGAAGGGAAGTCTTCTGGTGGACGGCATCCCTGTTCCCCTTGGGGGCAACCAGCTAAAGGATTCAAGACCCGCTCCAATCCCCGTACGGACGCATTCATTATTCGGCGCCGGAAATAGTTCAGCGAGGAGAATTCATGCCGAGATCGATTAAAAAGGGCCCGTTTGTTGATGGCCACCTGCTCGAAAAGGTTCAGCGAGCACAATCTTCCAATGACCGAAAGATCATCAAAACCTGGTCTCGGCGTTCGATGATTGTTCCTGAAATGATCGGATTCACCTTTTCGGTTCATAACGGGAAAAAATTCATTCCGGTCTATGTGACTGAAAATATGGTGGGACATAAGCTGGGTGAGTTTTCCCCGACGCGCATGTTCAAGGCTCACGGCGGATCCAAGGTGGAAAAAACGACCCGTAAGTAGAAACAGGAAACACTAAGGAGCGGATGAAGTGTCAACGGCGATCGCAAAGCACCGATATATTCGTATTTCACCGCGAAAGGTCCGATATGTGGCGAACGCCATTCGGGGAAAATCTGTCAAGGAAGCCTTGGCGATCCTGAGCGTTACGACCCGAGGAGCCGTGCGTGTTGTAGAAAAAACCTTGAAATCGGCTGTGAGTAATGCTGTCGAGAAAAAGATCGGCAATCCGAACGAGCTCGTTATATCCGAGATTTTTGTGGATGTCGGTCCAATCGCAAAACGCATGCAGCCAAGAGCGATGGGACGGGCGTATTCCATCAAGAAAAGAACATCCCATTTGACGATCGTCGTTTCGATCTGATCAGCAATTTTAGGAGACCCCCTTGGGACAGAAAGTTCATCCGTTAGGCTTTCGGCTCGGTTATATCAAGACCTGGAACTCTCGGTGGTTTGCCCAGAAAGGATTCGCCGACCTTCTTCATCAGGACTTGAAGATCCGGAAGATGGTCAAGAAAAAGCTTTACCATGCTGGGATTTCAAAAATCGAGATCGAAAGGACCGGAAAGGATGCCCAGGCCAGGATTACGATCCATACGGCCAGGCCGGGACTTATTATCGGGAAGAAAGGCCTCGAGATCGAAAAACTTAAGGCGGATCTTGAGGCTCAGACGAAATCTCAGGTCTCGATCAATATCAAGGAAATCAAGAAGCCGGAACTTGAGTCACAGCTTATCGCAGAATCCATTGCATCACAGCTTGAAAAGCGCATTTCCTATAGACGGGCTATGAAAAAAAGTGTATCCTCAGCACTTCGCTTTGGAGCCCTTGGTGTCAAGATCTGTTGTGCTGGTCGTCTCGGAGGTGCTGAGATTGCCCGGACGGAATGGTACCGCGAAGGCCGGGTCCCTCTCCATACCATTCGTGCTGATATTGATTATGGTTTTGCGGAAGCGCAAACGACATTTGGAAAAATTGGCGTCAAGGTTTGGGTATACCGCGGTGATGTTCTGCCGGGCCAGGAAGAAGTGTCGACCCCCAAACTGAAAGAAAGGCGGGGGCGTAGTTAATGCTGAGTCCTAAAAAAGTCAAACATCGAAAGATGATGAAAGGAAACTTGAAGGGAAAGGCCTATCGAGGTTCCGAATTGGCGTTTGGAGATTTTGGGCTAAAATCCCTTGAGCCGTGCTGGTTGACGGCTCGCCAAATTGAAGCCGGGCGTATTGCGATTACCCGTTACGTCAAGCGTGGCGGAAAAGTTTGGATCCGTGTTTTCCCAGACAAGCCTATCACGAAAAAACCCGCCGAAACGCGTATGGGATCTGGAAAGGGAAATCCTGAGTATTGGGTTGCCGTGATCAAGCCGGGTCGCATTATTTTTGAAATGGAGGGAGTCTCTCCTGAAATCGCTCAGGAAGCATTGAGATTGGCTGCCTATAAAATGCCTATGGCAACCAAAATCATCAAAAGGGGAGAAGAACTGTGATTGCGAAGGATATCCGGGGTATGTCCGATAGCGAGATTGCGGACAAAATCCGGGAACTAAAGCGGGAACTCTTGATGTTGAGGATTCAGCGCGTAAACGGTCGTCTGGAAAAGCCACATCTCTTGAAGGAACATAAAAAAGATGTCGCTCGTATGATGACGATCCTGACTGAAAGGAAAGCATCGACCAATGGCTGAGACGCAACAGGAAACGGGTAGCTCCCACAAGAAAATCGCACAGATGCAAGGTGTCGTTGTCAGCAACAAGATGGCAAAAACCGTAGTGGTTGAAGTGCGTCGAAGGGTTTTGCACCCTCTCTACCACAAGGTCGTTTCCAAGCGTACCAGGATCAAGGCTCATTCGGATGAAGTCATCCCATTGGGTTCGGTCGTCCAAATTATATCGACCAGGCCTATCAGCAAGGAAAAGAGTCACCGTGTGTTGAAGGTTGTTTCCCAGCCGAAAGTCGTCGGATAACGCATAAACGGTAAATCAAGGGTGCGGTCATGATTCAGTTGAGATCCATGTTGGAAGTTGCGGACAATTCGGGCGCGAAGCGAGTCATGTGTTTTCATATTATGGGTGGTTCCAGACGTCGTTATGCGACCGTCGGGGATACGATCGTCGTCTCCGTCAAGGAAGCGACTCCCAATTCATCCGTGAAGAAGGGTGACGTGGCAAAAGCGGTTGTGGTCAGAACTGTCAAGGAAGTTCGTCGGGAAGACGGATCTTACATCCGTTTTGACCAGAATGCCGCGGTTTTGATCAATGCCCAGGGTGAGCCGGTCGGAACCCGCATCTTCGGTCCAGTGGCCCGTGAACTCCGGCGGCGTAAGTTCATGAAGATTCTTTCGCTCGCCCCTGAAGTGATTTGAAAGGTTAAGGATGAAGATTAAAACCGGACCGTCAAGAAAAACCTCTTTTCCTTCTCTTCGAAAAGAAGACAGGGTGCATGTGCTTTCCGGGAAAGACAAGGGGAAGGAAGGCCGAATTCTGAAGGTTGATCGATCTAATCAGCGAGTCATCGTCGAAGAGATCAACAAGATCAAGAAATCGGTCAAACCCAATCAGACGAACCCCCAGGGTGGGTTTATCGAAAGAGAAAATTTTCTGAACGTTTCCAAAGTCATGCTCGTTTGCCCGAGTTGTCATAAGCCGACCCGCGTTGGGCATTCGGTAGTCTCTGACGGTCGTAAGGTCCGGGTTTGTCGTCAATGCGACGAACACATCGATAAGTAGCGATCGAATCCGCTTTGAAGGGTGAAAATGGAAGATAAGAAAAAACCGGCAGGTGCTTCAAAGTCTGCCTCAGCCAAATCTAAAGCTAAATCCCCGGCAAAAAAGGAAGCCGCTTCCAAGGAGTCGGCTCCCGTTTCCCGGAAGGGATCTGCTCATAGCAAAGATAAAAAAGAAGCGGCATCACAGGCGCCTCGTCTTAAGAAAACGTATTTTGAGAAGATTCGTCCATCACTGATGGACTCCCTGGGATTGAAAAATATCATGGAAACCCCGCGGCTTTCCAAGATCACTTTAAATGTGGGACTCGGAGAAGCTGTTTCAAACCCGAAACTCCTGGATTCTGCGGTCAAGGAACTTGAAATGATTAGCGGTCAGAAGGCGGTAAAGACGAAGGCCAGGAAATCGATTGCCGGCTTCAAGTTGCGAGAAGGGATGCCCATTGGAACAATGGTGACCTTGCGGGGTGATCGTATGTGGGAATTTCTGGACCGCTTTATCTCCATAGCATTGCCTCGGATTCGGGATTTCAAGGGTTTGAATGAGAAATCCTTTGATGGGCGCGGAAACTTTACAGCGGGTTTGCGGGAACAAATTATTTTTCCTGAGATCAAATACGATGAAGTTTCCCTTTTTCATGGTCTGGACATCACTTTCGCCACGACCGCCCGAAACGATGAGGAAGGGCGGATGCTTTTGAAATCGCTTGGCATCCCTTTCCGCAAGTAAAAATCTGGAGGAATCGCTGTGTCACGCAAGTCTTTGGAAGTTAAATGGCAGAGAACGCCGAAATTCAAGGTTCGCAAATACAATCGGTGTGCTATTTGCGGTAGGCCTCGAGGCTATATTCGGGAATTCAAGATGTGCCGCATCTGTTTTCGAAATTTCGCCTTGCAGGGCGATATTCCCGGCGTGACGAAATCGTCTTGGTAAGTCGAAAGAACTTAGGAGGCTTTACTAAATGTCTATGACCGATCCGATTGCGGATATGTTGACACGGATTCGAAATGCAAATATGAGGCTCTATGAGCGTGTCGAATGTCAGCACTCCAAAATCAAGGAAGAAATTTTGAAGATCCTTGTAGAGGAAGGCTTCGTCTCTTCTTACGTCGTCGTCGAACAGGAAGGAAAGAAGGACATTCATATCAAGCTTCGGTTTGTGCGGGATCGAGAACGAATAATGAAGGGGATCAAGAGAATTTCTTCCCCCGGATTGCGCGTTTACCGCAAGGTCGATGAGTTCAAGTCCTTGATGGGTGGGGTGGGAGTCACGATTCTCTCAACTTCCAAGGGCGTAATGACTGATTCCAAAGCAAAATCTCTCCGGATTGGCGGGGAAGTCATCTGCCAAGTCTGGTGATCATTTATTGAGGGTGGTGGCAAACGATGTCACGGATTGGGAAAAAACCGATATTAGTCCCTTCGAACGTTCAGGTGACGGAGAAAGACGGTAAACTCACGTTTAAGGGACCTCAGGGTCAGCTTTTCCACCAGATCCCGGCGGGATTTGTGATCGAAAAAAACGGAAGCGAACTTGTGCTCAAGCGCCCTTCTGACGAACCTCGCGATAAAGCCTTTCACGGGCTACATCGAACGTTGATCGCCAACAAGGTCCAGGGCGTTCACGAGGTCTTCAAAAAAGTCCTGGAGCTCAATGGTGTCGGTTATCGCGCTCAGCTTAACGCGAACGTACTGACTCTGAACGTAGGCTTCACGCATCCCGTCGAATTTCCTCTTCCTACGGGGATCAAGGCGTCTGTTGAAAAACAGACGATCATTACCTTGTCTTCCGCGGATAAGGAATTGTTGGGTCAGTTTGCGGCGGATGTCCGCGGTACAAAGCCTCCGGAGCCTTACAAGGGCAAGGGTATCAAGTACAGCGGAGAAAAAATTCTTAGAAAAGAAGGCAAATCGGGCAAGAAGTAACTGGTAGTCAGTCAGAACCGATGACAGTTTAAGGGGTGCCGCGTGGCCAAACAGACTAGGCTGCTTCAAAGAAAGAACAAACACCAACGTGTGAGGAAGAAGCTTAAGGGGACTCCAGAGCGACCGCGTCTCGCCGTTTTTCGAAGCCTGAAATACATTTATGCCCAAATCATCGACGATAATGCGGGAAAAACGCTGATCGCAGTTTCGTCGTTGAAGGGATTCTCGGAAGGTTCGAAAGACTCTCTGTCGGTTGCCAAGGAAATTGGAAAGCAAATTGGTCAACTGGCGGTTCAGAAGGAAATCAAGAAGGTCGTTTTCGACCGGAGTGGCTATTTGTACCATGGTCGTGTTAAAGCCCTGGCCGACGGCGCTCGGGAAGCTGGACTCGAATTCTGAGACCGTTTGGGATCATTCCCAAATATTAGGGAGGAACGGGTGCTCACCCAGAAGATCGATCAAAATTCGTTAAAGGACAAGGTCGTTTTTATCAACCGGGTTTCAAAGGTTGTCAAAGGCGGAAAAAGATTTTCCTTTTCAGCGCTCGTTGTCGTTGGTAATGGCAACGGTGTGGTTGGATTTGGAAAAGGGAAAGCCGGCGAGGTTCCAGACGCGATCAAAAAAGCGATCGAAAGCGCCAAGAAGAACCTGATTTCGGTCCCATTGCGACATACGACGGTTCCCCATGAAGTCATAGGCCATTTTGGCGCGGAAGATGTGCTTATCAAGCCTGCGTCGGAAGGAACGGGGATGATTGCTGGAGGTGCTGTTCGGGCCGTTATGGAGGTTCTCGGTGTTTCGAACATTCTTTGCAAATCTCTGGGCTCGGGCAATCCCTATAATGTCGTTCGAGCGACGATCGAAGGATTGAAAAAGCTTCGTAGTTATCACGATGTCATAACGGAACGCAAGACCCTGGCTTGAGTTTTCTCAAATACGAGGCGTTGAAAGATGTCTGAAGTTCAAAAAATTGAAATCACACTGAAAAGAAGCTTAATCGGAATTCCATTGAAGATTAAGAAGGTAGCCTTGGCTCTTGGTTTGAAACATATTAATCAAACCGTTGAAAGAGTGGGGACACCCTCGATCCTGGGAATGGTCGAAAAGGTCAAGCATCTTGTTAGTGTTGAAAAACGGTAAAAGTCGGGAGTTTCATGAAAATTCATGATCTGTATCCAGCGCTTGGATCTACGAAAAAGAAAAAACGGATTGGCCGCGGACCCGGATCTGGCCATGGGAAGACTTCGACGAAGGGTCACAAGGGACAGCATGCCCGTTCCGGAGGAGTGAAACCCCCTGGATTTGAAGGCGGACAGATGCCCTTGATTCTTCGGATTCCCAAGCGTGGATTCAAAAACCCCCACAGGGAAGAAACAATTGTTTTCAATATTCATCGGTTGGAAGGACATGAGTTTCCGGACAATCTTGTTTCCAGGGAAACTCTCCTGGAAATGGGAATTCTGAAGGGCAGCGCCCAAAAGATCAAAATTCTCGCCCTCGGGGAACCCACGAAGGCATATACGATCCAAGACCTTGAAGTCAGCACGGCAGCCCGCGAAAAGATTCAGAAATCCGGTGGCCGTATCCTGTCTTCGGACTAATCCGATTACGTTTGGTATCCAGCATTGCTAACCCGAATTCTCCAAACATTTGAAAATATTGGGAAAATTCCAGAGCTGCGTCAACGTATTTTCTTCACCCTGGGCATGTTGGCCGTATACCGAATCGGGGCCTATATTCCCACGCCGGGTGTGAACGGAACGGCTCTGTCGAAGTTTCTGCACCAGACCGGTGGTGCATTGATCGGCTTTTTTGATATGTTTTCGGGAGGGGCCCTTTCCCGTCTCACGATTTTTGCCCTCGGAATCATGCCATATATTTCGGCATCGATCATCCTTCAGCTCTTGACGGTTGTCCATCCAACCCTGCAAGCGCTGGCGAAAGAAGGGGAGAGAGGGCGCAAGGTCATCACCCGCTATACCCGTTATCTGACCGTGTTCATCGCATCCATCCAGGCCTTTGGCATTGCGCTCGGTCTCGAGGGGATGAACAGAGGGCAGTTCGTTCCGCACCCGGGATGGAGTTTTCGGTTCATTGTCGTTATTACCCTGACCGCGGCAACGACATTCGTTATGTGGATCGGTGAGCAGATTACGGAGAGAGGTGTTGGAAACGGCATCAGCCTTATTATTTTTTCCGGTATCATAGCCCGTCTTCCCGCAGCCGTTATCAATACGTACAAGCTTTACAACCAGGGCGAGATTTCCGGTTTCCTGATCCTCGGCCTTATCGTAATGATCCTTTTTATCGTTTCTTCGATCGTGTTTATAGAGACGGCCCGGAGAAAAGTTCCTATCCAATACGCCAAAAGGCTTGTGGGCAATAAGATGATGGGTGGGCAATCGACTCACATCCCCCTAAAAATCAATACAGCGGGAGTGATTCCTCCTATTTTTGCCAGTTCCATCATTTCATTTCCGGCGACCATTGCAGGTTTTGTAAGTATCCCCTGGATTCAGGGGATCGGAAAGTCACTGGCCCCGGGCAGCGTTTCCTATACGGCCTTGTACGTTCTCATGATCATTTTTTTCAGTTTCTTTTATACAGCCGTTGTTCTGAATCCGACGGACATTGCTGAGAACATGCAAAAATACGGAGGTTATGTCCCGGGTATCCGCCCTGGAACAAAAACGGTCGAATATTTCTACCGGGTTATGAATCGGATTACACTGGTAGGCGCCCTTTATCTCTCGGTAGTTTGTGTGATCCCTGAACTTTTGATCTATCAATTGCATGTTCCTTTTTATTTTGGTGGAACATCTCTTTTGATCGTTATCGGTGTGTCTCTTGATACTGCCCAGCAGATCGAATCCTACATGATGTCGCGCAATTACGAGGGATTCCTGAAAAAGACCCGGATCAAAGGGAGGACGGCCTGACCATGTTTGGTGCTGTCGTTGTCTTCATCGGTCCCCCTGGGGTTGGAAAAGGGACACAGGCGGCCAAACTTTCTGAGGCATATGCGATTCCGAAGTTTGCAACGGGAGACCTTTTGCGTGAGGCCCTTAAAAACGGCACCCCTCTTGGACTCGAAGCTAAGAAATTCATGGATGCGGGCCATCTGGTTCCGGATGACATTGTGTTGAGCCTTATACGCGAAAAAATTCAAGCGATTCCCCAATCTTCTGGCTTCATTCTCGATGGCTTTCCGAGAACAACGGCACAGGCACGATCCCTTGATGATATTCTAAAAAAAATGTGCCATAATGTTAGTTTGGCACTTGAATTTGTTATGGATGAAGAGGACCGGATCCGGAGACTTTCTGGTCGCAGAATTTGTCCCCAATGCCAACGGACGTATCACGTATCATTCGCCCCCCCCAAGAAAGACATGGTGTGTGATTCGGACGGCACAGCCTTGGTTCAGAGAACCGATGATGATGAAAAAGTCATTCGTCAACGGTCGGCTGTTTATTGGGGGGCTACGAACCCGTTGCTTTCCTACTATAGGGATCGGGGGATTCTGAAGACCGTCGATGCCAGCAAGCCCATCGATTCGGTCCTGACGGATATTCGGAATCTCTTTGATCAGATGAAATGATCAGATGATCTATCTCAAGACTGCCGAGGAAATCGATAAGATCCGAAGGGCTTCCGTCGCAGTAGCGAATGGTCTTCTGAAAATTCGGGCAGCGGTGTCTCCTGGTGTTACTTTGAAAGAACTGGACCGGATTGCGGAGTCCCACGCGCGGGAAATTGGTGGTCGCCCCGCATTCAAGGGATATCGTTCCTATCCGGCTTCGTTGTGCACTTCTGTTAACTATGTTGTTGTGCATGGCATTCCCGATGACTATCGACTTAAGGAAGGTGATATCGTCGGGATCGACTACGGGATCGTACTGGACGACTTCTATGGCGATTCAGCGATGACCGTCCCCGTAGGTTCGGTTTCTCCTCGGGCTGAACAGCTCATGCAGGTGACGGAAGAATCCTTGCTCCGAGGAATTGCCCAGGCGATTCCAGGTAACCGGATTGGCGATGTTTCTCATGCCGTTCAATCTTACGCTGAGGCCGCTGGATTTTCCGTTGTACGAAACTTTGTTGGTCATGGGATCGGACGCCGTCTTCACGAGGAACCACAGGTTCCGAACTATGGAAATCAGGGAAAAGGTCTCAAGCTCGAACAGGGACTGGTTTTGGCGATCGAGCCCATGATCAACGAAGGAACACATGAAACGGTCATTCTCGAGGATGGTTGGACGGCCGTAACGAAAGACCGTAAACTGTCGGCCCACTTCGAGCATACGATTGCAATTTTGAGGGAAGGGCCCGTGATCCTGACCCGACCCGAATGATCCTTGGCCTTCAGGAGACGCTTTTGCCCAAAGAAGACATCATAGAAGTTCAAGGAACAGTTCTTGAAACATTGCCTAATGCAATGTTTCGTGTCGAGCTCGAAAATGGGCATAAGGTGCTTGCGCATATATCCGGCAAGATGAGAATGCATTACATCAAGATTTTGCCTGGGGACAAGGTCACTCTTGAACTGTCTCCGTACGATCTCACGCGAGGTCGGATCACTTATCGCTTCAAGTAGGGGAGTGCCTGGAAATGAAGGTGCGTGCATCTGTTAAGCCGATCTGTTCAAAATGCAAGGTCATTCGCCGTAAGGGAATCCTGAGGGTAAAGTGTGAAAACCCCCGTCACAAACAGAGACAAGGATAGATAAAGGAGTCTGAATTTGGCCCGCATCGTAGGAATCGATCTTCCGCGCAACAAGCGTGTCGAAATCGCGCTGACGTATATTTTCGGGATTGGTCGATCGACATCAAACCAGATCCTTAAAAAAACTGAAATCGATCCCGACCGTCGCGTCAAAGATCTCACCGATGATGAGGTGGCCCGTCTCCGTGACGCTATCGAAAAAACTTATACGGTTGAGGGCGATCTTCGTCGCCAGGTAACCCAGAACATCAAGAGAAAGATGGATATCGGATGTTATGAAGGTCTCCGCCACCGGAGGGGTCTGCCTGTTCGCGGTCAACGGACAAAAACCAACGCCAGAACTCGGAAGGGTCCCAAGAAAGGGATCGGCGCCAAAAAGAAAACGGGCTGACGAATGTGCGATCGTGTCCATATCCAAATGAGTTGTGGGATCGGTTTATATCGGGGGATAAATGGGAACTAAGAAATCCTCAAAGAAAAAAGAAAAGAAAAATGTCCCGGTGGGAGTCGTGCATATTCATGCATCCTTCAACAACACGATCATCTCCTTCTCGGATCCCAACGGAGATGTTGTGGCATGGTCCAGTGCAGGTGCTCAGGGTTTCAAGGGCTCCAGGAAGAGCACTCCATTCGCCGCACAGAAAGCGGCCGAAGTCGCTGCGAAAAAAGCTGTCGATGCGGGAATGAAGACCTGTGACGTCTTTGTTAAAGGGCCAGGAGCTGGTCGCGAATCCGCAATCCGGGCATTACAGGCCTTTGGGTTGAAAATCAACCTTATCAAGGATGTGACTCCTATCCCTCATAACGGGTGTCGTCCGCCCAAGCGCAGAAGAGTGTGAGGATTATTCGATCCTCATCGATTGATTAGAGAAGAAGGAGAAGGGATTGGCTCGATACAGAGGTTCGGTTTGCCGATTTTGCCGACGTGAAGGAGTAAAGCTTTTCTTGAAGGGAGTGCGCTGTTTGTCCACAAAGTGCGCCATCGACAGGAGATCATACCCGCCGGGTCAGCACGGGCAAAGTCGGGCAAAGATCTCGGATTACGGCCTACAGTTGCGGGAAAAACAGAAGGTAAAGCGCATTTTCGGTGTCCTGGAAAAGCAATTCCGTAATGCTTTCGAGAAAGCATCCCGGAAAAAAGGCGTTACTGGTGAGTCGTTGTTGGCAAGCCTTGAGTTGCGTCTCGACAGCGTCGTCTACAGGATGGGTCTTGGAACCTCCCGGAACGAAGCCCGAATGCTGGTCACCCACGGACATGTCGAGGTCAATGGAAAGAAGGTCAACATCCCGTCCTTTCATTGCAAGGTTTCCGATATCGTCTCGTTGCGGCTGAAGTCCCGCGAGAACGGGCGCTTCAAGGAAAACCTCCGAGATGCCGAAACACGAGGCGTTACCCCCTCCTGGCTCGATGTGGAAAAAGAACAGTTCAAGGCAGTGATTCGGGAACAGCCTAAACGTGAGGAGATCAATATCCTGATTTCCGAGAATCTGATCGTAGAGCTGTATTCCCGTTAAAGATTTTCAGGTTCGGCAGGCTATTGACTTTATTGATTGATGAGGAGACGAGCGGATGAGCATGATGAGGGACTTTCAAATGCCAAAGTCCTTGGCCTTCGACCGCGAAACGCAGACCGACAGGTTTTTGAAGGTGATCGTAGAACCGTTTGAACGGGGATATGGGACGACCCTGGGAAATTCCTTGAGAAGGGTTCTTCTTTCCTCGATCAAGGGGGCGGCGATTACCGCTGTTCGCTTCCGTGGTGTATTTCATGAGTTTTCCAATATTCCGGGAGTTCTGGAGGATGTCTCTGATATCATCCTCAATCTCAAGGAAGTACGGGTGAAGGCCCACGAATCCGAACCCCATTGGGTCCATCTCAAGGTGACCGGACCGAAGAACGTGACTGCGGGAGACATCGATACGGGCGGTATCATCGACGTTCTGGATCCTGGGCACCATATCGCGACCCTCGACAAGGGAGCCATCCTGGATCTTGATCTCAGGATCGAAACCGGGCGCGGTTATGTTCCGGCCGATCGCGGTAAGACGGAGAATCTTGAAGTCGGGGTTATTCCGATCGATGCCATTTTCACGCCCCTCAAGAAGGTCAACTTTTCCGTGGACAGTACGCGGGTTGGACGGATGACGGATTATGATCGCCTGACGCTCGAAATCGAGACGGACGGAAGCCTAACGCCCGAAGAAGCAATCTCGCAGGCCGCCCAGATTCTGAAGGACCATCTCGACCTTTTCCTGATCGAAGATGCAGAACATATCCTGCTGGATCCTCCCAAAGTTGCGATGAAGATCGAGGAATTGAGTCAAGAGATCCTGGGAAAGAATGTCATGGACCTGGAGCTTTCCGTGCGGGCTTCGAATTGCCTCAAGAATGCCGACATCCGAACCGTCGGGGATTTGATCCAGAAAACCGAGTCGGAACTTCTTAAAACCAAGAATTTCGGACGTAAATCTTTGAATGAAATAAAAAATGTGCTGACCAATATGGGTTTGTATCTCGGCATGGAATTGAGTCACAAGGAATAGAAATGCAATGCCCTGAAATCAGGAAAGGGGTTTAGGTACGATGAGACACAGGATGCAGGGACGGCAGTTTGGCCGGGATTCCAGTCACAGGCAGGCAATGTTTCGTTCCTTGATCACCTCTTTTTTCGAACATGAGAGGATCGAGACGACGGCGATGAAGGCCAAAGAGATTCGGCCGATGGTCGAAAAGCTGATCACCAAAGCCCGGACCAAGAATATCAACACCCTTCGTGACCTTTTGAAGACCATTCGCAACAAGGATGTCGCATTCCATCTTCTTGACGAAGTGGCTCCCCGTTTTTCCACTCGCCCCGGTGGGTATACCCGGATCATCAAAACCCGGAGACGTATCGGCGACGGTGCCGAAATGGCGATTCTGGAATTGGTGGAATCGGGAAGAAGTCTATCGGATAAGCGGAAAGGCGAAACAGCAGCTTCCAAGGGAACCAAGCCAAAATCCGAAGAATCCAAAACCAAGGAGAAAGAAGCAGGCGCTCACACGCATTCTCACTGAAGCGTCAGCAAATGCCGCCCCCGATGGATCCGAGCGTCAAAAGGCAGATTCGAACCATTTGGGTCCTTCTGGGGCTGACTCTCCTTTTTGTCCTCATCGCCCTCCTGCTTGTCCATCACTCCCTCAAGACCCAGACACTCCTCTATCAGCGCGAAGCATACATCCTGGATGCCGAAGGACTCACCCCCGGGCAGATCAAGGAGAAATCCGTCGAGGAAGAATACCGCCTTCGAAACACGGAACTCCTCTATCTCGGCAAGGACACCTTTGAGTTCCATGCTCCCCCGACGATCCGGCTCATTCTTATCAAGAATTCCCTCCACCAGAATCAGGGAAAGATGCAAACCGTCGACGTCCGTCCCCATTTTGTCCGCTACCGTTTCAATCTTGGAAACAAACCACCCATCACGGTTGTCACCAATGGCGGAACATTCGTTTTCAAAGACCTTCCCCGTAGCCCCTAGGGCTTCTCCTTCTGGTACACACCCCACACGAAGGGTGTTCCGAAGTGCGTGATGATCCCGCCCCGCTTCATGGACAAAAGTTGTCCGATTGCACGATCTGTTTCACGGTTCAAGTGGCATCCTTCCGCAAGATATTTCCAGACGGGTGTTAGTAACCCCTGCAATCCTCTCATCCATAAATTCTGCGAAGCCACATGTTCGAACGAAAGAAAAATACCCCCCGGTTCCAGGACCCGGACGATTTCCGAGAGGGGGGCGTCAACCTCCTGAATCGAGCAGAGCACCAATGTTGCGATGACGGTTCGGAATGATCCGGCGCGAAAGGGAAGAGAAGACCCTGATGCGGTGAGCGGATATCCCTTTGTGCCGAATCCTTTTTCCATGAATTTGTCCATCATCCATGGGGATCGTTCGAGATATATGCGCTTGGGACGATTCCCGCTTTCGACATCGGGAAAAAAGGGGATATTTGCTCCTGTTCCACTTCCAATTTCGAGAATCGGTTCTTCGGCATCCTTGAGAAGGGACTTTCGTATAGGAGAAAACAGATTTTGTTCGATATCGTGGGTCATTCTGTCATACGCTTGTGCGAACAGTCGGCTGTAGAAAGACATGATTCGCTCCGATGGGGTTGTTCGAGATTGTCAGAGAAGGGCTTTTCCTTATATGATTGTGCCGATTGGAAGAAGTTTCGGCAATACATACTGTAATACATGAAATTGTTCCTTACTTATAGAATCTATCAGCCTTTAACGGTTTCTAAACGACGAGGTTTGATCATGACACGATGTGCTCGTGCAACCCTGATCGCTTCTGGCGTTCTGATCGTTTTATTGGCAGGAAGAAGTCCCTCGTTTTCGTCGGATACTTCAAACACCTCCAATGGTGTTGATGTCCAGGCAAAACTGATGGAAGAGATGAAATCGGATTTTATCCTCCCTCAAGTTCTAGAAGAACATCCCGGCCCGATCTTTTATCTGAAAAATTCCAAGGCTCTGGGTCTCACCTCCCGACAGATGAGAAAAATTCGCCGAATCGCCCACCGGATCATACCGATCACCCTCAGGCAAACTTCAAGAATCGACGACCTCAAAAAGAAGTATTTGGAAATCATGAGCCAGGAGTTTCCTCCCATGGGAAAAGCCCGACGGTTGCTGAACAAGATCGGATCCCTGGAAGCACGGTCAACCGCGGATCACCTCAAGGCCCATCTGGATTGTTATCGCGTTTTGACGCCGGAGCAGAAGAAAACGTTTAATTCCTTGCGGAAAAAAACCTAGGAGAAAGTCTGGCGGTGTGTGTTTCAGCGGAATATGCAAGCGGGGAACCAGATGAGAATTGGCATTGTCGGAAGTCGGGGGCAATTGGGTAGCGCTTTGTCGCGGCTTATCGGGATGGAAAGGGTCGTTGGTCTCGATCTTCCGGATTTCGATGCAACAAACCCAGATTGCTTAACCCAGATTGCCTCCGAAAACATTGATTGTCTCATCAATACGAGTGCGTTCAACGATGTGGATCGCGCGGAATCGGATACCGATGAAGCATTTCGGTTGAACGCTTTCGCCCCGGTCCAGCTTTCCTCATATTGTGCGGCCCGGAATATACGCTTTGTCACGTTTTCCACCGACTACGTTTTTGGCAACCGCGTATCTTCGGGCCATGGACGTCCCTGGACGGAAACCGATGAAGCGCTTCCTCTTTCCGTCTACGGGGTGTCGAAGTGGGCGGGAGAACGTCTGGTATTGAATCGTGATCCCCGGGCGTACGTGATTCGGACATGTGGCTTGTATGGAACCCATCGGTCGTCCCGGCCCAAGAAAAATTTTGTCGACCTCATGCTTCAGCTTGGGAAAGAAGGAAAGACGATCCGGGTCGTTAGCGACCAGATCGTGGCTCCCACATCGACAGAGTCGCTCGCTGCGACGGTCCTGGAATTCCTGGGTTCCGAACCTCCCGGAGGAATCTATCACATGGCCAGTTCCGGAGAGTGTTCCTGGTATGAATTTGCTGCGGCGATCTTCCGGATCCGGGGAATCGCTCCCGCGTTGGTTCCGGTAACTCAGGCAGAGTATGGCGCGAAGGCGAAACGGCCCTCCTATTCGGTCCTGTCCCAAGTAAAGATTCATGGTTTGGGGCTTTCTTTGCCCCATTGGGAGATGTCGCTCAAAGAGTACCTGGGGAACTCGCCATTTTGATCAGACCGAGAGGTAAAGGCCTTCCAGGTATGCCCAGACGTCGTCGGGAGAACGGAGCAGACCGGTAATGGAAGCATCGAATTCCGGGAGACTCTCCCCCACCCAATAGCCTTCCCCTCCCATACGTACTGAACGTTTGACCGTTTCCCAGTCGGTAGTGTCGTCTCCGATCATGACCGGACGGAAGCCGTCTTTGCTTTCCGACCCCCTGTTCATTTCCTCCAGATACCAAGTGAACGCATCTTCTTTGTTCAGGCCGGGAGGGCGGTATTCCCATACGCATTTCCCTTTCGATTCGATCAGCGAACACCTGTCGATGTCGGGAAGAACAATGCCGAGCAGGATTTTGCGAAACGCATCGGTGTGGTCCGGATCGAGGTTCCGGAAATGTACCGAGACGCTGTACTCTTTCTCCTCGACGTAAACCCCGCCCCAGGAGAGAAAGGTCTCCTTCAGGGCTTCTCCAAGCCTTCGCACCACCGGGCGGACGCTTTGGGCACCTGTCGGGACATGTATCCGTCCACGAAAAAACCGGGAGGCTCCATGGTCCCCCGAAATACCGGCGAGGGCCTGTACGGGAAGCCTTTTCCTGAGATCCGGAAGGCTTCTACCGGACAACACGATCGTGGGTATTTTGGATGACAGGTCGATCAGGAGGTTTTCACGTTCTGGAGAAAGCCGGACATCGTCCGGGTGGGAATGAATGGGAGCGAGCGTTCCATCGAAGTCGAGAAACAGGGCCGTTCGTTTCATGCCATAACGATTCCCCGGGGGTAGGTTTCGATCCCGGATGCGGGTGGTTCCGTCGTCGGTACGGATTCCAGGAATCGGGCGATCCATCGGTAAATATTGTTCGTGTCGATCTGGCTGTTCAGGGAGGTATTCATAAGAAGCCGTTGTTCGAATGGAGCCGAGAGTCCGGCCTGAATCTTTCGTGCCGCATCGTCCGGTGCGAACGGGTCGATCTGAACGGCATTCTTGAGAAACTGGCTGGAACCGGCGAACCGGCTCAGGAAAAGGGTTCCGCCTCCATTGGATTGGGACGCCACGAATTCCTGAGCGACGAGATTCATCCCGTCCTGGCTGGACGTGACGAGAGCCCCATTGGCAAGTCGGTAAAGCCCCGACAGGAGGTTCTGCTCCAGTGTTTTTTCCACGGTGAGCAAGGGTGTCCAATCCTCCGTCGACCATGCGATATTGAAGCCCGTGATGCGTGCTCTCAGTTGGTCTTGAAAGTCCCGGTAGACGGACTGTCCTGTCCGTGTCGGGGGTGCGACCTGCAGGAAAGTGATCTTCTCCCGCCATTGGGGGAAACGTGTAAAAAAAGAATCCAGGATATCGATCCGTTCGAGAAGTCCTTTCGTATAATCCATCCGGTCCACGGAAATGATGAAAGAGGAGAGGGGGGCGATCCCGAGCGTCTTCAGGAAATCTTGAGCTGCGGCCAGATTACTGTCGGACGTGGACATTTTCCGAAACCGCACCGGATCGATCCCAACCGGGGAAACGGTCGTTTGAATCACATGCTTCTTGATCCGGATGGTGCCGTCTTCCTCGATCGAGGCGCGGGGAAACGCCTTCGAAACCGTGTCGAGAAACAGGGATCGGTGTTCTTCGGTCTGGAATCCCACCACATCGTATGAGAGAAGCCCTTCGAGAAGATCCTTGTGCTCAGGAAGGACGGAGAATTCGTCCGGATCCGGCCAGGGAATGTGACAGAAAAACGCCAATGGAGGAAGGGGTTTCCGTGTTTCCTTCCGCAGCCAGTATCCGACGCGGAAGAGTTGATAATCGTGAACCCATATCAGGCCCGGACGGGCCGTCCGCGAGGATTCGAGGATCTTTTGGGCGAAGATCCTGTTGACGGAATCGTAGTGTTCGAAATCGGAAGGACAATGCAGGACGCGTTCCAGATTCCCGTGGAAGAGGGGCCAAAGAACTCCGTTCGAGTACCCCTCATAAAAAGGCTGGCGGAGATCGGGGGGGATGCTGAGGCGATGGAGCCGGTATCCGAGTGTTCCTTCTGGGTGGATCAAAAGGCTCTCGGGACCTGGAGAATCCTTGACAGCGATCCAGTGTCCCCCGATCTGGCCCATGAGGGTATGTAGCGCCTGGCTGACCCCGCCGGCCGGATGCTTCATCTCGAGGTTTTTCAGCAAAACAACGGGTTCACGGAAGGTGGCGATGAGAAGTGGTGCGGCTCCCATCGTCGCGCGAAGCCTTACCTTGAGCCCCTCCAAGGTTCTCGCGGGAGGAAAGTTCAACGTGTGCCGGAACGTCCGAATCGTTTCCATCCCTTTTCCTCGAGTGTCTAAAGGTGAACGGGTACGGAAAGCCATTACGCCGACCGTGTCAGAACCGGTTCTTCAAGAATCTGTGACTCCCCGATTCCAGAGATGTTCCGTCCCTTTCGCCATTTCTCCATGATGGACAAGAACAGGTTCTCGTATCGGTTCACCATGACGGACGTCGAAAAACGGCGAATGGCCTGATTCCGGCAGGCAGTCCGGTCGAATCCGGGAAGCTTTTCCCGAACCACGGCGGCCATTTCTTCCTCGGTGTCCACAAGAAAACCTGTCACATTTTCTTCGATAAGCTCCGGAGCCGATCCGCGACGGAATGCGATCACCGGAGTCCCGCACAGCATGGCTTCGATGATAACCAGACCGAACGGCTCCTCCCAGCGGATCGGAAAGAGAAGAGCCCGGGCACCCTGCAACAGGGCCACTTTCCGGACATGGTCCACTTCTCCGAGCCAGTTCACGTGCGCAAGGGAAAGCAGAGTGCGGAGCTCACGGGTATAAAAATGCGTATCGACCCAATGGACCGCTCCGGCCATGTGGATGGGCACACCGGCCGCTTTGGCGACACGAATGGCGGAGTCCGGCCCTTTCTCGGGTGCGAACCGGCCCAGGAAGGCCACATAATCCGAAGGTCTTTCCGAAGGGGGATAACTGTTCGGATCGAGACCGTGGTGAATGACCGAAAAATTGGGAAGGGTGGTCTCTTGCCGCAACTGGGACTCGCTGATCGCGACATAATGGAATTGCGGGTATTGCTGGTAGGTGACTGAAAAGCTTGGGGTCCTCGGGTGGTGCAAGGTAACGACCGAAGGAAGGTCGAGCATGTCGGCGAACGGTACCGCATAGGGGGAATTGAGGTGGATCATGTCGAAATCGTTTCGTTCCCGGATCCGCTTTATGGCAAACGACAGGTGGGCCAGTTCGTCCATCGGATTGATCGGCCAGCGGCCTTGGGTGAAGAGAAACTCGAGTTCAGACCGGGTTTTCGAATCCCCTGTCGTGAAAAGAGTCACATTATGTCCCCTGTCGATCAGTTTCTCGGACAGATGGTAGAGAAACAGTTCTGTCCCGCCATACTTCTTGGGGGGAACGGAAACAAACGGGGTGGAAACGAGAGCGATTTTCATGAATCATTCCTCACGGGGTCGATGGTTGAAAGGGAAACGGGGTCGAGGGTTTTGTGTGCCGGTCCATCCGAAGCCTTGCCGCGAACGTGCAACAAGGGTGCTGAAAGGGAGAGGGCGCCCGTGAACAGGATCGCACCCATCGCCAGAATCGTTTCGGAAGGTCCGAGCTTGTGCAGGAAGGTCGGCAATGCGGCCATACCGGCAATGACTCCCACCAGGAACCCAAGGCTCATCGTGGAGAAGGTCCGTGCGAGGAGGTTCTGGGGAGTCTGGTGCTGGATCATCGAATGGACAAGTGGATTGACGAAGGAAAGTGCCGTTCCCGCGGCTCCGAGGACGACGACCGCCAATGGGACCGAGTGGACGAGCGATAGTGCCCCGAGCAGGATTCCCGCGCCGAGGAACGCATTTCGGATCCAGCGTCCGAGGTTCGAAAGGGGGGCGAACGTGAGAAACAGCGAAGACAGGATCATTCCGACGCCGAGAGAGGCGATCAGCACGCCGAAGGCCTGGGATCCCCCGTGAATGCTTTCTTTCGCGAAGATCGGCAGTATGATGTTCAGGGGGCCCGTGATCAGCCCGTAGAGCGTCATGGCGACGAAGAGACCCATGAATCCGGTTTTGGGAGAAAAGACGAACCGGAACCCTTCGCCGGTTTCCCGGAAGAATGAGCCGACGGAAAGAGTCGTGGTTGGCGGGGTCCATGAAATCCGGATGAAGACGAGGAAAATGGCCGAGATGAGAAAGGTGATTCCGTTGATGATCATGACGGCGGGGGGGTTCCAGAGCGTGACGAGGATCCCGCCGATGATGGGTCCGAGAAGCATGCCCGCCTGGCCGGTCGTTTGCATGAGGGCGTTGGCTTTGATGATCCGGTCTTGGGGGACGATGTCCGGGAGGCTCGAAAAGAGGGCCGGACCGAAAATGCCGGAGGTCACGGAAATCAGGAAGACGAGCACGTAGAGAACCGGAAGCGTGAGATGGTGCGTGTAAAACAGGATGGGAATGACCAAAACCAAAAGTCCCCGGATGGTGTCGATACCCAGCATCATGCGCTTCTTGGACGTGCGGTCGAGGACGACACCTGTCAACCAGCCGAAAAGAAGCGGCGGGAGGGTCTGGAGAATCCCGATCCATGCAAGCGGCGCGGCGGCGTGGGTCATCTGGTAGACGAACCAGAGAAGAGCCACCTTGTTCAGGTTTTCCCCCAGCTGGGAAATCAGCTGGCCAAGGATGAGAAACCCGAAATTCCGTTCTTTTAGAAGTGAGACCGTATCCTGCATATCCATCCTTAGATTAAGAGGAATCAATGTCACCCTTACGATAAATTGGCGCAAGATCTGTGCGAGCCTGGGTCAAATCGGGGAAAGGGTTGTCCAGCATGTCTTTGGTTGGTTCAGGAGTCGGGGAGGGACGGGTTGGCTGTTACCTTTGGAAACACTTTTCTGGAAAGTTGTGTTGCCAGGAGTAACACTCCTGCCAGAATGCAGAGCGAGATGCCCATTCCTTCGAGGAACGGATGCAAGCCGTATCGTTGCACGAGGAGCGTTCCCCCCTTGATGCCGACCAGGCAAAAGATGAGGAAGAGGAATCCGCTTACAGAGAAGGCTTTTCCGAGGAAATGTCTGGGGATGCTCTGCTGGAACCATTCGGTCACCAGGGGCTGGGTCAGCGAAATTCCCGCGCCGGCCAGGACAAGCATCGTGGGCCCGGTCCAGACGGATTGGCTTTTGGAAAGGCCGAAAAGGGCTGCTCCCGACAGAAGATATCCGGAAAGGATCAGGAACAGGGCCGGAAGTCGGGAGCTCCCGATGACAATGAGCCCCGAGAAAAACGGCCCAAGGAAATATGCGGACGAGAGAACGGTATAGAATCCTTTGTCCATACCGAACATCTGTGTCGCCATCAGGGGGAAGAGGAGCGGAAGGGGGGCATTGATCAGTCCGAAGAGTCCGATCAGCAAGAACCCCGCGACAAGGGACGGTTTTTGTTTCAGGAAAGAGACCATTTCTCGGACAGCTGTCCTGAATCCCGGCGGATCCTCGTCCGGAAGGAGGGTCGGGGACACTCGGTCTGGGGGAGAAGCAGGGGCGGGGAGTCCCGGTCCCATGGCAGGGATGACGATGAGAATCATGGCGGCCAGGACGAACCCTATGCCCGCTCCGAGAATGATCCATGGAGCCTTGAGGTAGAAGAGAAGACCGCCGGCGGTCAGGGGCCCCAGGAGATACCCCCCCTGCCCGAACGTCTGGATCCACCCGTTGGCTTTCTTGATGGCGTCCGAAGGCACGAAGGTCGGAAGCGCAGCATTGAAGGCCGGAGCGAAAAGGGACGAAAGAACGGCAGTAAGAATGACGATGATTTCGAGCTTCAAGACCGAAACGGGACCGAAGAGGGAAAAGAGAGGGATAAGGCTGTAGGTGAACCCCTTGAAAAGGTTGATCCCGGACAGCATCGGGGAGGAGGGGAGCCGGTCGGCCAGGAAGCCTCCCGGCAGGATGATCAGGAATGGGACGAGGGTCTGCAGGAATCCGATGGTCGCGACGAGGGAGAGATTATTATGCCCCGTCCGGAAGGCGATCCAAGTCAGGGCCGTCTGCGTCATGCCTTCGCTCATCTGTGTAAGAGTGAGGGCGAGAATGACCGCCTTAAACCGGGAGTTGCGTAGGATCTTTTCCCATCGCAGATTGAAAACGAAGGCTCTCGGGCGCTTTCCGGTCGACAAGGTCGGCGCATCCTCCCGTTTATGTTGTTGGAACGGTCCCCGGACAGATGACGTTGTCTGGCAAAGGGTTCTTGGCAGACGGTTCATCCTAACACGAAGAAGGACAGTTTTGATTTTTGAACGCTTTGTTTAAACTGGAACGGCTGGGAACACGCCTTAAAGACGTAAAAGCCAAGAGGTGCGAAAGGAGACGGCATGCGGTATCTGGTAACGGGAGGGGCGGGATTCGTCGGGTCCAACATCGTCCTGAGGCTCGAAAAGGATCGGCACGATGTCACTGTGATCGACGACATGTCTTCGGGAACGTTCAAGAATCTGACGACTTTCCGTGGAGATTTCTACCCTGGAATCTTGGAAGAGATGGACCTCATCTCCCTGTTCAGGGGAAGGGCCCCGTTTGATGCCATCATTCACGAAGCCTCGATCACGGACACGACGGTCTCCGACCAGGTGAAGATGCTCCAAAGGAATATCGGCGGGTTTCGACGCATCCTCGAATATGCGTCGGCCAGCCATTGCCGGGTGGTCTATGCTTCTTCCGCGGCCGTGTACGGGAACAATCCGAGTCCCCAGAATGAAAAACAGACCCCGAACCCGTTGAATGTGTACGGCTTCTCCAAAATGGTCATGGACAACATGGCCCGCAGGGCGGCCAAGGAGCTTTCCTCTCCGGTCATCGGTCTTCGGTATTTCAATGTGTTCGGCCCGGGAGAGGGACACAAGGGAAAGTTTGCCAGCATGATCTTCCAGCTTTACCTGCAGATGCGCGACGGTAAACCTCCGCGGATCTTCAAATGGGGAGAGCAGGGACGGGATCACGTCTACGTCAAGGATGTCGTGGAAGCCAATATCCTCGCCCTTTCGGCGGAACACTCGGGGATCGTGAACATCGGAACCGGGATCGAAACCACCTTCAACGAGATTGTCGACTTCCTGAACAAGTCCCTTAAGCTCGAAATGACCCCCGATTATTTTGACAATCCCTATGACTTTTACCAGAACCATACTCGTGCATCGATCGAGGGAGCGCGTGCACTCCTGGGATATGTTCCGCGCTTTACCGTCGCCGAAGGGATACAGGACTATGTTCAGTATCTCGAGCACTGAACGCGGCCGGTTCTTGTCCTTCCTTCGCCTCTTCGCCCGGTTCATGGCGGTGGTTGTCCTGAGCTTCTCCCATGAAGGTGTCGTATTTGCTTCGACGGGGGACAGCCCCCTCGAAACGCCTTTCGACCAAAATGTCGTCGGCGAGATCAAGGAAAAGAAAAATCAGAACGACGCGACGCTCAACACGTTGATCCTGAAATACGGTCTCGTCCACAACAGGTCGGTGAACGCGTCCCTCGAGGACATCAGCCTGAGGCTGGGCCCGTACTTCGATCACCCCGAATTCCGGATACGAATCATCATTCTCGACCGGGAAAAGGTCGCGGCGTACCTCATGAAGGGGCAGACGCTGGTCCTGACCCGAGGTATGGTCTATTCGGGGCTACTGGAGAGCGCGGACCAGGTGGCAGGGGTCCTCTCCTACCTGCTGGCGGAACAGCTGTTTTCCCGCCTGCCTCCCGGAAACCGTGAATCGGTCATGGTTCCGGGAACGGACGCATCTGCCGGATCCAAGACGAAACCGATCCTGCGGCCGATCCTTTATGCGGCGCTCGCCATGATACAGGCAGGGTATCATTACCAGGGCATGATCGATGCCGTTCATCTCCTGGGAAAAGCACGGAACGATCCCGCTTTGTCCAAGACGGGAGACCTCCTTCTCTCCAACAAGAATCGGGTCCTGAAGGGCGCGGCATACTTCTTCGAAGGCCAGACGGCGGTCCTGGTCCATCACAACATGACGGCCATTTACGACCTTTCCCGGTTCCTGCAACGTTTTCCCTTGTCCTCGGGCGGTCATTTCCTGCTGGGATTGGCGTACTACCAAGCGTTTTCCGAAACCCGTCCTTTCATATCGGAACGATATTTGTTCCTTTCCGATCCGGTGCCGCTCCTCCGGACCCAGGAAACACCGCTGGACATAGGTGCGCTCGACGCGGCGGAGTCCGAGTGGGAAATCGCCCTCAAGCTCAATCCCGCGTATTCGCCCGCGTTGGACGGCAAAGCCAGGATCTTTCTCCTGAAGGGACAGTTCAAGGAAGCGCAGGACTCTTTTCGCAGAGCCCATTACCTGATCGATACATCCCCCTGGTATCAGTCGGATTACGCGTTTTCCCTCCTCATGGGACAGCATCTGGTGACGGGAGCACGGCTTTTCGAAACGGCGCTCCGAAAGGCCCCCTATGATCCCAAGCTTCAGTATGATCTTGCGGTTTGGGAGGATATGAAAGGACATAAATCCCGTTCGAATGCGATTTTCCGGAGCCTGTCTACCCGACCGGGTTGGCGGTTTCTGATACGGGGCGTTCATCCGGAAATTTTCCGCGAGAACCACGGGGGAATCGGCGGTAACGAACAGTCGTTTTTCCTGATCCCGGGGGAAACGATGGCGAGCGTCCAGAAAAAGATCGGTTTTCCGAAATCCCCTCCCGTCGTTGTTCCGGGAAGAACGTTCTGGTTCTACTCAGGTCGGGGCATACGGCTCGTTTTTCACAAGAATTTTCTCTACTATGCCATTTTCGAGAAAAAATGGAACTCCAAGGAACTCGGCGGGTTCATCGTAGGCGACAAGTACGATCCCAATGACCCCGACGTCCCCAAGCCGAGCTGGGTGGTTCCGTATGGAAGGACTCCCTATTTTATTTTCAAGAAATCGTTCGGGTATCTGGCGGTGACGGAAAAAAACGGCAGGATCTCGCAGGTCCTGGTGAGCATCGTTCCGCCCAACAAGACCGTCGAACAGGACAGGATCGTTCGGAAGGAAAAACCGTCGGCGCCTTAATCCTCGGGGTCCAGGTGATCGAAAGAGTCCGCCGCCGGATTGATCGGAGAGAGGGTATCGAATAATCCGTGTTGGATCCGTTCTTCAGTCGAGAACGGGATCGGGTAGTGTCCGGTGAAGCAGGCGTTGCAGAAGCCGTCCCCTTCCGGATGTCCGCTGCCGTCCGGAATCCGGCATTGCCGGATTTCCTCTTCCATGGCCTCGACGCTCAGGTACCCCAGGGAATCCGCTTTCACGTACCGCCGGATCTCTTCGTTTTTGTGTGTGGAAGCGATCAGCTCTCCACGTGTCGGCGTGTCAATCCCGTAAAAACAGGGTGAAACGATCGGTGCGGAGGCAATCCGCATATGAACTTCCTTCGCTCCGGCTCCCCGCAACATGGATATGATCTTCCGGCTCGTGGTTCCCCGCACGATGGAATCGTCGACGACGACAATCCGCTTTCCCTCGAGAAGTCCGGGCACCGCATTCAGCTTGATCTTGACCCCGAAATGCCGGATGGACTGCTTGGGTTCGATAAACGTTCGTCCGACATAATGATTTCGGATCAACCCCATATCGAGGGGGATGCCCGAGCGTTCCGCGAAACCCAGGGCCGGCGCTACGCCGGAATCCGGAACCGGGACGACGAGGTCGGCTTCGACCGGATGGTCTTTCGCCAGACGGGATCCGAGTTTTTTCCGGGCGAGGTAGACCGGAATGCCGAAGACCCGGCTGTCCGGCCGGGAAAAATAGACGAGTTCAAAGACGCAGGGGGCACCGGGCCTCCGGGAAAAAAGACGGTGCGATTCCAGTCCTTCCTTGTTGATGACGACCATCTCGCCGGGTTCGACATCGCGCACGAAATCCGCACCGATAAGGTCGAACGCACAGGTTTCCGAAGCCAGGACATACGCGTTTCCGAGCCGACCGATCGAGAGGGGACGAAAGCCTAACGGGTCCCGGATTCCGATCAGCCCGTCCGGAAACAGGGCAAGGAGGGAATAGGAGCCTTTCACCGCTCCCAGGGCGATCTCCATCCGTTCAACGAGCCCGGAGCCTTTGGAGCGTGCGATCAAATGGACAAGCACCTCAGAATCGACGTCGGTCGCGAAGAGGGCACCTTCCCGTTCGAGTTCCTTTCTGAGTTCCACGGCGTTCGTCAGGTTTCCGTTGTGAACGAGCGCCATCGGCCCGTCGCTGAAATAGGCGGTCAGGGGCTGGAGATCCCGTTCGGAATCCCCTCCGGCCGTCGCGTAACGGTTGTGGCCGACGGAGGAGTTGCCTTTCAGGTCGTCGAGGATCGTCTCCGTGTAAAACTCGGAAACCAGGGCCTGGGCTTTCCGGAGGATGAGGTGGCGTCCGTTCATGGTCGCGATTCCCGTTCCTTCCTGTCCCCTGTGCTGCAATGCGTAGAGGCCGAGGTAGGTCATGCGGGACGCTTCCGGATGACCGAAAATCCCGAAGACAGCGCACTCTTCGTGAAAGCGATCGTCCGGGAAAACGGGGATTGACCGGAAACCGGTATCGATCACGGGAGTTCCTCCATATATTGGGAAAGAGAGGTTCGATACCTGTTCTTGAGGTCGTGCAAGGATTCCGTCCATTCTTTTCTTTGGAGGTCAACGTTCCGGTATCGGATCATCCATCGGTGGGATGCGGAGTATCCGATGGGCTTGAACGGAACCCCCGTCTCGAGCGCCATGTCCGAAAGAGGGAACTCCTCTTCCGGCCGGTAGGCGAGAAGAAGTCGTCCGGGCGCTTCGGAAAAGAAGAATTTCACGGGATCGACGGGTTCGTCGAGCTCCATGAACACGCCATGGGCCGGATCCCCGTCCAGGAAAAGTAGAAGGGAGCGGATCAGACCTCCCCGTCCGATCGCCCTCGATGCCGAGATTCTCCCGTGCATCGAGGCCGCGGACATGAACGTAACGAGACTGTTCAAGGCGCCGGCATCGAAATCGGGGACCGGACCAGGGGAATCCTCTCCGAGGATCCAGTCGAGGTAAGACCCCCCGAGATCGAGCGGACCCATGCGGCCAACGAGCGCCAGTCGAAATCCCGGTCCTGCCACCCGTCCCCCGATCCGGTTCCGGACAGAGGAAAGGAGTCCCGTCATCCCGATCATCGGAGTGGGGGGGATGCTTTTGCCGTTCGTTTCATTATAGAGGCTGACGTTCCCGGAAACGACCGGGATATCCAATGCGATTCCGGCCGATGCGATGCCCCGGACGGCATCCTGAAACGTTCCCATGATTGCCGGGTTCTCCGGATTGCCGAAGTTCAGGCAATCGGTCATGCCCAGGGGGAATGCGCCCACGGCCGCCAGTTCTGTAACGGCCTTGGCGACCGAGAGCCGTCCTCCCCGGAACGGATCGCGGGAACAGGCGTGGGGGAGTGACACCACGGAAAGTGCGACGGCGGAGCCCTTTCGGTCTTTCAAGTCCAGGACGGACGCATCATGTCCGGGACCCAGGACGGTCCGGGTTTGCACTTCGAAATCGAAATGGCGGTAAATCCAGCGGGGATCTCCCCCGTTCGGACTTTCCAGCATCTTCCGGAACAGGTCCGAAAGACTGTGTGTCCCGGAAAAGGAAGGCGGGAAAGGGTGTCGGTCCGGCGACGACGGCAAGGTTGTGGACGGTCGGGTATACAGCGGCGCGTCGTCCGTCAGGAAGGCGATCGGTATGTCGGCGACGACTCGTTGCCCATTCCGGACGATGAAATGGGGTTCGGTGATCGTGTGGCCGATGATGTCCGACGAAAGGTGCCAGCGGGTGGCGATGTCGCGAATGGGTTCGACGTTCTTCGGGTCGGCCAGGACGAGCATCCGTTCCTGGGATTCCGAGAGAAGGATTTCCCATGGCTCCATCGAGAATTCCCGGAGAGGCACTTTTTCGACGTCGATCTCCATGCCGAGTCCTGCCCTTCCGGCCATTTCGGTCGACGAACTGGTAATGCCCGCGGCCCCCATATCCTGGACGGCTTCCGCCAACCGTCGTCTCGCGATTTCCAGAGTGGCCTCCATGAGGTTCTTGCCGGCATAGGGGTCGGCGATCTGGACCTGTGGCCTCAGGTCCCCGCTTTCGGATGAGAATCCGCGGGAGGCCATGGCCGCTCCGGAGACCCCGTCCCTTCCCGTACGGTTTCCGATGTAGATCGCCAGGAGCCCTTCCCTGGGGGCCTTTGCCGTCATGATGGACCGGTCCTCCACGACACCCATAGCCAGAACATTGACGAGAATGTTGTCCTGGTAGCGGTCGTCGAACCAGATTTCCCCCCCGACGGTGGGGACCCCGATGGGATTCCCGTAGCCTGCGATTCCCTCGACGACCCTTCTGAAAAGCGTCCGGTGAAACGGATGGCGAAGCGAGCCAAAAACGAGGCTGTTGGCCACAGCGATCGGCCTCGCGCCCATGGCGATGATGTCGCGGAGGATTCCTCCAACGCCGGTCGCGGCACCCTGGAATGGTTCGAGATAGCTGGGGTGATTGTGGCTTTCCATCTTGAAGGCCAGGCATAGCCCGTCGCGGAGATGGACGATCCCCGCGTTTTCGCCCGGCCCGGATACAACGCGGGGATGGCGGGACGAAAAGGCCCGAAGGTGCACCCGGGAGGATTTGTAGCTGCAGTGCTCGCTCCACATTGCGGAGAAAACAGCTTCTTCGGTCAGCGTCGGATCCTTTCCCAGAAGATCGCGGATCATATTCATCTCTTCCGGTGGGATGCGAAAGGTGGAAGCGGTTTTCATGAGCACTGGTCCTTCGGTTGTCCGTGGAAGGAGGATCGCCTGTCCTCTTGTTCGCAAGGAGTGTTCAAGGGTCCGGGTCCTTATTAATTATGCCGGCGAAAGGCTTTGTCCGGCGGGTCCGGACGGAATCGCCGAAGGATGGAGAAGAGAGAACAGAAGGGACTCGAAGATGAGAAAGCCTCCCGTCCCCGGTGCCGTGGAGCGGGAACGGCGTTCAGGATGGGGCATGAGGCCGACCACGTTTCCTTCCGGATTGGAAATGCCCGCGATGGCATTCGCCGATCCGTTCGGATTCTGCAGGTAGCGGAACACAACTTGTCCCCTTCGCTCAAGTTCTTTCAGGTCCTTGTCCGGAAGGTAGTAACGGCCTTCCTGGTGGGCGATGGGCAGGGAAAGCCGGTTCCCCTCGGAGAGCAGGGACGTGAACGGTGTACAGTTGTTTTGCACGACCAGGGGGGCCTCTTCGCAGATGAAGCTCCTCGAGGTGTTGACCAGGAGCACGCCGGGAAGAATCCGGGCTTCGACAAGGATCTGGAATCCGTTGCAGATGCCGAGTACGGGCTTTCCATCCCTCGCGAAACTCCGGACTGCGTCGATAACCGGAGCCTGTGCTGCGACCGCTCCCGTCCGGAGGTAGTCCCCGTAGGAGAATCCTCCCGGAAGGATGAGGGCGTCCATCCCCGCAAGGTCGGTTTCGATATGGCCGATCCACACGGGTTCGAGGCCCGGAACGTTCCTTATCGCTTCGAATGTGTCGAAATCGCAATTCGTGCCGGGGAAGCGTAGGACCCCGACGAGGAATCGTGCGGATATCGGGAGCGATGGAGGTGATTGAGTCGTCACAGATTCATTCTATTCGGCACGCGGAGTTTCCGTCAAACCTTACGGTTGTCTTTCCGGAGAACCCGAAAGCCTTTCGGGGATTTGTTTTGCTTGACCTCGTCCGAACAGACCGATTAGGCTAATCAGAACTGACCGGTCAGTCCGAACATTCGGGGCCGAACCATTTGCCAAACATTTGGAGGGTGGGTGGATCGTTTCCTTTCCCGTTCCATCGTGTGTGTCCTGGTTTGTCTCATCCTGCTTTCCGTCCGGACGTCCCATGTTTTTGCCGCCTCTCTTCCGGTGCAAGCCGACGCCTCCGATCCTGAGCAAACCGACGAATCCAAGTTTGACGAGACGTTCGGCCGGTTCGGTCTGTCCCTGGGATTCCAGTTTAACGTCCTGCAAACTCCCGCGCCGATCAATTTCTACCAGGACGGCATCGGAGGATTGGGGGAGATTTCCTATGGAGTAATCACCGGAGTCCGCATCCTCGCGGGCGGAGGGTACATCTTCAATTCCCCCCATGTTTCTCCGCCACAAAGTGGAATCGTCAGTCCGGTATCCACTTCCTATGCGGAAGGATACGTCGGGGGACGCCTCGCGATGAATCCCTTTTTTCCGAAACTGTTCCAGCACCAGCCCTGGGTTCCCTATATCCGTGCCGATGTAGGCGGGGTCGGCGCCAGTGTTTCGGGGGCGGGGGCACAGGATGGCCATTTTAACGGGACGATGGCAGACGCGGGGGTCGGTATCGAAGGAAGGGCGCCCGAGTTTCCGGTCGGTTTTTTTGGGGAATTCCGTTCCCAGTGGTTTTTCTTCGGATCGGGCACGGTGACGGTCCTGCCGGTCGTCGTCGGTACCACGTTTTACTTCTGAGGAGAGAAGCCGTGGTCAAACCCCTCCAGGACCCCAAGGCCAGGCCTGCCATCCCGGAAATCCGTTCGGTCCGTTTCGAACAGGCCCGGACCCGCATCATAGAACGTGCCGCCAATCTTTTCGCCGAGAAACGGTACGACCAGGTCACCCTCGACGACCTGATCCGGATCCTTGGCATCGGCAAGGGCACCCTGTACCGGTATTTCACGAACAAGGAAGCTCTCTATTCGCAAATTCTCGACTTGGGACACGAGCATCTGCAGGAGATCCTCCGCGGAGTCCGTGACCGGAAAGACATAGGCCCTATCGAGAAACTGCAAGAAATGGCCCGGTCCATGACACGCTATATCCGTCTTCATCAGGACATCTTCAGGGTCATGGCCATCGAAGAGCCCAAAGAACGCTGCCTCAAGTCCGAAAAGATCCATCTGCAGCGACGCGAACGCCTGTCGATGATCGAGGCTGCCGTCGACCAGGGAGTCCGGCAGGGAGTGTTCCGCTCCGACATCGATACCTGGCTGTTTTCCCAGTCCCTGGTCAGCGCCTTATGGGCCGACTCCCTATTCCCGTCTCTTCCCCCCGATCCCGAAGGACGGCCTGTCCAAAGGATCCAGGAAATCGTGAATCTTTTTTTGACCGGAGCCCTGACGCCAAAAAGCCCGATTCCCTTATCCCGCGGAGGCAAAGCATGATATCGACCCGCAGATTCCGGGATGGCGGACCGAACCGATCGATCTGGGCAGGGACCGTCCCGGGGGTCTTTCTTGTTTTGGTCGCGATGCTTTCTTTCGGGGGAAGGGCGTTCGCATCCGATCCATACGCATATACCTCAGCGGCCGGAAGATCTCCGTCTTCATCATCGAAGCCCGTGCCCTACCCGATCCCCCCCCGGTTGTCCCTGAGGGAAGCTATGATGATCACGCTGAAGGCCCATCCACAATATCGGCAGGCCGTCCACACCTACGAGGCCAACCGGGAAATCATCGGGCAGGCCCTCTCCAATTACTGGCCCCATGTGAGCGTAGGGGCCGGATACACGTACGAGTCCGGAAACTTTGTCATCTCTCCGGGGATTCCCCCGGCCCTTTTTTCCGAAATCCTGCCCCCTTCCAACACCGCCTACAGCTATTATCAGGCACAGGTCAACGTCTCCGAGACGATCTTCACTTTCGGCCAGAGGGTCGCCCAGGTCCGCCAGGCCAAGCTCAATGCACGCTCGTCCCGCGAACAGGCTGAGTGGACCATGTATTCTCTCCTTGCAAATGTCGAGGTGGCATACGATACCCTGGCCGAGGACGAACTCCTGGTCGACGCCGCCAAGAGGACTTTGAAGGATTACAGCGAACAGCTCGCCGTCTCTCAGGGAGAATTCGAGGTGGGAACGGCATCGAAGTTCGATGTTTTGAACGCGGAGGTCAATCGTTCCAACGCCAAGCTGAACCTCATCACGGCCGTGAACAACGTCAAGATCGCGAAGGTGGGTCTCCTGAATGCGATGGGTGTTGAATACGGAGGCCATTTCGAGGTGAATACGGGGCTTACCTTCACAGACAAGAATGTGTCGATTGACGATCTTTTGCACTATGCCCTGGAAAAAAGGCCCGACTTGCGATCGGCTGACGACCAGAGCAAGGCCGACCGGCAGAACGAACTCTATTACAAGAGCACCTACCTTCCTACCATTGGGGCGACGGCCGGCTATTCCTACGCCAGCGTTTTTTTCCCGCTTACGTACAACTGGTTCGCGGGCGCCACGGTATCGGTTCCGATTTTCTCGGGGTTCCTGACCGTCCACCAGGTGGCCCAGGCGCAGAAGACGCTGGCCGCGGCGAACGATTCCCAGGAAAGCCTCCGGCAAAACCTTGTCATGCAGGTCAAACAGGACTACTTCAACATGAAGACGGCACTGGAAAGGATCGATACGACGCGGTCGCTCCTGTCCCAGGCCAGGGAAAGCCTCCGGCTTGCCGAAGGGCAATACCGGGTGGGAGTGGGATCGGCTGTCGCCGTGACTCAGGCGGAAGCCGATCTCGCATCCGCCAGGGCGCAATACGTTCAGGCGGTCTTCGGATACAAGATCGCACGGGCCAACCTGATCCGGGATACTGGGATGGATCCCCTCAAGAAACTCCTGGAACGCAGCAAGGAAGAGGTCTCGCATGAATAGGGCCGGAAAATGGATCGTCGCCATTGTCCTCGTGGGCGTTGTCGTGTTGATCGGCTATCGGGTATCGCACCGGGCCCAGATGAAGGGAGGGAAATCTCCCCATGAAGTTCAGACGGCGGAAGTCTTCGTGACCCATCCGTCTGTCCACCCCATTTCCCAGATGATCACCCTCACCGCGGATATCCAGCCGATCAACCAGGCGGCGATTTTCTCGCAGGTGAGCGGATATCTGGATTCGATTTCGGTTCGTAGGGGCTACCACGTGAAGAAAGGACAGGTCCTGGCGAAAATCAACGATACGACCTACCGGGCCCAGCTGCAGCAAGCTGTCGCGTCACGGGACTATTCCTGCCTGAACGCCAAGCGGTACAAGAAACTCCTGGCCAAAAACCTCGTATCCCACGATTCCTACGACCTGGCCTACCAGCAATGCCAGCAGGCGCAGGCGGCCGTCGACTATTCCGCGAAGATGCTGACCTATACGAACATCACCGCTCCGTTCGACGGGTATATCTTCAACAGGATGGTGGACCCCGGAGCGACCATTCCCGCGACTACGGGTGCCGTCTCGTCGACGCAGAATCCCCTGTTTACGGTCGTCGACACGCACATTGTGAAGATCGTGATCAGCGTTCCGGAAGGCGACGTCCGCTTCCTGAAGCCCGGTCTTCAGCTCCAGATCCGTGCCGACGCGTTTCCGGGCCGCGTCTTTCCCGGAAAAATCACCAGGATGAATCCGGCGCTGGATACCAATACCCGGACGCTGGCCGTGGAGATCGATATGCCGAACTCCGACGGAACACTGAAACCCGGGATGTTCGCCCGGGCGAACCTTCATCTCCGGACAATCCCGGATGCGGTTGTCCTCCCCAAGGATGCCGTAATCAGCCGAAAATCCGAATCGTTCGTGTACCGGGTCGAATCCGGAAACATCGTCCGCAAGGTGCCAGTCGTCGTCGGGATACAGAACAAGGATTCGGTGCAGATTCTGGACGGTGTCCGTCCGTCCGATTCCGTCGTCGTCATGGGACAGCAGCACCTGATGGACGGAGAGAACGTCACCCCAAAACCGTTCGTACCCGTCTTTTCTCCGGACAAGGTACGAGAGTCCTGAGAAAAAACATCGACCTATGTGGCTGACCCGCCTCGCCCTCAGGAACTGGATCGGCGTCCTGATGACGTCCTGCGCGCTGATCCTTGTGGGCGCCCAGTCGATTTCAAAGCTGCCGATCGACCTTTTCCCGAATCTGTCGGTACCGGTATTGATCGTCGGAACGATTTATCCCGGGGCTTCGCCGCTCGACGTCGAGAGAAGCATCACCTATCCCCTCGAAAAAACCCTCGCCACGATCGACAACGTCAGCCACATACAATCCCAGTCGCGGGAAGGGGTATCGGCCATCCAGGTCTGGTTTAACTGGGGGGAAGACCTAAACGGGGGAATGGTCCAGGCGGTCCAGATGATCAGCCGGATTCTGAACCAGCTGCCTCCGGGCATACAGCAGCCGTTCATCCTGAAATTCGATATCGCGAACATCCCGGTCGTCTCGGTGACGGTATCGGATCCGAACCTGAACCAGATCCAGCTCTACGACCTGGCGTACAACGTGATCGAGCCCCAGCTCGAACAGCTTCCGAATGTCTCGCAGGCCACCGTCAACGGGGGAAAGGTCCGACAGATCAACATCAACGTGGACCCCCACGCACTGTTCGGCCGGAACCTGTCGATCATGCAGGTCGTGAACGCCATCAATTCGGCGAACCTGATCCTCCCGTCGGGAGACGTCAAGATCGGTTCGAAGGATTACAACCTCTTCACGAACAACCAGATCACCCATGAATTGGTCGATACGATCCGGAACCTTCCCGTTTCGACGCAAATCGCACCTGACGGGCGTACCATCCCGATTTTCGTCAAGAATTTCGCGACCGTCGAGGACAATGCGGAAACACAGACGAACATCGTGCGGGTCAACGGGGAGAACGCCGTCTACCTCGCCGTCAACAAGCAGCCGGGATCCAATACGGTGCGGATCGTCGACGAGGTCCGGGCGGCCTTGCCCAAACTCGTCGGGATTCCGCCCGGAGCGCATCTCGACACGTTCTTCGACCAGTCACAGTACATCCGCCAATCGATCCGGAGCCTCGACCGGGAAATTCTCCAGGGCGCTATCCTGGCCATCGTCGTGATCCTTTTGTTTTTGGGCGATATCCCTGCGACCCTGATCATCGGGACGGCGATTCCCCTTTCGGCCCTCGTGGCACTCACGTTCCTTTACTTTTCCCACCAGACGCTGAATATCTTCACGTTCGGAGGATTGGCCCTGGGGGTCGGCCGTCTCGTCGACGACTCCATCGTCGAGCTCGAAAACATTTACCGCCATTTCTCCCTGAACGACGAACCCCGCCCACGGGCCCTCCTTTCCGCAGCCCGGGAAGTCGCGATGCCGATCCTGGCATCCACCATAGTCACGGTCATCGTCTTCCTGCCGATCCTGTTCATGGAAGGCGTTGGACGGCTTCTTTTCACCCCCATGGCGCTGACGATCACCTTCGCCCTGTTTGCCTCGTTCTTCGTGTCGCGGACGGTGACGCCGCTTCTCTGCTACCGGTTTCTGAAACCCGAGCGAATGGTCCTCGGGGGTCTGAAAGGGCCTTTCGACTGGTTCCAAAGAGGGTTCAGGGCCATCGAATCTTTCTATGTCCGTCAGCTTACGTTCGCCATCGGCCACCGGAAGAAAATCTTCCTGGGAATCCTCGCCGTGTTCCTTCTCTCGCTCCCCCTGATCCATTTCATTGGAACCGAATTTTTCCCGGCCCCGGACGAAAGCCAGTTTATGATCAATATCCAGGCCCCTCCGGGGACACGGATTGAAATCACGACCGAAATCGCGAAAGACGTCGAGGCGATCGTCCGCAAGACGCTTTCCCCCAAGGATATCCGGATCATCGCGTCGAACATCGGCCTCAGGAACACGGCCGGACGGGGTACGAACGGAGCCGCGTCGGTCTTCACGGCGAACACCGGTCCGGACACGGGGTTCGTCCAGGTGAGCCTGGTCGATCCGGACAAGAGGCGCGAAACCTCCGACCAGCTCATGGACCGGGTCAGGGAGGCGATGAAAGGAACGTTCCCGGGGGTGGGAATCTATTTCATGCCGGGAGGGCTGATCGAACGGATCCTGAATTTCGGTTATCAGGGGATCATCGATGTCGAAGTCTTCGGATATGACATCGGAACAGGCGAACGGCTGGCGGAAGAACTCGCGAGGGGGATGAAGAAGATTCCCGGTGTCGGTGATGTGCAGGTCCTGCCGAACGATTTCCATTACCCCGAGCTGGATGTCAAGGTGGATCGGGTCAAGGCGGCCGTGGTCGGACTTTCGGTACAGCAGATCGCCTCGTCGGTCCTCTGGAGTTTCGTGGGGAACGAAAACACGCCTTCCATCTACACCGATCCGTCGACCGGGAACGAATACAACATCATCGTTCAGCTGGACCGCGCCCACCGGCATTCGCTGGAAGACCTGAAAAACGTCCTGTTGACGAATGCCCAGGGGAATCCGATCCTCCTAAGGGATATCGCGAGCATCCGGGAATCGACGGGACCGAACGAAATCGACCGAAAACGCATGACCCGTTTGATCAATATCTCGGCGAATCCGGTGGGCCGGCCGCTGGGCGAAATCGCCAAAGACCTGAAGAGCCTAGTCGCCAGGACACCGCTCCCGGAAGGGTTCTCGGTCCGTCTTTCCGGGCAGATCGCCCAGCAGAGGGGGGCGTTCCTGTCGCTCGCGATCGCGGTCCTCTTTGCCATTCTCCTGGTTTACATGGTCCTGGCGACCCAGTTCAAATCGCTTTTGGATCCCTTCGTGATCATGTTCTCGGTTCCCATGAGCTTCGTCGGGGTGATCTGGATCTTTTTCCTCACGGGAACTCCGTTCTCGACCATCGCGTTCATGGGGGTTATCATGACGGTGGGGATCGCGGCCAGCAACGGGGTTCTTCTCGTCGATTACAGCAATCGGCTGCAGCGCGAACGGGGACTTCCGCTCGAAGAAGCGGTGATTCTTGCAGGACGGACCCGTTTGAGGCCGGTTGTGATGACGAGTCTGGCGACCGTCATGGGGCTGGTCCCGATGGCCCTCGGCTTCGATGTGGGGAGTTCCAACAGCCTTCCGCTGGCACGGGCCGTCATCGGAGGGCTGACGCTGGCGACGGTTTTCACGCTTCTTCTGGTCCCGACGGTGTATATTTCCCTCCACCGCCGTTTCCCGATCAAGGCAATGTCGGAAGGAGGGGCGGAATGGGAAACCTCCTAGAAGACTGGACGGGGCATCCCTTTGGGAAGAGTCGTCAGGCGGAAATTTGTGCGAGGGATGCCGGATTGAGGGACATCCAGCTGGATGTCAGGATCTTTACCGCGAGATGGAGCATGGAGGGGATCTGATCGCACTCCCCCTTCCGGGTAAGGGCCGCAAGGATCGAAGGACTCGAAATTTCGGGGACGGAAAGACCGGTGAGAGTTCCTCCGTCGAGCTCCACCCGGATGTTCAGGGCCGGAAGGAGACCGATCCCGATTCCGGAGAGAAGAACCTTCCGGATCAGGTCGGTGTCCGAGGTTTCGAGCGTGACGGTCGTATCGAGCCCCAGGCGGGCAATGATGCTGTCGATGTAATCCCGGAAGAAGGTTTGCCTGGAGGGAAGGATCAGGGGATACTCTTCGAGGACGCGGGGGTCCCTGCGCCATTTTCCGGACGCGACATGAGGGGCCGCGACGACGAGGATGTTGGTTTTCTGGATCGGGTGGAGGTCGAATTTCTTTGCGAGTTCGTCGTATGCTGAACCCTCTTCGGGAATCTGGGTGATGACCATGTCCACCTTGTTCCCTTCGAGGTCCCGTACGAGATCCAGGTCGGATGCCTGGTGGGTCTGAACGGCTCCCGTCTTGTAGGTGCCCCGGATGAAGTTCTGGAACGGTGTCTGGGAGGTAAACCCTGTGCCGAAGCCGATCCCGAGACGGAGGGGATCCACTTTGGAAATGGGTTTAAAATGGTGCATCGCTTCACTGCTCTGGTTGACTTTTTCGAGGATCTGGCGCGCTTGTTCCAGGAACAGGAGCCCGGTCTGGCTCAGGTAGACCCGTCGTCCCACCCGGTTGAAAAGCTTTGTCTGGAACTCTTCTTCGAGAAGTTGGATCTGGGTGCTGATGGCCGGCTGGGTGACGCCCAGTTCACGAGCCGCCTGAGTAAAGTTCAGGGTCTGGCTGACCACGATAAACGTGTGTATCTGCGATAGGGTCATTTGATGCTCCTGAGGATCATGCGGCTGAAAATCATTTTTCGTCATAACTTAAAGACATATCATTGACACTCTTCATAATTTTCATTGTCGCATAATTTTTAACTATATGTAAAGTTGACCTTCCTTGCGGATCAACGGGGTTCGTTGGGTTGTGCGAATCAGGAGCGCGAACCGGAAATGCCTAAAAGCCTTCGGATGCCGAACCGCATTTTTGACCGGCCGCACACGTTGAGGTCGGTGGTCGGGTGTGCGGCCGTCCTTCTCCTGCTCGTGGATATGTCGCATCCCCGAATTCCGGTCCAGGCCGGTGAACCCCCGCCTACGGAAACGCGCGAGTCCAGCTATGTCCTGACTTTGCCCACCGCGTTGAAGATTGCCCTAAGGACCCACCCGCAGCTCGGAGCCGCGAAGGCCGGAGTCAATAGCGCCAAGGCCGGGATCGGGATCGCCCAAAGCCAGTATTACCCAACCCTGGCCGGGACCAGTTCCTATACCCGCGAAACCGGAAACTTCGGACCGCAGCCAGGGTTCCCGTTCACCATCCCGGAGTCCCCCGTTTCATTCGATTTCTACCAGGCGCAGCTTTCCCTGACCGAGACACTCTTCTCGTTCGGCCGCCGTCGAACTCAGGTCGCCCAGAACCGGGCGCTTTACGAAGCGTCGCACAAGGGGGCGGAAAGAACGGTGACCGTCATCGTCTATAACGTGGAGGCAGCGTATTTCAATGTTCTGAAGGACCAAAAGCTTCTGGACGTCGACCGTCTCACGATTTCGGATTACCGACTGCAGCTTGAAGTGGCCCTGGCCCGCTACAACGACGGTGTGGCGAATGCCTACGACGTGCTGAACTCCCGCGTCAACTTGTCGAACGCCCTCTTGGCCCAAGTCCAGGATAAAAATCAGTTCCGGGTCGACTTGTTGACGCTGAACCGGTCGATGGGGGTGATCGGAAAGCGGCCCTATCGTGTCGAAACAATCCATCCCCCGCTAAAGATCCAATTCACTCCCGACCAGGTCATCGCGACCGCCCTTTCCAACCGTCCGGACCTAAAACAGATCGATCGCCAGGAAGAGGCCCAGAAGCAGGTGGTCAAGAATAACCAGGCCCAATTCCTTCCTACGGTGCAGACCGTGGGTTCCTACAGCCTGGACAGCGAGTTCTTTCCCCTCGTTTATAACTGGGCCGTCGCTACGACAGTGACGCTTCCGATCTTCAACGGTTTCCTGAATGTCGAGCAGACCCGTCAGGCGAGGGCACAGCTCACGCAAATCAAGTTCCAGAGGGAAGACTTGCGGCAGGGGGTGATCCAGAGCGTCCTTTCCGATCTCTATACGCTCCGTTCGGCCCGGGAGAAGATCCGGGACGCGCGCATCCTGGTCGGGCAGGCCGAGAAGAACGTGGAGCTTTCGGAGACCCAGTTCAAGGTCGGCACCGGGACGACGGTGGCCGTCACCCAGACCGAGCGGGATCTCGCGAAAGCCCGTTCCGACCTGGTTCAGGCCGAAGCGGATTATGCCATTTCGCTGGCGCGGCTCAAGAGGGACATGGGGACGAACTATGATTTCAAGACGATGAATCTTCCGAAGGACGGTGTTCCTTGAAGGATCCAGAAGATTTGTCCGGACGGGTCTTAGCATGGATCCTGACCACGGCCTTCGTCGTTTGCGTGTCGGGACCTTCCGCGGGATGGGGCGCCGATCTCCCGCCCATTCCCGGCCCCGTGAATCCCCCATCGGAAAACGGGGCGCAAAAGCCCCCTTCCGGAAGCACGGATCGTTGGACGATCGCACCCACATTCTCGTACTATATTCCGGTAGGGACGGGAGACGCCGCGCTGTTCAACGACGCCCTGGGCGTCGGGGCGGAGCTTTCCTATCGTCCCGGGAATACCCCCGGGCCTTTCCGGTGGATCGCTTCGTTTTCCTATCTCCAGATGACCCCCGGTCCGTCATTGGTCACGGAACTCTCGTCGGGAAGCTTTTTTTCGTCCACTCCGACCCCGTCCTCCACCGGTCCGATTCCCGGTTCGGCGAGCGTCACGGGCTTCATCGTGACCGTTGGGGCGGGCTGGGACTTCAGTTCCCTTTTTCCGGACTCCCTGACCGGATGGGGAACGTTGTCCCCCTACCTCAGGGGGGACATGGGGGTGGCCAGTCTCTCGGCATCGGGGTCGGGACCGCTGACCGGCCATCCCTACGGAATGGTCCTCGACGCCGGGGGCGGAATGTCCTGGCATGTTCCGGGACTTCCGATGGGCGTTTTCGTGGAACTGGATCCCACGGGACTTGTGATTGCCAACGAGATCCTTTTTCTTGCTCCGCTCGTCTCCGGGATCACGATCTGGTTCTGATCCGGGGCAGGCAGCCCACCCTCTCGGAGAGTGCATACATGGATGAAGATCGCTCCCGGCTCGATTCGCTAGGCATTTCGAACCGGAATCTCGACCGAAAATCCAGACGACTATTCTGGATCCTCGGTGGACTTGCCGCCGTTCTTTTCCTGAGCGGCATCTTTTACACCATCTTCTTCTACATAACCCTTCCCAAGCCCGCCGATACCGCGCGCTCGGGATCGGGGGTGATGCAGGTTCCCCTGCCCGTTCCTCCCACCGCCCTCTTCCCCCGGTCCACGGGGTCGGATGTCGCGGTGACCTCGATCGGGACCGATCTTTTTTCCGCGGGCGTTTCCCGGATCGAGAGCTCGAAGAACGGATTCGACCTCGTCCTCACGATGACGTTCACTGGGCCGGCGGTCTCCCCCGAAGGGTTTTCCCTGATCCTTTCGAGCCCGCCACGTTGGGTCGACGGGAAGCAGGGGGCATCCGAGGGAACGCTGGACTGGGATAAAAGGCGCCTCTTCAGGAAAGGGGACTCCTTGAGCATCCCCGTCCACTTTTCGGTCCTGCCCCGAACACCCAATTTCGATCTCTATGTCGGATTCACCGGAGGAGCGAGTGCCGGGGGGAAAAGGTATTTCCTTCATTTTTCGGGCCTGGGACTGGACCGGACGGGTGGATAACGGGTCCGCTCCCCCCTGCGTCGTTCTCGAGGCCGTGAAACTGGTCAAGCGTTTCGGGACCGATAGCCCTCCCGCGGTGGACGGTGTCTCGCTCACCGTCAGCCGGGGCGAAATCCTGTCGATCGTCGGCCCGAACGGAGCCGGAAAATCGACGCTGATCCAGATCCTCCTGGGCCTTCTGGTCCCGGACTCCGGCCAGGTCCGCATCTTCGGGGTCGATGTGACGCAAAACCGCCGCCGCATTGCCCACCGCATCAACTATGCATCAACCGACCTGTCCTTGCCGTTTTCCCTGACCGTCCAGGAAAATCTGCAGGTCTTCTCACTCCTGTACGATCTTCCCGACCGCAAGAGAGCGGTGTCCGAGATGCTGGAAGAGCTGGACCTCGGCCCTCTCTCCTCGTTCCGGGTCGGCAGGCTTTCCACGGGACAGATCGCACGGCTGGGCCTTGCCAAGGCCCTCTTGACCCGTCCGGAGGTCCTTTTCCTGGACGAGCCGACCGCCACACTGGATCCGGAAGTGGCACAGGAGATCCGTATCCTCCTGAAGGAAAGGGTCAAGCGGGACCGGATGGGGCTTGTCTACACATCCCACAATATGCGCGAGGTCGAGCGGCTTTCCGACCGGATACTCCTTCTGGAATCGGGAGAAACGGTCGCGACGGGCACGGCTTCGGAACTGTGCGCCCGATTCGGTGCGAACGATCTCGAGACTGTGTTTATCAAGAGCATGGAACACGCACGACTGAATCGGGGGTGAAAATCATCGACAGGAACAGTCCTCAGGGAATCTCGAAAGTCGGGATCGTCGCCGGAGAGGACCGGGAGTCGCCCTCTCCCGGCCTCCTGGCCTGGCGTCCGATCGCCGGGATCCTGCTCAGGCAGCTCTATCTTTATAAACGAAGCCTCCCCCGATGGATGGAAATCTTTTACTGGCCTCTCCTGGACCTTCTGGTTTGGGGCTTCCTGACGCTTTATCTGAGACAGGGTGCCAACATGATTCCCGGGACGGCCCAGGCCCTCTTGGGTGGCCTTCTCCTGTGGGACATGCTCTACCGTTCGCAACAGGGAATCTCCGTTGTGTTCCTGGAGGAGATCTGGTCCAAGAATCTCTACAACCTTCTGGTCGCCCCGATCACCCCGTTCCACGTGATCGGCGGCGCCATGCTCACCGGTCTTCTGAAGGTGGCCCTGTCGTCGGGAGTTGCGATCGTTCTCGCATACTTCCTTTTTTCCTATTCCTTGTTCTCGCTTGGGGTGTCCCTCATCCCGTTCGTGATGGCCCTGCTCGTGATGGGATGGGCACTGGGCATCATGACGACCGCGCTCATTCTCAGGTTCGGCCAGGAGGCGGAAGTGCTGGCGTGGGGCGTTATCTTCCTCTTCCAACCGGTCAGTGCCGTCTTCAATCCGGTATCGGTGCTTCCCCCGGGATTCCACCAGGTGGCTTTTTTCGTACCGGCCTCCCACGTGTTCGAGGGCATGAGGGCGGTCCTGAACGGCAAGGGACTGCCCTGGAATGAACTCGGATGGGCTTTTCTTATGGACGTGGTCTATTTTTCCGGAGCTCTCTACCTGTTCCACCGGGTTCTCGAACGTGCGCGGCGCACGGGGTTTTCGCTCAAGCTCGGCAGTTGAGGAAAATTCGGGATCCGCGCGGTTTGACACTCCGGGAGGGGGGGAGAGATAATCAGGCATGGCATCCCGGGAAGTCATTGAAACGACCCTGACACAGATCATCCACGAAACCCCGCGAGTCCTCACCTTCCGTCTGTCCGTTCCGATGGGCCACCCCTTCACGTTCAAGGCGGGACAATTCGTCATGGCCTCCATACCGGATTTTCTCAACACGAAGGGACGCCCGGTGCGGAGGGCCTATTCCGTGGCATCATCTCCCCTGGATCTCCAGAAAGGGTACCTCGAATTGACCATCACCCGGGTTGGGGACGGAGGTTTTTTCTCGAACCGGATACACGATTGCCGGGAAGGGGACCGGATACTGATCGACGGTCCGTATGGCGCATTTCATCTCAGGGAAAAATCCGGGCTCCAGCCTTCACGGTACGTCTTCGTGGGTTCTGGATCCGGAATTGCCCCCTTGCGGGGGATGATCCGGACCCTCCTGATGGAAGGCTCGAAGGTCCCCATCGATCTTTATTACGGATTCCGCCACGCGCACGACTTCATCTATGAGGGCGAACTTTTGGAATACGCCGAAACCCTTTCCGGATTTCGCTTGGTGACCGCCCTTTCGGGCAGGGACCACCCCGGTCTGCCAGCGGGCTGGAAAGGCCGGTTCGGCCGTATTACGGCGCTTTTGCCCGAACTGGTTCCCGGCTTTTCCAACGAGGAAATCTACATGTGCGGCCCCCCCGAAATGGTCCGTCAGACGGAAGCCTTCTTCCAGTCTGCCGGATATCCCGAGGACCGGATCCACAAGGAGCAATGGTGATTTCCGGAACCGTGCCGACACCGAGAACGGGAACGACCGTCGATGGCTGAATCCACTCCGGAAATCCAGTCGATTCGTGTTCCCGATGCCGAAACACCTCCCGGAACGCCGAAAAAGACCGGGTCCAGTGCATGGCGCTGGAACGTGGGACTCGTCATTTTCCTCATGATGATCATCCCGAGTTCCGTCATGGGGATCCTCTATTACAGAGAAGTTGTCGCCACGTATTACGTCACCCGGAACCCGCTTCCCAGGTCCGCGAGGGACATGGCGAGCGACGTGGGACGCATGATGATCGGCGACATCCGCGATACCATGACGCTTGGAAAGACCCTTTCCCGGGCGACGGAGTCCGGTTCCCCGGCGGGAATTCACGACACGCTCGGAAGGTACGTCTTGAAAGGGCACCTGGGGCATTTTGCGGGGTGGTCGGTCTACGACGCGAAGAACCGGGAAATCGGGGGTTTCGAGAGCCAGAACCTGCGGGCGTACCAAAACGCGACGCGCGATATTGTCGACAGGCTCCGCGCCAGCGGCGGTCCCGCCCTCATTTCCCGGCCGATCTACAACTTCCGTAACCACGCGGTTCTCCTCCTTCTGGCCGTCCCGATCCTGAAACCGGGACAGGCGTCGGACACGACGCCCCTGGGATACCTCGTCGGTGTCGAAAACTTCTCGGAGACGTTCGGCCCGTACCTCTTCCGGCCAAAGCAGAAAGATGCGCCGGGACTGTCCTACATCGCCTCGTCCGGCGGGCATATCCTCGCCAGTTCGAACCGTCTCCTGGTCGGCCAGAATATGAGCGAAATCGGCCTGGGGACCGTTCTCGACCGGTTCCGCCAGGGACGCTCCGGAGGGTTCAAGGACTACGTGAAAGGGGAGAAGTACCTGTTCGGTTCGGCGCTCCTCGGGGATCTTCAGGGGATCACCGATCATTCGTGGATCGTGGTTCTCCAGGCCCCGGAGGATGTCGTGATGGTGAAAGCCCAGCGGATGCGTTTCATCATGGACCTTGTGGCCTTTGTCGTCGCTCCGATCCTTTTCTTCGTCGACTGCTTCTTCCTGTATCGGAGCCTGCGATCGTCCACCTGACGATCTCCGCGAAATGAAATCTCCCGTCCATAAACTGGGTGTCGTCGGCGCCAACCGGTACAGCGTTCCGCTGGTCCGGTGGGTTCTGTCCAGGGGGTATCCCGTCGTCTGGCTCGAGCGCGATTTCGGCGCCCTTGAAAATCACCTCGCGCTCCTTAAAAAGGAGAGCGCATCGGACGTCCCGTCCGGCCTCGTGGCCCCTGTGCTCGAGGATGCCCAACTCCGGCTTCTTTCGGCGACGACCCAGACGATCGACTTGTCCGGGTGCGATCTCGTCGTCGAGACGACCCCGGACGACCTCGAGGAAAAGATCGCCGTCTCTAAGGAACTCGAGTCCGTCCTTGCCCCCGATACCGGAATCGGAGTCTCGCTCGACACCCTGACCGTGACGCAACTCGGATCGTACCTCCTCCATCCGGACCGCCTGTTCGGAATCCGCCCCATCGGACTTCCTCCGAGGACCCTGTCGGGCTTCGAGATCCTTGCTGGGCTCGAAACCGGTTCCTCCGTCGTGGAATCGGCCTCGGACTTCGCCAGGATGCTGGAGCTGTACCCTGCGTTCGCGAAAGAAGGCCCCGGCGGGATTGCGAACCGACTTCTGGCCCGGTGTTTTTCGGAGGCCAGGGCGGTGGCGTCGGAGGACGGCGGAATGCTTTCCGCCCTCGACGATGAACTCACGAAGAGGGGGTTCGAAACGGTGCCCGGGGCCACGATCGACAAGGTCGGCCGGAAGTGGGCCTCCCGGCTCACCGGATTCTTCCACCGGTTTTACGGGAACACATTCCTCCAATGGCGCACCGAGTCCAGGGACCGGATGGATTTTTCCGTGAAGGCAGGGGAGGGCGTGTCCAGGACGGGTTCCGATGGCGCGGGCCATCTGCTTCTATCCCTTGTCAATGAATGCGTCCAGATCGTATGCGAAGGAGTCGCCTCCTGGGAAACGGTCAACAGGGTGTCGGTCCTGATGTTCGGATTGGAAGGGGAAGGGCTGCTGGATTGGGGTCGCTCGAAAGGGTGGCCCGTCGTCCTCACGGGAATGTGGGAGGTGTCCGTCCAGACGGACGGAAGGATATGGCCCTCTCCGCTCCTCCAGCTGAAGGGGGTCTCGAACCGGAAACAGTCCGTGGCGAAGGAATAAACCGATGCACCCGACAGGTCCCCCGAGAGATCCTAGGATCGGAGAGGTTCCAGTCGGCGATCCTCTGGAGAAATACCTGATGTTCGATCCGTCCCGGCAATTGCGTTCCCCCCGTGAGGTCCTGGGCGGATACGCCGTCCTTCCGAGGTTGATCGACAAGGTCCGTCTCTCCGGACAGGGACGGCTTCCGGACGAATACCGCGAGAACCTCCTGAAACAGGGGAGAGGGACTCTCGACGGCCGCTTCATGGAATTTTCCGGCGTCGGTCCCGACGCCTTGCGGGAAGCGATACTTTCCCTTCCGGACGACAGGGCCGTCCTCGATTGGGTCGAGCGGAACGGACGTCCGCACACAGATTCCGAAAAAACCGGATGGTTCCGGGAAATCGTCTCCGACCGTCCGTATCCGGACCGGCTGGCGGTCCGGATACGGAACTATCCTGAAGTGGCGTCCCGGTTCGACGTCGGGGCGATGAACGCCTTCGACCTGATCGATCTCGACGAAGGACGACGTTCCACCCCCTGACAGAATCCTTGCCCGGAATTGGTGACCATGTGAACGTGCGGCCTGCAGGGTTCGGTGACATCCGGATTTCATATGGACTAGCCTTAGTTTAGTCCATATGAAGGAGACGAGAATGATTATTAATACTCATGAAGCCAAGACCCAACTCTTAAAACTTCTTGACCGGGTCTCCTCCGGTGAGGAGATCATCATCGCAAAATCGGGGAAGCCCGTGACGAAACTCGTTCCATGCGGAGCGAAGACCGTCACCCTGGGATTCCTTGAGGGGCAACTCCGGGTTTCGGATGATTTCGATGCCCCCCTTCCAAATGACATTCTGGACGGATTTTACGGACACCCCGGGTTTTCGGACGAAAAAACGTGAACATTCTTCTCGATACCCATATGTTTATCTGGTGCGCGTCGGATCCGGAAAGACTTCCTGCCGGGGCTCGCAACCTCATCCTGAATTCCGAGTCCCAGATTTACGTCAGTGCGGCAAGCGTATGGGAAATGGCCGTAAAAGCGTCCATCGGGCGACTTGAATCGGGTTTCGATCTTTTGTCGTTTGACGGAATCCTTGCCCGGAACGGATATGCGCCCCTTCCGGTTTCCGTGCGCCATGCGGCCTTGGTCGCAAGTCTCCCTTTACATCGCAACGATCTGTTTGACCGTCTTCTTGTTTCCCAAGCCCTGAGCGAACCCAGTATCTGCTGACATCCGATGCCTGGCTGAAGCCGTACGGGGATTTGGTTTATTTCGTCCCTCCGGACTAGCCGGTGTTCCGGATGGATGCGATGCCTGCGGACGCCGATGGGGAACGGGTTCGGAAGCCGCATCGGCAGGCTTTCTCATTTGAATTCCTCATTCGGGTCGTTTACACTGGAACGATGCGGAATGACTCGGATCATTCGGGGGTGTGCGGTGAGGTCCGTTCACGAGATGGTGTGCGAACCCAATTCCTTTCTCGTCCTGTACCTGGTTTCTTCTCCTTCGATGCCGTTTCTGTGTGCGTCCCGTCCCGTCCGTCCGGTATGGTTTCTCCCAAAGCGGACCCTGGGCGGGTTTCACATCACGTTGGCAGAGGGGAAAAGGGCGGTCCTGACGCCGCTTTCGGGCTATTTCGAATGCGGGAGGCGCCGTGGGTTCCACTGGCCAAAGGGCGACGATCAGGAGATCCTGAAATGGAGAAAAGAACCGTGCCGGGATGGCCGCCCTTCATTCTTTTTCGAGTTTGACGGTTATTCCAGGAACCGCGGATTCTTCCTTCAGATCCACGTTCACGCCATGCTTCCGATCCGGAAGGAAATTGCCTTCCTGGAATTGCGTCATGGCGTGGTTTATGTCCGGACAGACTTCGGCTCACAATACAGGATGGCGACGGTCAAGGCCCAATGGCCCGAACATTTTTCGAGCTTCGTCGGCCCTGCCTGGAGGCTCGGCTCGCTTGCCTACTGTTCGACCGAAATCCGTTGCCAGTCGCTCGCTCCCGATCTCAGGCACCCGCTTATGGAGCCCGAAATAGCCGCCAGCGATTTTCCGAACATCCGCACATGGGGCGTTCCGGGAAAACGATTCACCGACCGGGATACCCACGTCGTCTTGAAGGAGTTGCCTTGACTTTGGATCACCTCTTCCGGAGCTTTTTCCGAATCTCACCGGCGCTTTTCCTCTTGGCGTTCGGGGGTTGCATGGCCTCGATCGGATCGTCCGGAAACCTGCCCCGCCAGGAAACAAGGATTTCCACGACCAAGACCAGCGCGGTCGATGCTCCCCGTCCATGGGAGTCCTATTACCACCAGATCCAGGCGAACATCGCGACCGGCCTCGAAAACCCTTACCTGGCTCTCGACGAGACAAAAAAGGCCCTCAAGTACAGGCCCGATTCGATGACGCTCAGACTCCAGGAAGCCCGTCTCGAGCAAAAGGTCGGAGATGACGAGGCGGCGCTGAGCACCCTGAATCAATTGACGAAGGATTTTCCGTCGCGTCTGGCCCCCTGGATGGAAATGGCGAGCGTCAGGCGGCAGCTGGCCCTCAGGACACAGGATCCCGCTCTCAGGACCGAACAGCTGAAATCCATCATCCCGATCTATACGGAGCGGGTCCTGATCCTCGACCCGCTCAAGGAAGAGGCGTATGTGGCCCTCTTCGACCTCTATGCGAGGACGGGTCAGATCGAAACCGGCTTTAAGGTCCTCAAGGACGGCGTGAAGAAAAACCCCAAGTCGACGTACCTTCCTTTCTACCTGGGATTCGAGTACACGAGGGAAAAACGCTACGATGCCGCCGAAGAGGCATTCCGGACAGCCATATCCCGGAACCCAGGCTTCGAGCCGGGATGGGAATCCCTGGCCGACATCGCCGCCCAGCAGGGAAGATGGGGGGAGGCGGAAGCCGGATACCAGCGGATCCTCGACCGGATCCAGCCGGGAAACGCCGAGGTGGAGGGCAAGCTCCTTCGGGTCTACCTGGCGGAAA